>CAVYIY010000007.1:0-176296 GCA_963768775.1 Methanomassiliicoccaceae archaeon
CCTCAGGCAAGACGAAATCGTAACCCTCAACCTGGAGGACAGCACGCACGTGGTCAGCGAGAACCACTTCTACAAGAGCGAGGGCTACTACGCGCTGGTGAAGAACGAGATCAGCGGCATCAACACGCTGCCTCGCAGCGCGGACGTCATCGACGCCTACATCGTTCCGATCTGCCTGGAGAAGGCCAAGCTGGCAGGCATCGACGTCTGCGAATGGGAGGTCTCCGATTCCTATGTGACGGCGCCATGCATCATCTACGGACTGAACTACTTCGCGACGCCGGGGGAGTTCGCGATCGCCCAGGAGACGGAGCAGGCGAAGGAGATCATCAAGCACGTCACGAACAACGGCAAGTATCCCTTCTGCTACCAGAAGCTGAAACAGGGCGAGGAGGTCAAGACGGCGAACATGGTGTTCGGCAAGACCGCCAATGCCAAGGACGCCGGGCTCCCCAGTCTGGCGGAACAGGTCTACCGCGAATTCCGCATCCCACTGGCAAGCATCACCTACATCGCTTCTGGAGAGAAGTGCAAGCTCTCTTCGCTCGGTCCGGTGAGGTACAGCAAGCTGACCAAGGACGAGAAGAAGCTCCTCGGCGGCTACCTGAACCGCAAGTGGGACTCCGTTCGAGAAGGGGGACAGCTGATGTCCAACCTAGGAATTTTCGTGAACCGGCAGACGGTGAGCAATGCCGAGCAGCTGCAGGCGCTCCTCAAATGCCGCGATGCCGCGGAGGAACTGGGACACAGCGCCGACTTCATCTTCCCCTCGGAGATCAAGCGCATCCTGAAGATCGGACGGGATCTTCATCCGCCATAACACGGACCCGATGAACGTGGCGTTCGTGGCGGCCAAGATGGCTATCGCTGCACAACATCCCGGTCATCGACGACCCATCCTCGATCCAGATCTGCGCGGACAAGATCAACATGTACTATCATCTGATGAAGAACAACGTCTCCATCCCGAGGACCGAGTTCCTCAGCCGGAAGGACATCACCGAGGCGAGGGGCCAGCAGCTCCTCGATGATTGGGGCACCCCCTTGGTGCTGAAGGAACCGAGCACCTGCTTCTCGGCCCGGGTGGAGAAGTCCAAGGACGCCAAGGAGTTCGTGCACATCGGGCGTCGCTTCAGCCACATGTCCGACTGGATCGTGGCGCAGGAGTTCATCCGCTCCCGCTACGACTGGCGCATCGGCGTGCTGGGCGGCCAGCTGCTCTACGCCTGCAAGTACATCATCCCGCAGGACTCGTTCAAGATCCAGGCGCAGGTGGACGGCCATCTGGTCTATTGCCAGACGGAATGCGTCCCGCTGGAGAAGATCCCCTCGGCCGTCCTGGAGACCGGCCTGAAGGCCGGCCGCTCCATCGGCAATGGACTGTACGGCGTCGACCTGAAGGAATGCGAGGGCAAGGTCTACGTCATCGAAGTGAACGACAATCCTTCGCTGGAGAGCGGAGAGGACAGCTGCTATCCGGACATCTATCACAAGATCGTCAAGCGCCTGCTAGAAGTGCACTGATCTAGGACGCGAACAACTGAGCGGTCCAGCCCCGGTTCATCTCGTCCCAATCGGCTCTCAGCACCGACATGATGACGTCGTTGACGAAGGCCCCGTTCTTGAAGCGGTGATGACGGAACACGCCCTCCTGGCGGAAGCCGCACTTCTGGTAGCAGCGCTGCGCCCGCAGGTTCGTCTCGTCGCAGTAGAGGCCGATCCGCTCCAGGTTCAGCTCCTCGAACATATACCTCAGCAGCAAGGAGATCGCCTCGGTGCCGAAGCCGCGGCTCCAGTGGTCCTTCTCCCCGATCATCACGCCGATCTCCGCTCTGCGGTCGACCCAATCCAGGTTCATGATGCCGAGTTGCCGATCAGCTTGCCCTCAAGGGTCTCGATGCAGAAGAACGGGGTCCTCGCTCTTCAACAGGTCGTCGATACCACTGCTCTTCCTCTTCCAGGCTCATCGGCGGGCCCGCGAAGGAGGAATTGCGTCGCCTCCGGATCGTTGAACCATCCGTACGAAGGTGGGAAGGTCCCCCCGCTCCGGGGACCGCAAGCGCACCAACTTACCTTGCAGCATCTCAGGCCTCCCGGAACTCAGAGTCGAGGATGCTCATCAGCAGCGCATCCCTCCAGGCACCCTTGTGATAGTGATCGTGGCGCAATCTCCCCTCATCTTTGAATCCGCATTTCCGGTAGCAGGCGACGGCGCGTGCGTTGTATTCCGCCACCCTCAGCCAAATACGGTGCAGACCTTTCGCGTTGATTGCGTGGTCGAGCAGCACTTTGATGGCATCTTCCCCCAGCCCCTTGCCCCACTCACCGACCTCGCCGATGATTATCCGCAGCTCGGCCGAGGCATTGCGCTGGTCGATGCTCACCAGCCCGATGAGGCCGATCGGCTCGCCGCCCTCTCTCTTCATGATGATGAAATAGGTCGCGCGGCGGTCCTGCAGCATCTTCTCCACGGCCGCCTTCTCCTCCTCCATGGAGACGCAGAAGAATCCGTGCTCGGACCCGAGGTCCTCCAGCACCCTTTGGTCGTTGAACCAGCGATAGAGCAGCCAGACATCCTGCGACTCCATCAATCTCAGGCCGACCTGCTTCCCCTCGATCATCGCCCTTCCATTCCCATCGGCTGGATAAAATGCTTGCGACCTGTGCCTAGCCCCGCGGTTCAAAGTCGTCTCAAAAACATAATTAAGCCGGTAATACTTACGCGGCGGCATGGACCTCAAGATCGTTATCCTCGGGCCCCCTGGCTCCGGGAAGGGCACTCAAACGGAAAGGCTGTGCGCCGAACTCGGTTTCACCAAGATATCGACGGGAGATTTGCTGCGCGAGGCGGTTCGCGCCGGCACGCCCTTGGGCATCAAGGCGAAGGGGTTCATGGACGCCGGCAAGCTGGTGCCCAACGATCTGGTGATGGACCTGATCAAGGAGAAGATGAAGCAGGTCAAGGGCGGCGTCATCCTGGACGGGTTCCCGCGCAACCTGGAGCAGGCGGAGATGCTGGACCGGATCGCCAAGATCGACATGGCGATCGACCTGGAAGTGAACGAGGACAAGCTGGTCAAGCGCCTGACCCTGCGCCGCACCTGCAAGAGCTGCAACTCCGTCTTTCACCTGGAGTTCAACCCCCCCAAGGCCGAAGGCAAATGCGACAAATGCGGCGGCGAGCTGTTCCAACGCTCCGACGACACGGAGAAGACGGTGCGCGAGCGGCTGCGGGTGTACAAGGAATCGACCTTGCCACTTACGAATTACTACGCGAAGAAGGGCATCTTGAAGCGGATCGAGGGCGAAGGGGACATTGGCGCGATCTACCAACGCATAGTGAAGACGATTCGGGCGAAGTGAGTCCGGCGCCATCGACAGGATTGCGCCAACGACCAATAAGGAAAGGATTAAGAGAGGGTAGCATTTTTGGGAGGATGCTAGCCCCGTAGTGTAGCGGTCAATCATGCGGGACTCTGGATCCTGCGACGGCAGTTCGAATCTGCCCGGGGCTACCATTTCCTTTCTTCATCTGCGGCGTCATCATCAACGCTTTATGCGATGAGGATGAGCGACGTCAACAACCTTATTAAAAGACACCCTGTTCCTGTTGAAAAGGGTGATTGCTATCATCGCGCGCGAGAAGGTTCTGGCGAACTTGCAGGAATACCGACCGGACGAGATCGTGATCGGGGTCCTCGGATCCCACTCCGCCCTGGACGTGTGCGATGGAGCGATCGACGAGGGCTTCAAGAGCCTAGTGGTGTGCGAGGAGGGGCGAGACAAGCCCTATTCGAATTACTTCCGTGCCCATCGAGACTCCGACGGCAAAGTCCGCAGGGGCATCGTCGACGACGTAATCATGCTGAAGAGATTCAAGCACATCATGAACCCGGAGGTGCAGGAGAAGCTGTTATCCAAGAAGGCGCTCTTCGTCCCCAATCGCTCTTTCACGTCCTATTGCGGCATGGACGCCGTCGAGAACGACTTTCAGGTGCCGATGGTCGGCAGCAGGAACATGCTGCGCAGCGAGGACCGGGGCGGACCACAGGGACTACTATTGGCTGCTGGAGCAGGCCGGTCTCCCCTTCCCCAGCAAGGTATCGGATCCGCACGACATCGACAAGCTCACCATCATCAAGCTGCATCACAAGGTGAAGAAGCTGGAACGGGGCTTCTTCACCGCCTCGTCCTATGAGGAATATGACAAGAAGTCGAAGCAGCTCATCGCGCAGGGCGTGATCGAGGCCGACTGCCTGACCGACGCGCGGATGGAGGAGTACGTCATCGGCCCGGTCTTCAACCTCGATTTCTTCTACTCGCCATTGGAGGAGGCGGGGTCGAAGATCGAGCTGCTCGGCATCGACTGGCGATTCGAGAGCTCCTTGGACGGACACGTTCGATTGCCAGCGGAACAGCAGCTGGCCTTGAACGACAAGCAGCGCGTCCCCGAGTACACCGTCTGCGGCCACAACTCCGCCACCCTCCGGGAATCGCTGCTGGGGCCGGCCTTCGAGCTGGCGGAGAAGTACGTGAGGGCGTCGCAGGAGCACTGCGCCCCGGGGATCATCGGTCCGTTCTGCCTGCAGACCTGCGTGGACAAGGACCTGAAATTCTTCATCTACGACGTGGCACCGCGCATCGGCGGGGGAACGAACGTCCACATGAACGTCGGCCACTCCTACGGCAACACGCTATGGCGCAGGGAGATGAGCACCGGTCGCCGCCTCGCGATGGAAGTGAGGCGCGCCATCCACGAAGAGCGTTTGGAAGAGATCGTCACCTGAGCGAGCTCCCTAAAATGAGGCGCGGAAAGGGCCCACCGGAGAGCCATATCAGCGGGCCTCAGGACGCGCGGATTACGTGTAGCCAGCATCTTAACTGGCCACGACAATGTTTATCTAGCATTAACGTATTCGGCATGACTAATCCTAACTCAGGGGAACCCTAGCCATAGAGCCGTGAGGGAGGGAATTGATGCAATACATGAAAGCAAGGAAATTAGCAACAGGCATGCTGGTCGCATTCCTGCTGCTGTCATCTTTGGCCTTGTTGCCGAGCGTGACAGTGAAGGCAGCGAGCGCTGGTAGTGCGATATTGTCATTCAATGTAGTTGATAACACGAACACTCCGGTAGCGGGCGCGACCGCCACGCTGACCGAGACCCACACCTCAAAGGTTTACACTAATACAACCGATGCAAGTGGTCTGGTCACATTCTCACCTCTGCCCGGTTACTACATACTGAAGATCTCCAAGACGGGCTTCTTCGACCTCGAGTACGCGAGCGTCGTGAAGTTCGACGGGATAACCTCGGTAACCCTGGGTCTGGTACAGATAGCGGACCTCCCGGCTGGCTCGGGCACGTTGGCCCTATCGGTCACACGAGCGGTCGGCGGGACGCCGGTGGTCGGAACACTGAAGACCATCGACCTGAACTCTCCCACCAAGATGGAAAAGACCTACGCCTTCAGCGGCACGCTGAACCTGGCTCTCTATCCGTCCAGCTACCGCCTGGTGATCAGCGCCACCGGCCTGGAAACCGATGTTAGGGACATCACGATCACGAACGGCGTGACCAACACCCAGAACGTGGCATTGAACCCGGCCGTGGTTCTGAACGGCTTCGTGTACAAGGCTGGAACGCCCGGAACCGCCGTCAAGGCCGTCCTGGTCTCCACCAACACCGCACTGGTCCCGGAGAAGAGGATCATCCAGGCTAGGGTTACCTCGAACTACTTCGAGTTCGATGCTTACGCCGGCGCCTTCACCTTGATGGTCGACGCAACGGACGCCAAAACCGATATGTCGAGCGTGACTTTGTCGACCGCTCAGACCCTGACCGTGAACTTGAACGCACAAAGCGTTCAGACCGATACTTCCACCGTGGCATTCGGAGCCGGCTGGAACTGGTTCAACCTGACCCGCAACATCGCCATGGACTTCGATGCGTCTTGGGCCAAACATCGCCTATAGCTACATACCCAACCTGAGGATGCAGATCGACTTCGCCTTCGGCACCGGAGACGGCACCGTGAGCGCGGCGGAATACAACCTGTTCTTGAACAAGGTGCGCAGCTTCGGCCCGGTCAACGTGACTAGCGACTACTTAGTGAAGGTCAACGGCACCAGGTATGCGGTCAACCAGGACTTCACCTCAGCGTCATTCGCTGGCCTGTCCGGCAGCTCGGTCCTTGCGACCACTGGATATACTGGCTCGATGGTGACGCCCTACCGGTCCCTGACCAACCTGGTCGACAACCTCAGCGTATACACCGTCCAGGGCTACGTCAAGTATGATACCAACTCCTTGAACTACAAGACCGTCCTCACCTGGCCATCGCCCTATGAGATGACGGCCAACACCACCCAGACCAGCTTCGTGAAGGTCACGGGATATTTGACCGTCACGCTCGATGCCTTGGTCCGCACCACTGGCGCGTTCGAACAAGTGACAATGACCGCGCAGAAGTCCTCCGCACCGACCGCGGTGGGCGGAGTGCAGGTGCCATCGACCTACACATATGCGGTGACCTCTGGATCAAACGTATTGTATTACATCGTCTCCACGCAAAGGAACATCGTCTTCACCGGCAACGGTTCATCTGACCCTAACGGTAACCCGCTGAAGTACACCTGGGCGTTCGGCGACGGTCAGAGGGTGGAGAACGTAACCACTGCCTGGACGACGCACAATTACTCGGCAGCCGCGTTCAACCTAACGGTCGTCTTGAAGGTCTACGACGTCGCCGGCCTGAGCGCCAGCAAGACGTTCTACATCAAGACAGACGGCATCGTCCCGGTACCTGACTTCACGGTCAGGAACCACACCGCGGCGAGCCCGATGCGCGTCGATCAGAACGAGGCGCTGGTATTCAATGGAGCTAGCTCGGTGGATCACATCGCTTCCACCTCCGATGTCGGCGTCATCAAGACCTGGACCTATGTCTGGGGCGACGGCAATGTAACGACCGTGGGCGTGGGCGAGAACCAGAATGTAACCAAGACCTACGCCCGGGCAGGGACGTTCACCATGATGCTGAACGTCACCGACGCAGCGGGTCACCTAGCCACCAAGAGCATTCAGGTGATCGTGAAGGACAAGACCCCACCGATGGTCTCCTTCGTCATCCAACGCAACGGGACGAACGTAGTCACGGCATTGGAGAACCAGACCCTGGTGCTGACGGCCAACGCGACCACAGACAACAATGACTCCTTCAGCGCCCTGAACTTCACCTGGTCCTTCGGAGACGGAAAGACCGGCTATGGCGCATGGGTAAGGCATGAATTCAAGCTGATTCAGACCTTCAGCGTCAAACTCAGCGCCAAGGATGTTGCCGGAAACGTGGCCAACCTAACCAAGAGCCTGACCATAACCTCCTCGGCGAGGCCGGACTTGCGCGTGGTCTCCATGGTCTTCTCGCCGACTAAATTCACGGAGGGCGACCAGGGCACGATCAACGTTAACGTCAGCAATGTCGGCAACGACGTGGCGACGTTCCCGCATCTCGAGTTCTACGTGCTCAATGTCGACGGGACCAAGTCCTTCATCGGCAACGAGACCACCTTCACCGTGAATGGAAGCGTGGCGACGGAACTGAAGCCGGGCCAATATGGTCTGTTCAGCTTCGGCTGGGCCCCCGGCTCACCAGGTAACTTCACCGTCCAGGTGAAGGCAGTGACGGAGCGGGAGATCAACACGGCTGACAATACCGATACCGGCACCGTCAGCGTGAACGAGGCCGCCTGGAAGGCAATCGCCCTATACGGAGGCATCTTCGCCGTCATCGTCGTCGTGATCGTCCTCTTCTACATGAGAAGGAGACTGCCGAAGATCGGCAAGATCACCGGCAAGAAGCCCGAAGGCAAGGAGTCCCAGAAGGGCAAGAAGTAACCAGACAAACCTTTTCCAATCATTCTTCTTTTATTTTTCTTCCTCAAGCGACGGCGCTGGCCACATCGGCAAGCTTTTTCTACCCTGGAGGTTCATCCTGGCGTCATGCTCTGGCGTCTGGTCGATTCCGACCTCGCTGCCCCGGCCTACACCGCCGCTTGCGACGAGGTGATGATGATGGCGAGGCATCAGCGCACCATCCCCAATTCCCTGCACTTATACCGCCGGGCGTTGCCCACCGTCTCGATCGGCTATTTCGAGAAGGTCGAGGAGGCGGTGGACCTCGAGGCGATGAGGCGTCGCGGGGTTGGCCTGGTCCGGCGGGTAAGTGGGGGGAGCGCGATCTACACGGACCCCGGGCAGGTGATCTACTCGGTCATCCTCGATAACCAGATGGTTCCGGAGAGCCCGAACGCGACGTTCGAGCTCATCTGCAAGGGGGTCATCAAGGCCCTGGAGCATCTGGGATTGGTCGCCGAGTTCAAGCCGGTGAACGACGTCCTGGTGTCCGGGCGCAAGATCTCCGGCTCCGCCCAGACCAGGAAGTGGGACGTGGTGCTGCAGCACGGGACGCTGCTGGTGGACACGGACTTCGAGGCGATGTTCGAGGTGCTCAGGCCGGGGAAGAAGGGACGGGGCAAGGACTCGGTCACGTCCTTGGCCAAGGAGCTGGGTGAAGCGCCCTCGATGGAACGGGTGAAGAGGGCGCTGCTGGAGGGGTTCTCCTCGGCCTTCGACGTCGAGATCATCAAGGGAGAGCTCACCCACTACGAAGAGAAAATGATCGAGAAGCTCCTGAAAGAGAGGTACGGCCGGGAGGACTATACCTTCCGGGCCTGATTCACTTCAGGTTGTCCAGGTCGAGGAACGACAGCTTGCGCGCGTCCAGGAAGAAGCCGAGCTTCTTGTGCAGCAGCATCGACTTGGCATTCTCTGGGAGGATGGCGCTCTGCACCGCCTGCGCCCCCGCCTTCTTGCCCTCCTCGCATGCCTTCTTCAGCAGCTGGTAGCCAATCCCCTTGCGCTGGTGCGAGGGATGAACGCCAATGCTCTCGATCCACACCATCTTGGGGATGTTGCTCATGTGTTCCACCATCTGCGCGAAGACGAAGCCGACGATCTGCCCCTTCTCCTTCGCCACGAAGCTCAGGTCCGATTTCAGATAGAGCTCGAATGCCCCGTCGGAAGTCGCCCCCAGCTGATCGATGAAATCCTGGCTCAGCTCCTCCCATTTACGGTTCAGCATCGCCTCGAGGTATTCCTTCATGATGAACAGCTCGAGTGCTCGGACATGCCCTCTATCCGCTTCCTTAAGCTTCGTTATCTGCGCCATTCACATCTCCTCCGGTGCGGCAAGGCCCAGGCAGTCTAGCGAACCGCGGAGCACCCACATCGTTGCCTCGACGAGCGTCAACCTCGCGTTCTCATGCTCGCCGGACCTGAGCACAGGCACATAGGCATAGAACTGGTTGAAGGCGGAGGCGACCTCGTGCGCGTACACCGGCATCAGGTGTATCCGCCTCTTCTCGCCGCAGTCCCTTACCGTTGCTGGGTATTGGGCTAGGACTCGTATAAGTCTTCGCTCGTATGGCTCCCGCAAGAGCGCAGGATCGGGCGAGCGCTCGAACTCCCCCGCCTTGCGAAGAATCGAGCAGCAGCGCGCGTGAGCGTACTGGACGAAGGGGGCGGAGTTGCCCTCGAAGTTGAGCGCATCCTCCCAGCGGAAGATGAGCTGCTTCTCCGCCTGCACCCGGACGATGTTGAAGCGTATCGCCCCCCGGCCGATCTCCCGCGAGATCCGCCGCATCTTCTCCTCGCTCAGGTCGGTGCGGCGCTTCCGGACCTCCTCGAACGCTCTGTCCTCGGCTTCATCGATGAGGTCGTCTAGGTACACCACCACATTCTTGCGGGTGGACATCCGGCCTTCCGGCAACGATACGAATGAGTAGTAGACGCACTCCGGCGCCTTCTCCTCGCAGAGGATATTCAGCGCCGCGAGGAGGTGCGCCTGCCCCAGCTTCTGATCTTCTCCCAGAACGTTGATCATCACGTCGGCGCGCTTGAACTTGTCTAGGTGGTAGGCCATGTCCCTGGTGGTATAGAGCGTGGTGCCGTCGGAGCGGGTGAAGAAGAACTTCTGCTCCCGGCCGTGGATGCCGAAGCTGGAAAGGTCGAGATACCACGCTCCCTCCTCCTGGTGGGCGTAGGGTGTCTGCTTCAAGCGCTCTACCACCTGCCTCGCCTCGCCGTTCAGGATGAACTGCGACTCCCAGGTGTACTGGTCCAGCTCCACGCCGATGCGGGTCAGGCTCTCCTTGATGCCGTCGAGCATACGCTCGGTGGTCGCCCGCACCTTGCCGATCACGATACGGATCGCCATTCTCGAAGGCGCGGAGCATCTCCCCCACCTGCTTTTCCACGGTAGGGTCGCTCTCCAGCAGCTCGTTCGCCCGCTGATAGTAGCCGACCAGCCGGTGGTCCACCTTCTGGCGATCGGAGGCAGGCTTGACCTCTGAGGGGGGGACGTGCTCTACCCCCCAGGTGAGGAGGACGACCTGCTTGCCCACGTCATTCACCAGGTACTCGGTCGTCACCGAATAGCCGTTCTTCCGCAGGCATCGCGCCAGCGTGTCGCCGATCAAAGGATTGCGCGCCCGGCCCACGTGGATCGGGCCGGTCGGGTTCACGGAGGTGTGCTCTAGCAGCACCCGGCAGTCCTTGGGCTCGCCCGAGCCGTAAGCCGCCTTCTCGCTTATGATGGCGCCGAGGGTGTCTTTAACCAATCGGTCGCCGTTGACCTTGAAGTTCAGGTAGCCGTTCTCCGCCCACACCTTCTCGAGCAACGGAGATGGGGCGATCTTGGCCGCGAGCTCGTTGGCAATGGCCTTTGGCGCCTTGCGAAGCAGCTTGGCCAGAGGGAAGCATGGGAAGGCCATGTCCGCAATCTGGGGGTCTGGGGTCTCAAACTCGACCGTCTGCTCCACGCCCATGGAGCGGAGCGCCACCTCCAGGATGTCGCGCACCTCCCGGCGGAATGGCTCGTAGGGGTCCGTGCTCAGCCCCCCAGTTTGTAGCGGAGGATGGCCGCGATGCCGCCGAACGCCTTGAGCAGCATCTCCCCTTCCTCGGAATCGGGAGAGATCAATTCCACCTTGGTGCCCATCTTGTCTGCCAGGTCGTAGAAGTCGTCCACCAGGTCGATACCGTCGCCGACCACAGTGACCGCTCCGCAGCTGGGGCAGCGGATCGGCTCTGGAGTGGCATCTGCTGTCACAACCTCCTTCCAGCCGCAGCTCGGACATTCGATGGGGTAGCGCTTCTTGCGCAATCCCTCAGACAAAAGCAGAGCGTCGATGGCGCCGATGGTCAACGCGTTCCTGACCTGGTCCTCGCCATAGCATGACAGTCCGCCGTCCGCCTTGCGGATCTCCTCCAGGAGGCGGGTGATGAGGCGCTTCTCGCGCATCAGGTCCAGGTCGAGCAGTTTGTCCTTCGCCCGCTCTACCAGTTCCTTCAGGCCATACTCGTCGGTGTAGCCGGTATCGAAGGTGTCGATGATCTTCTTCAGCAGTTCATGATTCAGGTATTCCTGGCTGGCGAAGAAGTTCTTAGTCGCTCCCGGCCCGCCGATCAGGATGCCCTGCAGATCTGGCAACTTCAGGAACGCATCGTTGGCGTTGTCAGCGACCTTCTTGAAGAACTCGTGGGCGGCGATCTCGATCAGGCGCTCGAAACGTTGCGCCGACTGCCCCCCCATGCGGTGCTTCGATGGAACCTGCGATTGGATGTTGCGCACGATATTGATGCGCTTGCCCCCGAGGATGCCAATCGTCGCCTCCGATCGGTCGATGACGATGAGCCCGAAGGTCTTCTTGTCCAGGAGCATGTCCTTGAGCGGCTCGAGGAAGAACTCGGAATCGCACCGGTAGAGGAAAGTGGTTATCGGCTCCGGCGGCTCCAGCGAGTACTGCACCATCTTCGTCTGGTCGCCGACGGAGGCGATCTCCCCGACGAAGAACACCACGCCGTTCAGCGGCGGCGTCTTGAAGTACTTGAGCCTGGCAAGAATGGATTGAATGGCGCCCTGGACGGCCTTCCTGGTGCCCTGGGACTTGATGTTGGAGGATTGGGAGTACTCGCCTCTGAGGTAGGCGGCCACGTCGGAGATCTGCTTCTCCGGCGGGACGTAGAGGGAGATGAGCTCTGTACCTCTACCTTTGAGGTTGCTCACCTCTTCCAACGAGCGCTTGAAATCGTACTTCTGTCTCTCGGACAGTTTTTCTCCTATCACTGCCATATATGCTGCGACCTCAGGTTTTTATCACCTAAAAGGATTGGCGTTATTAATCTGTTGGTGTAAACATGGCTCACATCATCGTTTCCTTGGGAGGCTCGGTCCTCATCCCAGACGATCGGGACAATCATTTCCTGACGCAAGTCGCAGAGCTGATTCGCAAATTGGCCAAAGACTGCCCCCTGGTCGTAGTGTGTGGAGGGGGCAAGGTATCGCGCTACTACATCGGCATCGCCAAGGAGATGGGCGCGAGCCGGGACGAGCAGGACCAGATGGGCATCGACGTCACCCGGCTGAATGCGAAGCTGCTGCAGCTCGCGGTCGGCAAGGACTGCTCCCCGGAAATCCCCCGAAGCGTGGATGAGGCAGAGGCGGCGGCATCGCGCTGGCGCATCGTGGTCATGGGCGGCACGGAGCCGGGGCACACTACCGATGCAGTGTCGGCTATGATCGCCGAGCGATTGAAGGCGGAGCGCATCGTGAACGCTACCTCGGTGGACGCGGCCTATTCCGCCGACCCGAAGAAGCATCCCGAGGCGAAGAGATACTCCAGCCTCACGCACCAGCAATTGCTGGATCTGGTCGGCGAAGGGCATCATTCCGCCGGCCCCTCGCACGTGTTCGACAAGCTGGGGGCGGAGGTGGCGATGAGATCGGACATGCCAATCTACATCATCGACGGCCGCGACCTGAAGGAGCTCGAGGCGGCGGTCAGGGGCGAAAAGGTCAAGGGCACGATAGTAGGTATTAGATCATAGCCAGGATGGGATATTGAATGAGCAGGGATGGGGATGGGACGAGGAACGTCAAGCAGAGGAAGCGCTCGATCGAGCGCAGACGGGTCGCAATGGACGAGAGGCTGATGCCGAAGAGGCGACACCCAGCCGTCTACACCGGCATGGCATTCGCCATCCTGGGGGGGTTGATGATCGTCTCCACCTTCTTGGTCAGCTGGGTCGATAGCTACGACCTTGCCACCAATGCCGTGGTGCAACAGCTTTTCGTCTGGAATATGGGCGGCCACCCTGGATGGGGCGTCATGACCTATCTTGCTCTTCTGGCACCGATCACAGGGGCGGCCTGCGCCGTGCTCTCCGGCCTGGCGCTCGCCAGCCAGAAGAGGACCAAGCTTCGGAAGCTGGCGGCGATGGGGGTGCTGGTAACGTCGGTCATGGCCGCGGCCATCATCATTGTGCTGCTATTCCTGCTGAAGGAGCAGTACATCGCCGAGCAGCTGGACCGCTCCATCTACGGCCCGGCCGTCTTCCTTTCCGTATTCGGCTGCGTCCTAGCGGTGGCGGGCGGCATCGTCCTTTCCGCTGACTATTTCCAGTCGGAGAGGAGGAAGGGATCGTTCGTAACCGCGGCCGGCAGCAAGCACCTCAAGACGGCTTTGAAGCCGGTCAAAAGGGGTCGCCCGGGCCAGGACAAGGAATTCGAGGACAAGGAGATGCGCGAGGAGATGCTGGCCGAGGATAGGGAATCCGATACCGCCGAGGATGAAGAGGAGGCGCCCTGCCCCAACTGCAAATCGCCGGTGAAATCGAGCTGGAAGCTCTGCCCGGTATGTGGCGCGGAGCTGGAGTGATCTGTCTCAGAGATCCTCCAGGCCTGAGCTGTCTATGACGTCGGCGCCCAGCTCCCTGACCAGCCCTTTCACATGCGTGGCGCGAGAACGCGACATCGACTTCTTATGGATGTAGACCAAGTCGGCATTCTCCGAAGCGGCTAGGGCCTTCTTGATCGCTTGGACGAGCTCGTCATCGGACGCATCGTCCGCGAAATGGTTGGTGATCATGTGGCCGACGGACACCTTCTTCTGGAGAGCCACCTCGCTAAACCTCGGGGCATAATGTCCGCCTCCCAGCCCGATGACTTTCGTCGCCTTGAGGACTTCCACCTCGAGAAGGGAGCGGGCCAGCGCCTCGCCCGCCTTGACGTCGGGCCATTGACTCTCCGAGCTTCCGATCTCCAGATAGAGCGTGGGTGTGCTGAGGAAGGGTCCGTGATGCGTGACCTCGAACGATATCTGGTACCCCAGCCCGGAAGCATGGCGTTGCATGCTCCGCAACAGCGAGGTCATGAGGTCAGGGGCGGAGGGCACCAGCGTCCCCGGCCTTCCGCCGAAGTCCGCCTTGGCCCCGAAGTTGCCGATCGGATGGACGGTCAGGGTCGGTATGCCTGAGGCCGCCTTGTGCCGGGAAAGGAAAACGACGCATTCGATATCCAGGTCCGTCGCTTCCCGCACCCTCCTGTCGATATCATCGGTAAAAAGGTGCCGCTCCTCGACGGTGACGAGGGCGTCGCCGCCGCGCCGCAGCACCGGCCGGTTCTCAAAGGTCCCCTGCTCCTTCCAGTCGACCACTTCCGTCAGGCGATCGCGGATGTTGATGCTTGCGCTGTCCTCCAGGCTGCAGACGAGAAGCCGCATCGGTCATGAATCAGGACCAGAGGATTAATCATTTGCTGCCCTTGGACATCGAGCAAGGGGGCGAATGAGCGTAGGAGATCCGTCCTTGAAGCCTGTAAGACGAGGATGATCCGTCTTGGCGCCTTCCAAGCATCGACGGACAACAATGTTCATCTTATGGCCCGCATTGCACGGAAGCGAGTAAATATCACATGTAATAGCCACGGCCTTATGTTCATAAGGCGGCTGTCGAAATTCGATAACGATGGCTAGCGCGATAACTGTTGGAGAAAGGATCGTACTTCATCTTGTCCAATACCAGAAGCTCATAGACAACTACGACGTCCCGATAGATATCAGCCAAGATGGCATCGCGGCCAGCTTGAGGATATCCCGGGCGCACGCCGCCATCGAGCTGAAGAAGCTGCGCGGTTCGGGGGAGGTCGTCGAGAAGCTCGCCCACATCAAGAGGGGCAAGACTAAGCGCAAGGTCTACTTCCTCAGCCCCACCGGGGAGCAGAAGGCGGCGAGGATCAGGCAGTACGCGTCCAGCGAAGGCATCGACATCGGTCCCCTCATCGACATCCGGCGCTGCAAGGCGCAGGAGCTCTGGCAGACGCTCAGTAGTGATTCGAAGATCATCTTGGCAAGCGCATGCGTCTTCCGCAAGCCCTTCCGCAGGGAGGCGCTGCCCTCCACCACTACCAGCCTGTTGCCGGTGGACCGCTTCGGCATGGTGGACATTCCGGCCGAACTGCGCCGTTCGGTTCTGAAACTGGTGCCATCGTCAGAGATCAAAGCGTACCACAGCCGTGCGGCCGACTACTGGCTGAGCGAGAACGATTATGGCGAAAGGCTTTACCACCTGATCTATGCTGGACGCCTGAAGGAAGCTGAGATTCTGATCGCGCACAAGGACGTGCTTGTACTTTCTTCCATGGACCGAGGGCTGCTGGAAGCAATGCTGATGATCCGCTCGCCTTCGGAGCAATATCGCGGCAAGGTCAGGAGGGCACAGGCGGAGGCCTGCCTGCTCCTTGACGATCTCGACAGCTGCTTCAGGATCTGCACGGAAATGGAATCTTCCACCGACGCCTCGGAGCGCATGATCGGCCTCTTGATAAGAGGCAGAGGGCTGCGAAAGAAAGAGCTGCTCCAGGAATCGCTTGATGCCTTGTTGAAGGCCAAAGCCATCGGACTGAAGATGGAATCGGCGACGCTGGAGTGCGAAATCGCCCACACCCTGATGCTGATGGGCTTGAACGAGGAGTCGATCAGCGTGCTGGTGAAGCTTGCGAAACAGGAGCGTTCGTCCGACCCGGAGCTCATCGAGCGCATCTACTACCTTCTGGGCAGGAATTATCTTCTGGTCAAGAACGGCAGCGAGGCGCTGCATTATCTGAGCAAGAGCCTGGCGATCACCAAGGAGAAGGACCGCAAACCCTGGTACCAGGGAATGGCGGAGGCCTATGGATTAATAGGGAATCCCGAGAAGCTCAGGGAATACGACATGAAGGCCAATCCTCCCAAGGGCTGGGGAGAGGCTTAGCTACTCCGGAATTGTTAGGCAAGATTCTCGCCAATCAGGCAGTGATCGCGCTGATCAGAATATCGGGCTCTGCCGCAGCAGGTCCATGTCGGTCTGGTACAGCTCCCTGATGTCCTTCAGGTTCCAATGCAGCATGGCCAGCCGCTCGAACCCTTGGCCCCAGGCCAGAACCGGATGCTCGATCCCGAAGGGAGCGGTCACCTCCGGCCTGAAGATGCCAGCGCCGCCAAGCTCCAGCCATTTCCCGTTCCACAATACCTCCACCTCGAGCGACGGCTCGGTGTAGGGGAAGTAACCGGGACGGACCCGGATGTCCTCGAAGCCCATACGGCCGTAGAACTCCCGCAGTACGCCGACGAGCATGTCGAAGCTGGCGTCCTCCTCCATGATGATGCCCTCGATCTGCGCGAACTCCGGCAGATGGGTGGCGTCTATCGCCTCCTTGCGGAATACCCGGCTGAGGGAGAAGACCTTCACCGGCGGCTCCTTGTGCTGGGCCAGGTAGCGGATCGTGTTCACCGTGGTGTGCGTGCGCAACAGCGCCCGCTCCGCCTCCTGCCGGCTCCATTGGTAGCGCCAGCCGAGCGAACCGGAGTCCCCGCCGTTCTCGTGCACCTTCCTGACCTTTTTGAGGATCTCGATATCCTGGTCCAGGCAGATCTTCGAGGGATTCTTGAGATAGAAAGTGTCCTGCATCTCCCGGGCCGGATGGTCCTGCGGCGTGAAGAGCGCGTCCATGTTCCAGAAAGCCGGCTGCACGTATTCGTCGTCGATCTCGGTGAACCCCATCTGGACGAAGATGCGCCTCACCTCGTCCGCTATCCTGGTGAGCAGGTGCTTCTTGGCTGCGTAGCTCACCGGCGCGAAGGTGTTGACATCGTACTTGCGGAAGCTGACCGTTCTCCATTTTCCGGACTGGATCAGCTCCGGCGTCAGCTGCGCCACCTCTTCCCTCAGCTCTATCCCTAGCGCCAAGACCTCCTTGCCCAGGTCGGTCAGGTGCAGCTTCCGGCGCACCAGCGGCTTCTCGATGATTAGGTCCTGTCGCGATTTGAGCTGGGGGATGGACGGACGCAGCTCCGCCGGGATCTCGCTCTCCAGCAGGTCCTTGACGGCAAGCAGCTCGAGCAGGAATTCGTCGTTCATGTTGGAGTATAGGTAAGATTGGCCGGCATCGGTCATGGTGACCATCGGCCCCCTCAGGCCCCTTCTCGATGTTGGCCAAGGCCTTCCGCTTCAGCCAGCCGATGGCCAGGCCGGAGGTCTCCTTGCCCAATGCCTGCCTCCAGATCGGCGAGCGATAGCCTCCCGCCCGCCTGTGAGATCTCCATCAACGCCTGCCTTTCCGGAAGCCCGTTCGGCAAGGACGTCCCGGTTGTTGATGGCAGTACTGCTTGAACGCCTGCTCCTCGATGCGGATCAAGCCCTTCGACTGCAGCCAGGAGGAGGCGTTCATCACTTCCACCGGCTGTTCGAAGCCGCCCCTCTCGAAGATCTGCTCCGGCGTGGCGTTCCCGGACAGCTCCTGCAGTGCCAGCAGGACCTTCTTCTCCTGGTGGCTCAGCCCTTCGAGGATGCGCGCCGCGTTCATGTGAGGAGGGGAGCCGTTACATTCTATTTGTGATTTGCGTTATGCTGGTTCCGCCATTCCGACAGACTTGATATCGATCACCGGGGAACCGTTCAATGCGTCCAGGCCCCTGACCGACAGGACCTGGCCCTTGCGTTCCAGCAGACTCACCTTGGTCACTCCGATCTGGTTAGGGCGGTTAGGCGTGCGGGAGGCGAAGACACCCACCAGAGGGTTGACGGGATCGCCATGCGGGTGAACGGTCATGCGGACCTGGTCGGAGCGATCGAAGCGGAATAGGACCACGATCTCATCGCTCTCCTCGATGCGATAAAGCCCTTCCGCATACTCGGGAACAGATCTCGATCTCGGAAATCAGATCGTTGGAGTCCGTCTTCTCCTCGGCGGAGTTGTGCACTTCGCCGATCGGTCGGATTTCCATCAGTCGGCCTTCATCAGGAAATCGTCCAGCTTGGACTTGGCTTCCTCGCGCCTGCGCTGGTGCTCTTCCAGGAAATGGACCAGCTTGTCGGACAGCAGCTTCTTGCACTCCCCGCAAAGGATCTCGCCCTTGCGGCAGCGGTCCGCCAGGCTGTCGACCTTGGCGTCGTCCGTCTCGAAGAGGTAGAATTGGTACTTGAAGACGGCGCACACCTCTGGCTTGCCCCCGGTCTTGCGCTGCTCCTCCGCCGAGACCGCACCGCCGGTGAAGGCGTTGCCGATCTTCTTCTTGAGCTGCTTGGGCGTGTCGGTGGTGAAGATCGTGGAATCAGGCACTGAGGAGGACATCTTGTCATTGCCCGAGAGGCCAGGGAACATCTTGCTGTGGATGAGCGCGGGCTTGAAGTAGCCCAGCGATTCGGCCACGTCCCGGGTCACGCGGAAATGCGGATCCTGATCGATCCCGCAGGGTATCAGGACCGGGACGTTATGATGCTCCAGCTCGCTCGGCAGGAAGGCCGGCGCCGATTGGATGCTGGTGAAGAAGATGCTCCCGATGTTGGTGGAGTTGTCGAACCCGAAGACGGCCTTGGTGGTGGAGAAGGTGACCTTCTTCGCGACCTTTAAGGCCAGTGGGTACAGCGTTTTGATGCATTCCGTGTCGACGATGATCTTGGTTATCTTAGGATCGAAGCCGAGCGCGATCACGTCCAATGCGTTGTCGTAAGTGTTGCGCAACGTGTCTTCCTGGCTCAGGTCGTCCTTGAACAGGAACTTCTCATCGTCGGTCATCTGGAAATAGAGCGGTGCGTGGAAGGTGTCCTGCAGGTACTTGGTGAATATCCAGGGCATCAGATGCCCCAGATGGGTGTGGCCCGAAGGCCCCCTTCCGGTATACAAGGCGAACTGCTGCCCTTTGTCGTACAGGTTCAGCAGCCATTCCATGTCCCTCTGCGAGTAGACGATCCCCCGGCGGAGCATCGGGTGCAGCGGGCCATAGCTGGCCAGTCTGGAAAGCAGCTCGGCGTCGATCCGCTTGGTCCCGAATTTCTCGATGAGCAGGTCGTAATCGATCTCCCCAGTGACCTCCCAGGGGGTGACGGTGAAGTTCTCGCCTTCCATGACCTAACCGGTTCGCGCTAAGCGCGTGAGCGCTAATGAACCTTTTGACAGATGCCAGTGATTCTGGGGGATCCGGATCGGATGAAGCAGCGGGCAAAGCCGAGGCTGGTCTACTTGCGGCGCCTCGTCCAGATGGTGACCACGACCGCCCCGGCCAGCACGACGACCAACGCCAGCATGAGGATGGTCTCGATGTCAAAGCCGGCGCCATGGCTTTGCACCGTCCCGGTCATCATCGCTGATAGGGGCCCTTGGCCCTGCGAGTTCTCAGCGGCCATCCAGTAATGATAGGTCTGGCCGGGGACAACGTCCGAGTCCACGTACGCGGTCGACGTGGTCGTGTTGATGAGGACCGGGTCGAAGGGATCGGGGTTGCGATAGATGAGGTAGCGGACTATGGGTGAGGCGCCTTGGGGAGGAGCCTGCCAGCTCAAACTGATCGCACTTCCCTTTTCGATCAGGCTCATGCTCGCGATCGTTCCCGGGGAACCGGGCTGGATGCCGTCCACCGTCGCGTTCGTTTCGTTCGACCTCGGCCCTTCGGCGAAGTTGACCGCGCTCACTTTGTAGTAGTACGCTCCGGAGATGAGGCTGGCATCGATGTAGTACCGCTGCCCATTATGGAGTATGGCAATTGGCGTCGATGGATTGGCGCCAGGAACGCTGGTCCGGTAGACGTTGTAGCCGACGACGGCGCTCGCGCCCTGATTGTCCGGGGCGGTCCAGGAGAGGGAGACGAAGCCCATTCCCGCCCTTGCCGTCAGCCCCGTCGGAGCGTCCGGCGGCCTCGGGCCGCCGGCCAGAGTGGCATTGACCTCGGAAGAGGCGGGGCTATCGCCCTGGGAGTTGCTCGCCCTGACCATATAGTAGTATTTGGTACCCGCAGCTGCATCCTGGTCGAAGTACATCAGGATCGGGACTGTGGCAAGCGGGACGGAATTGAATTCCCCTGCGACGGGGCTGCGGAACACTTTGTAAGAGAGTATGGGCGAGCCGCCGTCGAAGGGCCTTGCCCAACTGATCGAGATCCCGCTCGCACCAGCGGTGGCGTTGACGCTCTCCGGCGCCTCCGGGGCGACCATGACGACGAAATCGACTGAAGCCCTCGCCTTGTTCCCGGCGACGTCGAAGGCCAAAATGGTAACGTTGTGATGTCCCCCCAGGAGCAGCTGCGCGTCGAAGCTAGCCAGGCCGTCGACGTTCAGCCAGTTGCCTGAGTCGATGCGGAGGAAGGTATGGTTCACTCCTGACCCCAAGTCCTCCGCTTCCCAGGCTACTTGCACCGTGAGGTTGTCAAATACCTGCCCCATCGTCGGCGATGATATCAGTATCGAGGGGGGGACATCGTCCGTCGACTGCGCCAGGCTGAGGATACTCGGTTTCCCCTGCGCCGACGGCTGAGCCGCGCTGGCGAGAATGGATGATGAGAGGAGGGCAAGGAGGACGACCATCAGCACGGTCCAGGAGATGATCGTCGATCCTGCGCGATTCAATCTCGCCTGTTGACGCGAATAAGTCTCGACCATGCTGACAGCCTCATTCCATTGCACCCTGAGCCGACGAAAATCGGTGTCCGGTAATAAGGATATTCGTGGACGATTTGAGGATAGTAAAGATCGGACTATGGGCTCGCTTTTTTATAATACCGCGCGATTACAACTTCGAATGGACCTGGTCGTCTTCCTGCTCAGCTTCGTCGTCATCCTGGTCGGATGCGAGTTCTTCACCAACGGCGTCGAATGGGTGGGGAAGCGCTTCCGGCTTTCTGAGGGGGCGGTTGGCAGCATCCTGGCCGCGGTCGGAACAGCCATGCCCGAGACCCTGATCCCGCTGATCGCGATATTGTTCATCGGCGGGGATGCCGGTGATGAGATCGGGACCGGGGCCATATTGGGCGCGCCGTTCATGCTCGCCACGCTCGCATTATTCGTCTGCGGGCTGAGCGTACTGGTCTTCGCCAAGCGCCGGCAGACCAAGACCCTGCACATCAACGGCAAGCTGATCCGGCGGGATCTGCGCGTCTTCCTTCTCGCCTACTCTTTGGCGGTGATCGCCGCCTTCGTGCCATTGGAGTTCCACTGGGTGAAGTGGATCGTCGGCGCTTCGCTCATACCGCTGTACGGATACTACATGTGGCTCACCATCCAGCGCAAAGACGGCGTGTGCGAGGACGGCGACCTGAAGTGCCTCTACTTCCACCGCGTGGTGAGCCGCCTGGGCAACAATAAGAAGGATAAAGGCGAAACCGTTCCGGACGAAGTGAGCGAGGCGTTCCGCAGGGCAGTGTACCCCGGCGAACCCCCCACCTACCTCATAATCGCCCAGGTGCTCATGGGCCTGATGGCCATCATCCTCGGCGCCAACATGTTCGTGCAGCAGATCGAATCGATCGCTGACGCGATCGGACTGAACCCGCTGATACTGGCGCTCATCATCGCTCCGATAGCCACTGAGCTGCCGGAGAAGTTCAATAGCTTCATCTGGATCAAAGACCGCAAGGACACCTACGCCATCGGGAACATCACCGGGGCGATGGTCTTCCAGAGCTGCTTCCCGGTGACGATCGGCGTTCTGCTCACCGACTGGCACATCGATATCTCCAATACCACTCAATTCCTTCAGGCGGTGTCGATCGGAGTGGCGCTGCTCTCGGCAAGCGTGCTCTATTGGCGCAGCAGCCACCGGGAGCTGCACATGTCCGGGCTGATGCTCGGCGGGGTGCTGTACGTCCTGTTCCTGGTGCTGGTACTGACGAGCGTATGATCGGCCGTCAGTTCGCGAATTCGAACTGGCGTCGTTGGTCTTTTTAACCCGCTTCTCCTAAATCGAGCGATGCCCACGCCCCTTCGCCCCGACCATCAGGACTTGGACCGCCTGGAACGGTCAAGGAGGATCGGCTGGATCGACTTGGACGCGGTCATCGATGCCAGATGCCTAGTCATCGGCGCAGGCGCCTTGGGCAATGAGGTGGTGAAGAACCTGATCCTCTCCGGGGTGATGAAAATCACCCTGGTGGACATGGAGTCCGTGGTGCTTTCGAACCTGAACCGTTGCGTGTTCTTCAGGACTGAAGACGCGGAGGCAGGGAGGGACAAGGCTCAGGTCGTCGCCCAACGGGCAGGCGACCTCAACCGAGGCGGCTGCGATTCAATTCGTCGTGGGCAAGGTGCAGGACCTGCCGACGGAGCGGTTCAAGGAGCACGACCTGGTCTTCGGCTGCCTGGACAACGTGGTGGCCAGGTTGCATGTCAACTCTCATTCGTATTTCCACGGAGTCCCCTATGTCGACGGGGCGACGCTGGGCACCTCCGGAAAGGTGCAGACGGTGATACCTCCGACCACCCCCTGTCTCCAATGCGCCATGAACCGCACCCATTTCCGTTTGATGGAGAAGAGGTTCAGCTGCACCGGGAACGATGTCACCTTCTTCGAGCCGAAGATGGCGGCGGAGATCACCACCACGAGCATCGTGGCGGCGGTGCAGGTGCGCGAAGGCCTGAAGATCCTGAGCGGAGAAACGGACAAGTGCATCAAGAACGTCTGGTACTACGACGGTCATGCGAACCGGTCCGAGATGCTCGAGGTCGACCTGGACCCTGAGTGCAGCGTTCATGCTAGATAAGCAGGTCAAAGCCAGACGTCCGTTCGGTAATTATCAGTAAGCTAACTGTGATGAGTGCCCTTTTTCAGCCCCATGCCCCTCGCCCCTGTGGTGAATTGAATGTCGGTGCGAGTTAGAGTTAGGAATGCTGAGACCGGCAGCACCGTCGATATGGAATTGGAGGAGGAGAACACCGTCCAAGAGATCATCGAAGGCGCTGCTGGCTATTGGGAAAAGGATGCGGGGGCTTACGTGATCCGGAAGGGGAAGAAGCTCCTCCGCGGCCAACAGACGGTGCTCGAGGCCAGCATTTCTCCATCGGATGACCTGGAGCTGATCCCCGACCCGGAAGGCGGCTGAGGATGGCATTGCCTCGGGAGATATTGGAAGCCCGACTGAAGAATGAATTGGCCATTTGCCAACGCTGCCTGCGCCATCCGATACATATCGGGGAGGACGCATTCGCCGAATATCCGATCAGCGTGGAGATCAGCCTGCTCCAGATTCCTGGATATGAGCTAGCGGGCGGCGAGATCAAGCGTCGCTATCATCACCGCTTCAAGCTGGAGATCAGCGAGGATTATCCATTCGAGAAGCCCTACGTGGTCTGGCGGACCCCGATATTCCATCCGAACATCATGATGCCGGAGGACGGCGGTTTCCTCTGCAACAAGCTGCTGGATGACTGGAACTTCAATTCTACCCTGCTCATGTTCATCAAAGGCATCGAGTACCTTCTTCTCAACCCCAATCCATCAAGCCCGTTCGGCACGGAGACATGCACGGCCGCAGCACAGCACTTCAACACGGTGAAGAAGCCCCAGCCGCCGATGGTCACCGCCCCGCTTCCGAAGGTGGTGCGTTCGCATTGAGCCACCTCACTATCCTGGGGGGGAAACAACCGGTAATCGAGCAGCGCCCGCCTCCGCCCAAGGAGCGCACGACCGCACATAAGTGGCTCAGCGAAGCCGAGCTGAGAAAAAGCCACATTTCTGCAAACGCCTGCAAGCCCCTTTACATTTCCAAGATCGCCGAGGAGAAGATGCGGAACCACGCTATGAGCAAGGTCCACGAGAGACTGGAGGTGATGGGGCTGATGCTGGGCCAGGTGTTCGTGGATGGAGGTGTCGAGTACACTGTCGTCAGGGACGTGGCGACGACGGACCTAGACGCAAGCTCCACGCGCGTGCGGTTCCGTCGGGACGGCTTCGAGAAGCTCTTCGCTTCGATGGATGACATCGGATTCGATCATATCGTCACGGGATGGTACCACTCCCACCCGGGCCACGGGGTCTTCATGTCGCCCACGGATGTCGATACGCAGAGGGGCATGTTCAGCTCCTCCTACCATCGCGCGGTGGTGATCGATCCGATCAACAAGGAGATCGGCGCATACCGGTTGGGCAGAGTTGACGTCGAACCGGTGCCGTTCGCGATCTACTGGGAAGAATACCAGAACCCCTACTTCGGCACCTCGGTGAGGAGGCGGGCTTTGTCCGATTGATCTCAGAATTCTGATTACCACTAGGGAGCATCACACCCAAATGGCATGACGCTTGTACATGGATGCGGCGGTCTGCCCGAGCTTCTGCATCAACTCCGGCACGATCGAGTCCAAGAAGATGAAGGTCGCATCCTCGAACAGTGTGCCCATCGGCGCCACGTCCGCCTTCTTCTCGCTGCGGTGCGGAGCGATCTCCACCGTTATCGATGATGCCCGGGCGAGCTTCGAATGGTGCGAGCTGGTGATAGAGACGACGGTGGCGCCGAGGCGCCCGATGATGTTCGCCGTCTGCAAGGCGGACCAGGTCTCGCCGGTATTGGAGATGATCAGGACCAGGTCCTCCTTCTCCACGATCGGGGTCGTGGTATCGCCGATGAAATGGACGTCGAGGCCCATCTGGACCAGGCGGACCGAGAACGCCTTGCCCACCAGGCCGGACCGCCCGACCCCGTAGATGAAGATGATCCTCGCCTTGATGAGAGCGTCCACCACAGCGTCGGCCGCTGATGGATCGATGCGGTCGAGCGTATCCTTGACCTCAGCGAGTATGTAGGCGGCTGATTCCTTCATCTGGCGTTCCTCTCGAATCTATTTCTTCGAGCGCTTTGCCGGAGCCTTCTGCTTGGCGCTCTTCGCTGCCGCTGGTGGCTTTGACGCCTTCTTCGCTGCTGGCTTCCGCTTCGGCGTCGGCTTCGGCTTCGCTTTCGGCGCCTCCTTCGGGGCCTTCTTCGCTTCCACCTTGGGCGTCTCCTTCTTCGGCTTCGCCTCTTTGGCCTTCTCTGCCTTGGGCTTCTCCGCCTTCGGCGCCTCGGCCTTGGGCTTGGAGGGCCTCGGTCTCGGAGTGCGCTCCTCCTCTTCCTCCTCTTCTTCCTCTTCCAGGTCCTCCTCTTCCTCCTCGCCCTCGCCCTTCTTGGACTTGGTGCCCTTCATGACCTTCTTGGTGAGTATGCGCTCGTAGATGACCTTCATGTACATCGCGTCGTGCTCCAGCAGCGGCGAGGACGAGATGATGGTGATGGCCGGGTTGAGCTCGACCAGCATCTCCGCCAGCGGCTCGAAGCGCAGATCGCCCTTCTTGATCGGGGTGACGCGCTTCTCGTTCCCCGCTTCGTGCTCCACGCCGGAGAAGTGGGTGTAGTAGGAACCGTCCACATACCTCTTCGTCCGCTCGAGCAGATCGGCGAAGTCCGCCGCGGTGCGGAGCAGGCCGTTCTCGCGCGCATGATAGTGAGCGAAGTTGATGACCGGCACCGGACCGTCGACCGTGTCGCACAGCTCCAGTATCTCGTCGAGCGAGCCCCAGACCTCCTGCCTGCCGGAGGTCTCGATGCCCAGGCGTGCGGGGATCTTGTTCTCCCGCCACCACTCCATCAGTTCCTGGATGTTGTTGGTGATGCGCTCGGTCGCGGCCTTCTTGGACAGGTTGCCGTACAGCCCGATATGAGTGGTGACCATCTTCCCTTCCATCTGGCCGGTCATCATCCCGGACCAATGGATGGAGTCGATGCTCTTCTTGGTGAGCTCATTGTTCGACGTGAGGTCCATATAATAGGGCGTGTGCATGGACAGCTCCACGTCCAGCTCCTTGCCCATCCTCCCCAGGTCCTTGAGCTCGTGCCAGTTCTGCACCAGCCCCGAGGAAAGGGTGACCAGGGTGTCCTCTTCCTTGATCTTCTCCTTGAGATCGGCTAATCCGCAGGTCCTTCTTCCCCTTCTTCCGGACGATCTCGACGATGAGGTCGCTCTGCAGGTCCAACGGCGCCTGGCCGATCTCCTCCTCGTCCGGATAGCGTTCGATGACGTTGACCCGGACCATCTGGACCTCCATGGCGTTGAGCCCGAGGTTGTGAACGTCCTCGATCCCGTCTTTGAGCGTGCGACCCTTACAAGAAAGCGGAATACCAGCTGGACCAAAGCGAATCATCTAGTCACCCAAGGCAATCCTCAGTAATCAGGCCTCATATATAATGCACTTCCGATTGGCTTTTATTGGATCAGCGCATCCTCGATTCCTTAAAGGACTCAGGGTCGACCTGCCAGCATATTTCGCCAAGCCTGCCTGGAAACCCTGCGTTTTTAGGAAAGGTTTATTAAAGGCCTTTCTATTAGAGCCTGATACCCAATGTCGGGAGAGTCAGAACTATGACAGGAACAAAGAAGTCGGACCCGAACCTGGTGCTCCTCATCGACGCATTGAAGAAGGAGACCCGGGAGAAGGGGGCTGAGATCTGGCGAGACATTGCTCTGCGGCTCGAGAAGCCCAGCCGAAACTGGGCTGAGGTCAACTTGAGCAGGTTGGAGCGCTACGCTAACGAAGGCGACGTCATCGTCGTCCCGGGGAAGGTGCTCGGTGCTGGAGCGATCAACAAGAAGTTGACCGTGGCAGCGTTCAAATTCTCCGCCTCCGCCGTGAAGAAGATCGAGGAAGCCGGTGGACGCCAGCTTACCCTTCCCCAGCTGATGAAGGAGACCCCTTCCGGCCGGGACGTCAGGATCATGGGGTGAAGAAATGGTAACGGTAATCGATGCGGACGGCAACGTGATCGGCAGGTTGTGCACGTCCGTCGCCAAGAGGATCCTGGGCGGTGAAGAGATCGTCATTGTCAACGCCGAGAAGGCGATCGTGACCGGTTCCAAGGAAGCGGTATTCGCGATGTACAAGCAGAAGAAGGACCGCGGCAAGGTAATCCACGGACCGTTCTACCCGAGAAGGGCGGACCTGATCCTCAAGCGCACGGTCAGGGGCATGCTGCCCTGGGACCACACCCGGGGACGGGACGCCTACCGAAGGGTGAAGGTCTACGTCGGGGTGCCGAAGGAATTCGAGGCCGCGGAGAAGGTTAAGCTCATGGGCCCAACCAAGCTCAGCAAGGAAAGATACGTCACGCTGAGCGAAGTGTCGTCCTATCTCGGTTCGAAGGTGAGGTGAAATTCATGCCTGAGATCACAAACACATCCGGCAAGCGCAAGACGGCGGTGGCACGCGCCACCGTGAGAGGCGGCACAGGATTGGTGCGGATCAACTCCAAGCCCCTCGGGCATCTGGACTCCAGAACTCGCAAAGCTCAAGATGATGGAGCCGTTGACGCTGGCGCCGGAGCGCGCCGCGAAGGTCGACATCGACATCAGCGTGAGCGGCGGCGGGGTCATGGGCCAGGCGGAGGCGGCGAGGACAGCAATCGCCAACGGACTGGTCGAGTTCTTCCACGACGAGGAACTGGAGCGCATGTTCAAGACCACGGACCGAAGTCTCATGGTCTCGGACCCGAGACGCAAGCTGGCCAAGAAGCCGCTCGGCCGTGGTGCCAGAAAGAAGCGCCAGAAGTCCTACAGGTGAGCAAATGATCATCCCAGTAAGATGTTTCACTTGCGGAAAAGTGGTCGGATCGTCCTATCAAACGTTCATCAAGCGGGTGCAGCTGGGAGAGGACCCGCAGGCCGTGCTGGACGATCTCGGACTAACCCGGTACTGCTGCCGCCGCATGATCGTGGCGCACTCGGACCTGGTGGACGAGATCATACCTCTAGGCTGAAACCTCTTACCTCAATTCCTTATATCTGGGTCTGTGGGGTAGCTTGGTATCCTTCTAGCTTGGGGTGCTAGTGACTCCGGTTCAAATCCGGACAGACCCACCATCAACCATATCCATGGTTTGGTTCTTACAGTAAAGTCACTTGGTATTATGGCGCGCATCAATTAGCCACATTGGACGTGAAAGCTTTCGCTGCTTGCCCCGCTTGAGTGAAAAATGAGGAAATGATAGAAAGAAAGGAGAGGCCGGCGGGCCTCATTGCTGAAAGAGAACCCAAGCGGCTCAAGCCTTCTTTCGCTTCCTCCGGATGATGACCAAGACAATGAACACCAATATTATCAGGACTATCAATCCAATTAACAGAGCGCTGTTATCGCCCGGCGATGGCGCTGATGCCGCTCCGGCGGTCACGGCTCCCGTGGCTACTGCCGGTCCGTTGCCAAAGCTATTGGTTGATACCAGCCAGTAATAATAGGTCTGATTGTCTTCCGCGGAATTATCCACATACTGCCCGGGGGAGACGCCGACCGTGACCAATGAGGTCGATGGCATCGAATTTGTCGTCGAGCGGTATATTATCACGGAAACCGCGATCCCTCCGGTGGTGGGGGCGCTCCAAGTGATGGTGACCTTGCTTTCTCCACCAGTCGCCGTCACCGATGTGACCGGCCCTGGCGGGGATCCGCTGGCTGCACCGCCGAAAGTGCCTGGTGTAATGACGCCGGTGGAGTCCAGAATGAAGCCACTAGCAGTGCTCCAGCCGTCATATGCCACGAATAGCTTGTCGGTCGGACTTATTGCCATGCTCTGCGAAAGACCAGGTCCCAAACGGGTTATGGTCCAGGTAGAACCAGACTTGGAGGCGATTTCGACAAAATATTCGAAGCCGCCAGTGGTGTTGAAGTAAGATATCTTTGGATTGTTACTTGAGTCTACCACAATATTGGGTGGAGAATCGAATTGGATATCCGAATTCGCGACTGGAATCGTGCTGACAGTTTCATTCTGCCAGCTCCCTCCAGCATTGGTGGAATATCTGATGGTGCTATAGGCCGTCATGAAGCCTATGTGGGCTTTGTCATTATGGTCCAGGCACATGCAGATGAATTCGATGCCGAGAGATGAGTTGACCAAGGTGGTCGACCATGTTCCTGTCGTGTTCTCATGATAAACTAGGCCATTGTATGTCCCGAAGGAGAGACATGCGATGTGAACTTTATTGTTAGAGTCGACGGCCAAGGCAGGCCTGCTCTCCACGTTGGACCCGCTGGTCACGTTCTCAATGGTCCATGATCCTCCGGCGTTGGTCGCATGCTTGACCATGTTGGACAGGGCCGGGGTGAAGGCGATGTGGACCTTGTTGTTATGATCAAGAGCCATGGAGAATCCGTAGTAGAAACCAACTGGGTTGGTGAATATCGTTCTATTCACCCAGGATCCTCCAGCATTGGTCGCATACATGAGGCT
This sequence comes from Methanomassiliicoccaceae archaeon, assembly GCA_963768775.1. Classification (GTDB taxonomy): domain Archaea; phylum Thermoplasmatota; class Thermoplasmata; order Methanomassiliicoccales; family UBA472; genus FEN-33. The sequence goes on from CAVYIY010000007.1 coordinate 29,389, forward strand.
CTGATTCTGTTGCAGGTAGAGAACGTGGGAATGCCCGTTGGAATCCGTCACTATCGACGGAGGGGTTCCAGCGCATACATCGATGGTGTAAGGAGCAGACCAGGAGCCCGAAACATCATCTGCGTATACCAGATGAATCCCATTATTGTAGTCTACCCCAAGAAGGTGGACCTTGCCGTTGACATCTACGGCCGTTGATGTCTGCTGAGGGGAGATAGTTGATGACAACTGGCTTCCGTTCCAACCCGTCGGGACCGCGGCCGCGTTCTGCACAATGGGGAGCGCGACTAAGGCCAGCATTATGGCGACTAAGGCCATAGCTAGATATCTTGTATATCTGAGCATGTTGATTCTTCCCTACGATAGCTTCAAACCCAGGGTTTGAATGATTCATCATGCAGGATGCTTGCAAGATATAATGCTCTCGATTGATCCGTTCGGAATTACCTTGAAATGTTGGTCATATGTCTATCAGAGCTCTCCGTGAAATGACGTATGCTTGCTGCGGCCAGGATGGGGGAGAACTGTGCGGATGCGATGATGCTTAGTCGGACTATTAGAAGCGAGACGGGTTCGTCTATTTGCCCCATGGCCAGCCATGAAGCTTCGGGTCGAATGACAAGAGGCATTCAAATATTGAGCAAGAGCATCCAATGCTCATGGAGGCCCGAACAGGAGTCTGTGGCATCGCCTGCGAGATATGCCCCAGGATGACCTCAGGCAAGTGCCCGAGCGGAAGCACAGGGTGCGTCCCAAAAGAGAATCCCTTCTGCGCGGTCGCCAGCTGCGCATTCCACAAGGGGGTGAAGCATTGCTTCGAATGCGGGGATTTCCCCTGCGAGACAACGAAGAAGGGGCCGATCGCTTATGGATACTGCCAATTCATTTCAGGAAAAGGTGAATGAACCCTTTCTTCCGCTCACCCAACTCTGCTCAGTGCCCCCTCTTGCTCCAGCAGCTTAACCTTCACCTTCGATCCGCCATCAGAGGTATAATTGCCGACGCCTCCAGACTTCGGAACGATCCTATGGCAAGGCACTATGATTGTGACCGGATTCTTGGCGCACACGCTTCCGACTGCCCTGCTGGCATTGGGGTTTCCCAACCTCCTTGCTATCTCACCATAGGTTACGACCTCGCCCGGCGGGACCTTCCTTAGCTGTTCGAGCACGTCACTTGCGAAAGGGGTGACCTGGAGATCGAGCGGGATGTCACGCATCCCATCCTTCCCGGTCGCAATATGATTGATGATCCTGGTGAGGTAGGGATGGTCCTCGGAATATTGCATTGATGGCGGCTCATTCGAAAGTCTGACGGAGACAACCTTATCCCCGCGCACGGTGAGGTTGACGAATAATCCAAGTACATCGCTGAATCGGGCATAGAACGTCAATGCTTCGCCCACCGATCCGTTGTGCCCCTTTTCTTTCTCCATCGTAACCCCGCATAGGAGATCATAGGCTGCCCTGATAGGCTTTGCCCAGGGATGGCCGAAACTGGCACCGGCTCTATTGAACGTCATCAGCTGCAATGATGGTTCGGCACCTCTGACGCTCACCTTGGGTTCTTGCCTACCACCGTTGGATTCTCCGGATATGAGGTCCACTCGGTGAATGCCCCCTCGTGCCCCCTTACCTTCGGGAAGCCGAAGTAGAACTTTAGCAGGAGGAACTCATTGGTCTGCTCCCTCCCAGTTCCGCAGGAAGTGATTATTGTCTTATCCTTTGTAATGCCTGCTTCCTGCAACATCCTGACGATCTCCTCCTCGGGCTTCAGCTCCCTCTTGTTATCGGTCATCAGGTTTGCCCAAGGGAAGCTTATGGCCCCGGGGATGTGACCCGGCTTGATCCATGGCCCCTGCCCTTCGTAGAATGCCACCGGCCTGGCATCCAAGACGATCACATCAGGTCGGTCCTTGATGGCCTTGAACTCCTGGTACTGGATGTAGTACTCAGGCCTGACCGTTGCCTTGAAGTCCCCTTCGGTGAGCTTGGGGAAGATCTGGCTCAGCCTCCTGCTTTCCATCTTCCATCGGTCTATTCCGCCGTCAAGGATTAGCACATTGTCGTGACCGTAGCGGGAGAGCCCGTAGGCCATATTGGTCTGTTCCAGCCCGTCGCCCCATTTCTTGTATGGCCCGACCCCGGTGTACACAAGCACCGGCCTATTCATCCTCACGCCGACCCGGCGATAGGTCGCTTCGACCACCTCCTTGGCCGAGAAGACGTTGGGCATTCCCCTCAATGAAGCCCTCAGGAACTCCTCGTTCAAGTAAACGGAACCAGGAATGTGCTCCTGTATGTAATCATGGATGTTCGGCTGGCAGTCGATGATCAACAGGTCGTCCGTGATGTGATGCTCAAGCCACTCTGGAGAGACCCATTTGACCTTTGAGTCTCCCTTCGGATACGGATAGGTATTTGGCAATCGTTAACCTCCTCGCCGAATTACCTGAGTTGCAGATATTAAATGATATGGGGGGGAGTGTTCGACCGGGTGTGCAACCCAGCTGATTTTGTTACGAGGACTAATTTTCGCTAAGCTTAGAACTGAACGTAACTTCCCTCTCTGCCTTTTAATAGGAAGGGTATTAGTCAGGAAGAAGAGGCGGATCCTTGGTCACCAGGAAGATAATCGGCATCGATGAGTCGCTCTGCAATGGATGCGGCCAATGCGTGATTGCATGCGCGGAAGGAGCGATCGAGATCAAGAATGGCAAAGCAAATGTAATCAGCGATTCATTCTGCGACGGGCTGGGAGCTTGCCTAGGAGAGTGCCCGACCGGAGCGCTGCGCATAGTTGAACGGAAGGCAGAAGCATTCGATGCCAAGGCGGTCGAAGAGCACATTGCCGATCGACCGGGCCCGGAAATCAAGAAGGCCTGCCCTTCATCCTTCTCCCGCAAGATCCCCGTTCCAAAGACCGAAGTCGAAGGAGGGCGGCAGACCCCGCAGTTGTCCAACTGGCCGGTGCAGTTGCGTCTAGCCCATCCGAATGCCCCATACTTCAAAGGGGCGCACCTGCTCCTTGCGGCCGATTGCTCGGCGTTCGCCTACGCGAACATGCACAGCGACTTCATCACAGGGAAGATCGCCCTCATCGCCTGCCCGAAGCTGGACGATGTCCAGGCATCGGTCGAAAAGTTGGCCGAGATACTGAGCCTGAATGATATCAAGGACATCACCGTGGTCCGCATGGAAGTGCCCTGCTGCTCTGGCCTGAACATGATCGTGAAGAAAGCAATAGAACGATCTAGGAAGAATGTGCCAATGAGCACGGTCACGATCGGTACTGATGGCAGGATCCTGAACGGGGAATGAACATCAGTACGCTCTTGCAACTTTTCGCACCGTTCCGTAGGCCATCAGCTCGTCTCCTTCCAGGGTCGAGATCGGCCCGTGCCCGGGACAGACCAGGCATCTATGCCCATCCTTCTTCGCTTCGGCATCCAGTTCCTTGATGATCTGCATCAGGCCCTCCCTCTCCTTCCTTACTGTGGCACTGTCCACGTTGACCGTCGTCATCAGCGTTTTGGCGAGGTTGTTGAACTCCGCTCGGCCCTCATCGAAGGAAGTGAAATTGATGAGCGTGTCGCCGGTGAAGACCAGCGCTGGGTTTTCGCACAGAAAGAAGACCTGCCCTTGAAGGTGGCCGCCCAAGCCTTCAAGGACCTCTAGCTTCAGCCCGCCTGCGATCACCTGGCCCAGCGATCGGAATGGGCCCCTTGTTCTATTTGAGGCAATTGGGAAAGGAAGCACCTGGTCGGGGACGAGGAAGCCGGAGAAGAGGTTGATCAGGTGAGTGTAGACCTCCTCCAGGATCGAGCCCTCCAGCCTCGAACCGTATGCGCGGTTCGCTCGCTGCATGATCTCAAGCGTCTTGGCGTGCATCCTTGCCTTCACCGGGATCCGAGCCGCACCCCCGGCATGGTCGGCGTCCGCATGCGTGATCAGGAGCTGGTCTATATCCCCTATATTGATCTGCATGCGCGCCAGCAGCCAGAGCAGATCGTCATGGTAAATACCGAAGCCGCTGTCGACCATAGTGCATCCCCCGCCGCCACGGATCACGCTGACGTTCCCTCCGCAGGGCATCTGCAGGCAATTCAGCTGGAGACCGTTCTCGAGCTCGATCGACTGGCAATCGGAGTAGAAGCCAGGACCGATCGTTTCCTTCAATCGTTCCCCGGTCCTGAGGATCGAGGCGAAAACCTCTTTGGGGTCTTCCCCCCGACTGGTGAGCGATTGCACTATGTGGTTGACGTCGTGCAGCAGGCGCATCAGGAATTGGTCCTCTCCGCCACCGATGATGTCCCGAAGCCGTTGGGCGAAGCGGACGTAGAAGATCGTGTCGTCAAGGGCTCTGCCAGTGGTGTCGTATTCCACGATCTCGAGAGGGTAGATCTCCTTCAGCGAATCGAGCAGGCGCGTGACCTCTTCCCCGCTTTCGATCGTCAGAGAAACGGTGAGGACGTCAGGATGCTCGGCCTTGTCGTCATAGTCCAGGTAGGCGATGTTCGCCCCCGCCCTGCTCGTGAAGACGAGGAACCGGGAGAGCTCGCCGGGCTGGTCGCGGAGGTGCACCTTCAGCTTGAGATGCCCAGGGGCGATCAGCGGATTGTGCAAGTATCCGATCGACGCAAGCTCGCTCTTGATCGCCTCATATGCCATCTCGTTGCAGACCACCTCGAAGAAGACGGTGTTCGGATCGATACGATGGTCGTGATGGACCCTTTCGATGTTGCCACCGTGCCGATTCACTATCTTGGCAACGTTATGCATCGCCCCAGGCCGATCGGGCATGTGCGCGACAAATGAGAAACGCCCCATCCTTATCCGCGGCCCAATGGTTGGAGATGTAATAAAGCTGGGCGAGCAACTCGCAGAGACGTTTAACGCTAAATCCAAGAAATCCGAGAACCGCCCCGCTCACAGCTTCTTCCCGTCCATGAAGAGATCTACCTCGCCGAGCAGGCTCAGGGAGCAGTTGTCCGACCTTATGGCCGCTCCATATGGGATGGCGAAGATGCTCCGGTTCTTGGACAGCCCCTCCAGTTGGGCGTCCTGCGTCGGCTCGTAGCGCACGCTGATCACATAATCGCTCAGCCCCAGCCCCTTTTCGACCACCAGGTCCTCGGCTCCATTCTTCCCCGGCGCGATGAACTCGCTGCACAGCGCCAATGCTCCAGCGGAGCTGCCGATGATCACGTTGTCGTGCAGTCGCAGCAGATGCAGCGAACCGGTCTCGCGCAGCATCTCGATCAGCAGCCTTACGTCGCCGTCAGGGAGATAGATTATCTGCGAGCCCTCGGCGATCGCCGCCATCTCGGCGAAAGGCAGGGAGCGCTCCACGAAGCGGACCGATCGCGCGCCCAGCTCCTTGAAGTAGGTGACCAGGAAGCGGCGCTGCTTCCCCTCCTTCGTCTTCGACGCCCAGGGGAAGATCGCCACCGAGGGCGAACCGCCCGCATCACGGAACGCGTGCTCGTTGAGGCTGCGCGAATCGCGCTTCTCGATGTCCTCGCCTCCGAGCATGTAGAGGGTGAGCATGGCCTGGTGCTACTAGCGTCGAACCGATGAAAAATGTTCGGTCCACGGTATTAGGCCTAGAAACCCTGAGATTCCTCGCCTTCCTTCGGCTTCAGGCGCTTCTCCTCTGACTCGAGCCAATTGGTGCGGTTCTTCCTGCGCCACTCGTAATCGTTCCACTCCTCTTGGGAGGTGATGACCACGCCGTTGGGCTGAGCGACACCATCAAATTCCAGGGCGGGCACCTTGGCGGACTGGGTGGCCTTGATCACGAACTCCTTGAAGAACAGCAGGTCCTCACGCTTGTATTTCGTGGGGAGGTAGACCATGAACACGTGCACCTCTCGGATGGCATCGAGGACGTAGCGGACCTCCGACTCCTCCATCATCTTCAGGAATCTCTCTCGGTCCTTCTTTCGCTTGGAGAACTCGATGATCCGCTGCTTCCAAATCTCGGCGAAGGCTGGGATCGTCCCCTCGACTCCGAAAACCTTCCACATGAAAGGGAAAGTCCCCCAACGGATACATAAACCTGTGGTGGCGGGATTGAGGGACGAATGATGTTGATTGCACTTGACCCTGACAAGGTTTATCAGGGTGCGTGGCATTCCCCTTTTTCGATGTCGACAATCACCGCCTTTGAAGACTATCGCGGCCTCGCCGTCGACAGGCTTTTCCGTTGGAGAGAGGAGTCGGGGCTAGCAAGCAAGCTCGTCGCCTCCCTCCTGTTCGCGGTGCTCATGGCCATCGCGGCACAGGTCCGCTTGTACCTGCCCTTCACCCCAGTCCCATTCACCGGCCAGGTCCTAGTGGTCCTGCTGGTCGGCTTCGTATTGGGCCGGTTCGGCACAGTCAGCGTCGGCATGTACCTGGGATTGGGGGCAAGCTTCGGCTGGTTCAGCGGGCAGATCGGATTCGCAGCCCTTTCCGGGGTCACGGCCGGATACCTTCTAGGTTTCGTGCTAGCCGCGGCATTGATCGGCGAGATGGTGCACCGTGGCAGATGCTGTACCGCGCCAAGGATTGCCTTGACGATGAGCGCCGGCGCAGCGATAATCCTCCTTTCCGGTTCGGTTTGGCTGGCCTTCCTCTTGCACCTTGACATGACCCAAGCCCTGCTGCTTGGGGCATTGCCGTTCGTGGCAGTGGATGCGATGAAGGTAATGATGGCAGCCTCGGCTGCCTACCTGATTGCGCCTCATCGCGCCCGGCCTAGTCAGAGTTAAATGGGGGCATTCGCTTACCAATGCCGATATGCCAGAACAGCTCCCGGACCATACTCACTGCGCGATGTGCGACGCGGCCGTGCCAGTGGACCAGAAGTTCTGCTCCGAGACCTGTGAGAGCGAGTACAACGAAGCGTCCAAGAGGAGCAGGCGCCGCAACAGCATTTTCATCGTCATCGTGATAGCGCTGACGATAGTGGTAGGCCTGCTTTCCGTTCTGCTGTGAGAACTCGGCTTCCCCCGGGAAGCTGGGCCATACTCATCCAGATTAATAATTTTTAGATTCAATTAAATTCAAATTGCACCGAGCCTTCGAACGGTGAAACCTTTTACTTCTTACTTCACTAAACTAAAATGCACTCTTTGACATTTTTCGGAGGCACCTTTTCTTCTTTCTATCTAAAAGATGCGGTGAGGTTCGAACTATGAATGATGCTAATTCCACAACGAATCCTCACGGATAGGGGCTGGATGCCATGACCTGCACACTCCCCATTCTGACCGCATGACGTTGGCATTAGTAGCAAACGGCCGCTGTGGCGTTGGGCAACACTCTAGTAGTCATATTCCTAGGAACTACGGGATCAATATGGCAACAACAAAGCAAGAGTATTACGATTCAATGAATGCAGAACCTGAGATGAATGCCGATATGGGAGTTGTTGTGCCGGCAGAAAAGATCAAGGCCTGGAGCCTTTTGATGCCATCTGTGAGGAACTGATTTCCATATTTCCGATCGATCTGCCTGAGAACCTGCATGTCGCCGACCTCTCGCTGCTACATCGGTCGCAGGGATTGCCCACTATGCTCATTGCGAGCGCCCTTGCGATGCGGGTGGCGAGGATAACCGAAAGTGATCTGCTGTAACCCGGGTTGCTGGCACTGTTCTCGCCTTTTGAGCTACGGAGTAACTATCCGACCAACAATGCTCATATAGGCGACGCTCCCAACACACTGCCGATATGACTGGGCAATTGATCGCGCCCGGTTTCAAGGTGAACTACATGAAAGAGAAGACCAAGAAGGAGATCGATAAGGGAATTGCGGACGTTCAGAAAGGAGTGAGGAGTGGGATCAAGGATATCCAGAAAGGTGCCAGAGATGTCGGAGAGGCAATCGATAAGGAAGTGAAGAAGGTACAGAAGAAATCGAGATAATTGCCTGTTAACGCATGGAGCGAGAAGGAACCGGCCTGCATTGGTGGTTCTTAACCCCCGCTCCTCAGGCGATTTCGCTAAAGGAATTCACTTTAGGCACATTTATTGCATTATGATATAATGGATGAGGCCATTTTTGTTCGCATTTGCGGTCAGGAGATTCAGGACCGCCAATGCGCTCAGGCAATCGGGCCGTAGAGTCTCGAGATGTCTTCCTTCAACTTGACCAATGATGAGCGCTTCTGGTACGTTTCCTTGGTGAGCTCGGTGCAGCATCGCTCAACGTCATCAAGGTATGCGGACTTGACCTTCTTGGCGAAGTCCTTGTCGAAGACCACGGCGTTGCTCTCGAAGTTCAGCCCCAAGCTTCGATTGTCGAAATTGGCACTGCCGACCGACGCAACCAGATCATCCATGACCAGGACCTTGGCATGGATGAAGCCATCCTGATTGACCTGATGTATTCGTACGTTGCTGCGCAGCATGTCCCCCGCGTTGAACAACGATGCCCAATAGATGAACGGGTGATCTGGTTTGGAGGGCATCATCACCCTTACGTCCACTCCGGACTTGGCCGCGGTGACTAAGGCAGCGGTGACCGCCCCACTCGGGACGAAGTAAGGCGTCTGAATGTAGACATAGAATCTGGCAGTGGTGATCATCTTCACGTATTGCTCCTCGATGTGCCGGGCGACCGTGTCCGGCCCTCCTGAGACCACCTGCAAACTGGCCTTGCCGCTCCCTGGCTTCGTCGGGGCGTAGTCCTCGACCCTCAACTGATCCTTAGCGGCGAAATTCCAATCCATGACCATGCGCTTCTCCACGCTGATGGCGCCGCTGCCGCGGATGCGTACCATGTCATCGCGCCAATGGCCGAGCGGCCCCTCTCCCTGATACTCGATGCCAATATTGCAGCCTCCGATGAAAGCGGTGTCCCCATCCGCGACGAAGAGCTTGCGGTGGTTGCGATTGTTGATGCCTAAGTTCAGTTTGGGGATGAGTGATGGGAAGAAGAGGGCGGTCCTGCCGCCAGCGTCCGTCAGCTCCTTGAAGAAATTCCTGGGAAGCTTGTGGCAACCGGAGGCATCCATGAGGAGCTTCACCTCGACGCCTTCCTTGGCCTTCTGCACCAGGGCCTGCCGGAATTCCTTGGCTATGGCGTCGTTGCGAATCATGTAGAACTCCATGTGCACGAAGCGCTTCGCAGCCTTGATCTCCTCCAGCATGGCCTTGAATATCTGGCTTCCCTCGTTGTAGTATTCCACTTCATTGTCGCTGGTGAGGTAAGATCGATTGGAGGCGAACAGCATGCGCGCCAAAGATTCATTGGGGCCAAGGCCAGGCTTCGATAGGTCGGAGACGAATATGCTCTCCTTCGTCTTCAGCAGGGCAATGGCCACTTCTCGGTCCATCTCCGCCTTGCTGCCGAACATCTTCTTCCGACTATAGTCCCGCCCCAGGAACACGTAGAATAGGAGAACGAAGACCAAGGGGAAGCTGAGACAGGCAAGAACCCATACCAGAACGGCCAGGGGACGCTTCTTCTGGACGAAGATGACGGTGAATATCACCAGGATGGAGAATATGTACAGGATTGTCGTGATGTAAATGCCCAGTACGGACCAGAGGGCGTCGATCAATCCTAGAGCCATGTGGTTAACAACGCAGGCTGGCGATATATTATGATATCCGGAGATGAGCGACCTACATTGTGCAAGGAACGCGTCCTACTGATTTGATGTCCATCCAATTTCTGGACAGTCTAGCGTTGGAACCAGGCCCTGGTCTTCTTCGATTGCACCGTTAGCAATACATAAATGGCGATTCCAAGCCAGGCCATAGCAATAAGCAAGGCCACCCCCTGGTTGATATTTGTATCCAATTGGCTCGTATTCAAATTGAGCAGGGCAAGCAGGGCGACCACGAAGTTGATCAGCGATATGATGACCAGGTATGACCAGATAGGGCGCCACCCAATCAGGCAGCCTAGACCGAGAATGAAGTTGGCGATGGCGATGACAACGGCAGTCAGCACCAATGGTCCCGAGTGGAATGTCTGACCTGAAAGGTTGATGAGGTTGCCCAAGCCCAAAACATCAAGGGCAGGAAATAGATAGATTAGGCCTGCCAGGATGGAGAGTATACCGATGATGGTAACACGCAATGGTCTCTTCCTTATTGCTTCGACTTCCACCATTTAATAAAAATCAACGGAGCCGCCATTACATTAGTCTATTGCTGAAACCGATGGTTTGCGTTCAGTCGGTCAAAGCGATGCCAAGCCGTCAGGGAATAAGGTTATAAATGCGTCGCTCCGGTAATCTGAGCAGGTGTAAAAATGGCGATAACAATGAACTGGGGGGCCATCGGACTCGGCTCAGTGGTGGCATTTGTCATAGGCTGGCTGATATTTGGTCTGCTCGGTGCAGTTGTTTTGGCGGTCGTGGTACTGCTCTTGATGGGAATTCTGAAGGTCAAATAAGATACGCAAGGTGGGCTAGAAAATCGGAAAGAGTTCCCTTCGACGCGGCCGAATCATCGAGGAGGCTGAGCATAGGTGCATCGATCAGTCTGGCTTCAAAGAAAAAGAAGCGAAGCAGAACCGATGAAGACTTTACCATCGGCCTCTCTGAATGTTAAGAGTGAGAATGATAGAACCCGATGAGATCCGGATGGACATCAGTTCGCCTGAGGGATTCGAATCCGAGGTCAGAGCGGAGATCGCTCACGAGGACCGGTTGTTGCAACGGGTCAACCAGTCTCATCGGGGCTACATCAGAAGCTATCTCGTGGCCGCAGTCCTCCTGACGCTGGTCGTTCTGATCATCTTTGCCAAGCCCGAGGAGATCTTGGTCTGGCTTATCGCGGCGTTCATACTCTATTCCTTTAACTTCATCATCTTGTTCTTGCCCACCACGCGAAAGGAAAAAGACCCTGATGCCCGCCGCCGCTCCTTTCATGTCAGGGATGTGCTCTTGCCGGCTCTGATGCTACTGAGGCAAAAGAGGAGACTTGCAATCGAAATCGGGATAACCATATTCCTTGGAGGCATGGCCCCACTGGCGGCGAGCTTCATCATCATCTTCGGCATTGGCCTATTCTTTGCGTTATACTTCGGCTTTATCACTGGAGCACTCGATCCGGAAATCGCCCAAGACATCGTCGTCCAGATCGTTTTCATCATCTTCTTCTTCATCATGATGTTGATCCTGGAGCCCCATTCTCAAGGCTTCAGTCGCATAGCAAGTTCCTTCGGGGTGAAAATCAGAGCTGCGCAGATAAAGAGCCGATCAGCTTTCGCGGCAATCATGGCTCTGTCTGGCATCGTCATCGCAATTGTGGCGATATTGTTCATCGGGGCAATGCTACTAACAGGCGGGATGCTCAACCAGCTGTTCACCGCCGAAGGGGACTTGAGGAACGTTTTCTTCTTCGCGCTCTTGATCGGAATCCAGATTATGGTGATGCGGCACTTCCAGGCAGTATCCAGCAGACGGATGGCTCGGGTCATGCTCAAGGAAAGGCTGGATACGCTGAAGAATGATGTCCTTCAGCCGTTGGAGGTCATGATCGCCCGGGTCAGGGATCGAGCTTTGGATGAGAAGGACAATGATAGGATGGATGAATTGAAAAGGCTCTTCTTCTCCATCGCGACTTATGACGTTTTCGAGCTCAATTTCTATGGGTACTCACCCATCTATGTCGTTGGACCGAAGGTGAAGTACATCCTCGACCCGAAGGTAATCCCATATCTCGGGATGTTCGAATAGAGAGCATGATTCGTCGGCGAAGGGGAAAGTCGAAGTGGGTACCAAATCTACGGCAGTAACTCCCTTCCCGATAACCTGTGATTGGGGGGAGAGTCCTGTCACCCGTTGTCCGGGTCATCAGAGCCAACCCTGATCCTGGAGAACATGATATTGTTCATCACGGCCTGCTTCATCAGCTCCGGTCCGATGCCGATCTCCTTGAGCAAGCACAGCTCCAGCAGCAGCCTGAGCCGGGTCGTCGCCAGCAACAGGTCGTTCCCTTCGAGGATCATGCTGTCACCCTCCGAGTGCGTCAGATGGTTCCTGGTCTTGATGACCCGGTAGATGAAGAGCTTCCTGTCGTCCACGAATTCGTCCATGATTTCGCGCAAGTCGCGATATACCTCCCTCAACCTTTGACCGTGGGAGGGCTCGTTGCTATGCTCCAGCCCATCCCGCATCCATTCCCGGTATTGCTGGGGTATACTCGATAGGATGACTGCAAGCCGCTTCGCATGCTCTTCCGGCTCCACCTCGAAGTTGCGGTAGCGAAGGCGATGGTAGGCCTCGAGCGCCTGCACGTACAAGAGGAAGCGGGTCTCAGCGAAGAGCTCGACGCTTTGCGCGGCGGCGAAGTAGAGGTCGAGGACCTGGGCCATCGCCTCGTTGGCCGAAAACCACTTGGCGACGATGCTCCCCAAGTCCGTTCTGATGCTGCTCAATGGCAACAGCATGTCCTCGAACTCAAGCGGGCCCGCGCTTCGGTCATGAGCGAAGGATGGATAGAAGATGTCCACCGTCATGCTCTCGCTATCATCCGCCTCGCCTCCGATGGCACCTCGCACCCCTGCCTCCTGCACCGGCCGATGCATCAGCAACGCCATCAGATTGCGCAGTTGGCGCACCAGCTCGATTCCCCTGTCGAGACTGACCCCGCCCTCGAGCGCCAGGGTCAGATGGCAGGAGCCGTCGGTCTCAGAGCCTATGATCAGCTTCCCCATTTGACCGATATCATATACTGGCCCAACCGCGTCTGGCCGAGTAAGGTCGGCACATCCCGGATCGCCAAAGCCTGCCCAGTCCGACAGATGCGACATGTCGATGGTGAAACCTCTGAAATCAATCTCCTTCGAGGAGAGATAGTGCCTTCCGACCAAGAGGACGTTGGCGCATAGTGAGGAGCAGACAGGTGTGTCTGACTCCCCCGCAACTGCCAGGCGATAGGGGCGTGCCAGCCAGGTGCCGCTCGATCCGATCATCGTCACCGCTCTTCCGTCCTCAGTTTCACCGAGCACGATCTCGAAGGGCATGGCGCATGTCTCGCTTTCCTTGAGCAGTCCGCTCAGCTTCAGGATGGCCCCCTTCGATGGGTCGAATGTCATCTCTCCCTTGGTGACATGGTGCGGCGTTGCGGGCGTCCTCCATTTTCCATTGAGAACGAAGATCTCCTTCATGTTGAATCATCCGATCGAGCTAATCAACGAAGGGGAGAGCATAGCTATAACATACTTCTCGTGAGGCGTTCACTTCGTCAATGATCCTTCTAGTGCTTTGATTGAAGGCATCTCATGAAGAGAGCGTCGCTATTGATCTGGATGGTCCCTACGAAGCACGAATGCCGCATGATATATATTCGTCTGGATAGCCAACCTCAAATAGTCGCTAATCTAAACTGACTTTGGGATGAACGAAACAATGGATCGACGCCCAATCTTCGAGGTGAATGCATGAAAAAGAAATCCAAGAGCGACGTTGGCAAAGAAATCAAGGATGAGCACTTCGTGAAGGGAGCCAGAGACGGGGTCAAGTCTATTAGGAACAAGGAAATGCATGTTGGAAAGGACATCGATATGGAAGTGAAGAGAGATCAAAGGAAGGTACAAAAGGGAATACAATAGTGCCAAGACGACCTTTCTGTTTCATGTTTACCGAGTTCCCTCGGGACGACGGGATGGTCAAATTAATAAGGAATCCGTTCAAATGACAGATCGGGTGTGCCGATGAATATCGAGTTTATTCAAAAAGATAGGCAATGGCTCGCGATCTTTCAGGAACTCGCGAAGGGGGATTTGTCAGTGGAACAATTGGCCAATAGGAACCACATCACCCTGGAGAAGGCCAAGGACGTGCTTTATTCCATGGAACAGAAAGGAATTGTCGCGTGCAAGAGCGAAGTCTATTCTCTGACCGACGAGGGAAGAAAGCTCGCCCTTGAGCTCAATAAAAGCGTCCATGTCGATGCCGGACCGGTCAAGGGGACCAAGCGACAGACCGCGAAGGGCGATAGGTTCGCTGGGCATGACTATAAAAGAAGGTGAGTCACAGTCTACGATTCGTTAAATCACCTTCGGCATTGTCCTTCCCAAAGCATCACCCGCTCTTTCTCGATCAGCACGTCAGAAGATATGTGGGGGGCTCGGATCGAGGACAATAACATCTTCCTTTTCTTATTGGCGGGATGCGGTGAGATTCAGGCTCTGAGAGATGATCAAATATCATGTTTTTTCTCTTTGGAGACAATATATAAGTTTATATATCGACATCAGGTCAACGGTAATAGCTAATCTTTTTCGTTCGCTGTGTTCTAAACGACCCTTCGGGGCTGCAAGGAGCTAGAGAAAGAAAATAGGTCTAGTCTCTCGAAACCGGAGGTGAAATCAAACATGTATAACAGTGTTCCAAGGGAAATGCACAAGACCGTCTGCAACGATTGCCAGAAGGATTGTGAGGTCCCGTTCAAGCCCACAGAGGGGCGCCCAGTGTATTGCCGTGAGTGCTTTACCAAGCACAGGCCGGAAAGGCGCTACTAGTTCTGCCTGCGCCTATGGCGCAGTCAGTTTTCTTTTTTTGCAAAACCAAGTAACAATAGGATAAATCTCGCTTTTTCATTTGAGAGTTCCAATATGATTTGCCAATGCCCTAGGTAGGACCTGGAAAAGGTCGGGGTTCTAATCCGCCCCGGATCGCGTCGATTAGGCGCACCGCCCGGACGGTCTCCTTTACGTCGTGAGCCCTCACAATGTTAGCTCCATTCATAACTGCGGCAGATGCAGCTGCCAGACTCCCTTCCAGTCTCCCCCCATCCATCCCTGACACCTTCCCGATGAAGCCCTTTCGTGACGCACCGATTAGAATGGGCATTCCGAGGCTGCGGAACTCGTGCAGCCGATTCAATATCTGGAGATTGTGCTCGACCGTCTTCCCGAAGCCGAGGCCCGGGTCCAGTATCACCCTCTCTTTCTTCACCCCGACCGCCACGGCCACATCCAGTCGTTCCTGGAAGAATTGCGAAATGTCTCCCACCACGTCCTCGTAATAGGGCGAGGTCTGCATGGTCTTCGGATCGCCCTGCATATGCATCAGTATGACTGGCGCTCCGGTCTCCGCGGCCAGCGCCGCCATCTTCGGATCGCGCAGGCCGCTCACGTCATTGATGATTTCGACGCCGCTGGCTAGCGCCTCCTGCGCCACCTGCCAATGGCGGGTGTCGATGGAAATCAAGGCATCGGTCGAAGGCACCAGTGCGCGGACCAATGGCATTATCCGGCGGAGCTCATCCTCCGGCGCAATCTCCTCCGCGCCCGGCCGGGTCGATTCCCCTCCGACGTCGATGATGTCCGCCCCCTCCTCCACCATCTGCAATGCGTGCCGCAGCGCCACTTCCGTCCCCAGGTGCTTGCCCCCGTCCGAGAACGAATCGGGGGTGAGGTTCAGCACTCCCATGACCTTCGTCCGATCGAAGTCCAGCCTGCCCCGGTTCCACTGGATTGACGGCGTATCGGTCCGGCGGAAGCTCGTCAGCGCCATCTTCACCATGTCGATCCCCGGCTCGGTGCTGCGGCGGCAGGCCTCAGAACGAAGCACGCCCGCCTCGAAGACGAGCAGCGAACGGGTAAGCGCCTCCGAATCGCAGCGGAAGGCATCCCCTCCCAACTCTTCGGCCAAGAACTCGGTGCGGCGGACCTCGTCCGCATCACCCCCTTCCAGGAAGACGAACACCAGATCGCGCAACTCCTCCTCGCCCTCGACCGGTATATCGACGTTGAATCGCTTCCACTCGGCCAATGCCTCCCGATGGGAACGGTACTCCCGGATGCGCGCGATCATTCAACCCTCGACCAGCGGCTCGATGAGCTCCACCAGGTCCTTGATTTCCACCGGGCTTAAGCTTTTCTCCTTGCCCATGCGCAGATTGTTGACGCAGAACGGGCAGGAGGTGACCAGCATGTCGGCGAAGGCGCCTCGTCGACCCGCTTGGCGGCGATCTTCTCCGACAGGTCCGGATAGGCGGAACGGACACCGCCGCCGCCGCCGCAGCAGCGCGCCGTCTCCCGACTGTGCTGCATCTCCTTGAAGCTCGGCCCCGGGTATCTTGGAAAGGACCTTGCGCGGCGCCTCGTAGACGCCGCAGTGCCTGCCCAGGTGGCAGGGGTCGTGATAGGTGATGAGTCCTTGTCAAGTGGCTTGAGCTTCAGGTCCCTGCTCCGCCAGGAACTCCGAGATATGGCGCACCTTGAAGGGCACCTTGACGTACTTGGGATACTCCTCCTTGAACATGCGGTAGCAGCCGGCGCAGGAGAAGACCACCTCGTCCACGCCCAGGTCCGCCGTGGGCTGCACGTTCCTCTCCATGATCTCTTCCACCGCCTCGTCGTCCACGCCGATGCGCTGCAGCACGCTGCCGCAGCAGACCTCGTCCATCACGGTGAAGTCCTCGCCCAGCTTGTCCAGGATCGACAGGGTGGCGTCGGCGATGCTGCGATTGCGGTAGGCCGCGGTGCATCCGACGAAATAGCCGACCGAGCTCGGATGCTTCTTCGTCCGCCCAGGGTCTTCGGCGACGCTTTCCTTCTCGCCGTAGGGATTGCCATGCCTGAGCACGTTGTCCACCAGCTTCCGGTGCTTCGGCAGCATCTTGCCGGTGGCGACCAGGTCCCTCCGGGCCCGCTCGACCACGTCGACCACCTCGATCTTCGAGGGGCAGCGCCTCTCGCAGTCCTTGCAGGTGGTGCACTGGTAGAGGTTCTCGACCACCGATTCGTCCGCCGGGATGTCCTTCTGCAGCAGACCGTAGGCGAGGATGATCCGCCCCCTGGCCACGCTCGGGTCCCAACCGATGCCTTCGAAGACCGGGCAGACCGACTTGCAGAACCCGCAGTAGGTGCAGGTCATCATGGTCTTGCGTGACGTCCTTCAGGTGCTTGGCCTCGATGTAATCGGCCATCTCATACCACCCTGGGGACGAGGACGCTGCCGTCCAAGATGACCAGGACCTTGGCGTCGGGCCTCTCTGCCAGGGCTGCGTCCAGCGCCTTCTGGACTTCGGTGAACGGACGTGATGTTTATCTGCTCCAGCTTCTCCGGCGGAAGCGAGGTGACTCCGAATATCTTGGCCCACTTCATCATCTCGGCCACCTTCGCCGCCTTGTGGTATCCGAGCTTGTACTCCGCCGCCAGGTTGCGCAGTACCTCGTCCGGGTCCTTCGATCGGGCCAACTGCTTGCAGAAGACCTCGTCGCCTATGCCCTCGCGGCATTTGGAGACGAGGATGAGGGTGCCTCCTGGTCTTAAGCGCCCACTTGGCGTTGTCCAGCACCTTCTGCGACTGGTACAGGTCGACGTCCATGGGGTATTGGGCGATCGAGACCACCACGTCCGCCTTTCTCGGTATCCTGACGCAGAAGACCTCGTTGGCCCATTCCGTCGCCAGCTTGAAGGAAGAGTTCAGTTCGCCCGCGGCCACCCGGTAGACCCGCTGGTGCCGGTCCAGGACCACCTGGATGGAGAAGATGCGCTTGTCGCTGGACCGCCTTCAGCGCGTCCATCATGTCCTCGTGCACCGGGTTCCCCTCCAGCGCCAGTATCTTGGATTCAGGCCTCATGGCCATGCGGTGGTTCTGCTCTATGGTCTGGTACGATGCCACCCCAGGCAGGAAGGATTTCCTCCCTCCGGTGTAGCCGGCGAAGTAGTGCGGCTCCACGCTGGTGATGATGATCAGCCGGTCGGCCTGGACTGCGATGTCGTTGACCCACATGTCGGTGCCGTTCTTCGAGCGGCCGAGCAGGACCATCTTGTCCTTGCGCGAATCGTGAGAATGGACCATCGCCCGGACCTTGGGCAGGTGGTCCCCGAAGATATTGGAGAGCTCCTCCTCGGTCGGAGCACGGTGGGCGCCAGTGGCGATCAGGTATCGGACGCTGTCCAGGCGCATCTTGGTTTGCAGCACGTCCAGGACGCGGGCGGTGGGCGTGGGCCGGGTGCCGTCGTTGACGATGACGACGACGTCCTCCGCTCCCTCCAAGAACTGCTCCAGGTGCTCGGACCGGATCGGCGCGTCTATGCCCTGCTGGATGGCGTCGACCTCATACTCGAATCCCGAGTCCACCACGTTGGGGCGGACGACTGCCAAGAAGTTGCGCTCGGGCACCTCCAGCGGCTGCGCCTCATCCTTTCCGTACGGTATCTCCAGCTTCATGGACGAATCCAATTGAACGCCCATGCTGATATTAAGGATTTGCCAAAATGCCTCGACTTAGGGACGAGCGAACTTCTCGGGAGAGCAAGGAATATAACCTGGCGGGATTAGATAGGATACGATGAGCAAATTAAGCGAGATGGGCGAGAAGGAGGCGGTGCGCCGCATTCTGGCCGAGATAGCGGAGAAGGAAAGCTCCAACGCTATCGGCCCGGGTGACGACGCCGCGGCCGTGGACATGGGGTTCGTCTATTTGGTCGCCAGCACCGACATGATCGCCCAAAGCACGCATGTGCTTCCGGGGATGACCGACTGGCAGATCGGCTGGACGGTGGCGGCGGTCAATTTCAGCGATGTCGCCGCCATGGGTGCGAAGCCCATCGGCCTCCTGGTCTCCATGGGCCTGCCCAAGGATACACTCTCGGAGAGATTGGACGAGATCATCCGCGGCATCCTGGATTGCTGTGAATGCGCCGGGGGGGAGATGCTCGGAGGGGACACCAAGGAGGCTCCGGAGCTCACCCTGTCCGGCACGGCGCTGGGCACAGTGACGAAGAAGGGCATACTGCTGCGCAGGGGAGCCAAGAAGGGCGATCTGCTGGCCGTCACCGGCAGCCTGGGATTGGCCGCGGCAGGCTACTATTCCATCAAGGGCTCGCTCGACGTCAAGCGAGCGGAGAAGGCGCTGCTTGAGCCGAAGCCTCGAGTGAAGGAGGGGATGGCGCTCTCCGCCTCGGGAGTGGTGACGAGCTGCATGGACATCTCGGACGGATTGGCCTCCTCGGTCCACGCCCTGGCCGAGGCAAGCAAAGTGACTTTCGAATTGGATTATGCCGCGATCCCGGTGGACAAAGAAGTCATTGAGGTAGCGAGCAGAGCATCGATGAGCCCGGAGGAGCTGGTGCTCTACTACGGCGGAGATTATCAGCTGCTGTTCACATTGAGGCCGGAAGGCCTGAGCCTGCTGAGTTCTCTGCTGGGCAGCTCCTTCACGGTCATAGGCAAAGTGAGGGGCGCGGGCGAGAACGTGTTGATCAAGGACGGCAAGAAGATGGCACTGGAGAACAGAGGTTATGAGCATTTCCGCCACGGATGAACTGCATGAGGCTCGTTTCTGGAACACCGAGGGAGATAGGGCGGCCTGCTATCTCTGCCCCCATCACTGCAAGATCGCAGACGGCAAGGTGGGCATCTGCGGGGTGCGACAGAACGTAGGGGGAAAGCTGTACAGCCTGATCTACGGAAAGGCCTCCGGGGTCCACGTGGACCCGATGGAGAAGAAGCCACTGTTCCATTTCATGCCCGGTCAGCCGATACTATCCTTGGGCAGCGTGGGCTGCAACCTGAGATGCCTGCATTGCCAGAACTACGACATCTCCCAGGCGAGGGTGAAGGACTTCGACCTCTCGCGCCTGACGCCAGAGGAGGTCTCGCACTTGACCTTGGCCAACTCCTGCAAGGCCGTGGCCTTCACCTACAACGAGCCAACGATCTGGCACGAGTTCACGTTCGACGCCTGCAAGGTGGCCAAGGAGCACGACATCTCCACGGTCTACGTCACCAATGGATTCATGGAGGAGGCGCCGCTCCGCGAGATCGCTCCGTTCCTCGACGCGATGAACATCGACGTGAAGGGGTTCAAGGAGGGCTTCTATCACGAGGTCTGCAAGGCGAGACTGGAGCCGGTATTGAAGGCCACGAAGCTGGCGCGCGAGCTGGGAATACACATCGAGATCACCTATCTGATCATCCCCAAGAAGAACGATTCTGAGGAGGAGATGCGGGAGTTTTGCAAATGGGTTTCCTCCGAGCTCAATCCGAACGTGCCAGTGCACTTTACCCGCTTCCATCCGGACTACATGATGAACGATGTCCCCGCGACGCCGCTGAAGACCATGCAACTGGCCCATCGCATCGCCAAGGAAGAGGGGCTGATGTTCCCCTATTTAGGGAACATCGGAGGAGATGACGGCGAGAACACCTACTGCCCCAAATGCAGGACGCTGGTCATCCGCCGCTATGGATTCGCGGTGGACACGCTGGCATTGCAGGATGGCAAATGCGCCAAATGCGGCCAGGATCTGAACATCGTGCTCTAGATCTTTCTTGCGCCTCGATCGACGGTTGCCTGCCAGGGGCAATGTAGTCCTGCTCTCCGCTCGATCTCAGCCCAGCAAGAGCAGAACGATATTGCCCACGACCGTGGACAAGACTAGCGATGCGGTAAGGAACAGGAGGAATGGTATCTTGGGCGTCACCCAGATGGATTTCTCACCGACCTCTGCCAGTTGTGCCATCACCATGTCGAAGTCCTCATCCTCTCTGGGGAAGTAGCGGAATCTAAGCAAGCCCTCTTCGACCCGTTGCATCGGCCAAACGAATCTGCTTTTGACCTCCCCTATCGCCACCTTGTAGCCGATTAACATAGCCGGGACCTTCACGTCCTTTCTGCTCAGGTTCAGGACCAACAGGCCGATCGGGACGGCGAGCGAGAGCAGGGCCGCATTGAAGAGGATGAGAAACGAGAAGGGGAAGGCGATGGTGATCGTGGGATTCGAAATGGCGATGATGGGGAATTGCCAGAAGATCGGATAGCTGGGGAAGACCAGGGACAGGGCGATCAGCGCCTTGGCGTCCGCCCCTCCCTTGATGATGTCGAACTGGTACATCAGGATGAACACGACGAACATTATCGGAATGGTCAGATAATGCCAGAACAGCTCGCCGCTCAAGGTCAATAACAGGTAGGCCAGGGTGAGGATGGCCAGGGAATAGAGGGTCAGGATCGGCCAGTTCGGGCCATCCTCCAACAGGCCGCGCCTTTCCCAGAACAGGTCGAGGAACAGCACCGCGATGGGGAACAGGAACAGATAGAACTGCCATTGGACCCCGAGCGCAGCCATCTCGACCACGAGGAACACAAGGCCAGCGCACCCGAGGAAGACCCAATTGAGGTCGGAGGCACTCCTCGTCCGCCAATCAGTATAGGAAGCGAAAATGAGGACGGCGACGGCCACGGCCACCCGGGAAATGTCCAACCATTCCATGCGCGGCTCCATTGAGATATGCTCATATGAACGATTCTATTGGGCCACCCTCCGAATCAAAGATTCAGCGATTGCCTGCCACCAACACGGGGAAACCTTTTTCAATAGACTTTGCATCCCCACTCGAAATCAACACCAAGGTGCTCCAATTGAACAAGAACGCAAGACGGTTCGGACGATGGGGGATGGCCCTTGCCCTGCCTTTGATGCTCCTAGTCATCGCTTCTTACTCTTTCACGGCGAGCGCATCGCCGGCGATCAATGTCTTCGCGGTCGACCAATACCACAAGCAGATCCAGGCCGGAGATGGCGCGACCTTCGAATGGGTCGTCTTCAACAACGATTCTTCTCCTTACATCATCCGTCTGGGCGTAGCGCCCTCGGTGAGCGAAGACGTGAGCGAGAAGTTTGATGTCCAATACGTCACCTTGGAGCCAGGCGCATCTTCCCCCGTCGTCCTGAGCATATCGACGCATCTTTCCATGCCAACGACCAATGTCACCTTCTCGATCTCGTTCCTCATCACCAAGATGAGCGACACCAATCAGACGGTAACGGTGCATGAGGAAGCCAACCTGATGGTGACCTCCAGCATCAGCGACAGAATAGGCCAGAACAAGATATTCGGGGTCTGGGACAATTTCCTGCCTTCGCCACTGAACGGCAATGAGGGCGCCTTCCTGGTCTCGGTGCTCGGCTGGCTGGTCATCGGATTGTCCTTCGCCTACGTCGTCGACCCGATCGTGCACGTCTTCACCAGGAAGACGGAGACGACCCTGGACGACATCCTGCTCAAGCTCAGCCGCATGCCGATCTTCGCCTTCATCATCTCCTACGGCGTCGTCAATTCGCTGGAGATACTGGCCTTGGACCGGGACCTGATCACGAACATCGATTTCGGCTACAAGGTGATCGTAATCCTGCTGGTGGTGTGGGTGGTCTACCGCGTTTATCATAACATCGTGATCTACTACGCCAAGGAGTACTCCAAGAGGACCAACACCGAGTTAGACGACGTCCTGGTGCCCTTGATGGAGAAGATCGGCGTCGTGGTGATCCCGCTGATCGGGCTGATAGCGATATTCAACTTGTTCGGATACGACGTGACAGCGCTGCTCGCCGGCGTCGGCTTCCTCGGCATCGTTATCGGGTTCGCCGCCCAGTCCACCCTGGCCAACTTCTTCGCCGGGCTGCAGCTGCTCGCTGACAGGCCGTTCAAGGTGGGCGACCTGCTCATGCTGGACAACGGCGACATGTGCGAGGTCAAGCACATCGGCATGCGCGCCACCGAGCTCTACAACCCCGACACCAACGAGCTGGTGATCATCCCCAACAATGAGATCGCCAACAAGAAGATCGTCAACATGATGGAGCCGGACCGCAAGCTGAAGATCATGGTCCAGGTGGATGCCGCCTACGGTTCGCCGGTGGAGAAGGTAATGGCGATATTGAAGGAGACCGCCCTCGCTCACCCCAACGTACTGAAGGAGAAGGAAGTGGAACCGGTGGTCCGATTCGCGGACTTCGGCGAGTCCTCATTGACGTTCAAAACGTTCATCTGGATCGATGATCTGAGCAATCGGTACAAGGTGCCCTCGGACCTCAGGACCGAGATCGAGCGCCGGTTCCGCGCCGAAGGGATAGAGATTCCGTTCCCGCAACAGGTGGTGCACTTCATCGACGAAACGGAGAAGCAGAGAGGGAAGAAGTGAGCGTGCCCATCAGATCAAGCTGAGGCCAAGCTCGAGCGCATGCTTCCTGGCGGCGCAGAGGCTCTCCTCGCTCACGCCCCCGCGCAGCTCCGCATGGTCGAGGGCGTGGTGCGCCGGGTGATACTGATCCATAAGGTTCACCATCGCCCCCGGGGTGTTCCGCGCCAGCCAATCCAACACCGGCAGGGTGCAGCATTCCAGGTGGCCGGGGAGCATCAGGTGGCGAACGATCAGGTCCGCCTGCCTCGAAGCGATGAGGTGGTTGCGCGAGACCACCTCGAGATAGCGGTCCACCTTCGACAGCCTGGAAGCGCACTGGTCGTTGCCGTACTTGAAGTCGGCGAGATAGACGTCGATGACGCCATCGAGCAGCTCCATCGCCTCCAGGCTCATGTACATGTTGGAGTTCCATATCTGAGGGATGTTGGCCTTGGTCTCCCTCAGCACCTGCAGGACGTAGTGCAGTGCCGGCGTCGGCTCTCCGCCCACCCAGTTCACGTTCTTCGCCATGACGGGCCAGTCGTGCACCAGGGTGACATGGAAGCCGGCCTGCCCGATCTCCGTCAGCACCTCGATGCGCCTGGCCAGGACCTCGGGCGGGATGTAGCGGCCGCATTGGGCGTCGGTGGATATATCGCTGTTCTGGCAGAACGCGCAATCGAAGTTGCAGCCGGAGAAGAATACGGTATAGGACGGATTGAGTGGCTTCTCCTCTCCGTGATGCAGGAAATGACTGGCGATGTGGGGTTCCGGCCCGACCCCGCACTTACCCGCGACCTGGGCCGAGCGGTCGGCGCCGCACTGCTTCTCGCAGAAGCGGCAACGCTTCAGCATCCGCCTCGATAGCTCCAGTTTCAGGTCGAGCAAGTTCCTGCCGCCCGCTGCCTCGAGCCCCCTTGGGCCAACCGAAGCCGATTGCACATTGATGTCCTGGTGCAACCGCCACAGCCTAGCCTCGGAAGTCCGCGGAGCAAAGTCCGCCAGAACCCCCTTGGTCCGGAGGTAATGGGGGAGCTCCCGCCCCTTGAGGATGGCATTGTACCGGCTCAATGGATCGCTCATCGGGAATGGTAACACGACGCGGATTATATCTCTTGGCCAATGGCAGGGCGATGAGAAAGAAAATAAGGACCTGACTCACATAGACATCCACGAATGATGGAGAGTGCGTAACTTGGACGTAGCCATGGCGATCCATAAGAGAAGGAGCATTCGGAAGTACAAGCAGCAGGAAATCCCCAAGGAGCTGCTGATGCAGGTGCTGGAGATGGCGCGCCTAGCCCCTTCGGGAGCGAACCGGCAGCCCTGGCAGCTGGTCGTCATCACCGATGCGGAGAAGAGGAGGACGTTGGTGCCAATCTGCAAGGAGCAGAAGTTCGTGGGCGAATGTTCGGCGTTCATCGCCGGCATCGACGATCCGGCCCAGAAATGGGCCAGGGTCGACCTGGCCATAGCGATGGAGCACATCGCCCTGGCGGCGGTGGACAAGGACCTCGGCACCTGCTGGGTCGGCGCCTTCGATCAAGAGAGGTTGCAGTCCGCCCTGGGCGTGCCCAAAGGCATGGTGATCACCGCGTGCATGGCGCTGGGATACCCGGACGAGGCACCGGAGGCGCGCGCCCGCAAGAGCATTAACGAGCTGGTGCACTGGGAGAAGTACTCCTGAGCCGTTAGATGCCGTCCTATCGACCCCGACCGCTGGATTAAAGCCTGTTCAAACGTTGTAGCCCTGCAAAGGGCATTGTTCTCCGTTCCCAGCCCCGGAAACCAGGAAACGGCAGGTGATCGTTGATGGACGATGGACTGCCTGCCGCCGAGCAGAAACGTGGGGAGGGGGGCCGCTGGAAGCCATACCATATCGCTTGGCTCTGGCTCTTCATGGCCTGGATGATGCTTTACATCGACCGCAGCATCACCGGGCCCGTGGTCTCGTGGATGATAGACAACAATGTCTCCTTCCTGGCTTCTGCGCCGATGCCCCATGCCCTCGGCGGCATCATCGGCTCCATGTTCTTCGCTGGATACATGCTCACCCAGTTCCCCGCCGGCTATCTGGGTGACAAGTTCGGGAACAAGGCCTTGATCGTGATCAGCCTGGCCTGGTCGGCGATCACCACGTTCCTCAGCGGTCTGGCCAGGGACCTGCAGATCTTCGTTTCCCTCCGCATCCTGACCGGCCTGGGGGAGGGTGCCTACTACTCGAACGACCGGGCGATGGTATACGCGATCACTCCGGCAGAGAAGCGCGGCTTGGGCATGGGGATCGTCTTCGCCGGATTGGCCGCCGGGCTGACCATTGCGACACTGTTCACCCCCTGGCTGCTCGATTCCGTCAGCCTGTGGATGGGGAAGGGGTCGGCGTGGTCGTTTCCGTTCCTGATCTTCTCCCTCCCGACGCTCCTGGTCTGCCTGGCCCTCTGGCGCTTCGTCGGGGAGAAGGTAGAGAAGGGAACGCTCGCCAGGGCCGGCGGCAGGTTGCTGCTCTATTCCGCCTTGTTCCTCATCGTCCTCGTCGCCACCTACATCGTTTCCGTGGACCTTGGCCTCGGAGCGATCTTCCAGGCCTGCGCCGTGCTTCTGGCTGCCGTCGGCCTGATCGCGATCATCTACTCGCGCCTGAGGATGGTATGCGGGCCAGTGCTGCGCGACCGACGCCTGGTCCTGATGTACATCTCGGCCATACCGCTGCTGTACACCCTCTGGTTCTTCGGGTTCTGGGCGCTACTGGTGGTATCGGAGGCGACAAGGCTCGGCCTGTCCGGTGCGGCGGTCTACGCCGCCCTGTTCGGCGTCGCCAGCGGATCGGCTACCCCGCCGGCGGCAAGATCTACGACGCCGCGATGCGGCATCACATCGCGCCGAGATGGGTGTACTCGGTGCTCTGCCTACGGTCGTGGTCGCTGGTCTTCATCGTCGCGCTCATGACGTATCACGCCGCTGAGAACGTGCTGCTGCTCGGCCTGCTCATCTTCCTCATCGGCGTGTTCTTCGCGGCCGCCCAGACCGCCCATATGACGTTCACCAGCGAGCTGGCGCCTGCCGGCATGGCTGGCCAGACATTCGGCATGTGGAACCTGGTGGCGGAGGTAGGCGCGGTCATCTCGCCCGTCCTTTCCGGAGCGCTGCAGAGACCTTACCGGAGACTGGACCGCGGCCATCGCGCTCAACGGCTTCCTCCTGCTCGCAAGCGCGGCATTAGTGCTCTTCGTCCGCGCTCCGCGCGAGGCCACCGGACACCGAAGCCATTTTGTGCGCACTCAGCATTGATATCTCCGATGATTCTGAGCGCTTTCGGCGACGTCCATTGGAAGGATGGCATCGGCCGGCTGCGCGATGCCCGGGAGATGTTCGGTCGCTGCGACCTTGTCCTTCTGGCCGGGGATGTCACCGACAGCAACAACCTTGATGGCTACGGCGAAGTGATCGGGGCGATCAAGGAGATGAGCGATGCGGACATCGTGGCGGTCTTCGGGAACGAGGAGTACGACGCCTCCCACGCCGACTACCGGCAGCGCTTCCGCATCACCTTCTTGGAGGACGAGGTGAAGGACTTCGTGGTCGAAGGGGTGAAGCTACGCATCGTCGGGAGCACCGGCTCCCTGGACCGCCCGACCTGGTGGCAGCGCAACAACGTGCCGGACATCTGGAGACGCTACAAGGAGAGGGTCAACAAGGTGGGCGCCATCCTGGAGCGAGGGGACGCCGACGTGCTCATCCTCCTCACCCACTATGCTACGACGTATGCCACATTGGAAGGGGAGAAGGAGCACGCCTTCGCGGAGATGGGTTCGAACCTGTTCGAGCAGGTGGTGCTGGAGAAGCATCCGGACCTGGTGATCCACGCTCACGCCCACAACGGCAAGAGGCATGCGCTCCTGTCCAAGAAGCAGCGCAGCCTGGAGAACTTCAAGTCATCGGAGGCAGAGGTGCCGGTGTACAATGTATCGATACCTGCAAATCATGGCCCGACGTTCTTCGAGATAGAAGGAGGGGACGACGGTGTGCGCATTCGTTGCCTGCCATGAGGACGTGGACCTGAACCGGCTGATATTCGAGGCAACTTCGCAGATACCCGAGGGAATGGTCTCGACGTATGGCGACATCGCCAGGGGATTGGGGGACGTCAGGGCGTCTAGGGCGGTCGGGACGGTCCTGGCCAGGAATCCCACGCCGATAGTGGTACCTTGCCATCGCGTCGTCTATGGGGACGGCAGGACCGGCTGGTATAACGGTCAAGGGAAGGGAGCGGAGAGGAAGATGGAGCTGCTCCGGTCCGAAGGGGTGAGGATCGCCGACGGCCGGGTCGAGGATTTCGAGCAGGTGCATTTCAAGAGCTTCAAGATCCCATCGATATTGAGGGAATTGGCAGAAGAGCAGGAGCGGCTGCGGGCCTTGATCTCCGAGGGCGACGACTTCACCGGCCCGGAGTACGTGGCCGGCCTGGATGTCGCCTATCAAGGCATCGTCGGCCATGCCAGCTTGGTCAAGATGAGGCTGAAGGACCTCAAGGTAGTGGAAGAGCGGGATTTCAGCGCTGAGGCCAAATTCCCTTACGTCCCTTCGTACCTGAGCTACCGCGAGATGCCGCTGCTCAGAAAGCTGATCGACCGCGACGATCGGACCGTCTACCTCATAGATGGGCAGGGGCGGCTCCACCCAAGAGGCTTCGGAATAGCTTGCCAGGTGGGAGTATGCCTGGACGTCCCCACCGTCGGTGCGGCCAAGAGCCTGCTCCAAGGCAAGGTCGAGGGGGATGGGCGCAGAGCGCCGGTCCGATTGAACGGCCGGTTCGTTGGCTATCAAATTCACCCCAATGGAAGGACGAGAACGTACGTGTCGGTCGGGAACCGGGTTTCGCTGGAGACGGCGGCCGACCTCTGTGACAGGCTCATGATAAAAGGCGCGCCGGAGCCGCTCCGTTTGGCGCATATGCGTTGCGGGGAGAACGCCAGGAAGGCGAAAGAGGGATAGGGCTAGCAATGCGCGTCTTGATCTTCGGGGCGGGAGCCCTAGGCAGCGTCATCGGAGGCCTTTTGTCGAAAGGGCACGAGGTGCACTTGGTCACCAGGCCAGGACATGCCCAGGCAATCAGGGAGCGGGGGCTGAGGATCGAGGGTGTCTTGAATGGCGTTTTCTCGCTGGCAACGCATATCGACATGGAGGACGTCCCTCAGCCGGACGCCATCTTCGTAACGGTCAAGGCCTACGATACCAAGGTAGCATTGGAAGCACTGGCGCCAATGGCCAGGGGAGCGAGGATGGTGGTCTCGCTGCAGAACGGGCTGACCAACCTGGAGCTGTTCCGGGCCGCCCTTCCAGACAAGGCGGTGATGGGTGTCACCTCCATGGGAGCTACCTTGGTCGGGCCGGGCTTGGTCCGCTACGCCGGAAAAGGGGATACGTTATTCGGGCATTTGGAGAATAGCGCCGAGCTGTCGAGGGAGGCTGCGGACCTGTTCATCAAGGCCGGCCTGGCCGCCAGATCCGACGCCAACATCGAAAGGGAACTGTGGATGAAGGGGATAATCAACGCCTCGATCAACCCCTTGACCGCGATCCTGGGATGCCCGAACGGAGAGCTGCTCGAGGACGAGGAAGTGCTCGCCATTTCACACCTGGCCTGCCGGGAAGGGGTAGCTGTGGCCGAAGGGATCGGCATGCGGATGCCGCCAGGGAAACCCCTTCACAAAGGTGAAGGAGGTCATGAGGACGACCGCTCAGAACCGCTCATCCATGCTGCAGGACCTAGAGCGCGGAAAGCGCACGGAGATCGACGAGATAAGCGGCGAGATCGTGAGACTGGCCGGACCGCTGGGAATCACGGTCCCGGTGAACCGGACCCTGTGGGCGCTGATAAGAGGCTTGGAGAAGCGAGCGCCATAGAGCCATGCGCTCAGTGGAAGGCTTTCGCCTCCCTCCAAAGAAGCTTCTCCTTTCGCCATCCAGCAACGAGTCCATTGGAATGCAAATCATTAAGGCTTGAAGTACGGTTTTTGATTTTGTGATGAAATGGTAGATGTCAAGATGCTTGCCAAGAGAGCGCTCGAGTACAAAGAGAGGGGCTTGAACGAGAGGGAGATCGGGGATGAGCTGCACCTTTCTATCGACACCGTCCGCTATCTTTTGGAGGAGGGGCTGGAGGGCATGCTCCCACCAAGCGACATCAAGATCGGCTGGCGTAGCATTGGGGTGTTCGGCAGTCGCATCGCCATGATGAGCGAGATACTCGCGGACATCGTCGTTGAGGAGGTCGCCAAGAGCGAAGAGGATGTAGACGTCGTCATGGGCATCGCCGTCAACGGCGTGAGCTTCGCCACCTTCGTGTCGGAGATGCTGGATGCGGAACTGGCGATCTACAAGCCTTCGATAGACCAGGGGAAGATGGGTGGCTCCATCAGCGGGAATTATGCCGACGTGAAAGGAAAGAACGTCGTCATCATCGACGATGTGCTTTCCACCGGGATGACGGCGCAGGAGGCGATCAAGGACGTTCGCGCGGCCGGGGGGAAGCCGGTCCTGATGCTGGTGATCATCAACAAGAGCAGCCAGAACGAGGTGGATCAAGTCCCGCTGCGCGGCATCATCCGGGCCCGGTCCATGGGCGGGACCATATTGGGCGGGGGGCCGCTGAGATCATTTCCGTACAAGTGAACGATAACCATGACCGATGTTTGGGATAGGGACCCCAGTCCCTTGACGGAGGATGACCGGCGGAAGATTTTGAGCCGGATCCACTCCTTGCTATTCTGGCTCGGCAAGTCGATACCGGAAGAGGAGCTCTTGGAGGGAGTGAAGGTCCCGCTTCGGGAGGTCATCTTTCGCTTCATCATCAACGAACACCCAACCGGGGAGGAGGTGCAGGGGGCGATGGATCTTGCGGATACCTTGGAGGCCAAGGCCCGGCAACTGGAAAAGCAGTTGCATGAAAATCATCTCAGCAGAGGGGAGGCCCACATCATCCTCGACGAGATCTGCGGACTGCTCCGGGCGGTGGACGATATCCGCAAAGCAAGGGGGGCGAGCGCGCCGGTCAAGGCGAAGGCGGTAATGAACCGGGTCCAGGATGAACGCCGCTGGCTGACCTTCGTGAAGAAGGTCTCCTGATTCTGCCGGATTGCCAATTCTGCACCCTTGCGTGCATCTGGTTTCGCTTTCTCGGAAATCTTATATAATATATTCCGTTTATCCTTAGAATCTGTACGAAAAGTGAGGAATATTTCCAAAAGGGCGGGATTACATGATCGACCATCTTGACGAACGCATAATAGAGATAATGAAGAAGGATTCCAGGCGGCCATTTGTGGAGATCGCCGATGAACTGAAAGTCTCGGAGGGTACCATCCGCAGTCGGGTCCGGAAACTCTTTGGAGAAGGGGTCATTCAAAGCTTCACCATCAAGACCAGCAGCAAGAACGTGAAGGCGATCATAGAGGTGAAGATAGACGTGAACGTCAATACTTCGGAGGTAGCGAGCTCGATTGCGAAATTCGATGGCGTCTCTGAGGTTTTCGAAGTCACGGGGGAAGAGGACATCGTGGCGATAATCGACGTCACCTCCTCTCCGCAATTGAACGAGATAATCGAGAGGATCCGCCGTTTCGACAACGTGCAGTCGACCCGCACGCGCCTGATCCTAAAAGAGCACTTTGGAGGCGAGTAGATGATTCAGGGATGCGCGACAGCGCTGGTAACCCCCTTCAATGCGAAGGGAGAGCTTGACGAGGAAGGCCTTCGGGAACTGGTTTCCCTGCAGGAGAAGGCCGGCATCGACTACATCGTGCCATGCGGCACCACTGGTGAATCGGCCACTATGACGCACAAGGAGCACCTGAGGGTCATCGAGATCGTGCTCGACCAGGTTAAGAGGGCCCAGGTGATCGCTGGCGCAGGGAGCAACTCGACCCAGGAAGCGATCCAGCTTACAAAGGGCGCCAAGGACATGGGAGCGAAGGCCATACTCTCGATCTCGCCCTACTACAACAAGCCGACCCAGAAGGGCATCGTGAGGCACTACGAAACCATAGCGGACGCGGCGGACATCCCCATAATCGTCTACAACGTCCCGGGCAGGACCGGTTCCAACCTCCTCCCCAGCACGGTCTTGAAGTTGTCCGGCCACTCCAACATCGTCGGGGTCAAGGAGGCCAGCGGCAACATCGGACAGATAATGGCGATACTGGCGAACGCCCCCAAGGGCTTCAGCGTGATGTCGGGCGACGACGCAATGACCTTCCCGATCATGTCCCTCGGCGGGAATGGCGTGATTTCGGTGGCGTCGAATGTTGCGCCAAGGGAGGTATGCACCATGGTCCACGCCGCACTGGATGGGAATTGGAGCGAAGCGAGGAAGCAGCATTTCCATCTGCTCGACCTGTTCAACAACCTGTTCGTGGAGACCAACCCGATCCCGGTGAAGACCGCCCTGAGACTGATGGGCAGGCCCGCGGGGACGTTCCGGCTTCCGCTGTGCGAGATGGAGCCAGGTAACCTGGAGATCCTGAAGAAGACCTTGGCCCAGATCGGGCTGGTCCCCAAGTAGGGACGAGGCCCAATGAAGGTGATAAGTTGATCCGAGTAGTAGTAGGAGGGGCCACCGGCCGCCTGGGCTCCCTGATATGCAATAGCGTCAGGCAGCAGAAGGACATGCAACTGGTGGGCGGAATCGTCTCGGAGGCGGGAGGGCACGCCGGGAGGGAGATAGTCCCAGGGGTCCTCGCTTTCGGAGCGGACGACCTCATCAAGGTGCTGGAGGAGGCGGACGTCTATCTGGACGCGACCAGCGCCACCGCGGCCGAGAGGAACCTATTGAAGGTCCCCAGCCTGGGAGTCAACTGCGTGGTCGGCACAACCGGCCTCTCGGATGACCTGCTAAAGCGCTTCGAGGCGCAGGTGGCAGAGAACAACGTCTCGGCGATCGTGTCCCCCAATTTCTCGGTCGGGGTGAACGTCTTCTGGAAGATGTGCGGCGTGCTCGCCGCCGTGCTGGAGGACTACGACGTGGAGATCATCGAGACCCATCACGACAAGAAGAAGGACGCTCCGTCCGGGACGGCCCTCAAGGCGGCGCAGATCGTGTCCGAGGTCACCGGGATAGAGAAGATGATCTACGGAAGATCCGGCGTGACTGGGGCGAGGGGCAGGGAGATCGGGATCCACTCGGTCAGAGCGGGCGACGTGGTCGGCGAGCATACCATAATCTTTGCCGGCAACAAGGAGCGCATCGAGCTCACCCATCGGGCCCATTCCCGGGAGGCATTCGCGGAAGGGGCGGTGACCGCCATCCGTTGGATTTCGGCTAGGAAGGACAGCAAGGTCCACTCGATGGCTGAGGTGTTGGGACTTTGATCAAAGTGATGAAGTTCGGCGGGACCAGCGTCGGGAGCGAGAAGGCCCTCGGCAACCTCGCCGCCATAGTGAAGAACGAGCCGTGCCAGAAGACCCTGGTAGTCTCAGCGATGTCCGGGGTGACCAACACCCTGATCGCCTTGATGCGGGACCCGAAGGCTTCGAACGACGCGTTCTACGGCGAACTGCTGCAGAAGCACATCGCCGCAGCCAGGCCGATGCTGAGCCCCAGCGAGCTGAACGACCTCGAGATGAAGCTCAGGCTGCGCATCTTCGGCTTGCACCAGGCGGTGGACCGCTACCTCGCCGATAGCGCTGACAGGGAGATACTGCAGGATTCCATCTCTTCATGGGGTGAGAGGCTATCCTCCTTGATGGTCGCCTCGATATTGAAGGCGCAGGGGTCGGACGCGGTGGCGATGACTTCCGAAGAGGCGGGGATCGCCGCCGTGGGATCGCCGGGCAACGGAGCGGCGAACCTGGAGCTGAGCGAGAGAAACTTCCAGGGGAACGTCCTGCCCTTGATTGAGGCGGGGAGGATCCCTGTCCTCACCGGCTACTACGGCACCGACGCATCTGGAAGGCCGCTGACCTTCGGGCGCGGAGGCTCCGATTACTCCGGTTCGGTGATCGCCTATGCCCTCGGGGCCAGAGTGTTGGAGATCTGGACAGACGTGGACGGATTCATGACCGCCGACCCGCGCATCGTCCCCTCGGCCCGCACCATAAGGGAGATGAACTACGGAGAGGCGGCCGAGCTGGCCTACTTCGGGGCGAAGGTTTTGCACCCGCGCACCATCGAGCCGGCGAGGAAGAAGAAGATCGTGGTCATGGTCAAGAACACCTTCCATCCGGAGGGCGAGGGCACCAAGATACACGAACTGCGCTCTCCAGGGAACGAGCTGCTGCGATCAGTTGCGGTAAAATCCGATCTCAGTATCCTGAAGGTCTATTCCTCCGAGATCGTCTATAACCCGAGCCTGGTGACCAAGCTCCTGGAATCGGTGTCCGAGGACGGCGTCACCACCTATGCCATTTCCACGTCGCTCTCGACGTTGGCCATAGCGCTCCCTTCCGGGGCGACTAAGCGCATCTGCGACAAGATAGGCAAGCTGGAGATGGGGCAGATCGAGAAGGTGAGAATCAAGGACAACGTCTCGCTAATCTGCACCGTGGGGGACGACCTCATCAACCACATGGGCGCGGCCGCGATGATCTTCGATGCCGCCATGGAAGCGAAGGCGAACATCGAGATGATCTCGGAAGGGGCATCGGACGTTGCGCTCAATTTCGTGGTGCCGAGCGGCCAAGCTAACGACGTCGTGACGAGGATCCATGAGAGGTTCATTGCGAAGTGAGACTGGTGGCTAACATGCGACAATTCGAGAATTCTGATGGACAGCTGATGATCGGTGGATTGCGGGCGACCGAGCTCGCCAGACGATTCGGGACGCCGCTTTACGTGACCGACGAGAATGCGGTCAGGGACAACTACCGGCGCATGAAAGGCGCCTTCAAGCCGTACATGCCGGCGAGGGTGCATTACGCCTGCAAGGCCAATGCAGCCCTGGCCATACTGCGCGTGCTGCAGCAGGAGGGCAGCTACATCGACGCCGT
This sequence comes from Methanomassiliicoccaceae archaeon, assembly GCA_963768775.1. Classification (GTDB taxonomy): domain Archaea; phylum Thermoplasmatota; class Thermoplasmata; order Methanomassiliicoccales; family UBA472; genus FEN-33. The sequence goes on from CAVYIY010000007.1 coordinate 63,246, forward strand.
CTCCATCGGCGAGGTGGACGCCTGCCTGCGCGCCGGCTTCCCTCCGGAACGCATACTGTACACTGGCGTCAACGTCTCCAACCGGGAGCTGGAGGCCCTGGTCAACCGCAGGGTGATGATCAACCTCGACAGCTTCTCCGAGCTCCGGCGCTTGGCGGAGATCTCCGACCGGCCCAAGATATCGTTCCGCGTCAATCCCGGCGTGGGGGCGGGGCACCACGCGCATGTGGTCACCGGCGCTAAGAGCACCAAGTTCGGCATACCCAAGGACGATATCGTGCGCGCCTACGATGAGGCGCTGGAGCATGGCTTCGTGCCTTTCGGCCTGCACGCCCACATCGGAGCGGGGGTGCAGGAAGTGGCGCCGTTCATCGAGGTGACCGACGTCCTGGTCGGCATCATGAACCAGCTCCAGGACCAGCTGGGCCTGAAGCTCGAGGTGCTGGACATCGGGGGTGGGGTGGGCATTCCCTATCAGCCGGACGACAAGCAGATGGACCTGGACTCGCTGGCAAGGGAGGTCACCTCGCGCATCAAGGGTAAGTGCAGCGCCGGAACGGTGGCCATCGAACCGGGCCGCTACATCATCGCCGACACCACCTTGCTCCTGACCAGCGTGGTCGACGTGAAGGAGACCCCCGACAAAAGGTTCTGCGGGGTCGATGCCGGTTTCAACACCCTCATCCGACCGGCGTTCTACGGCTCGTTCCACCATGTGGCGGTGGCCAACAAGTTCCAGAAGCCGGCCGACATAGTTTACGACGTCGTCGGACCGATCTGCGAGACCGGGGACTTCCTGGCCAAGGACCGCTTGCTGCCGAAGGTGGAGGAAGGCGATCTAATTGCGGTCTATGACGCCGGAGCTTATGGGTTCACCATGTCGTCCAACTACAACATGCGTGGCCGGCCGTGCGAGGTCCTGGTCAAGGATGGATTGGCATCGGTGATCCGGGAGGCGGAGAGCATCGATGATCTGCTCCGTCTGGAAAGGATGCCAACGAGGCTGATGATTTGATCTTCTACAAGTACCACGGGCTGGGCAACGACTTCATCGTCCTGGATGATTTCGACGGAAAGGCGCCGAAGAGCCCCGAGTTCGCCAGGAAGCACTGCCATCGCCGCTTCGGCATCGGGGCAGACGGCATCCTCTACGTCTCTGGCTCGAAGAAGGCAGACGCGCGCATGAAGGTCCTGAACTCCGACGGTTCGGAGGCGGAGATGTGCGGCAACGGCATCAGATGCGTGGCGAAGTACCTCTACGACATGGGCATGGTCAAGAAGGCCAGGATGAGCATAGAGACCCTGGCCGGCGTAAAGGAGGTGGATTGCACGGTGGAGGCGGGGAAGGTCGTCAGCGTGACGGTCGACATGGGAGCTCCCAGCCTGGAATGCGAGGAGATACCGATGACCTGCCGCGGGACCTTCGTCTCCCAGCAGCTGGACGTCGACGGGCGGGCCGTCGTCGGCACGGCGGTCTCAATGGGCAACCCCCATTTCGTCATCCTCGACCCATTGAGCGATGGAGCCCGAAAGGAGCTCGGGCCGATGATCGAATCGCACCCGTTGTTCCCCCGGAAGACCAATGTCGAGTTTGCCGAGGTCCATGCGGACCACATCGACCTTCAGGTCTACGAGAGGGGGGCGGAATGGACCTTCGCCTGCGGCACCGGCGCCTGCGCCACGGTGGTGGCCGCGGTGGTGAACCACCGGGTGCCAGAGTGCAAGGAGATCGAGGTCCGCCTGCCTGGCGGAAGCCTTTGGATTAATGTAGGCGAAAGATTATCCTCCGTGATGATGCGCGGCCCGGCGGCGATGGTGTTCCGCGGCGAATTGCAGGAGTGATGGCGATGACGTTCGACTATGCCAACCGAGTGAAGCGGATCCCGCCCTACCTTTTCGCGGAGATTGAGGAGAAGATCAGGATCAGACAAGCGCAGGGAGTCGACATCATCGATTTCGGCATCGGGGATCCGGACATTCCCACCCCGAAGCTGATCGTGGACGAGATCGCCAAGCAGGTTAGGGATCCACAGAATCACAATTACCCCACCTCGGCCGGCGAGGCGGAGACGCGCAAGGCGGTCGCTGACTGGTACAAGCGGCGCTTCAACGTCGACGTCGAGCCGCAGGGCGAGGTATGCATCCTTCTGGGCAGCAAGGAGGGCCTGGCGAACCTCGCCCGGGCGTTCATCAACCCCGGAGACAAGGTGCTCGTCCCCGATCCGGCATACCCGGTGTATGCCCAGGGAGCGGCTATGCTCTGCGACGCCGTGCCCGTCAGGGTACCGCTGCAGCCGAAGCGCAACTTCTGGTTCGAGGATTCCCCGCGGGAGCTGGACCCGGAGGCCAAGATGCTGTACATCAACTACCCCAACAACCCCACTGGCGCAGTGGCCACCAAGGAGTACCTGCGCGGGCTGTACCGCTGGTGCGTGGAGACCCACACCATCATGGCCTACGACAACGCGTATTCTGAGCTCACCTACGACGACTATGTCGCCCCATCCATGCTGGAAATCAGCAAGGAGGGAACGATCGAGTTCGGCTCGCTTTCGAAGACCTTCAACATGACCGGCTATCGCCTGGGCTATGCCGTGGGAGACCCGGTGCTCATCAGCGGGCTGAAGAAGGTCAAGTCCCAGATCGATTCTGGCGCTCCCAAGTTCATCCAGAAGGCAGCGGTGATGGCGTTGGAGCAGTACACCAGCAGTGAGAAGCCGGCGCTGGTCAAGGAGAGCATGGCGATCTACGAGCAGAGGCGGAACGTCCTCGTGGCCGGATTGCGCATGCTGGGCTTCAAGGCCCCCATGCCCAAAGGCACATTCTACCTCTGGTTCCCCGTGGACGGGAGCAGCATGAGGTTCGCCGACCGGATGCTGGAACAGGGCGTCGTGGTGACGCCCGGAGTCGGATTCGGACCGGCGGGCGAAGGCTATATCCGCATGGCCCTGACCCAGCCGGTGAGCCGAATCGAGGAAGCGCTGGTGCGCATGAAGAAGGCGCTCTAGCGGCACGGATCAATTGGAGGGGCACTTCCGGTACTTCGCCGCCTTCAAGGCCTCGACCACCGGCAAAGGCTTCCCCAACAGATAGGTCTCCAGCGCGCCCCCTCCGGTGCTGACGTAGGAGAACTTGTTGAAGAAACCGAAATGCTCGGCCGCGGCGACAGTGTGCCCGCCGCCGATGACGCTGAACGCCTTGGAGTAGGTGGTGGCCTGCATGATCTCCCTCGTTCCCTGCGCGAAGACGTCCTTCTCGGTCACGCCGGCCGGGCCGGAGATGAAGACCGTCCCGGCGTGGCTGATCACCCTGGCGAATTTCTCCATGCTGCCGCGCCCTATGTCCAGTATCGGATATTCCTGCGGCAAATCCCCGACCATGATGTCCCGGCGGTAGCAGTCCACCTCCAAGGCCACGTCGAACGGCAGCAGGATGCGCTCGCCTTTCTCCTTGAGGAGCTTCCTCGCCGCTGCCAGCGCCTCCGGGGTGATCTCCTTCTCGATCATCTTCTCCGTCGGTCCGCCCAGCTTCACCCCCCGGGCCATGAGGAACGCATTTCCTGCCACCCCGACCAGGATCACCCAATCAGCGATCCGCTTGGACAAGATGCGCTCGACCATCAGCACCGACTCGCCGAACTTCGACCCCCCGAGGACGAACACCGCCGGTCTGGCCGGGTTCTCGAAAACGGTCTTCAGCGCTTGGAGCTCCCTCTCCATCAGCCTTCCGGCCGCCGAGGGCAGCACGGCGGCGAATCCGACCAAGGAGGTCTGGGAGCGGTGCGATGCCCCGAAGGCGTCGTTCACGTAGATGTCGAACAGGGGCGCCAGCTTGGTGACCAACTCGGTCTTGGCATGCTCCTCCGCCGTCTTATTCTCCATTTCATAGGGTAGTTCGCGCACGTTCTTCAGCACGATGACCTCTCCCGGGGAAAGGGAGCGGATGGCCTCGATCGCCACTGGGCCGCAGATGTCGTCGACGTACCTCACCTTCTGGCCGAGGAGCTTCTCGATCATCTTGGTCTGGCAGGTCAGATCGGCGAAGTCCCAGTCACCCGGGCGGCCTTGGTGCGACAGTATCGCCACCTTCGCCCCCCTGGATAGTAGCTCCTTCAGCGTCGGCATCGTCTGCTGGATCCGGTTCGCGTCCTCGATCTCCAGCGTATCCTTGTTCAGCGGACAGTTCAGGTCCGCCCGGAAGAGCACGAACTTGTTCTTGAAATCGAAGTCGTCGAGAGTGTTGAACTCGGCCATTTTTCCTCCCCCTTGCCATTAAATGAACTCTCACGTGGTAGATTATTCTTGCCACTACCGCCGGTGCGACCGACAGCCGCCTGGAACCTATTTCCCGATGCCCATAGCCTTGTCGGTCTTGCGGATGGAGCGCATCGGGTCCGTCTCGAGCTTCATCATCGAGCGGACGCAATCCACGATCTCCGGGACGATGTCGCTCTCCTGGTGGATGGCTTGGTAATAGTAGAGGGTATTCTCCTCCACCTTGATCCCGTCCTGCCAGACGATTATCTCCATGAAATCGCCCCGAGGCCGGCCGAGGTCGCGCGCCAGCTCCATCACCTGCGCCGAGGACTTGATGCCATGCTTTCCGCTGACGAAGCGGATGCGCGGGACGTTGTCCCAGACGCTGAGGATGTCGTTCTCCGTCGCCCTCTTCCTCAGCTCAACCATGACGCAATGGACATGCATCATCGTGGTGGGAGTGACCACGGCCATGGTGCGGATGGGCAGCCAGGGCATGATGGTCTGGACGTCGATGCCATGATGGGTCGGCAACTTCAGGCTGGGCTCGATGGCATTCAGCGCCGAGCCTTTCTTGTCCCCCGGGTCCGCTCCACGGCGGACCAGGGCGGCGAATGCCTTCTCGATCCCGAAGACCCGGTCGATGGGAAAGAGGGTCCTGACCAGCCCGGTCGTATTGCAGGAGACGACGCGCACGAATTGCGCTCCCCAGGCCTCCTGGTAGTTAGCGAAAGCATTGAAGGATATTCCGGATATTCCATGCTCTTCCCCGCCCATGAATATGGCTTTGACACCGGCCTTCTCATATGCCGGTTTGTATACCGCCCCGATTCCGGCGGGCGTGGCATCCACGATGAGGTCGCACTTGGGAATCATGTCACTAAGAGTGCCGGCCAGCTTCACTTCTTCCTTATCGAACTCGGCCACGTTCTCCTGAGCGGCCGCATACAGAGGGAAGCCTTCCTTGATTGCTAACCTGGCTTCGTAGCTTGGCTTCGTCTTGGTTACCCCGACGACCTCCATGTCGTCCATCCGGGAGATGGCGGAAGCGGCCCGCTTTCCGATCGTGCCATACCCATTGATTCCGACCTTGACTTTCATGACCACAACACCCTTCGTTCAGGACATACTAATGAGGGAATATCTCCCTTACGGTTGAACTCTCATATTTGTCATCCATTCGATAAAAATAGCCGAGCTAATGGAGCATAGAGAATACCTGAAAAATAAGAAAGGGAAGGAATTCCAATTTCGTCCAGTTCACTTCTTCTCGGCTTCGAGCTTGCCCTTCAGTTTCGCGATCGATCTTCCGATCAGGATAGTCGCTACGATCGCGAGAATGGTGACGATTATCGCGTAGACGAAATAACCAACTCCTGGATCACTCGTGAACACCGTGTCCACGGCCCATTTGATCGCCTGGTTCCATGCTAGCGCAGCGATCAATCCAAAGGCTGCGGTCATTAGTGCCGCGATTGTGTCCAGAACTTGGATTCTGAATGCTTTGTCGGCCATTTCTTTCCTCCCCTAATCTTCCCCGCGTGGGATGCTATTGAATAACCATCGACAGTATAAAGATTTGACCGGATTTCACTTTTCAATTGCGGCATTGGGTCGGAATGCCGCCCTTTCCGATCCAATCTCATCGAACTCTCACGGGGCAGCTCGAATCGATATGTGGCTGGCTATCGAGACCCGCATCACTTGCGAGGGATTCATTACGGATCTCGGCGTCCGGACTCCATCGAGAATCCAGCAATCTTGAAATAGCCTGGCGGAGTTGCATAAAGCGCAATGAGCAATCTCATCAGCGTTGGCCAGTTGGGATACTATGCCAGATGGTTCTTCAAATCGAAGATCGGGATGAAGAGCCCACTGGTCAACACCATGATAATCAACTTCAACTGCAACCTCCGCTGCAAGCATTGCAGCATTTCTGGGAATGCGGACAAATTGCCCAACCCCTTCCAGATCGATTTCGAGAACGCCAAAAGGGAGATGGAGGAGCAGTACACAAAGGGAGCACGGATCCTCTTCTTCGAGGGCGGCGAACCGACCTTGTGGAAGGACGGCGAGAAGGACCTGCATCAACTCATCCAAGCCGGAAGGGAGCTGGGCTACTTTGTCATCGGCTACACCACCAATGGCACCAATCCCATCATCGAAGACAGCGACGTCATCTCCGTCTCTCTGGACGGTCCGAGGGAGACGCATGATCTCATCCGTGGGGAAGGCGTCTACGACAAGCTGATGGCCAATCTATCGAAGACCACGCACCCGAACATCTTCGCCAATATGACCATAATGAAGCAGAACGTCGACAAGGTGAGGGAGACGGTGGAGATCGTGGCCAAGAACGACCGTATCCGCGGCGTCATGCTCAACTTCATCACTCCGCCGCCCTACGATATTGCGCTCACCCTGGAGGAGAAGAAGAGGGTCATCGAACTGGCGCTTCAGCTGAAGAAGGAAGGCCATCCGATACTGAACACCACCAAGGCGCTGAAGGACATGCTCATCGAGGATTTCGGAGGGCTGTGCCAGGACTGGGTCTCAGCCTTCGTCCTTCCCGATTGCTCGCATTACGGCGGGTGCCCGATGAAGGGGACGGAGTCTTGCAAGAAATGTGGCTTCGATGCCGTCCGGGAATACCGCCTGATCGTGAAGGGGAGCCCTGGCGCCATCACGCAAATGTCAAAGCGCTTTGCATACTCAAAGAAATGACCACCAGGATTGATTGGACGAGCGAGAGCCTCAGAGCGTCGAACACCGGCCGCATCTCGCGGAACTTGTCCTCCTTGTTCTTCAGGTGCCTTATCATGCTGACGGCGAAGGGCAGGGTTAGGAACAGCAAGACGAATGTCAGATTATGATATGTTAGTATGGACATTAATCCGTAATCGACCGCCAGTATCCCGATCAGGATGTTGGCGACCTTATCTATGCCGAAGCGCACCACCAGGTCCTTCTCGCCCGCGGCAATGTGCGCTTCCCTCCCGGACATCTCGTCGACTATGCGCATGATCATTGCTCCCATGCCGACGATGACCGCTATGATCAATGCGGACCAGGAGAACGCCTGGGCGATGACGTAGAAGCTGAAGAACGATATCATGGTGAAGCTCGCTAGCACATCCAGCTCCCCAAGTCCACGTGCGCCCAGATTCAATGGCGGCGCGGTATAGAAGTAGCTCAGGAAGAACGCGACGGCGCCCAGCAAGAGAACGATCCAACCGCCGTAGAGCAGTATCGGGATCGACAGCGCCACCGCCCCGACCGCCAGTAGGACCATGATTGCCTTTCCCGCCTCAGCGGATATCAGGCCGCGGTCGAACGAGTTCCCTTGCCAGTAGATGCTGTTGCCTCCCTTCTCCTTGACCGCAATCTCCTCGAACGCCTGGTCCAGCAAAGTGAAGCGCAGCTTGTCCGCCCCGCTCTTGTGGTCGAAGTAATCATTGGACAGGTTGACGAACATCGCCAGAAGCAGCACGTCCAAAGGGATGACGACGGCCATGAGCCATTCTTGCTTGATGGTGAGGGCGAATGCCACGCCGGTAATCGAGGAGAGCACGAAAGGCAGAGTCCAGGCTACTCTGAGAACGTTCTTAACCTTGTAGCCTAAGGAGTACTGCTGCCCTTCCGTCCTCTCACCCCGCTCCTGAAAGCGGCGAAGAGATTAAGCTTCTTCTCTCGTCCGCTCCCGGCCTCTCGCTGCCATGAACCATCATTTCGGTAGATGAGAAGAGGCCAGAAAGGAATAAGACCGGGGTCATCATTTTTGCCACGTGAACTCCGACACCATCAACGCGCTGAATTGCTACCGGCGGATGGGCTATGAGGATGTCAGCGAGGATTTCGCGGACGAGATCAACTCGATTCCAGACACGGCGGGAAAGCAGGAATTCGTGAAGCGCGAGGTGGAGCGCGTCGGTTCCCTGTTCAAGCGCATCTCTCAATCGATCATGGAGAAGCACTGCGATTCGGATTTCGAGGACATCGTCGTCGCATGCAAGATGCTGATGGACCGAGATAGCGCCGGAACGGTGGTCATCGTCGGGGACGTGATATTCGACGCGGTCACCGCCACATCGGATGCGGAAGCGATTGCGGGGTCCATCGAGCGGGCGATCGCGGATCAACAACTGGAGCTCAAGACCGCATTCGAGGTCCAGGAAGTCATTTGGGCCCTGGACTTCGCCCTGAAGAGCCTGACAGATTGGGAATTCGCCAGCGAACAGGTCATTTTGGTGAAGTACTGCGAGACTGACGGGCCGTGCTGATATTGGATGAAAGCCGCCGGCCTGATTCATCAGAATGAATATGGCATGTTGCCCTGGATCACTTCACGCTGAACCCTCTTGCTCGAATTCCTCGCTGTCGAACGCGGAAGGCTCTTCGATGACGTTGAACATTGTCCCGGACGGATTGCTGAGGCGACATCGGCCTACCCTCCCCTCCCAGGAGACGACGCTCCATCCTTGGGAGAGAAGGTCGACCTTGGCCGCCTCGATATCCGGGACCAGTATCTCCAGGATAGGGCCTTGCTCCGGCCCTTTCTCGATGTGAAGGCTGATGTCCCCGCCCGAGAGATCGGCCTCATCGTCCGTTCGATTTACCAAAGTGAGCCCCATCTCCCGCTCGAAATGACGGACCGCGCTCTCAAGATCAGGCGCGTACAGGCAGACGGAGCGGCTCAACTTGTAGGTCATCATCCACCAAGCATGTAGGCTAAAAGAGGAGCATAAAGCTGCTGATTTCCTGCTGCCAGCAGAATGCCCCTGGCCAGAGACGATGCTTGGGAAAAGTTAAATATGGTGCTCCTCATCTCCATCGACCGTGCGAACATACATCACGTGCAACCAAAAGTCATCCGTTTTGTTGCCCAGCACGGTGATTGTTGTTCTTCTATAGAGGACATCCTTCTGTTTAGGATGTCCTCAAGCACAAGTGAAATCTTAAGGAGGAATGCTTCTGCGAGGCTCTAAGGCTCTGCTCACATTGCTGGAAAGGGAAGGCGTCGAGGTCATATTCGGCTATCCGGGTGGTTCGACCATCCAGATATACGATGACCTCATAGATTCGAAGATACATCATGTGCTGGTCCGGCACGAGCAGTGCGCAGCGCACATGGCGGATGGGTTCGCACGCGCCACCGGAAAGCCCGGAGTCTGCCTGGCCACCTCAGGGCCTGGATCAACCAACCTGGTGACCGGGGTGGCGACCGCCTACGCCGATTCCTCGCCCATGCTGGTGCTCACCGGTCAGGTCACGACATCGATGATCGGGAACGCGGCGTTCCAGGAAGCGGACACGTTCAGCCTGATGATGCCGATCACGAAGCACAATTTCCGGGTGCTTGACGCGACGCAGGTCCCTGAGGCGGTCAAGCGAGGCATGAACATCGCTCGCACCGGCAGGATGGGACCGGTGCATATCGACCTCCCATCGGACGTCATGCTGGCGGACGTTCCGGAGAAGCTGATGAACGAGGAGTATCCCGTGCCCAGCCCGATGGAGGACTTCACCGGCATGCTGGAAGCGGTGCGGATGCTGTTGAACGCCGAGAGGCCGCTCCTGCTGGTCGGAGGCGGGGCCAAATGGGCCAACGCCGGTCCGGAAGTGGCCAGGCTCGCCGAGATGCTCATCGCGCCGGTGGTCACCTCGATCATGGGCAAGGGCATCATCCCGGAGGAGCACCCGCTGTGCCTGGGCATCCTGGGGATGCACGGCCGCGAAGTGTCCCGCAGAGCGCTGCTCGAAGCGGACGTGATCTTCGCGGTCGGCACCAGGTTCTCCGACCGGACGCTCACGAACCAGAATCGAGATCCCGCTCACCACAAAGATCATCCACCTTGACATCGACCCGATCGAGGCGGGGAAGGGACAGCGGACGAAGGTGCGGCTGGTGGGCGATGCCAAGAAGGCCCTGCAGCAGATGATCAAGGGCATCGGCAGGTCGAAGAAGGAGACGGAATGGAGCAGGCGCATCAACGAGGTGCAAGAAGAAATGCACCTGCAACATCGACATCAATAACGTCCCGATAGCCCCGCAGAAGGTGATCTTCGAACTGGGCAAGATCCTCACCGACAAGACGATACATCACCACCGAGGTGGGGCAGAACCAGATGTGGGCCAGTCATTTCCTGAAGGTGCGGAGCCCACAACAGTTCATCACCTCTGGAGGTTTCGGGACCATGGGCTTCGGGTTCCCCGCGGCCATAGGAGCCAAGTACGCGCGCCGGGACCACACCGTGATCGATATTGCGGGGGATGGGAGCATCCAGATGGTGTTCCACGAGTTCGCCACCGCAGTGATCGGAGGACCTGCCAGTGGTCGTGGTGGTGATGAACAACGGCTGGCTGGGGATGGTGAAGCAATGGCAGAAACTGTTCTGGAACCAGCGCTACTCCGGCACCATGCTCAAGAACAACCCGGACTTCGTCGCCCTGGCCAAGGCGTTCGGCGCGGATGGGGTGCGGGTGGAGAGGCCGTCCGAGCTGGCCGAGACCTACCAGCGCGCCATCAAGTCCGGCGTGCCCTTCCTGATCGACGTCGCGACGGACCCAGAAGAGGACGTGCTGCCGATGATACAGGTCGGCAAGACCGTGGACAATGTCGTCTCGGGCAAGTGCGGTTGGGGATGCAGGTGAGGGCGGCCTCAGCAGCGCCCGAACCTTCCATCGCGCTCATGCGAGCATTTGGACGCAGTCATCAAGACAACTGGCAATCGATCAGGGAACGGACAACCTTAATATTAAGGACGGCTTAACCTCGAAACACTGACACTGCTTAGCAGGTGACAATGATGGCAAAGATATATCACGATTCTGATGCGGACCTGGGGGTCCTGAAGGGAAAGAAGATCGCGGTGATCGGGTTCGGCAGCCAGGGCAAGGCGCAATCCATGTGCCTGCACGACTCCGGACTGAACGTGACCGTCGGCGTGCGCAAGGGCGGCAAATCCTGGAAGGACGCCAAGAAGAACGGTATGAAGGTGGATGAGATCGCCGATGCGGTCAAGGACGCGGACGTGGTCATGGTCCTCGTTCCTGACGAGACCCAGGGCGATGTTTTCGAGAAGGAGATCAAGCCCAACCTGAAGAAGGGAGCGGCATTGGACTTCGCCCACGGCTTCAGCATCGTCTTCGGCACGGTGAAGCCGCCGAAGAATGTCGACGTCGTCATGATGGCCCCGAAATCGCCCGGGCCGATGGAACGCGAGGTGTACCTGCAGGGCTTCGGCGTCCCCGCGCTGATCGCGGTGGAGCAGGACTATTCCGGCAAGGCCAAGAAGATCGCCCTCGCCCTGGCCAAGGGATTGGGAGCGACAAGGGCGGGCGTCATCGAGACGGACTTCCGGGAGGAGGCCACCTCCGATCTGTTCGGGGAGCAGGCGGTTCTCTGCGGCGGAGTGACGGCGCTGATCGAGGCAGGGTTTCGAGACTCTGGTGAAGAACGGCTACCAGCCAGAGATCGCCTACTTCGAATGCCTGCACGAGCTCAAGCTCATCGTCGACCTGATCCAGTCCGGCGGCATGATGAAGATGTGGACCTCGGTTTCCAACACCGCTGAGTATGGCGGACTGTCCCAGCGCGACAAGCTCATCACCGAGGACACGAAGAAGGCGATGGAGCAGATGCTGAAGAACATCCAGACCGGCAAGTTCGCCAAGGAATGGCTGACGGACGCCATCGGCGGCATGAAGAAGCTCCAGTCCATGGAGGAGGAGGAGGCGACGATCGAAGATCGAGGTCGTCGGCAAGGACATCCGCGCCCTGTTCGAGACGAAGAAGTAGAATCGAACCAGACCAAACCCCTTCCATTTTCTACATAGTTGGATGAGATAACCTTATAGTCCGTGCACATTGCTTGATGGGATAAGAGGCAGAGTATGAGGATCGGCATCGTCGCTTGCGAGACCTTCCGGCGGGAGCTGGAAATGATAATCCAAGGGGACGAGGACATCGTCTACAAGGAGTACTTGGAGTTCGGTCTGCACGAGTATCCGGAAGAGCTCAAGAAAGCGGTGGTGGACAAGGTCAACTCCCTGGAAGGGAAGGTCGACGCCGTCTTCCTCGGCTACGGGATCTGCCAGTCGCTGAAAGACATCACTAAGAGGATACGAGTGCCGACCGTCCAACTGAAGGAGGACGATTGCGTCGGCGCCTTGATCACCAGCGAGGAATACGAACGGGAAAGGAAGGTCTGCGCCGGCACCATGTTCCATACCCCCGCATTCTGCGAGATGGGCGAGGCCTGGTTCGAGAAAGACATGAGGAAGAAGATGTCGGAGGAGCAGCTGAAGGATTTCCTGGACCAGGGATACGACACCATGTGGTTCCTGCGCACCCTGTTCAATGGCTATTCCCGCACCCTGTTCATCGATACCGGCATCGGCGACCGGGAGCACTACCTGGCGCTTTCAAAGGAATTCGCGGCCAAGCTGGACATGAGGCATGAATGCCGCGAAGGGACGTTGGAAGTCATCAGGGACGCCCTGCGCCGAACCAAGGAGCTTGCGGCAGCACAAGAAGACTCAGGTCTACTCAGACCTGCTCCAGGCCGCTCCATTTCTCCAGCCTGACTGGCTCGAAGGATTCCATCCGATCCAGCAGTCTTGCGGCGCTCGTATCACGGATTATCATGTCGCAGTACTCGGGGCGGATGAAGCGCTCCCGAAAGCCGCAATCGATCATCTCCAATAGTGGGTCGAAGTATCCAGAGACGTTGAGCAGGGCGACCGGCTTCTGGTGATGACCAATCTGCGCCCAGGTGAGCATCTCGAACCATTCCTCCAGCGTCCCGAACCCTCCCGGCAGGGCGATGAAGCCCTCCGCAAGCTCGGCCATCTTCATCTTGCGCTGGTGCATCGTGTCCACGACGTACAGCTCGGTCAGGTGGCGGTGGACAATCTCCTCCTTTTCCAGGAATCGGGGGATCACCCCAATCGCTTCGCCTCCATCGTCCAGGACCGTCTTCGCTATCGCCCCCATCAGCCCCACCCTGCCACCACCGTACACCAGGCCAATCTTCCTCGAGACCATCAGATGACCGAGCTCCTCGGCCGCCCGACGGTACTCGACCCGGCTGCCCATGCAAGATCCGCAATAGACGGCGATGCGCTTCATTTCCCCACTCTGAACAACTGACCTCGATATACCATTTATCCTTTCACTTGCAAAGACTCATTAATCAGTAGGACAGATTGCTTTGGCGAGAACCGATGACAGGCAACCGCATCATCATGAAGACGCCGGAGACGGATTTCGAAATAGAGCTGAACGATTCCGCAACCGCCGACGCCGTTTACCTCGCTCTCCCGATGGAGGAGTACATCAACGTCTGGGGGGACGAGATCTACTTCGAGATACCAGTGCAAATGAAGCTGGAGAACGGGAGAAAGGAGATGGAGGTCGGCGACGTGGCGTACTGGCCCCAGGGGAAGGCTTTCTGCTTGTTCTTCGGACGGACGCCGGTCAGCAAGGGACCGAAGCCAGAGGCTTATAGTCCAGTGACCCCATTGGGCAGAATATTGAACGATGTCGAGGCCCTCAAAACCATTGGTGATCGCACCCGAGTGAGGTTGGAGCGTGCCTGAGACTATTTGCTCAATGTTATCTTCATCCCTTTGTTATCTGGATGGGTGATGATTCGCTCCAAGCCCGCCTCATCGATCAACGAGAGCGCATCGTCCAGCCTCTGCTGGTTTGCATAGGCGGCGATGATCCCGGTCTCTCCGTGCACTCCGATGATCTCGCAGCCCCTGACCCGCAGCATCGACATCAGACGGTAGAGCTCCTTGCCTCCCTTGAACCGCCTAATCTCCACCACCTTGGAACCGAGCAATTGCAGCCGATAGATGGAGTCACCCATCTTCACCACGTCTGATTTTATCGCGGCGGGCATGAGCTTCATCAGCACCTCCAGCGCTTTCTTCTCCCTGTCCTTCTCGTCGATGGTGACCATCTTCTGGAAGTCGAGGGAGTTCGCTTCCATGTTCGGAGTGACCAGGATGAGCGGATTCGCTTCCGGGATCGGGGTCCGGCAGGCGATCTCCAGCTCGTCGGTGACGATTACGACGCCGCCGAAGAGCGTCCCTGCCACTCTCACCCCAGTGTCGGGCCGCAGCTCCAACCTGCTGTCGTTCTCGCTCACCATGTTCCAGGAGATGATGCGCCTCAGCTCCCTTTGGCCTATGGGGCGGCCCAGGGCCGCATTGACGCCAGCTGCCGCAGCGGCGATGGTCTCGGGAGCGGCATCGAACGGGACGCTGGCATGCTCGGGACTGGTAATCTTGAAAGCTCCCCTGTACTCCAGGATGTTGCAGAGCGCACGGCAAACGTGCTCGACCGGGGCATGCGGCTCCACGTCCACCTCCCATTCCGCCGCCGGGGCGATCTTGAGGAAGATATGGATGTCGATGGCCGCGCCGATGCCGCCACCGCCGGGATAACCTCCGAACTTTTCCGTGGAATCGATGGTGGCCAGGTCGAGGACCAAGGGAGCGCGGACGGACATGGGGCGGGCCTGGTCGAGCTTGCCGGGCGAGGGATACGGACCGCCGTTGGTCTCGCCCATCCTCAGGACCTTGTGCTCTGCCACAGTGGCGACAGTCATCGTTATTCTAATGACCGCTCCGCTTTTGTACCTTATCTTCTGGGCACCGATTTGCGAATTAACGGGAAGAAAAGGTAAATATCGGGCGATGCGAGCTGTTTGCGGAGACCGAAAGATGCGCTCCGACAAGATCATCAAGAGCGATGCGGAATGGAAGCAGGCCCTCACACCCGAGGAATATCGCCTGCTCAGGAAGAAGGGGACCGAGCTGGCATTCACTGGCAAGTTCCACGATCACCATGAGAAGGGAACGTATACCTGCGCCGGCTGCGAGCTGCCGTTGTTCTCCTCCGATAGCAAGTTCAATTCTGGCACTGGCTGGCCCTCGTTCTTCGCGCCGATCGGGGAAAATGCGGTTGAGGAGCACATCGACGTGAGCTACGGCGTGCGCACCGAAGTCCGTTGCGCCCGCTGCGGAGGTCATCTCGGGCACGTTTTCAACGACGGTCCCCCGCCGAGCGGGCGGCGCTACTGCATGAACTCAGGCGCCCTTCACTTCAAGCCTGCCTGATGGTCATTGGCTACCGATCAGCTCCAGATCGTCGAAGCAGACCGACGGGAGTACGTAGTTCAGCGACGTGGTTAGGTCGCTCCCCACGGCCCGCACCTTCTGCAGCGCCTCGAACATGTTGCCGGTTATCAGGCAGTGCTTGACCGTGCGGGTCAGCGACCCGTCCTGGATCAGGTGGCCGCATCTTACTTCCAGACCGAAGGCACCGGTGATCGGGTGCACGTCCGGCGAGGCGAAGCTGTCCACCAGGATGCCCTTGTCGACGGAGCTGACGATTTCGTCCACGCTTTGCGTGCCTTTCTTCATCACCATGTTGAGCGGCGCGATGGAAACCGGTATCTGCCACTGCCCCACCACGTCCATCGTGCTGCGCCTGATGCCGTTACCGGTCATGGGAGCCTCGGACTTGTAGGCATTGTAAGCATCATTGATGAAGCCGCCCAGGACGCCATCCTTGACCAGCTCCTTCCTCCGGGTCGGCACCCCCTCGTCGTCAAAGGGGGAAGAGAGCACTCCGCGCTCGTCGGTCGGGTCATCGGTGAAGCTGACCATCTTGCTCGCCACCGACTGCCCGGACTTGCCCGCCCAGGGACTGCGCTTGCGGTTGACGTTCTCCATGCTCAGGGCGAAGGAGACCGATCCGGAGAACAGCTCTGCCAGGTCGCTGGGCGGTATGATGACGGACGCCAGCATCTTCCCCTGGTACCCCTCGGCCTTGGCGGAGGATTTCGCCTTCTGGTTCAAGCGCTTGCCAATCGCCGTCGGATCGAGATCGTTGATCCGGGGGGAGAAGAAGGTCTCCGCCCCCTCGCCCGGGTTCGCCCCTTCGGTCATCGCGCTCGCTCGCATGTAGACCAAGGTGCTATCGCGGCAAACGTCGAGGCCGTTGCTGTTGACCACCCTGGCTTGGATGTGCCCGGCGCGAAGGACGCCATTGGGCACCTTCACTTTGCCCGGCTCCACAGTCGCCCCGATAATCGAGGCCATCAGCTGCGCCAGCTCCCGGTTCTCCGTTCCCCGGATGTTCTCGTCCGAGCAACGGGCCCAGACCCCTGGCTTATCCGGCTGCGGGAAGCCTTTGAAGGTGCCCTCCACGGGAAGAAGCGAGGCAACCCGGGCGGCGTTCTTGGCGCACGCCTCGGCGTCAGCGACGCTGGATATCATGGAGGCCGATTGGCCGAAGCGATGATCCCGCAGCAGCCTGATGGCTATCCCCAGGTCGCTCTTCTCCTCCACGCTCTTGACTTTGGAATCGTCGGCGTAAGCGGACCAGGTGTGGGCGCTAGCCACGTAGGCCTCGACCTCTTGCGCCCCCTCCTTCTTTGCCGCCTTGATCGCCGGCCCGATGAAATCGTCCAGCTCCATCTCAACCGCCTCCGAGGATGATGCGGGACCGGCAATACGGCCCGCCGTCGGAGACCGGGACCATATCTTCGTTCCCCTTGCCGCAATGGCCTCCGTCGAGCCTGACATCCTTAGCCACGGCGTCCGTGGTCTTCAGGATCTCCAGCGCCTTGCCGGTGAGGGTGAAGGAACGGAGCATGTCGGTCACCTTCCCATTCACGATGAGGAAGCCACGGAGCGCCTTGCCCTCGAAGCCACCGCCCACCGGGTCCTCCATGCCGCTAATGAAGCGGTCCGTGAGCACGCCGAACTTCACGTCCTCCAGCATTTCCTCCAGCTTCCAGTCTCCCGCAGCGAAGTAGGTGTTGGTCATGCGCACGAAGACGCGGCGGAATGGGTCTTGCGCCCTGCCGTTGCCGGTCGGGTGCACCCCCATCTCCGCCGCCGTCTCCAGCGATTGCATGTAGCCCTTATACACACCATTCTCGATTATCGTGGTCCGAGAGGAAGGGGTCCCTTCGTCGTCGAAAGGTATGGCCCCATAAGCGCCTTCCGCCGTCCCATCGTCCACCATGGTGATGAGGTCGCTCGCCACCTTCTTGCCTACCGCCGTGGTGAGGAAGGAGCGCTTCTTGATGATCTCGTCTGCCTCGGAGGCGTGGCCCATCACTTCGTGCGCCAGCAGCCCGCTCACCGCTGGATCGGTGATGCAGACCTGCTCGCCGGACGGGCACTTCTGGGCCGAGAGCATGCCGACCGCCTCCTTGCCGCAATAGCGCCCGAGCTCATCGAGATCAAGCGATTTGAACATCTCGAAGCCCTTCGTCCCATCCACCACGTTGTAGAACAACTCAGTTCGGGTACCATCGGAGGCGACCGGCTGGCCGAATAGGCGGCCGCGAACCTCCTCCCACTTCAGCTCGCTGCCGAAGGAGTTCACCAGCCAATTGGTCTTTACTGAGTCCATATAGAAAGCGGTGCTGTTGACTATCTGCGGGGAGATCCTCTGCGCCTTCTCCAAATCCTTAGTCAGCTTGAGCTTCTCCTCCAGCGGCACGCTGAGAGGATGAACCTGGACCACCGCTTTGAGCTCGCGCCTCTGCGCTTTTCCCTCGGGGATAGCAACCCCCTTCGCAGAGCCGAGCCGGGCGTTGCTCGCCGCCCTCTCCGCCGCCAGGAAGACCTTCTTCCGGTCCAGGTCGTTGGTCGAGGCGTAGCCCCAGGAGCCGGAGTAGCGCGCCCTCAGGCACAGCCCGCCGGCCAGGTCCTCGGCCAAAGAGCGGACGCCGCCATCCACGATCTGGATGTTGGTGCGGTTGACCCTTTGGTAGCGCGCGTCGCAGAACTGCGCCCCCGCATCCTGCATCACTCCCACCGCCTGTTTCAGCAGGTCGATCATTTTACCACCTCGAGCTCCTTGGAGCAGTTGGTGAGGACCTCGCACCCTCCGGAAGTGATCAGCACGTCGTCCTCGATGCGCACACCGCCCTCGCCGCGGACGTATACTCCCGGCTCGACGGTCAAAACCATGTTCTTCCTCAGCACCATGTCGGAATTGGGCGCCATCCTGCCGCCGTCGTGCACCGCCAGGCCGAGTGAATGGCCTAAGGAATGGATCAGCAGTCCTTTGAAAGGCGAAGCGTCGATGACGTTCCTCGCCAGGGCGTCCGCCTCAGCGCCGGTCATGCCTGGGTGGATCCCGTCGATGGCGGCCTGCTGCGCCTGCAGCACCACCTCGTACATCTGCCTCTGCCTCTTGCTTGCCTTGCTAAAAAAGAAGGTCCTTGTGATGTCCGAGCCATAGCGACGATAAAGTGCCCCGAAATCGAAGAGCACCGCGTCCCCCTTGCGCAGCCTGGTTTCGCCTGGACTATGATGCGGCTCCGCCGAATTCGCTCCGAACGAGGCATTGGTGGCGAACGATGCGGCGCTCGCTCCCCGCTTCTGCATGCGGTAGCTGACCTCCGCTGCCGCCTCGTACTCCGTCATCCCCGGTCTGATGATGTCG
Source organism: Methanomassiliicoccaceae archaeon (assembly GCA_963768775.1). Taxonomy (GTDB): domain Archaea; phylum Thermoplasmatota; class Thermoplasmata; order Methanomassiliicoccales; family UBA472; genus FEN-33. Next base: position 81,985 of record CAVYIY010000007.1, read on the forward strand.
GCCAGCTCATCCCCCACCTCGGCACCGATGCGGCATGCCTGCCTCATGCGCTCGATCTCCTCCGCGTCCTTGATGGAGCGGGCGGCTTCGATGGCGCCGGTTATGTCAACCATATCCGCGCTGGTGAGCCTCTGCAGTTCCTGGAACGCCCGGTAGCTGAGCCCGTTCCCGCTGATCCCCAGCTTCCCTTCCCTCGCCAAGGCCTTCCTCAGCAGCTCGTCCCTGTCGGAGTGCGTGCGGAAGACGCTCACCTTCGCGCTCGTGGTCTTGGCACTGGTCTCTTCCAGCACTGACGTCAGCAGCTCCACCGAGCCTTCCCGGCGGAGCACGGCGGCGCAGCCTTCGAAGAGGCCCGAGTCCGCCCCGGTCACGTAGAACAGGGCAAGGTCCAGGTTCGGCTCCTCGCCGTTGATCAGAATTATCGTGTCCACCCCTTCGGGCACTTGCTCGAAGATCCTCAGGACCCTTTGTCTCATGAGTCAACACCTTCGACTGGAAAACGTAGGTGCGCTCTTAATTATTTGTCACCGGTCCGCTGATGGCTTTGGCCTACACCCCGATCCATCGGTTGGCCACGATGCCTTTGAGCGCCGCCACCGCGGACAGCGCCGCCAGGTAACTGGTCGCGGGGTTGGAAGGGAACGGTGCGTTCTTCGTCTCCGCCCTGATCTCGCCGAACGGACCTTTCACGATGAGCAGATGCGAATTGGTTCGGGCCTTGGGATCGCATACCAACGTGACCTTTGTCCGCTCGAAGCCGACCCCGAGCATGCTGATGGTCGCTGCGACGTTGATGTTCTTGGGGAAAAGGCGCACCGCTTCGCGGGCGGGGCCGTCATACAGCACCGTCGGCTTGGCGAGGCCGTCGACATCGACCTTCTTCTCGGCCAGGTAGGCTACGTTCCTGAAGCCCGCCGGTCCCTTGGTGCTGATCAGGTGAACCTCATCGATCTGGCTCGCGGAGGCGGAGCGGAGCCCGTCGGTCCCGCACACCGCGCCGGAGGGGATGTAGAGCCGGCCACGCTTGTTCTTGGAGAGGGCGTAGCATCGCTCTCGGAGCTCGTCGTTCTCGAAGGCCCCGACGCTCATGACCATGATGTCCCTTCCCCGCTCCAGGCAGATCGGCGCGAACTTCCCCACTGCCTCTTGGCTGGCCGCCTCCACCACCAGTTCGACATCGTCCATGGCCCGCAGGATCGCGGTGTCCTCGAATTGGACGAAGCCGGCCTTGGGGTGCTCCTTCACCTTCGCCTCGGCCTTCTCCTCGATCTTGTCGGTGAGGTAGTAGCGGTCGATCTCCTCAATGGAATCGGCTGCGGTCGCGAGGACGTTCCCGATCGAGCCACAGCCAATGATAAGTAGTCGCATAGCGACTCTGTCCAATCGCAATCGGCTTTATAGAGTTATTCACCGCGAGGGCAAACCGTATTAAGGCCGTCTGGAGTTTGCACCATGATGCGCTACGAGCTCCTGGAACACACCGCTGACGTGATGATAAAAGCGCACGGTAGCGACTTGGAGGAATGCTTCGCCAATGCCGCCTACGCCCTGTTCGACCAGATCACCGACGCATCGAAGGTGGGAACGAGCGAGGAGGTCAGCTTCGTGGTATCTGGCCACGACAACGAATCTCTGCTGTTCAACTTCCTCTCCGAGTTCCTGTTCATCCACGACGCCAAGGGCCTGGTGCTGAGCGAGTTCCATGTCAAGATCAAGGGAACGTCTCTGCAATGCACCGCGAAAGGGGAAAGGTTTGATTCGGAGAGACATACCTACCGTCACGACGTGAAGGCGGTAACCTACCACATGCTGGAAGTGAACACCGAGGAGCCTTCGGTGACGGTGATACTGGACATCTGAGGTGAGTATGAAAGCTTCAGCGATAGCCTATCCGATTCAGGGTCTGATAAAGTACCACGGGCTGAGGGACGAGCTTTTGCGATTGCCGTTCCACGACTCCATTTCCGTCTGCACCGCTCCGATTCGGACGCTGACCACCATCGAGTTCGGCCAGAAGGCCGACAGCGCGGCCTTCGACGGCAATCCTGCGCTGGGGCGGGACCTGGAGCGGATCCTGGCGGTGGTAGACCCGTTGCGCCAGCTGGCGAAGGATAGGACTGGCTTCAAGATGGTTTCGGAGAACTCCTTCCAGTCCAACATAGGCCTGGGGGCGTCCGCTTCCGGCTTCGCCGCCCTGGCAGTGGCGACCGCGAAGGCGCTTGACCTCGATCTTACCCTGGAAGAGATATCTCGCTATGCCAGGCGCGGCGCCGGTTCGGCATCGAGGGCGGTGACTGGCGGATTCTCCCGCTGGTTCGCCGGTAGCGGCGACGAGGACAGTTACTCCAGGCAGCTGGCCGGACCGGAGCAGTTGGACATGGGCATCATTGCTGCCCTGATTCCGGCGCACAAGTTCACCGACAATGCGCACAAGGATGTGATCACCTCGCCCTTCTTCCGGGCCAGGCTGGAATACGTGGTCGAAGCGCTGGACAAGATGGAGCGGGCCATTTACGCTCGGGATATCGACCGCATTTGTTCCTTAGCAGAGACCGACACCTTGCTGCTGCACGGCATCACCATGACGGGTATCGACGAGCACTTCCTCTGGCGCCCAGAGACGGTGAAGGTCATCCTGGAGGTTAAGAAGATGCGCTCCGAGGGGCTGAAGGCCTACTTCTCCATCGACACCGGGGCGACGGTCTACGTGAACAGCTCGCTGGACGCCAGGAATGAGGTCCGCTCGCGCATCGAGGCGCTGGGCATCAGGACCATCGAATGCAGCGTCGGTGGGGAAGCGAAGGTCGTGAACGAACATTTATTCTAAGCTGAAATTCTGTACGCGAACGCTCCTACATCCCAGGCCCACGCTTCAAGAGGGCTAACGAAAATCCACTCGAATGACGACTGGAGACACTCAATAAATTGAGCGGAGAATACGCCCTGTTGCTTAGCAATGAAAGGGTTGAGTCATTAATTGCCGACTTTGGCATCCTTTTCTTTTTGCTAGACCAGCTTGAAAGTCTTATAAACTAAGATGTCCGTTAATGCATTCTATTGCGACTATAGCTGTTGGAAGAAATGACAAAAGCCAAGTTTGAGATAGGAGAGACTGAAAAACATACCATTGTTGTTAATGCGAGCGCGCTTCTAAAATACATCAAGATAGAAGTTGATGGCGAAAAAGTCATTAATGAAACAAACTTTCAGCCATTTGCAAAGAAGTTCCAGTTGGACGTGGGAAATTCCGAAAAGCATCATTTGGAAATCAGCGCTGGACCGTTCTCACCTATCAGACTATTCGTGGACGGAAAAGAAGCTCAAAGAACCTGAACGTGCTTGCTAAGGCTCTGATGATATGATCGATACTGAAAACCTGACCAAAAAATCTGGGAATCTCACTGCCGTTGAAGACCTCACGTTGCATTTATCCTCGCTATCTTGAAGTAATCAGAACGGGGAAGAAGTCTCTACCCTCTGAGAAGGAAGAAGTAATAATTGAGAAAGGGATTTGTGGGACGGTGCAACTTTGATTAATGTGCTTATACTGGCTTCTGTTCGTGTTCAATATTCTGGAACCAAACATTTATTCTGAGCCGAGTGACTTGGGATGACTCGAGGAACGACGCGATGACGCTAAATCTGGGATGGTTCTCCAGCGGCAGGGACGAATCCGCGCGTGTTCTCCTCTCCAGCATCGCGAAGAGGAGGGACCAGGGCGTGCTGGACATATCGATCAGATTCGTCTTCTGCAACTGGGAGGAGGGCGAGGAGCCGCAGCATCCCGAACATGAACAGAGGGAGAAGTACTTCCAACTGGTCCGCGAGCTGGGAATCCCCCTCGTCACCCTGTCATGGAAGCGATTCCGGGACAACCTGAAGACCGGAACCAAGGACGAACGGCGGGCGGCATATGGCGAGAGGATGCGCTCGCTGATCGAGGACAGCCAAATCGACCTGGGCATTCTGGCGGGATACAGCCTCTGGATCGACCGCGACACCTGCGCCCGGTTCAACGTGCTCAACCTGTACCCGAGTTTGCCCGGCGGGCCGCTGGGCACAGCGCAAGAGGTGGTATGGCAGATCATCGCCCAGAGGGCGGCCCGACATGGTGCGATGGTCCTGCTCTGCTCCCCCGAGCAGGAGGAGGGCATCCCGCTCAGCTGTTGCTCCTTCCCCGTCCAGACGCCTGAATATAAACACTTGTGGGAGCAGTTCGACGCCGCAACCAGGAAGCGCGGAGCGTTCGAGACCATCTCCAAGGAGGAGGCGGAGTCGTCCCCCTTGTTCCAAAAGATAAATGGTGATGCAAAGTCAAGGGAGGCGCCGCTGCTCACTTATACGCTCAAGATGCTCGCCGAAGGCAGCGTGAAGATCATCAATGGAAGGATACATGAAGAGGATATATTGAGGAAAAACGCGTATGATCTGACGGCAATGGTCGACCAAACGATAGAGAAAGGGGATTTCTGAGGTGAGCTGATTGGACTTCGAGGGGCTGGAGGAGGTCGTCGCCTATGAAGGCAAGCAATTCGTCATCGACCTGGACGGCCCCATCAGCACCAATGACAATGCGTTCGAGCTTTCCGAGCGCTTCATCGACGATGGAGCCAGGCTATATGCGATGCTGAGCCAGTACGATGACCTGGTCGCCAAGCTGCGCAGGAACCAGAGATACAGGGTCGGAGGTCGGGAGCAGCTCATCCTTCCGTTCCTCAGGGCCAAGGGAGTGAACGATGCCCGGATGCACGAGTTCTCCCGGGGACACGTCAAGATGGCCCCAGGTGCGGCCAAGACCATGCGCTTCGTCCAGGAGCTTATGGCCTCCTTCGTGGTCTCGACCTCCTATGAGCATCACGTGAGCGAGGTGTGCGACCTGATCGGCTTCCCATACGAGAATAGCTATTGCATGAAGCTGAGCATGGACTCAGTCCAGATGGACGATTGGGAGACGGATCTGCTGAAGAACTATGCCCAGGAAATCGTCTCGCTCCCCCCGATCCAGATACCTCCGGATGCGAGGGAGTTGGCCGATCTCAGCCCCAGCGACCAGACGACCGTCGGCCGCCTCGACGACATCTTCATGAAGGAGATTAGCGACCTGAACGCCTTCCGATTGGTGACTGAGGCACACTCGATCGGGGCCGACGAGAAGGCCGCCGACCTGTTGGACATATGCAAGAAGACCGGGGTAGGGCTGGAAGACACGATCTACATCGGGAGCAACAGCTCAGATGTCCTGGCGCTCCAGCTGGTGAGGCGGGGCGGCGGGATGTCCATCGCCTTCAACGGCAGCGCCGAGGCGATCAAGGAGTCCGATGTGAAAGTGATCTCCGACAATTCCGTGGTCACCTCAGTGATAACCGAGGCGTTCTTCAAGTCGGGGACGGACGCGGTGATGTCCTTGGTCGACGACTGGAACCTCCAGCATATCCAGACTTCGGGCTTTGTGCACGACTATTTGGTAAGGGAGCTGTCGAGGGTCTTCCCCAACGGTCTGCCGAAAGTGGAGAGGGTGAGGGTGGGCTACATGGGCAGGCAGCTCGGTGGCGAGAGCGTCACCATGCAGAATGGCAGAGGGACTGGCAGGACATTCTGATCGGGAAGCAAGGATAATGGTCTCCGCAAACGGATCATTCCTCGTCGAATAGCAGATAGCGCATCACGTCGCCGCGGGAGATGATGCCCAGCAGTTCCTCGCCATCCACCACGGGCATGCTCCTTAGCCTGTTCTCGACCATGGACTCGACCACCTGGCGGATCGTATCGCCCGGCGCGACGCTCTCCACGGCGGTGCTCATGATGTCGTCGACCTTGTCCGCCAGGATGTTCAGCGAGTTCGTTTTGGTCAAGGAGCGTTCCACCACGAAGGCGCGGAGCAGGTCGAGCTTGGTGACCACCCCTGCCAGCTTGCCGTCCTTTATTACGGGGAACATATTGAAATCGTGCTCCTCGAAGGCGGCCATGAGCTCCTTCAAGCTGGTCTGCGGAGCGACGCTGATGACCTTCTGCGACATGGCCTCCCTCACCAGGGCCTCCTTCATGCTCTTCTTGGTGACCATTTCCATCCCTGAAAGGGATTGGGCGCACTATTACTTCAACTCCTCCATATCGGGTCATTCCATGGGAATTGGTCCGAATATTGATGGCTTAAATAGGGATGGCGACCGTTACCGGTAGGAAGATTCAAAGAGGCAAGATGATGGAACTAGTCCTGATCTCAGGTTTCTTAGGTTCTGGAAAGACCACCATGCTCCTTTCGACGGTGGACCAGATCATCGCCATGACCAAGAAGAAAGTGGTGATCATCAAGAACGATTTCGGCAACGTGGGGATCGATGCGAAGGTCATGGAGAAGTCCGGCCTGCAGGTCAGGGAGTTGCCGAGCGGATGCATCTGCTGCACCTTGGGAGTGGACTTCCTCAAGACGCTCACATCCGTGGCGACCGAATACAGCCCGGACCTGGTCTTTGTCGAGCCGTCGGGCCTGGCAGACCCAGCGAGCATCATCATCCTAATGAAAGGGTATCAGGGACCGCCGGTGCAAAGGATACGGGTGATGATCATAGTGGACGCCGTCCGCTTCAACCTGATAAGCCGAGCGATGCCCGCGCCGTTGGAGCGGCAGCTGAAGATCGGCGATGTGATCGTGATCAACAAGATCGACGAAGCCACGAGGGAACAAATCGATGAGGTGAGGCAGGCGGTCCACAAGCTCGGGCTGGACAAGGAGCTGATATTGGCATCTGCCCTCCAGAGAGAGAACGTCGACGCGGTGGCAAGGGCAATGGTGGCATCATGATATCCGAAGACTTCTCCGCCTTCGCATTGAAGGCGAATGTGAGCCTGCAGACCGAAATTGGCCCGACCGTGCTGACCAAAGCAGTGGAGGATATGATGAGCGCCATCGCTCTTCGATGCGTGGCCAAGGGCACTTATCTCATCGGCCACATCAAGTCCATCGCGGAGATCGGCGACGGCAGCTGGATAGCCAGCAGCGTCACCGACCTTGATGGCAAGGTGAGGTCGTCCGGCTCCCTCAACGCACCTTCGGACAAGCTGAGCGTGGTGATCAACGCCTTGCAGTACGGCCTGAAGCTGGACAAGCTGGAGGCGGTGGTCGAGGAGGTCGTGGTCGAGCAGCTATCCTCCATTGGCAAGGTCGAGGTCGAGGAGATCGGAGAGGAGCATGACCACAAAGGGAGCCATGATCACTTCTGCCACATAGATCAGGGCTGATTAGACCCAGGCAGCAGTTATTCGCGGTTCGGCCACGGTTGGCAGGAAGGGCAATAGTAGGACGTCCTTCCATTGACCTTGAGAGCCTTGAGCCTCCCGTTCTTCCGAGGGCATGGTGCGCCAGATTCGCGGACCGGCAGCATGTAGCCATTCGGAAGCCGGTCGAAATCCGTGGCCACCCTTATTGATGCCATGAGCACCTTCCGCGTGTTCCGGAACAGGGCATCGGCTTCCTCGGCGCTCAACTCTCTCGCCGGCCTCAGCGGGTGGATCCGGGACTGGAAGAGCACCTCATCCGCATAGAGATTCCCGATGCCAGCGATAACATGCTGATCCAGCAGCACCGCCTTGATGGCCCGGTCGTGCCTTCTGACGCGGGAAGCGAATTCCTCACACCGGACCTTGAGCGCGTCAGGCCCGAGCTTCTTCATCTCCACGAATTGGCTGACGCTTTCCGCGCAACCGACGGCGCCGAACTTGCGCATGTCCCGATAGGACAGCTGCGACCCGTCCTTGAAATTGAATAGGACGCGATCATACCTATCTGGCCTTGCTTTGCTCTCCTTGAATATCATATCCCCGGTCATGCCCAGATGCACGGTGATGAATCCTCCTCGGTCCAGCTCGATGAACATCTGTTTCCCGTGCCGCCGGATGCCCAATATCTTGCGATTCCGGCACTTTGACGCCAGCACCTTCGCTGAGCATCCCTCCAGCACTCCATCATCTTTGACCATGACAGAGAGCACAATGCGGCCGGAGCAAGCACGCTCAGCGTGCTCGCGCACCGTTTCCACTTCCGGAAGCTCAGGCATGTCAACCCGACCGAAGACGGCATGCAAGCTCATCTTGTTTTCCCATCGGCGAGCCGGCGCGGGGAAGAATCAAATAGGTTCCAAGGCATCTCGGAATGGCCGCGACAGGACATCTGGCCGTTCTTCCTGATGAGAACGACGACCGCGAAAGATGAACAGGAGCGAGAACTGATGACAGGTTCCAAAGACAAGTATCGCATCAAACAGCTTTCCATATTCTCCGAGAACCGACCGGGCAGGCTGATGGACATCGCCAATGCGATGAAGGAAGCGAAGGTCAACATCCTCGGATTCACCATAGCCGAGGGAATGGGATACGGGGTGGTCCGGGCGCTGGTCGACCAACCTGAGAAGGCGTACGAGAAGCTGGTCAAGGAAGGGTTCATCGTGCGATTCACTGACGTCCTCGCTGTGAGGATGGGGGACACCCCAGGAGGCCTATACGACCTCACTACCGTCCTGAAGGCGGCAGGCATCAACATCGAGTACGCTTACGGCTACAGCATGCCTCCCGGCGCGGTGCTAATCGTGAAGGTGGAGCAGGTGGACCAGGGCATCGAGACCCTGCAGAAGAACGGCCGAGTTCTCCTCGATACCTCGCATTTCACCTAGGGAGCTGATGAGAATGTCCTGCTGGAACCCGAAGATCGAGATGATGCCCCGGGATGTGCTGAACCAAGTACAGCTCAAGCATCTGAGGGCGTTCGCGCAGAAGCTCTACGACCGATCCCGCTTCTATCGGGAAAGGATGGTCGAGGCGGGCGTCGCTCCCGATGACATCGTGACGCTGGATGACGCTGCCAAGCTCCCGTTCATGGAGAAGAAGGACCTGCGCGAGATCGAGCAGGCGCGCTTGTTCATGGTCTCGAACAACGAGCTAGTGCGCTACCATGCCTCTTCCGGCACCACCGGTCGGCCGACCATCGTGGGCTATACCCAGAACGACATCGACCAGTGGTGCGAGTCCGTCGCTCGCGGACTGATGTCGGCGGGCATAGGGCAGCAGGACATCATCCAGATCTCCTACACTTACGGGCTGTTCACCGGCGGCCTCGGACTGCATTACGGGGCGGAGCGCATCGGAGCAACTGTCGTCCCCGCCAGCACCGGGAACACCGAGCGCCAGATCGACCTGCTCAAGAATCTGGGCGTGACGGCCATGGCCTGCACCCCCTCCTACATGATGTACCTGGGCGAGACGGCGCAGAAGATGGGCGTGAGCATCAAGGACGACACCAAGCTGAGGACCGGCATCCTGGGCGCCGAGCCCTGGTCCGAGGGAATGAGGGAGCGCATGCAAGATTGGCTCGGAATAAAGGCCATCAATATCTACGGCACGAGCGAGCTTTCCGGGCCGCTGTGGTCCGAGTGCTCGGAGCAGGCGGGGATGCATGTATGGAGCGACCTCACCCTGGCCGAGATCGTGAACCCGAAGACCGGCGAGAGTCTCGGGTCGGGAGAGAAGGGCGAGCTGGTGATCACCATGCTGCAGAAGGAAGCCCTCCCGATCATCCGCTACCGCACCGGCGACATCACCACCCTCGAGGAGGAGAAGTGCGCCTGCGGCCGCACCCACCCGCGCATCGGCCGGATAACTGGCCGGGTCGACGATATGCTGATCATCCGGGGCATCAACGTGTTCCCGTCGCAGGTCGAATACTCGCTGATGACCAATCCTGAGGTGGGCAACGAGTTCCAGATCATAGTGGAGCGCACCGGCGCACTGGACGATATGACGGTGAAGGTGGAACTGAAGCCGGAGGCGTTCACCGACAACATGGCCGGCATCGAGAAGGTACGGGCGAAGGTGGAGCACAAGCTGCGCAGCACCCTGAACATCCATGCCAATGTAGAGCTGGTCGAGCCCGGAGCGCTGCCAAGGTTCGAGGGGAAAGCGAAGCGCGTGGTCGACAAGCGCAAGCTGTGATCTTGGTCGTCGCAGGCGAGAGCCTAATGGCTGTAGACCTGGAAATTGCCGACGGCCCGGAAGCCCAGGCGACGATAGACGCTGGCTGCGACGGGCGAGGACTGGAGCACCGCGTGGCTGTATCCTTCCTCCTTTCCGACCCGCAATAGCTCCTGCGCAAGCCATGACCCCATGCCCCTATTCCGATGATGCGGCACGACTGATATCCAGTAGAGGCCGATATCCTCGCTTCCCCGGAACATGAGGCCAGACGCCACCGGTTCTTCGCCCCTCATGGCGACGACGATCTCGTTGCTGGGATGATGCGATGGATCTAGGTTCATGATGAAGGCGGTGAATCTTTCCCGGATGTCGGCAGGCATCTCGTAACCGTTGAATGCCGCCCGGGCGAAGGCGCCCATGTCCGATTCCCGATTCACGAATCGCAAGCTGCATCCAGGTAATGGCTGGGGGTTCAGTCTCATGTCATCGAGGTCCGCGACCATTGCCGGCAGGCTCACCGCGTGGTTGAGGCCGAGCTCGACTAGGCTGGAGCCCACGGCAACCCCATCCTCCGGAATCCAGATAGTGTAGGGATTTCCACGTTCGCGGAAGAACAGTTCGATACTCTCCAGGTCCGCCGCCTCAGGCTGGGCCTTCAGATATGCCAGGTTCAGGGCCGGGAGATCAAGGGGGGAGCAGAAGCACATCATCCTGGCATCCTCTCGAACAACACCCTCGCTGCTGATCCCTGATCTATGAGTGTATTCGAAGAGGTTCCTCTCCACTCTGATGAATTCTTCGCCCTGGCATCCTGACATTTTCGGCATTCCTGAGCGTTACCAGCAAAATCGGCGTATTTAGGGGTAGCGCGCTCAGTACCATTCCTGGATATGCTAATCAGCGATCGGCTGGAAGAGGAGGTCTTGCCCAGCTTCAATACGCGCAGCAATCGGGGCCGCAGGTCGGCTCCTTCCTCCCGGTCAAAGCCGCACGGATCATCGCCGAGGCACAGCCGACGCCGCTGTCCACCTCGATCGCCGCGACCGGACAGTTCATCTTGCAGGCCCCGCACTCGATGCAGCCGGAGTGATCGGCCACTCTGACCTTGTCTCCGTCGGGCGCAAAGACGCCGTGCGGGCACACCTTGGTGCACATGCCGCAATTGACGCAGCGTTGCGGATAGTACTTCAGCGTGTTCAACTCGTTGTCGACGATTTCCAAACTGATCGGCTGGTCGGTTATCTGCATCAGGTTCACGATAATACCCCCACCCACAGGGCAGCAGCTGCCAGGAGGACCGTCCCGATCGCGATCATTGCCACGAATACGGGGATGTAGCGGAATATCTCCCTCTTGACCCCGGTCCGGGAAGCTATCGGACTGGAGCCAGTGAAGTTCAGGGCCATGTAGGCGATCGGCGGTGCGATCAATAGCACCTGCGCCACCGCGGCGATCAAGCCAGCCAAACTCGAGTAGTAAACTCCATACAAAACCTGAAGGAGAACGAACAGCGTGCCGCCCAGAACGCCCAATAAGAGCCCCTTTGAGCTGAACTGCCGGGTCGGAAGATAGGGCAGTAGCATCGGGAATAGGACCAACCCGAAAAGGGCCACGATCAAGACAGCAAGCGCCCCCGTGAGCCCTGCGAGCAGGGAGAGTATCAATGCAGCAGGAATCAGGAACTTCCAGTTATTGACGAACTCGACAGGCACCAAGACCATCCTGTCCCGCAAGGGGAAACGCACTCGGCGCATCTCCGAGGTGGCCTTACCCCCCTTCATGTACTCTTTGATGTCATATGCGCGCACCGGGCCGTATTCCACCTTGAACCCGGACCTTCGCCTCACCTCGTGGGCGTTGACCCCGGGCGCTCCCAGCTGCGGCAGGATGAGGGTGCGCTGCTTGACCGCTTCCTTCAATCCGGTGGCTTCGATCCGCTTGACGATTTCTTCGGTGCCGAAGGTGCCCTTGCCCGCGGCGCACCAGACGTTGATGCCCTTCGTGTCCAGGATGAGGAGATGGGCATCCATGCCGGCCAGCGCCGAGCGCAGGGCGTCGAAGCTGAGGCTGTAGTTGCCGGTGACGAAGACCGGGGAATCGGGGGTCGGACTGCCCAGCCGATAGAGGCCCGGTACAACCTTATGGCCCATGCGGTCCCACCCGAGGCGGGCGAGCCGATGGTCGCGCCTATTGGCCGAAGTGATCTCGCTGCTGGTGACAATGACCTCGCTCATGGGAAGCCTTACCTGGGCTCCTTGGCGAGAGGCCCGACCAGACCCTCAACATGGCTAGCCAGCTCTTCGCTCTTGAAAAGATATATGCAACAGACTTTCCCGTCCTTCTCCCGGGTGACCAGGGCCAACTTGTCTCCTGGCTTGATCCCTGCCCGGGCCCTTACCTCCTTGGGCAGGACCATTTGGCCACGCTCATCGACCGAGATGATCGACTCCACCTTAAGCGGCTCCTCGACTGGCCTGCAATCGCATTTGGCATTGTTCTCGCTCGATTTGGACATAGGCCACCGTGAATTGGCTTTCTAGTATTAGTAATATTCAGTAAAATCAGAATAATCAGAAGATGCATATCCGAGAACAGAATGATGGCGCCAGTAATTGAGGGATGCTCGATCGGTTCAATGATCGAGCATAATTATGTTCTCGTTGCTCACCACGACCTTATCGTTAGAGACCTTCCCATTCCCGTTGGCTTTCTCGAGCTTGCATCTTTGCATGAGAGCGGGGATCTCCGACGAGGAGAAGTTAGTGATGCCTTTGGCATTATTCCCTAGGCGCACCACCTCGCCTTCCTTGAACTTGCCCTCGACCCCGACCACGCCACAGGGAAGCAGCGATTTGCCTGCGCGAAGCGCCCTCTCCGCCCCCTCATCCACCAGTATCTTTCCCCTCGGCCCCGCGAAAAGGATCCAGCGCTCCTTGTTGGTATAATGCGCCTTGGCAGTGAAGAGCGTGCCGATGTCCTCGCCCTGAACCACCCGCAATATGACGTTGTCCAGCTTCCCGTTGGCGATGACCATGTTGCATCCGCTCGCCATGGCCACCTTCGCCGCCCCGATCTTCGTCTTCATCCCGCCGACGGACCGCTCGTCCTTCTTGCTGCCTGCCATCCTCTCGATGTCCTTGGTGATCTCGTCCACCAGGCTGATCAGCTTGGCGTCCTTGTCTGCGTCCGGATTGCGGTCGAACAGCCCATCAACGTCGGTGAGGAGGATGAGCAGATCCGCGTCCATTTTGCTTGCCACCAAGGCGGACAACTTGTCGTTGTCCCCGAAACCTTCGGCGATCTCGTCGGTCGCGATCACGTCGTTCTCGTTCACGATGGGGATGGCATCCAGGCGGAACAGCTCGTCCATCGTCTTCTTCAGGTTGAGGTAGCGGGCGCGCTCGCTGAAGGCACCATAGGTAAGTAGAACCTGGCCGACGCACTTGCCATACTTCCGGAAGGCGTCCCGCCAAGCCATCATCAACGCGGCCTGGCCGACGGCGGCGCAGGCCTGCCTCATCGCCAGGTCCTTGTTCTTGCCGTCCAGGCCCAGCTCCGAAGAGCCGGAGCCGATCGCGCCCGAGGTTACCATGATCGACTGGAGCCCTTTCCGGTCCAGCTCCACTATCTGCCTAGCTATCCCATCGAGATACTCGTGGTCGACCGTGCCATCCTTCTTGCAGATGGTATTGGTGCCGATCTTCACCACTATCCGCTTGGGATGGAGGTCTCTCATGGCAGCTTCCTATGGGTGAACTTCCTCGCATTCCCGCCCACGTAATCCGAGACTATCTGGCCATTGCCCGACAGCCGGTACTTGTATATCGTAAGCCCTTCCAGACCCACCGGTCCGCGGGCATGGGTTTTGCTGGTGGATATGCCTACCTCGGCGCCAAGGCCGTAACGATAACCGTCGGCGAAGCGGGTGGAGCAATTCCACATGACGGAGGAGGAGTCGACCAGGTCCATGAACTTGTTGGCCGTCATCTGATCGCTGCTGATAATGGCGTCGGTGTGGTGCGAGCCGAACCTATTGATGTGGTCAATCGCCTCTTCCAGCGACCCCACGACCTTGACCGCTAGCACCAGGTCGTTGTACTCGGTCCACCAATCCTTCTCTTCCGCTGGGTTGACCGCGATTATCCCGCTCGCCGTAGCATCGCCACGCAGCTCCACACCGGCCTTCTCGTATTCCGCCGCCAGCTTGGGCAGGAGCTCTGCCGCGATGTCCTGGTGCACCAGCAACGTTTCCATGGCGTTGCACACCGCGGGGTACTGGCATTTGGCATCGAAGCAGACTTTGACTGCCATTGCGATGTCGGCATCCTTATGGACGTAGGTGTGGCAAACGCCTGCCGCGTGGCCCAGGACCGGTATCTTGGTCGAGGCTTGAATGGAACGGACCAGCTCATTGGAGCCGCGAGGAATTATCAGGTCGACCAGGTCGCTCAGCGCCAGCAGGCCTCGGAACTCCTCTCTGGTGGACAGAAGCTGGACCGCCCCACTGAAACGGCCGTCGGTCTTCACGATGGCATGTTCGATCGCCCGGGCCAATGCCTCGTTGGTGTTCTTCGCCTCCGATCCTCCCTTGAGGAGTACGGCATTGCCGGACTTGATGCACAGACTGGATATCTGGATCAATGCGTCCGGCCGGGACTCGAATACGACGCCGATCACTCCGATGGGGCAGGACATCCTTTCCAAGATCAGCCCTCGGTCCAATTCCGTCCTGGAGATAATCCTACCGATCGGGTCCTCTTGGGCGATGAGGGACTCCAACTGCTGCACTGATTCCTGGATCTTCGATCCGTCGTAGCTTAGCCGCTTCAACAGCGGGGATGCGAGCCCCGATGACTCCGCCTCTCGGATGTCCAATTGGTTCGCGGAGACAATCTCCTGCTTCCGCTCCTGAAGCTGCTTGATGACCTCCCTCAGAGCGGCGTTGCGCAGCTCCAATGGCAGGTTCTGCAGTCGGTAAGAGGCTTCCTTGGCCTTCTCCGCTGCCTTCCGGATCGCGTCCATATTAGCCTCTTAGCATCTCTCATCAATCCATAATATTTTCGTTACCGCTCCCGGACGTCAGGGAAGATGCCAAACCAAGCTCACAGATAGAGGACGACAAGGGCGGCACTTGCTATGAACAGCAAGGCACACAATAGGACCACTGTCGTTCTCCTCTCCATGCCCGAGCCTCGATGCCCGGAGAATGCCGCCAAGATATTTAACGTTCGGGCCATTGGCCTGCACTTGAACGCGGCGATCGGGCCTGGAATCGTTCGATCTCGACGGCCAGCGGCAAATCGATAATTATAAGCCTGAATGCTGCAAATGATTATTCGGTGAGAAAATGGCAGCAATCAAGAAGATATTGGTCGGGGTGGATGGGTCGAAGTGCTCGAACGAGGCGGTAAAGTACGCCGCTGAGCTCTCGAAGAAGTTCGATGCGACGGTCACGTTGATGCACGTCTACCGACCTCCCGAGACCACCCGCGAGCTCCCAGCGCACGAAAGGCCGGAAGAGGCCAGAGTCAAATTGGACGATTCCAAGAAGATCTTAGACGACTTGGGGGTAAAGAGCAAGACCATCTTCTCCAGTGGGCATCCCGCCAGCGTCATCCTCGAGGAAGCGGCCAAAGGCTACGACCTGATAGTCATGGGCAGCCGGGGCATGGGCTTCGTGGAAGGCTTCCTCCTGGGAAGCACGACGACCCGCGTGGCCCACCATGCGAAGATACCGGTCTTGATCGTGCACTGCTGAGCGCCAGCAGGTCTTAACATTCGATGAGGTTCGGTCCGACATACAGATCAGGGCAGCAACTGCAAAGAAATAATAACAAGAAGCTCCACTCCTGAAAGGAGAGAGGAATGTGGCCATTGTACGCTAGTCTTTTGAAAGAGGTTGGACCGAAGGTCATCGACAGTCCTTCTATTCTCCTCCTAGCAAAATCGGCGCAGCCGCACCCAACAAGACCGAGGAGTATCTCATGCCCCAAGTTGACGTTCTCTTGATCGAAGACAACCCCAATGATGCTCAGCTTGCCATTGAGTTCTTGAAAGAGGCCCACCTGCCGTTCCGGGTGATCGTCGCCAGCGACGGGGAGAAGGCAATGAACTTCCTCGACAATCTGAAGGGAGCCCCGGAGGAGCGGCGCCCTTCGCTCGTGCTGCTCGACATCAAGCTGCCCAAGAAGGACGGCTTCGAAGTGCTGAACGAGATACGCAACAATCGGAATCTGGCGGAGATCCCGGTAATCATGCTGACCGGCTCGAATCAAGACAGCGACAAGAAGAAGGCGATGAGCCTTGGAGCCGACCTTTACTGCCTCAAGCCCAAGGATGCAAAGGAATGGGACGCCTTGACCGATTCTATCGGTCAATTCTGGATCAGACGGACGATGAACCGGCCTGGGTCGGATGAGTCTTCACCGACGAAAGACAATTCTTGAACGCCTCACAAATCTCACCAGCCTAAAAGTGAGATCTAGTTCTTCATCTGATTTGAGCCTCGAATCATTTGTTCAGTTCTTGTGTTTGAAGAAGTGAAAACATTATCGTTCAGTAATGAATGAGAGGGGAATCAAGACCCTCGGAGAGATTGGCATGAGGGGCGGAGCGATGAACCGTGCTGATGCTCGAAAGCAATCTACTGACCAAGAAGTTCGGCAAGTTCGTTGCCGTCAACGGCTTGACCCTGACCGTCGAGGAAGGGGAAATATTCGGACTGCTAGGTCCAAACGGAGCGGGGAAGACGACCACTATCAAGATGCTCAACACCCTGCTCCCGCCGACGTCTGGATGGGCCAAGGTCGCGGGATTCGATGTGGTCAAGGAGCCGAAGCGGATCCAAGCGATCATCGGCTATGTGCCGCAGATGCTCTCCGCGGAAGGCTCGATTACTGGATACGAAAACCTGCTGATCTTCTCCAAGCTGTACGACGTCCCAAAGAGTGAGCGAGAGCAGCGCATCGAGAAGGCGCTCGAGCTCATGGGGCTCACCGATGCCGCCGACCGTCTGGTGAGGACTTATTCTGGCGGGATGATCAGACGCCTGGAGATCGCCCAAGCCGCCATGCACCGACCGAAGATGATGTTCATGGACGAGCCAACTGTCGGATTGGACCCTTTGGCGAGGCGAGCTGTCTGGAAGTTGGTCCGGGAACTGAGGAAGGAGAACGATTCCTCGATCCTAATCACTACCCACATCATGGAGGAGGCAGAGGAGCTGTGCGACCGCGTGGCGATAATGCATCAAGGAAGATTGGTCGCCTTGGGCACCCCCGCCGCGCTAATGGCCAGTACTGGCGCTGCCAGTCTCGACGAGGCGTTCGTTCACTATACGGGCCAGACCATTGAGGTCGGAGGCTCCTTCAAGGACATCCAGAGGGAGAGGCAAACGGCCAGGAGACTGGGCTGATGGATCATTTCAGCGGACCGATCGGAGGCATAAGCCGGTTCGTCAGCAAGTCCGCGGTCATCACGGAGCTCGAGATCCGCAAGCTGCTTCACGACCCGACGGAGCTGCTCACTCGCGCCGTCCAGCCGATCCTATGGCTGCTTGTCTTCGGGGAGGTGTTCACCCAGATCAGGATAATCCCTACTCCTGGGGTCAGATACATCGATTTCATGACCCCGGGCATCCTTGGCCAGAGCGTCCTGTTCATCTCCATCTTCTATGGCATCGCCATAATCTGGGAGAGGGACCTCGGCATCGTGCAGAGGTTCCTGACCACCCCAACGCCAAGGACGGCGCTAGTCGCCGGAAAGGCCCTCTCGGCTGGTATCAGAGGCCTGTCCCAAGCGGCCATCATCTACCTCCTTGCGGTGCTCATCGGCGTGAATCTGATAATTGACCCCATCTCAATGATACTGGTCGTCGTCTTCCTGCTCATGGGGGCGGCGGTGTTCGCCACCCTCTCGCTGATAATCGCCTGCCTGGTCCGGACCCAGGAGCGGTTCATGGGTGTGGGGCAGCTGCTGACCATGCCACTGTTCCTCGCCAGCAATGCGATCTATCCCATCTCCCTCATGCCGGATTGGCTCAAGGTCATCGCCTATGGCAATCCGCTGACTTACCTCGTCGACGCGCTCCGGGGATTGATGATTTCGGGGATGCCGAGCGAATACGGATTGCCGTTCGACTTCGCTTTCCTGGCCATCACAATGACCGTCCTGATCGTCATCGGAGGCAGGCTCTACGCCCGGATAGGACAGTAGCCAATCAGCTATCGTGACTCTGTAGCTACTGATCGTTGAAGTGAATCTCCACCTTCTTGACGTCCCACATCGTCTCCACCCGCTCCTTCACCTCATCGCGGATGTTGCCGGCGAAGATGTGGTTCTCTGGCAGGTCCACATAGATGTCCACGTTGCCGTCCACGATCTTGATGTCCTTCACAAGCTCCCCCCGGACAATGTCCAGGCCGGTTATGGGGTTCATGACGTTCTTCAGCCGCCTCTTTATGATATCGGCCGTGGTGGGCTCCTTGTTTTTCACCAGTCCGTGCTTCTCCTCGTAGTTGGTGATCGCCTCCCTCAGACCCTCGACCGCCAGGACGGAACAGTGCGCCTTGATCTTCGGCAGGCCGCCAAGCGCATCCGACGCCTGCTGCCAAGATATCGTCTTGGCCTCCTCGATGGTCTTGCCCTTGGCTAACTCAGTGATTATCGAGCCAGTGGCGATGTTGGAGGCGCAGCCATAGGATTCGAACTTCGCGTCCACTATCCGATGCTCGGTCGGTTCGACCTTGATGAAGACCGCTACCATGTCGCCGCAGGCAGGACTGCCGACGATGGCCTTTCCGTCCGCATCCTCTATCTTGCCCACGTTCTTTGGGTTCTTGAAGTGCTCCAGCACCTTTTCGTTGTATGGAAACCTCATGCTTCGTCCTCCCGCTTATCCAATGGGCTGATGGCCCTCAGTCTGGTTACTACCTCGGACATGGCGCTCACCACTCGGTCCACCTCGCTGATGTCATTGAACCTGCCGAGAGTGAAGCGGATGGAGCCGTGAGCACGCTCATGATTGCCGCCAATTCCCATTAGCACGTGGCTTGCCTCCAATGAACGGGAGAAGCAGGCGGAGCCGGTGCTCACCTCGACCCCCCTCATGTCCATGTGGAGCGTGATCGACTCCCCCTCGACGCTATGGAACGTCACATTGGCGTTCTGCGGAATCCTTCGGGTGCGATGCCCGTTGAGCGTCGTCCTCGTCACCTCTTTCAGGAAGCGATCGATGAGTGCGTCCCTTATCTCTCGCAGCCTCTCGTTCTCTTCAGGGGTGACCAGCTCGATCGCCTTTGCGAACCCGATCGCGCCCGGAATATTCTCCAGACCCGCCCGCAGATTGAACTCCTGGTAGCCCCCGTCCATCCACTTGTTCAGGGGCGTGCCTTTGCGCACGAAGAGCGCTCCGATCCCCTTCGGCCCATGGATGGTATGGCCGCTTATGGTGAGCAGGTCGATCGGCATTCTCCCCATATCCAGAGGGAGGCGGGCAAAGGTGTGCGTTGCATCTGCATGGTATAGGGTGCCCTTACGGTGGCAGATCGAGCCGATGGCCTCGATATCCTGTACGGTTCCGATTTCCTGGTTGGCATGCTGGATCGAGACCAGAATGGTCTCGGGGGTTATAGCCCGCTCTAGCTCCTCTAGGCTTATGCCGCCGTCGCCGTCCACCCCAAGATACGTCAATTTGAAGCCGCTCTTCTCCAAAGACTTCGCGCTGTTGAGCACCGGGAAGTCCTCGATCTTCGAGATGATAATGTGCTTCCCCTTCTTGGGTCCAAGTGCGGAAGCCACTCCCTTCAGCGCGAGGTTGCTGGACTCCGTATCCCCTGAGGTGAAGACGAGTTCCTCCGGTGAGCTTCCAATCGCCTTGGACACTCTGACCCTGGACTCTTCGAGCTTCTCCTTCGCCTCGATGCCCATCGAGTAGCCAAACTCGGACGTCACCACCGCGTAGGTATCGAAGAAGAATGGCGTCATCGCTTCCAGCACCCTTTCGTCCAAGCGGGTGGATGCCGCATTGTCCATGTATATGATTTTCTCAGGCAAATCAACACCTCAGATGAAGAGCGTTATATCGGACTTCCTGGCCTCGTTCACATAGGTCCCGACCGCGCCGAACTCGTCTATCAGGTCCAGCCTGAGGTCCTCCTTCTTGATGCCCATCACGTCCATGGTCATCTCGCAGGCGATTATCTTCCCCCCAAGCTCCTTGAAGTCCGCCATCAGTCTCTCCATGGACGCTACGTTCGCTTTCGCCATCCTGCCCATCACCATCCGTCGTCCCAAGCCGAGCATGTTCATCTTGCTCAGCGGGCCCTTGTCCAAGCCTCCCTTCTTCAATCGGTTCAGGCCCCAGAACGTGAAGTAGAGGGAGACCTCCATGCCCATCGATAGCGACCCATTGCCGACGATCAATGCGCTGATCACCTTGTCAATGTCCCCGCTATGGACGATTATCGTCGTCTTGCCAGCCATTGCACTCACCTAGACCTTCCTTATGCGGATGACCCATTCCTTGCCCTGGTCCTTGACCTCGAGCAGCTCCTCCCCCAATGCTTCCACCGCCATCGGGATCTCTTTCTTCGAAGATGGATGGGTGCCTTTGACCTCGATCACGTCCCCCTTTGCCGCTTTCTTGAGCGCCTTCCTCACTTCCACCAGTGGAACTGGACAGTTCTGCCCCCGACAATCGAGATCAAACTTAACCATTGTTTCATTCCTCGAAGATATAGCTTGGGTCCCACAGGCTTAATAACTTTCTCAGGCCACTCTGCGGACGCAAATCGGGCTTCAGATGGGCAAAAGGCGAGAGGACTGCCTATGGACCAATGTCACTGGGATGTTACAGATCGGCTCACTCGAACCGGAGGACGTCCGCTGGGGCGACCTTGCTCGCTCCCCTTGCCGCCGGGTACACGCTGAGGATGGTCGCCACGAAGGAGAGGGCCCCGACAATGAGTATCGGTCCTACGTCCAATGTCCAGATGAAGCCGCTCGGCTCGAGGACGGTCTGCCACAGCTGGTAGCCGACCACCACTCCGAGGATGGAGCCGAGGATGATGCCGAGCAGGGAGATGAAGCCGGATTCGATGGCGAAGTTGGCCACCACCATCCTCTTGCGATAGCCGATGGCGCGCATCATCCCGATCTCCAGCTTGCGCTCGTGGATCGAGCGGATGGTAATGATCGCCAAGCCCGAAATCCCGATGATCAGGCCCATGCCCAGGAACGCCTCGAACAGCGAGAGCATGCTGTTGATCAAGCTGGTTATCTGCTTGGCCAGCGCCTTGATGTCGATGGTCTGCAGTCCGTTGGCGAGGAACGTCTTCTCCAACAGGATCGATTGAGCCGAAGAATCGAGGCCATCCCGGAACTGCACCAGGAGCATGGCGGCCCCCATGGCGCCGAACTCCGACCTAACCGTCTGCTCGCGCATGAAGATGCCCTGGAAGGTGCTCTGCTTCATGATGCCGACGATGGTGATGTTGTACGCCGGGCCCAATGGGCTCCTCATGGGGAATGTCTGCCCGACGGTCGCCTCGAAGCCTGACGAGGTACCTGGCGGCCCCATGCCCCCTCCAAAACCAGATTGGGGCACCACGCTGCCGTCCACGATCGCCAGGGAGCTGTTCGCCTGCACCGCCCTCCAGACGTCATTCTCGCTAGCGTAGAGGCTGTGATTGTAATCCGCCAGGGGATAATTGCCCTGAGTGTACAGACTGGTATTAAACCCGATTACCTGATAATGGACATTGGAATAACTGACTTGCTGATTATTTGGATTGACCTGAGTAACGTTCACTACGGCCAGAGAGACTGGCAATGCGATCAAGTGGGTCACGTTCGCCCCTTGCAAGGGCGACCCGGTTTGGTTCAGCTCCTGCCAAGGGTCGATCATGATCGGAGAGGTTGATGTGAACGCAATCACATCGAAGCCGCCGGAAGTCTCCGCCACCATACGGTCGATATTGACCCCCATTAGGCCCGCGACCACGATCAGGGTGGTCATGGTGAAGATCACCAGGCCGAAGATGAATATGCTCAAGGCGGTGCGGAACTTCGCCTTCAACGGATAGGAGATGGAAGTCTTTAGCACCGCCCGGTACTCCTTCCTCACGCGGAAAACTTTAGTGATGACGTGGATGAGCGAGTCGGAATTGAACATGACGATGAGCAGGGCCGCCACGACGATGAAGAGGCCTGCGACCACGAAGCCCTCGATCTCCGACTGGTAGGGGAAGATCTTCAGGCCATAGGGTAGAGGCATCCAGACGATGAGAGTCAGAATCCCGGCGAGATTCCATGCCAGCCGCTCGCTCACCACGCGCCGCATTAGCAGGCCGATGGACAGGGTCATGAATGATAGCCCAGAACTGGCGAAGGCGAGGTTCTCGACTGCGACGCCGGCGAGCATCAGCGCGGCGCCACCGATCAAGGACATCAGCCCGATGCGGAAGGTGCGCCTGTCGCTTCGGGCAACTGCAGGCTCAGGAATATTCCGGATCGCTCGAACGATGTTCAGGAGCGATATCCTCCTCGTAGTGAGGTACACGGTCAACAGGGTCAAGGAGAATCCAGCAAGGTATCCGAGGACCAGCGATAGCGGCGTGAATGTAAAGTATGCAACCAGGTTGAAAGAGAAGTCTCCAAAGTTCAGTATCCCGCTCATAGCCCAGGCGATGATGTATGCCAGAACAACGCCCAACGCAGAGCCGATGGCGGCGGCAAGCGCCGCGAATATCGTCCCTTCGTAGGTCATGAGCCGGCGCAGTTGAGATCGCCTCATTCCGATGGCGCGAGCGACGCCGTTCTCACCCTTGCGCTCCTCGCCAAGCATAGTGAAGATGTTGACCACCAGGACGACCCCGGCGATGATGGAGAAGGACCCGAAGACGAAGAACATGGAGCTGAACATCTGCGATGTGCTCTTGGCGCTGCTTATCGCCTCGCGCTTGTCGTTCTGTATCTTCAGCCCGGTGGTGGACGTCAGCGGAGATAATATCGAATTGATGTCGCTGGCGACCTGGTCGCCGTACTGCAGCCCGCTGTCACCGACGCCTATCAGGCTCACGAAGATGAAGTTGCTTTGCCCGATATGCTTGGTGAGATTCTGTGCGGAGGATATGTTCATTATGACCAGGTTAGTTGAGCCGAACGCCCCCAGCCCCTTCTCTTGGACGACCTTCGACAGAGTGACCACAGACATCTGGCTCTGTCCTTCGAACAGCAGGATCGTGTCGCCCTGGTGAGCATCGATGTCCTTCGCCGCCTTGTCGTTCAGATAGATCTCGTTGACGCCCGGTGCGACAAGGATCTCGTTGCCCTCTAGATCAAAGAAGTGGCCAAAATGCTCTACAAGGGAACTATTCACTCCGAGCAATGTGAAGGAGGGATTGGATAGGCTGCTTTCGTGATCCTGGATGGCGACTGTGTCCCGCAGCAGCACACTGGAAGCCTCCACGTGCGGAATGCCCCCAATCTGCTCTGCCAGCGGATCGATGAAGCTGTCGTTGAAGTAGCGATAGCCATTGAACTCCGCCCCGACGCTGAAATCGACCTCGCCCAGGGAGTTGGTGGCCTGCTTCACGATCATGTTGTCCATGGTGTCCCCGACGACCAGCGAGGTGGAGATTATCGCGGTGCCGACCATCAAGCCTCCAAGGATCAAAGCGGTGGTCCATTTACGGCGAACGATATTCCTCATGGCCATGGTCAACAGTATCCGGTTCTTCCTCGCATCCATCAGGACCAGGACGATGGCGACGATGATCACCACCAGCAAGGCGATGAACATGGGCAGGAATATGAATGAAAGAACGATCGCGAGCCCAGCAGGGACCAACGTGACTATTGCATGAAGCCGATTCACCGGCTCACCCCATGCTGCGGATCTCTTTTGCTGTCTGGTGGATGCTTCCGTTGTCGTCCACGATCAGGCCGTCCCTCATGTGGATGATCCGGTCGCACACCGCCCCGACCTCAGGGTCGTGGGTGACGATCATGAACGTCTCCCCGTGTTCCTTGTTGAGCTTGCGCATCAGGCCGACCACTTCATCCGCGGTCTTCTTGTCGAGGTTGCCGGTCGGCTCATCCGCCCAGATGATGGCCGGGTTGTTGATCAAGGCGCGGGCGATGGTCACTCTCTGCCTCTCCCCACCCGAGAGCGAGGCCGGGCGCATCTTCGCCCTTTCCTGAAGACCTACCGCTGCCAGCATGTCCAGCGCCCTCTTCTTGGTGCCGTTGATCCTCTCGTTGCTCAATAACAATGGGAGCTCGACGTTCTCCTCGGCCGTGAGCACGGGGAGCAGGTTGAAGAATTGGAAGACGAAGCCCATGCGCTTCGCCCGGAAGATGGTTTTGGAGTCATCGTCCATAGTGGTGATGTCCTTGCCTTCGACGATGACCTGGCCCGAGGTTACGTCATCGATGCCGGATATGCAGTTGAGCAACGTGGTCTTGCCACAGCCAGAAGGGCCCATGACCGCCACCATCTCCCCTTCGTCCACAGAGATGGAGACGTTCTTCAATGCCTCTACCCTAAGCTCGCCGGTGACATAGGTCTTGTTCACGTTCCTCGTTTCGATGATGGGCAAATTCGTTACCTCGTAGATGTGAGACGCCCCATTTTTATGGCACTATTTGAACATTGGCACCAGTCATCCCCAGTTGCGGAGTTCCCCTATCCAGTATGCCGACTGGGTTTCAATAGAACGGTTCATCGGTCAGTTCGAATGCCTCGAAATCCGTCATCGGATATCCAATAATTACCGCTCCTGAGCTGAGATGATAAACGCTGTTCAACCTTCGCGGAAATAATGAATCGCCATCCATTAAGTCTAGAATGATAACTTAACAATTGACAGGTGCAACATTGCCATATTTCAAGTGGATGGACATCGGGATGACCTGTCCGTTCGAGACCAGCGCGAAGACCGAGGACGAACTGATGAAGAAGATCGCAGATCATGCAGCCAAAGCGCATGACCTGAAGACGGCGCCTCCCGAACTCATGGTCAAGATCAAGAAGGCCACAAAGAAGTAGCCACGACTAAGCTGGACGATCCTGCAAACCCCATAACAGCTTTTGGCATTTCTGCAGTTCTGCTCGCCGACGGCCACCACCCCATGGTCATTGCTAATCGCAGAAACAGGAAGAATGAACCATTTTATAGGAGCGGCTTTCTTAATTGAATCAGTGACAACATGCCTGAGATAAACGAACTAGCCAACGGAGTGTTCTGGGTGGGGGTAAGGGATTGGGACAGGCGCCTCTTCGATGCCCTGATCCCGCTGCCCTATGGCACTACCTATAATGCATACTTAATCGTAGGCGACAAGAAGACCGCCCTCATCGATACGGTCAATCCGGGCTTCGAAGGCGAACTGAAAGTGAAGCTCGAGGCGCTCGGGGGCATAGAGAAGCTGGATTATCTCATCATGAACCATGCCGAGCCGGACCATGCCGGCGGGATACCGTTCGTGTTCGGTGAGAACAAGAAGCTCAAGCTGGTGCTCACTGAGAAGGGAGCGAAGATCGCGAAGGCGCTCTATCATGTGGCCGATGACCGACTGATGATAGTCAAGCAGGACGATCAAATCGACCTAGGAGGAAAGACGCTCAAATTCATCGAGGCCCCCTTCCTCCATTGGCCGGAGACGATGTTCACTTACCTCGTCGAGGAAGAGATACTCTTCTCCTGCGACTTCTTCGGAGCCCATAGCGCAGGAGGGGTGTTCGCCGAGGACGTCCAGGACCTCCCTACGTTCGCCAAGAAATACTATGGCGAAATCATGATGCCATTCAACAAGTCAGCGGCGGCGGGGATGGCCAAATTGGAGGGCCTCGAGATCAGCATGATCGCGCCCTCCCATGGCCCGATCCACCGCGACCCGGAGCCGATCATCCTGGCCTACCTGGATTGGACCAGCGGCGAGACCAAGGAGAAGGTCACCATCTGCTTCGTCACCATGTGGCAATCGACCAAGGCCCTGGTCGACAAGATGACCGAGATCCTCATGGAAGAGGGGATCGAGACCAAGGTCTACAACCTGCCGGTCTCGGACATAGCTGACATCGCCGGGGACCTGGTGGATTCGAGGGCGATCGTCCTCGGCGCGCCAACCGTGCTGAACGGCCTGCATCCGCAGGGCCTATACATAGCCTCGCTGGTCAAGGTGCTCCGACCGCCCGCGAAATACGCCGCCGTGCTCTCTTCCTTCGGCTGGGGCGGAGGGGCGGTTAAGCAGGCACTGGACATATTGGGACCGACCAAGATAGAGGCCATCGGAGCCGTGGACGTGAATGGACGGCCGACCGCGGAGGACCTGAAGAAAGTGGAAGAGCTGGCGAGAGCCTTGGCTGCAAAAGTGCGGTCGGGCTAAACCTAATAGAAATGAGAACGACGACTGGCAGGGCCTAAGTCCTGAAGTTCACTGCCAATTCCATGTGCTTGGAGCCGAAGTATTTCGCGCAGAACTCTGCGGCCTTCTTGGGAGGGTACTCCTTGCAGCTGAAGATGTCGATGAATGCCCGATTCGTGTCTTCGGCGAAATGACCGGAGATTAGAGAGGTCTCGATCAACTGGGCAAGGGAGTAGCCTTGCACCCGGGGATCGTCCCCGAACCGCACCACGATGGGTTCGCCAAAGCGCTTCATCTTGATGAATTCGCAAAGATCCACGGAGAACTGGGCGATTCGCTCCCCGTCGCGTATCTTCTTGGGGTCGCAGTCACGCAGGTCTATGGAGGTGAGGAGCCCCCATTCCCCTCCTTTCTTGAAGTGCTCAATAATCTCATTATCGTTCATCGTTCTAGTCGAATTCGGGCCTATGCTATACATTTCTGATTATCACCATCGTTTGATTATGCGTTTGATATGTTAGCAGGGTTCAACTCGTTCTAGGATGAAAAGGTTGGCATTGAAACATTAGGTCTGATATTAGCCCTTTTGGCTACATCCAGATAACCGCAGCAGTCGTTTCTGAGGGGGGCGACCGCCCAAAACGCGCAAAATCGAGATATTCGCATCGATTTGTGCGGGAACGCGTTCCGCAACCTGGAGATGATCACCGCGGGAATGCGAGTGCCGGTGACGATTCTGCGGGACGATGACGGCTCCATGATTGACGATCTGCTTCGACACCGAACTGGGAGGAAGGCAGGAATATCGCGATTTCCTGATCAACCAGGACGGCCCGTCGTACGTCCTCAATACCATGTGGGCGGCGAACTGGCGCGCCTTCAGGCAGGACATGCAGATGATGCACGACTAGAACAACGTGGAGGAGGCGAAGAGGTCTTCAGGTACATGGACTACAGGACTGCCGTGGGCCTAACACCGGCCTGGGCGACCCTGACGCATTCGAGCGCCGGCTGCAAGAGTTCGCCAGCATCTTCGATCTGGAGCTGAAGCATCATCGGGCGACACTGAAGATCGTGGAACGGTCCTATCGCGAGGCGAAGCGCCTCCTGCGCGACCCGCACTCCCTGAAGCTCTATACGGCTGAGCGGAGTTGAGGAAATGACGATACCTTATTAGCAATGCCGATGCATTTTGGATTGTCCAGTTGTCACAGGCAATAGCTCTATCAGTGCAATTCAAGGAGATTCCATGAAGAAGATCGGTTGGTTCACCACTGCCAGAGGTCCCGGTTCGTACAACCTTTTCAGCACCATGTTGAAGGGCATCAAGAAGGGGGAGATCGACGCCAAGCTTTCCTTCGTCTTCATCAACCGGGACATAAAGGGCAATCAGTACCGAATGAAGCTGGTGAAGGAAGCCGAGGACAACGGCGTCCCAGTGATCCTGTTCCCTTCGGACAACTTACATGCCGGAGCTGAAGCAGAGAGACATCGGGGAATGGAGGGAGGCCTACGGCGAAGGGATTGCGGGATCGGATATCCAAGTGCGAGATGGACTTCGGGGTGCTGGCCGGATATATGCTAATATTCGACCGGGAGACTTGCAGGAAGTACACCATGATCAACCTGCATCCGGCCCTTCCGGACACGTACAAAGGGACGTGGGAGGAGATCGTGGGGTCGGTGGTGGACAACCATGATAACCAGTACGGTGCCACGGTCCACCTCTGCACCCCGGACCTGGACCGGGGAGAGCCGATCGCCTACGACATGTTCCCGCTTGAAAGCCTCAAAGGGAAGTTCCGCTCCAGGGAGGACCTGATGAAGGGAATAAGGGCGGAGGAGCTCAAGCGTGAGGCCTATCTGCTCATCGGGGTGATACGGATGATCGTGGACGGCGAAGTGGTGCTCAAGGATGGGAAGGTATTCAATCGCCGGGGCAACCGGGTTTCGGAATACCCCAATCTCGCCGAGACCATAAATGCGCAATTGAGAAGCCTTGATCCTGGAAATGACGGCTCATCGGAAAAGCCTCCTTTCCTCAGTCCTTAGCGGCTCTCAGAGTTCGAGGATCTTCTTCGCGGCGATGTACCACAGGTTGAAGTAATTGGTATTGCGGAGCTCCGGATTGGCTTTGACGTATTCGACGAACCACGATGACATGCCGTCCCATTCGTCCACATAGCCTTCGCGGGTCAGCCTCCAGCCCATCTCCTCTACCGTCGATTGGGAACGGGCCAGGACGAAAGGCATGGTGGTCGTGACCGAATTGCTCTCTGCATCGATCCGCACCTCGCGACATGGGCAGCAACCGGTCGATGCAGGCATAGAGATCGTAGTAGGCGATATGGATCTCGCCCAGCCTCCAGGACGCTTGATAGGGCATGGCCGAGGGGAATTCCTTGGAGAGCAGCCTCAGCACCGCCGGGAAGATCAGCAGCTCGCCGGTGTAGCGGTTCATGAAGCCATCGCGCGCGAACACCTTCATCACCAGCGCCTGCTCCTCGTTCCAGAAATCGCTGGCCTCGACCTGCCTTTCGGCCCGATGTCAGCTCCGTCAGCAGGTACCGGCCTGGGCCTTGCCTGGGGGTCGAACGGATAGCGCTTGGTTATCACCTCCAGGCTCGCTTCGCGCCCTTCGTCCGATAGGGCCAGGCAGGCATCCATGATGATCTCATGCTTCTCATCCATTCAAGCTCTGTCTCCACGCTCTTCAACGCTCGATGCCGCGTGTTCTTCGTTCCGGAAGGGAAAGTTACTTAGATATCTTACCAGCAAGGTCGTCGCCAGTGGGGATATCGGATGAGTGCATTGATAGTTTGCGATACCAAGTATGGAATGACGGAGAAGATGGCCACAGCCATAATGAAGGGCATGAAGGAAGGGGGAGTTTCCGAGGTGGCCATGAAGAAGGTCGGGGACGCATATGAAGCGATTACAAGGCGGCAGATAGCCTGGACCTTCGAATCACCGGTACGCATCGAGGGAGCGACGGGCGACGCTAAGAAGGCATTGAAGACCGCAATCGACACCGGCGCCAATGGCAAGAAAGGGACGGCCTTCGACACCAGGTTCGCGAACGCCACCGGCAAAGGAGCCGCCGAGAAGATGATGGAGAGGATGGAGAAGGCCGGGATCAAGAAGACGACGGAGCCGGAATGGTTCGTCGTGCTCAAGACCAAGGAGCCCGATCGCTGAGGAGAGGAGGCCAAGGCCCCGCCTTCGGGAAGAAGATTGCCCAGGAACTTACTGGCATAGCCTGCCGATTTATCTATCAAAAGCGACTATCAATCGCTGTCAAGAAATGCGTGTCTCGGGCGCTCCGGAGCAGGAATCCGATGTGAAATGTTAAGGACGTCCAAGTCGCTTTCCGAAGCATGGAGAAGAAGAGCATCGAGGACCTCTCGAACCTGGTCTTCGGGCTGGCCTTGACCCTCGGGGCAGTCACCTTGGTCAGGCCTGAGGGCAACGATTTCGCCCAATTGTTCTATGTCCTCTTCAACTTCGCGCTTGGCTTCTTCATCATTGTTTGGTTATGGTTGCTATACAATCGATGACCAAGAGATTGGAAATGGACCGGAAGGAGGAGGTCATCCTGAATTTCATCCTCCTTTTCCTGGTTGTCATCGAGCCTTATCTTTGGACGTTGACCACTACCTCCTCTGGCGCTACGTTCTATGCCCTCGACATCGGCACGGCTCTACTGATCTTGGGCACATACAGCCATTTCATCATCCAGAATGCTCGAAGGCGTGGAGAGAACGTCAAGCAGCTGTTGACCGGGCGTTCGATCGCTTATGTTTCCGCCCTGATATTCTATGCCTCAATCATACCCGGTCTGATTCCGCAGCTTCAGCCCTATGGCGTCCAAGGGCTGATATGGTTGTCCGTGCTGGTGTACGCTGTCTTCAGAGGGGTCCGTGGCGGCAAGAGAAAATAGCAGGCAATAATGCGGAGAATCTGCGGCTTTTGACCAGATGGTCTCACAAGAAGATGGCACCAATCTCACTATTTGCCCTGCAGACCGCATTTTAGTCGGGCCATGCTTAAGAATCAGGGGCTCTAGACTACGTCAAGGATGTGGAAGAGCAGCAAAGCATGTTGTGCCATCGGCTGGCTGTCATCGTTCAGGCAAGAGGTCAATCGAGAGATCGAGCGAGAGGAAGCGATGATCGATCGGCTCAGCACTCCGGCCAAGGGGTACCGTCCTGGGCACGGTCATCACCTACGCGTTGATCGCCGTTTCGCTTGTCGTGCTATTCCTGCACCCGAACTTCCTACTCCTCTGGCTGGTAGGCGCCCTGCTGCTCTATTCGTACAATTTCGTCTTCCTGCTCATCCCCACCTCGACCACGAAGAAGACGAGCATGAGGGAAAGAATCGACCTGGAAAAGCAATGGAGCCAGTTCAAGGACGTTGCCCGCCACTTGATCGTCAACCGGAAAGGCCTGGCCTTGGAGATGGCGTTCACCGTCTTCCTCGGAGGCATGGTCCCCCTGGCCCTGAACTTCACCGTGATCTTCGGCGTAGGGCTGGTCTTCGCCCTGAACTACGGCATTCTATCGCACGCCATCGATATGGCGTGACCAACGCGATAATCATGCAAATAGTGCTGATCCTGCTGTTCTACGTCCTGCTGATGTTCTTCGCGCCCCATGCCCAGGGGATGACCAAGATATTCCGGCATTTCAGCACCAGCTTCTACAAGGCCCGCTCCAGCGGCAAGATGGCGATAGCCTTGGTGGGCGTCTTGCTGGTCGGGCTGATCGCGATCACCGCGGTACTCTTCTTCGGCGCCATCCTCCTGCCCGGGTCAACGCTGCTGGAACTGATCATCGACCCGGGGATGCCCCAGGGTCTGGACATACTCTCACTGACATTCATCCTCGGGGCGTAGGTGGTGATCATGAGGCATTTCCAAGGCCTCTCCAGCCGGAGGATGGCGATCATCGTGCTGCGCAAGCGCATCGCGACTCTCAGGAAGGACGTCCTAGGGAAGATAGACGGAACGGAGAGCGGGGCCAGACTGGACCAGGTGCATCGAGATGACGAGATCGAGGCCGCCAGGGTCAGGTACTGCTCCATGATCATCTACGACATCGCGGAGCACAGCTTCTTCGGCTACGCCCCGGTGTACATGGTGGCGCCAGGCATGCGCTATGCCAAAGAGGACAAAGTGCTCAGCAGCGCCTCGTTCGACGTGACAGGGATGGAATTGGCTTGAGGCCTTCGCGCCCCCTTACGCACGTCACCGCTCAATCATCCAGATCATTCTAGGGCATGGATGTTCTTCTTGGCGCACATTTCCTTCAGCACCTTCGGCCATACGGTGACGCTCACCTCACCGATATGCGCCTTCTTGAGGATGGCCATCTGGGTGCGGGATTGGCCGATGCCTCCGCCGATGCTCAGCGGTATCTCGCCCTTGACGATGGCTTGGTGGTAAGGGTACTTGAGGAAGTCCAGTCAGGCCGGACATCTCCAGCTGCTTCTTGAGCGTCTCCCCGTTCACCCTGATCCCCATGGAGGTGAGCTCGTGCCTCCGCTGGGTGACGTGGTTCCAAATCAGGATGTCGCCGTTCAGGCCGTGCATCGGCCTGCCATCCTTCGACCGGGTTTCCGTGGCCCAATCGTCGTAGTCTGCCGCGCGCATCTCGTGAGGATAGCCGTCGCGCAGCGGCCAGCCTATGCCATAGATGAAGACCCCCGGGTACTCCTGCAGGATCCTGGTCTCGCGCTCCTTCCGAGGTGCGTCGGGATACTTGTCCAGCAGATCCTCGGCGTGGACGAACTCCAGCTTGTCCGGCAAGTCTGGATGCCCGTCGGACCTCAGCTCGGGGAAGTGCCTATGCGCCTGCCGCTCCGCCCCCTTGATCACCTTCCAGATGCGCTCGACCGTCTTGGTGAGATAGTCCAGATTGCGATCGTCGGCCGTTATCGCCCTCTCCCAGTCCCACTGGTCGACGTAGGCGCTGTGATCGTGGTCGAGGAAGTAGTCCTTGCGCACCGCGCGCATGTCCGTGCACAGGCCTTCGTCTGGCGCCAGGCCGAACTGCCTTAGCGCCATCCGCTTCCATTTCGTGGCCGCCTGCACCACCTGGGCATTCATCGGATGCAGATCCCGATCATTGGAGATGTGGAATTGGACCGGGGTGCGGGAGCCGTCGCGGTCCAGGAGGTCGTTTATCCCGCTCTCCGCCTCCACGATGAGCGGGACCGTGACCATCATCAGGCCCAGTTCCTTGCAGAGGTTCTTCTCGATGTACTCCTTCACAAGGAAAACAGCCCTCTGGGTGTCCTTTGGGTTCAAGAGCGAGTTATAACCCTCGGGAAGCACCTTATCCAGTTGCTTGTAATCACCAATCCCAGGTCCAGCCAGGTCTGCTCTCTTGTCGGTCATTTAAGGCGTTTAAGGGAAGCTCGGGGTATTCAAATTGTTCGGTGTTCTCTCCATGACTTGCTTGAGGATTCTGGGGGGCGAAATTCAATCCTAAGACATGACAAATTGAGCTGGCATGATCACGACCCACAGGAAAGATTGAACTAGAGTTGGCTCACATTTGGTTGCCAATGGAGCGGGCAGGAAGGGGCAGCGTCAAGGTCAAGTTGCAGCGCAAGCTCAATGCCTTCGACGTGACCAACCTGGTCATCGGCTCAATCATTGGTGCCGATATCTACGTTGCCACCGGCCTGTCAGTCGGGCTGATCGGCCCTTCATCACTGGTCATCTGGCTGCTCGCAGGCATGATGGCCATGGTCATCGCCCTTTCCTTCGCCTATTGCGTCATGCTCATGCCCCGGGTCGGCGGTCCGTACGCCTATGTGAGAGCCGTCTCCACGCCCTTCGCCGGGTTCATGGTGGGCTGGGCGCTGCTATTGGCAGAATGGTTCTCCCTCGCCGTGTTCCCCGTCGCCTTCGCCCAATACTTCAGCTCCTTGGTCCCTGGCATCGACGCCATCGGCATCATCCTGTTGAAGGCGGGGTTCATAATCTTCATCATAGTCACGAACACAGTCGGAGTCAAAGCGGCGGGGCGCACCAACGACCTACTGACGATCATCAAGCTGAGCCCACTGGTGTTGATAATCATAGGAGGAATGGCATTCCTATTCCTCAATCCCACAATTGTAGGAAATAACCTTTCGCCTTTCGTCACCGGCGGCCTAGGATCCTTCGGGACGGCGCTTATCCTCATCTTCTGGGCTTATGCTGGCTTCGAGCTCTCCACCATACCGGCGAACGAGGTGGAGAAGCCGGAGCGAACGATTCCGAAGGCAATCGTGCTGGGCATGCTCTTCGTCATCGCCTTCTACCTCCTGACCAACCTAGTTGTGGTCGGAGCGGTCAGCTCGCCCCAGCTGAACTCCACCAACACCCCGCTGATCACCGCGGCTTCCACCATCTTCGGCGGACCGGTGCTCTCGGGCATCATGATGCTGGTGGTCGGAGTCGGCGCGCTATTCTCCATCCTCGGGGCGGACGAGTCGGGCACCATCGGCACCTCCAGGCTGGCATATGCCATGTCCCTCGACGGCCTGTTGCCGCGCTCCTTCGCCAATAAGCATGCGGAATTTGGCACGCCCTATGTGGCACTCATCGTCCTCTGCGCCACCGCATTCGTCGCCAGCGTCTTCGGCGGACTGGCGACGCTGATCAGCTCCTCGGTCTTCCTGCTCGCCTTCGTGTATCTGGCCACCTGCCTATCGACCATCCGCTTGGAACGGAAGAACTCGGAGGCGGCCAGCAAACTGCATTGGAAGATCATGATCCCGGCGCTTGGAGCCATGTTCTCGCTATTCCTAATCATCCTCGTCGATCCGGTCGAGATAGCCGTGTCCATAGGGGTGCTCGCCGTCGGGGTCCTGGTCTATGCTTACTTCTCCCCGAAGAAGGAGTTGGCGGAGGCGAAGGCCGTGTATCTGTCGGAGGAGGCGGTGCTGAAGAGGGTGAGGCGCCAGAGCACCACCTTCCTGGCCCACCCCATATTCCATTTGAAGCGCCTGGTCTACCGGCGCCGCCACATCGAGCCGGCCATCGTGCTTATCCCTGAGGACGACCCGACCAGGCGATTGAAGGAATGAATCGTTCGCGGGTCATTGATGCCTCAAAGGCATCATCCTAAATACGTCCGGCTCTGTCGCACGGCAAGGTGGCAAAATGGCTCAAGATGATCTCTACGAAGCGATATTCAGGCGCAAGTCGGTTAGGAAGTATGCTCCAGGCAAATTGGATCCTGCCATGATGGAGAAGGTCGTAGCACATTTAGCTGAGCTCAAACCGCTCTTCCCGGAGATCCGCACTGAGTTGAAGGTAATGACCAATCAAGAAGTGAAGGGCATGTTCAAGGTAGATGCTCCCCACTTCCTGGCATTCTTCTCAGAAGTCCGGGAAGCCTCCCCCACCAACGCCGGCTTCATGATGCAACAGATGGACTTATTCCTCTCCGCCCATGGAATCGGCAGTTGCTGGCAGGGGGGGCCGAAGCCGATAAGGGAGTCGATGAAGGTCTCCAAATTCGAGTTTGTTACTCTATTGGCATTCGGTCCGCCCGCTGAGGACATCCACCGCAAGAGCATCTCGGAGTTTAAAAGAGAGCCCCTGGCCAATATCTCGGAAGTGAAAGGTTACGATGACTTGCTGGAACCGGCCCGCCTCGCCCCATCCGGAATGAACAACCAACCCTGGTTCTTCACCGGTGGGAATGGATCAATCCACGTCAGTTACGCAAAATCGATGGCGGTCGATCGGATGAACCAGATCAGCTCAGGCATAGCTCTCTGCCACATGAGGCTGGCTGCGACTCATTCCGGCAGGAAGGTCGAGTTCAGGAATGACCGGTCCGCGGATGCGAACCCTCCGAAGAAGTACTCGTATGTCGCGACAATGATTATCGGTTAGGTCGTTGAAAGAAGACTGGCAACCCGAAGCTCTGCTGTTTCAAAGCAATGATGCAAAAAAGAGGGAATTAAAAAAATAGAAAATTGGGCCGTTAGGCCGGTTTAGAATCGGTCCTTCGGCTTGTGCTTCTGGAAGCAGTCCCTGCAATATACAGGCCTGCCCTCTGTCGGCTTGAAAGGTACCTGAGTTTGTGCTCCGCAGTCGGAGCAGGTTACGTCGTGCATCTCGCGTGGTCCATCGTTTCTTGGGCGACCGTAGCCGCCCGATCTCTCTTTTCCGTACATATTACTAATCTACCTACTGTTGTTTGAAATCCCAAAAATCCTTTCGAACCCTTGTGATTGACTAGCCATAGATTTCTAGTTAATAAAGGCAACGGTTGCAGGAGTGCATTTTCGGAGTAATGCCCTCCTTTCTAATGCCAGCTCACGCTCGACGCTTCCCAGGGACAATGGCGCACAAGAGGCCCGAACTACAGCAATTAGGTCAATCTCATCCGATGCCAGTGACTTTGGCGGAGGCAAGCATTAAGAGCCCCTAATGCATGAATCAGACATCCAGGGGGAAGCTGATGAAGATCTTGGTGGTATTCGACTCGGTCTCGGCAACGAAGATGACGGAGAAGGTCGCAAAGGCCATCGCAGAGGCGATGAGGGCCAATGGGGCGGACGCTGACTGCCTCTTCTGCAAGGATGTCAATCCAATCTCAGTCAAGGGCTATGATTGCCTGGTAGTCGGTTCACCCACCATGGCGTGGAAGCCGACCAAGGAGATAATGCAGTTCCTCGGCAACCTGCCAAGCGCATCGGTCAAAGGCAAATCGGCGGCAGCCTTCGACACCCAGATACAGATGCGGATTAGTGGCAACGCAACCAAGGCCATCGAGGCCAAGCTTACCGAGCTGGGATTAAAGCTGGTTTCGCCCCCGCTCATCTCCTACGTGGAGGGCAAAACAGACCGCTACCAAATGAAGGAAGGCGAGCTGGAGAAGGCAAAGGCTTGGGCGGTGGACCTGGCGAAGGTGCTGTCGAAGGCAATTTGATGCGCAGAATTCTTCTAGCCACGGCCGACTCAAGGCGTGGCCATTCTTCGAAGCACTCCTGAATCCGTTGAGCCCGCGCAAGATAAATGTAAGTCAGACGACGCTTTATCGCTCTTGGAAAGGAGTCTCATGCTCATCGATGCCGGCAAGCTTTCGAAGGACATGCTTAAGGATGAAGTCGCGATAGTCACCGGAGGCGGACGCGGCATCGGTTACGAGGCGGCCCGAAGCCTGCTTTGGCTGGGAGCTAAGGTAATCGTTGCCGAAATCGATGAGCAGACCGGCAAGAACGCCGCCTTGGAGCTAAGCTAAGGAATTCGGCCTTGGGCGAGCGATATTTGTCAAGACGGACGTCGGGGACGAAGGGGAAGTGAAGAGGTTGAGGCAGGCAGCGCTCGCCGAGTTCGGGAAGGTGGACGTCGTCCTCAACAATGCAACCATCTTTCCCATGGGCGCGGTGAAGGACGTCCCCATCGCCTCCTGGGACAAGAGCTACCACGTGAACCTTCGCGGCCCAGTCCTCCTGGCCCTTGCCTTCCTGCCCGACATGATCGCAAGGAAGCATGGCATCTTCGTCTGCGTCTCGTCTTCGGGGGCAGCGCCGTTCATGGGGGCGTACGAGGTCTTCAAGACCTCCCAGGTGGAGCTGTCAAACACCGTCAGCGCCGAGGTCGAAGGCACTGGCGTCATCGCATTCACCATCGGGCCAGGGATCGTGCCCACCCCGGGATTCCTAGCGGGTAGTGGGGAGGTGGCCTCTTACATGGGTATGACTACGGAACAGCTGCTCAAAATGAACGAAGCGGTTCTCCTGACGCCAGAAGCCGCAGGGGTGGGATTCGCTGGCGCAATCGCGCTCGCCTCAAAGTATCATGGCAAGGAGATCAGCTCGATCCAGGTGCTGAAGGATATCGGGATCTCGCTGGTTGAACTTCAGAGGATAAAAGCATCCCCGCCTTCGACTCCATCCGCGCTTTGGAATTCCACATGAAGGTCCTGACAACTTATCAAGAGCAGTCAGAGGGGTGGAAGAAGCGCAACCTATTCGAGCGCCAGTGGGTCTATCGGGACTTCAAGAAGCAGACCGGAAAATCGGTCGATGAGATGCTTGCGGATCTGGAGAATCTTGAGAAGCACATATCAAAGCAGAATGTAACGGAGGAAATGACCAGGCCGTTTACCGACCTCGCTGCATTCTGCCACCACCAACAGGACCTGCTCCGGGGATTCGAGAAGGACCCAAAGAAGCTCGAAACGAACCTGAAGGCGATCGATTCCTGGATAGAGGATATCTCGGCTCTCATCAAGCTCATCGACGGATAGTCGTTCGAGATTCCGTCTTCCGCACGCAGACATATACGAGAAATAGAAGGAAAACGCTCCTCATCACAGAAGTGATCACCGTGAAAATGGGGATCGTCTCGGTCTTTGTCATGGCGATGATGACATGCGCCATCATACCGGCATCCATCTCCATGCAGGCTACGCCACCGACATCCGATGGTCAGAATCTGGAATGGATCTCCCATGAGGTCTACAGCCCAATGGCTTGGGGGAAGACCTCCCTGGCCGTGGACAACCAGGGCAAGGAGCATATTGCATTTTGGGATACCGCCACCTACAATCTCATTTATGCTACCAATGCCCGAGGATCGTGGACCTGGAGCGTGGTCGACAGTTCATGGAATACCACAGGCGAGGCGATGGTCGCGCTAGACAGCTCAGGGAGCCCGCATCTGGTCTATACCATCCCTGGTAATCCGGCCACATATAATTCCACGTTGAGATATGCTAACCGTGTCAACGGCAACTGGAACATAACCGATATCGTAGAGGGCGAAATCTCATGGGGTAATGACATGACCATGGACCTGAACGACAAGGTCCACATCGCCTACACGGAATACATCCGCTCCTCGGATCGTTTCGATGTGGTCTATTGCACCGATTCGAACGGAGCTTGGGCCGAGACCGTAGTTGGCCAAGCTGATGGTCCCACAGTCTCAATCGCTGCCGATCACCAAGGGAAAGCGTACATCAGCTATTCGTCGCCGCCCAACGGAGTGCTAATGCTGGCCACGAACTCGAATGGCAGCTGGGCCAACAAGATAATCGATGACCAATCTCTGACCCTCGGCTTCTACTCGTCCATAGCCGTCGATCCGCTTGGCACAGTCCATATCAGCTATGTGGACTACAATTCCCAAGGCAAGCTCAAATATGCAACGAATCCAACGGGCAATTGGACCTGCGAATACATCGATACCGAATCGTACATCAATTCCCCGACCTCTCTGGCAGTGGATTCCGAGCAGCGGGCGCACATCACTTATTTCGATTGGTTCCACAGCGAGGTGAAATACGCCACCAACAAGAACGGGAGCTGGGAAATATCCGTTCCCGTTCAGGCGTCAGAGTCAGGGCATGGTCCGAGCCTCGCGCTGGACGCAAACGACATGCCGCACATCAGCTACGTGTCCACTTCGCATTCGCAAGCCGCATGCACGGTCCTGACACTCCCCCATCCTGTTCCAACCTACCATGTGAGCGAGCCTTCCGCAAGTGTCTCCTGGAGAATCGGCGAGACCCATAGGATACAGTGGGAGAGCGCCGATACTGGGCCATTAATCAAGCTGGACCTTTGCCTTCCGGGAACGCAGCCAGAAGGATGGGCTGGCCCGGTGAGCGTCCTTGTCATCAATGGGGCATTTGACAACATCGGCTATTACGATTGGACGGTTCCGGATATCATGCCAAGCAACGCCTACCAGATAATGGTGAGCGATGCCGCGGACAATTCCACGTTCGCCTACAGCGGCGAATTCAATATCAAGGCCCCGAAGTTACCGGACGTTACCGGGGTCGTTTGCACGCAGCTGGACTACCCAATTTCAGGAGCGCAGATCCTGATCGACGACCTCGGTTCCATCACCAGCGAGCAGAATGGCTATTTCATCGTCGAGCTAAGCAAAGGGGAGCATAGCTTGACGTTCTCGGCGGAGGGATTCGACTCTCTGACGACTCAAATCACTGTGGGAAATGTCACCACATTAGACCTGGGGAAAATCCAATTGACGGTGAACAACTCGGCGATGCACCTGGTCACCTATCATCACGGAACAGATTTCTCGATGTTGATCCCGGAATCCTGGGAACTGGCACAGGACGTTAGCATCGGGGGTGGCAGATTCGCACTGGTCCTTAACGGCAGCACTAATTGGGCGGTGAGAACCAACATTAATGTTCAGACCGCCCTGGACCCATCCGCGCAGGGAACATCCTCTTACCTGTGGAACTTGGCCAACAATACCATACAGGGTTTGCAGCAAGGCGGCTACTCAGCTTCCATTTTCGGGAGCCCCAAATTCCTAACGATATCGGATCATCCGGCCATGATCTACTCAATCAAGTACGAAGGAAGCGGCTTGATGCAGGAGCAGGCATTGGTGATCGACGCAGGGTCCCATAGAGGATGGGTAATTACCTTCACAACTTCCCAGTCAGAATATCCCACCTATAGACCGACGTTCGACCAGATCGCCTTGAGCCTTCAGGTTTCTGACGCTTCATCGAACGGTTACATCGATCCGGTCAGCCTAGCAGTATTGATCGGGATGGTTGCCGGCCTTGGTGTTCTGGTGATCTCCTTCAGGATTAGAGAAAGAGCGGGCTCCAAACGATGAGCCCTTCCGAATCTCGTGGTGCTCATATAACTATATCGATGACGAGCAATCGTTTATCAATCAAGGAGGGGCAACAAGTGGAAGAGGAGGAGAAGAAGGGAAAGGCGGAGGAAACCGTCGAAAAGACCGGTGAAGTGATAGGAAAGGGCGTCGGCAAGGGCGTCGACATCACTAAGGGATTCGGAAAGGGATTGAAGAAGGGGTTCAAGAAGGAAGAGTAGGCCCGAACCATCTAATTTGTGACTGGCCAAACCTCTTCATTCCCCTAATTTTTCCGAGGAATTGCATGAACTGGCCAGCGATGGCAAGCTCATATCTCACATTAGCAAGCAGCCCATCGTGTGGCCCTTCTTGCGGACCGAGAATTGCTTGGGCAAGCTCTAAGTATCAGCCGCTCAAGAGTCGGTGATCGGTGGCAAAATGGCCAAGGGAAAGGTTTCGCACTTCGAGATACCGGTAGATAAGATGGAACGCGCCAAGAAATTCTATGCCAGCGCTTTCGACTGGGCAATCCAGACGGTGCCTGGCGCTGCGCCAGGCCAGGACTATATCATGGCGCAGACCGGAAAGACCGACGAGCGCGGCATGATCCAGGAGAATGGAGTGATCAATGGCGGCATCGTGAACCGCATGGGTCCAATAAAGCACCCGATCATCACCATCGTAGTGGAGGACATAGACCAGGCGATCAAAGATGTCAAGAAAGCCGGCGGCAAGATCTCCATGCCCAAGACAGCTATGGCGGACATGGGCCTGTATGCCTACTTCGAAGACACCGAAGGAAACACCCTAGGTCTCTGGCAAGCCACCAGACCGATGTGATGGCAGCCCTGAGTCCTGCGCGAATGGCAATACTGCTTGATCGTGCATTCGCCTTGAGCCACTTTAGCTAGAGCGCTCGACAAATCATGTTAATAGTATCACGAATTCGTCCCCCGACATATCGTCAGAAGATTGAATCTGGAAATCCAAAGTGGAGTCTAATAACCCGAGCCGCCGCCTCCACCGCCACCTAGCAGTCCAGGGTACGCGATAAGAATCGCTGCGATGATTACGATAATGACAACCACTATCGCGATTATAATCCACTTGCTCAAGCCCGATCTGTCCGTTTGAATTCTCTTCATTCTTATCGCCTCTCCCATCCAATAAAAAGATGTCAAGAGGTGAGTAATCAATATTGCGGTTCGTTGCTCTTGGCCCTTGTTAATCCAGATCGAACACTTACTTCAACACGCTTGTGAATTGCAATAATTCCTTCTGATCTGGTTTTCGAGGAAAGACGAACACTTATCTGGACGAATTATGACAGAACCATAGCCCTAATTCTGATCAGGTGCGGTCCTCCTAGTCTGAATTCGCAAGGTCGGGTGTCGCCACATTCGGCACCAATTCAATCGGATGCTATCCTCAAATACATGCTGAACTGGTTCATCTATTCGGATTCCACCTATGGAGAAGTGAACGAGTGGATGAGAGCGGGCTGCAATTCTGGTCTGAAAGTGAATCCGACTTGCTAGTCTCTTTGAAGACCGACCGGAAGAGCGGATTAACTAAGGATGAAGCCCGACAAAGGCTGTCCGTATATGGGCCTAATTCGCTCAAGGCCAAAAGAAAGGTAGGTCCCATAAACCTTCTCCTGAACCAGTTCAAAAGCCCGCTTATAATCATACTGCTGATCGCAGCTGTCATTTCGGCTTTCTTGGCAGACACAACCGATGCCATCATCATTATCTCAATCGTTATGGTCAGCGGACTTCTGGGCTTCTGGCAGGAAAGAAAGGCCACCGACGAAGTTGCAAAACTGCTTTCCATGGTCCAAACCAAGGCATCCGTAATCCGAGACAGCGCAGAGATAATCGTGCCAATGGAAGAAATGGTGCCAGGCGACATTCTTACCTTGGCCGCGGGGGACATCATCCCGGGGGACTCCCGCATCCTTGAGTCCACCGATTTGTTCGTCGATGAAGCCACGTTGACCGGAGAAACCTACCCCATTGAAAAATTGGAGGGTCATCTGGATCCAGAGACGACGCTCAATAAGAGAAGCAACTCGTTATTCATGGGCACGCACGTTGTCAGTGGCACAGCGACGGCACTTGTGGTCCGTACCGGTCGATCAACTGAGTTTGGAAAGGTGTCCGACTCGCTGCGACTTCGATCACCGGAGACAGAGTTCGAGGCTGGCATTAGCCGCTTTGGCTTCATGCTAATGGAGATCACCCTGGTCCTAGTGATCATTATCTTCGCCATCAATGTGGTGCTTCAGAAGCCTATCCTCCAATCGTTCCTTTTCTCATTGGCGCTGGCGGTCGGGCTCACGCCGCAACTGCTCCCTGCGATAGTCAGCATTAATCTGGCCCATGGTGCCAGGAAGATGGCAGAGTCCAAGGTCGTCGTGAAACGCCTTGCCTCGATCGAAAATTTCGGCAGCATGAATGTGCTCTGCTCGGACAAGACTGGTACCCTCACCCAAGCGATAGTGAACCTTCAAGGGACGGTCGACAGCCAAGGGAAGGAAAGCGGCAAGGTTCGTTTATTGGCCAGTTTGAACTCTCACTA
The DNA here is from genome assembly GCA_963768775.1 of Methanomassiliicoccaceae archaeon. Classification (GTDB taxonomy): domain Archaea; phylum Thermoplasmatota; class Thermoplasmata; order Methanomassiliicoccales; family UBA472; genus FEN-33. The sequence continues at coordinate 124,502 of CAVYIY010000007.1, forward strand.
TCAGACCGGCTTTCTCAACCCCATAGATGAGGCCATCCGCAAGGCAGTACCGCTCGACCAGGACCACTATAAGAAACTGGACGAAGTCCCGTACGATTTCATTCGCAAGCGGTTGAGCGTCCTTGTCCGCACTAAGGAGGGGCAGAACCTGATGATCAGCAAGGGCGCCTACAGGAATGTCCTTGATGCATGCACCAAAGCGGAGGATGCGGAGGGGATTGTTGCGGACATCCGGGCCGCGGAGCCAGGAATCCAACGATTGTTCGAAGACCTAGGCAAAAAAGGATACAGGGTGCTGGGGCTCGCCTACAAGGACACGGGGGATATGGACAGGATCACAAAGGAGTCAGAAAAGGATATGGTCTTCCTTGGCCTCGTCGTATTGTTCGATCCGCCCAAACCCGGACTGGAGCAGACCCTCGGCGAGCTCAGACGTCTTGGCGTCAATCTGAAGGTCATCACCGGGGACAATGCGGTTGTGGCAAAGGCCGTAACGGACCAAGTGGGGATCAAAGACGCGAGAGTGCTCACTGGCCAGGAATTGCGGCAGATAAGCAATGAGGCTCTTTTGATACAAGTGAACGCGGTTGACATCTTCGCCGAACTAGAACCGAATCAGAAGGAGCGCATCATACTCGCCCTCAAGAAGAGCGGCAACGTGGTCGGCTACATGGGGGATGGGATCAACGATGCATCCGCCCTTCACGCAGCGGACGTGGGCATTTCCGTGGAAAGCGGGGTTGACGTGGCCAAGGAGGCAGCGGACATCGTGCTCTTGGAGAAAGACCTCGGAGTGCTTTTAGACGGGGTGAGAGAGGGCAGGTCGACGTTTGCCAACACCATGAAGTATGTCTTCATGGCGACCAGCGCGAACTTCGGTAACATGTTCAGCATGGCCGGAGCTTCGCTGTTCTTGAACTTCCTCCCTCTGCTGCCTAAGCAGGTCCTCCTCACTAACCTGCTGACCGATCTCCCGGAGACCACGATCGCCAGGGATAACGTCGACCCCGAGATGGTGGAACGGCCGAGGCGTTGGAACATGGCGTTCATCCGCAGGTTCATGCTGGTCTTCGGCCTGATCAGCTCCATCTTCGACTATGTCACATTCGGCGCCCTGATCTTCATTCTCGGAACCTCGGAGGCCCAGTTCCAGACTGGATGGTTCGTTGAATCCGTCATATCAGCAGCGATCATCGTGCTGGTCATTCGTACGCGCCGTCCTTTCTTGAGGAGTCGACCAGGCAAGTATCTGCTCGCGGCCACATTGATCGTCGCGCTCGTGACGCTGACCCTGCCCTATGTCACGCCATTCGATCTCTTCGGCTTCCAGTCTCTGCCTCTGGAGTTCTTGGGATTAATGGGCCTCATCGTAATCGGTTACATTGCCAGCGACGAACTGGCCAAACATATTTTCTATGTCCACATGAAGTATTGATGTTGCGGACAGATTCCGCTGGAAACCATTAGGCCCGTCGGATTAACTCGGGCGCGAATCAGCTTTATCTAGGAGCCGCTCCAAAGCATGGCCATGAACCGCAATCCATCGAGGGCGCTTGGCCTGGCGATCTCCGCCTTGGTGATCGCCATCTTCGCCATCATCCTCATTCTAGTGTTCATCGGCTCGACCGATTCGGGATTGATGATGGGGACGCGGTACTTCCCCTTCTGGGTGTTTGGCATCATCATCACCATCCTCATAGTCATGTTCATCGTCAGGATCATCGTTTGGGTCGGCTTCGGCTACCCGCCCTATAGATATTCCCGGCTCTACTGGCAAGGCGGACCGCTCCAGGGAGAGCAGGGATCGGAGCAGATTCTGGATTCAAGGTACGCCCGGGGCGAGATCACCAGGGAGCAGTACTTGCAGATGCAGGAAGACCTTCGCAGGGGCAAGAACCAGGGGCGAAGCGTGTGACATCGGAAGCGATGAAGGGAAAGACGGTATTGATGACCGGGGCGACCTCTGGCATCGGCAAGGCTGCATTCTTCGCCTTGGCCGACATGAGCCCCCACGTAGTGATCCTGGCTCGCAATGAGACGAAGGCTATGGATACCATCCGTGAGGCAACGGAAAGGACGGGCAACAAGGACCTGGAGGTTTTCGCCTGCGATCTCGCTTCATTGGACACGGTCAGAAGAGCGGCTGGCAGATTCTTGGCGTCGCATGATCGCCTTGATGTCTTGGCAGACAATGCAGGAATCATTGCTGGCAAGCGCATCATCACGCAGGACGGATTCGAGTCGATCTTCGCCGTGAACCATCTCTCCCATTTCGTCCTCACTAACCTCCTCCTTGACCGGCTCAGGTCCAGCGCGCCTTCAAGGGTGGTGGTGACAAGCTCGTACTCTCAATTCAGAGGTCACGTGGATTTCGACGACCTCATGGCCGAGAGATCCTTCCGCCCCATGGCCGCTTATGGCCAGTCCAAACTGGCGAATACGCTCTTCACCTTCGAGCTGGCACGCCGCTTGGCAGGAAGCGCAGTAACTGCGAATTGCTTCCATCCGGGCGCCGTTCGCACCAATATCGGCAAGGGGATGGGACGAGCCGCAACCATCGCGTATTCGGTGGCCGCTCCCTTCCTCATACCACCGGAGAAAGGGGCAGAGACACTGGTCTACTTGGCCTCATCGCCCGAGGTGGATGGCGTCACTGGAGAATACTACTTTGAGAAGCGAGTGACAAAGTCATCCCCGGAATCCATGGACCGGGACGAGGCGCGACGGTTGTGGGAAACGAGCGAGCAGCTGACCGCAAGATGGCTCGACCCAATCGGCTGATCATCCCCGATTCATATTGCCAAACATGCGATCGAAATCTGTCCGCGAGGCAGCTCGGATGTTCTCTGCCCTGCCAACCGTGATCTCGTACTCGTTCCTCTCCATCCGAGGCAGCGCCTCCTTTGCCACCAGCGTCGGCGGGATGCCTCGGTCCTCCTGTCCCCTGGCGGCCCTCGCGCCTTTGTCGAGCTCGGTATCGACCGTCGGAGGGATGATCTCGAAGACCTTGATTGGCGTGCCCCTCAGCTGATGTCGCAGGCTGACCGAGAAGGAATGGATCGCGGCCTTGGTGGCGCAATAGATGGGCATTATCGTCAGCGGTATGAAGGCGAGGCCCGAAGACACGTTCACTATGGCAGCCTCGCTCCTTCCCATGAAGTCCGAGATGAAGGCAGCTGCCAGATGGACATATGCCCTGAAATTGATCTCGATCTCGTCCTCGCCGTCGATCGCTTTGTGCCGATCCAGGTCGGCAAGGCCTTTCTTGAAATCGATCATCCTCTGGATTCCGGCATTGTTTATGAGGATGTTCACCTCCGGAAAGCTGGAGATCATCCAGTCGTGGAGATCCCTGCGTTCGCTTTCTCGGGAGAGATCGCATTTTCTGATACGCAATGTCGGTAACCTTTCCTTGGCCTGGTTCAAATGCTCCTCCGTCCGAGCGCAGACCACGACCTCGTTCCCCCTTTCAATGAACGAATCGGCCAAGGCGAGCCCGATACCGGTCAGAATGGTGTTAAAGGCGAGCCCGATACCGGTGGCGCCTCCAGTGATCAGAATGGTGTTACCTTGAATTCTCATCCTTCGACCTCCTTTGCTGATGTCATCGCAGTCCAATGCTGTTGATCACCGCGCCGGAATTGGCATCGATGACCAGGGCGATCTTCTGCCCCTTGAAGTCGAAGCGGGCAAACCAGATAGGTGCATGGAGAAGTTCGGACTCGCCCACCTCGACCTCGGTGTTGATCTGCTGGATCAAATGGTACTGGGCGTGCGCCCGGTCGGATTGCAACTGGTCGACCAGCGCCTTCGCCTGCTGCTTGGCCACCTCCTCTCCCACATCCCCGTTCAGGACCTTGACGCCCTTCGGAACCTTGGTGACGTCGAAGAAAGTGCGAGCCTGGAGATCGAACTGATAGTCCTTGGGCTGGTGCTCAGCCAGGGCCTTGAGCGCCACCACCGGGAAGTTGTAGCTGTTGTTGAACTCGAAGCTTTTGCGGGACGCCCCTCGGCCCCCCATGGTGCTGCCCAGCATGGTTCCCGCCACCAATGGGCCGGCCATGCCGATTCCGAAGCCACCCCGGCGGCCGCCAAACCCCGCCCCCATCAGCGCGAACAAAGCCGCCGTGGTTGCTATCTGACCGGCCTCCACCGCCACATCGCTCGCAACGATATTCGTACGGGCGGAAGCGCTGACAATCCAATATGGGACCAGGCTCAGGTTCATCTCCTCCAAGGTGGAATTCTCCTGGAGATGGCGGTGCAATAGCCCTTGGTCCATCAGGTTGTGTATCATCGCAGTGATCTTCTCTTGGTCCGAGAAATTGATTGGGAGCATTGTCTGCTTCTCGATCCCTTTCCAGCCGCTGGCGCTGAGAGATATGGTGGTGCCGCAGTAAGAGCAGGTGATCACCATCTCCCCGAACTGGGGTGCAATAGGCGCTCCGCAGCTGGGGCAGTTGAGCGCCTTCGCCTCCATCGGCGCTAGGATCACTGGCTTCGAAGTTGCTTGCTCCTCCTTTGCCATTGTCAATTTTGTTCCACATTTCAGGCAGAAGGCTGCGTCATCGGGAACCTGGGCTCCGCACTTCGGACAAAACAAGAGCTCACACACCTGGGAAAACGACCCGTCGAGATTGAATTCGCTTGCGAATCCAGCAGTCTGCAATCGGCAACATCCTCTACCACCACTCGATCACGATTTCTCCATTGCATCTCAGAGGAGACCGTATTTGAATCTTCCTCTGGGTGCTGAGACGCCCGGAAACCTGGCATGACTAACATTCTTGGAGTGGCCGCATGATGCTAGTGCCGGCTCAGCTCTTCATCGCACCCTCGCACAGCTTCCTCATCGCTTGATTCATCAGATCCAGGCCCTTTTGATGATCGCGGACCAGACTGCCGATCATCGGCGACAGCGCGCCCTTGAACACCACGCTCTGAAAGAAGCGGGTCTGGTTCTCCCCGACAGCCTCGAACTTGAACCAGTGGTCGTCGCCTAGCATCCCCTTGAGGACCGTGCCTCTCATCAGCATCTCTCGGTTCGGCTTGATTTCGATGACTTCCGAAACGAAATTGGTGTCCTTCCGTCCTGGCGCCTTAACGGTTACCCCGATCCTGCTTCCGACCTTGGACTCCCCCTCCATGCGAGTGATCCAGGGATTCCATTCCGGATACGCCCTGAAGTCAGTCACCACCTGCCATACCCGCTCCAACGGCACATCGATGTCAACGCTCCCCCGGATTTCCCTCATAGGCGAAAAGAGCCCAATGTACGTATTTATTCATTGCTGAGAATTCCATGATTGATTTACAATCGCCAAGCTGAAAGACGTCGCATCCAGATGATTGCAAATCCTCGCAGACAACTTCCCGTTTCAAGAATGTTTTAAATGATATGGTGCCGATACGAAGGCGATGCCTGCGCTCGAGGTCCGTTCATTGAGCAAGCATTTCGGCGAAGTCGAGGCAGTGAAGGATATCTCATTCTCGGTCAACCAGGGCGAATTCTTCGGCCTCCTCGGCCCGAATGGGGCGGGCAAGACCACCACCATCAGGATGATCATCGGCGTCCTCAAGCCTGACGCAGGCAGCGTACAGATAGAGGGCGTCGACCTCGGCAAGAACTACTTCGAGGCCAAGTCGAAGATCGGGGCGATCCCCGAGGTCGGCAACATCTATCCAGACCTCAGCGCCCGGGAGAATATCGATCTGGTCGGGCGATTCTATGGCCTGTCCAAGTCCGTCAGGCAGGAGAGGGCGGATAAGCTGCTGGCCGACCTGAACCTGAAGGAGAGGGGCGATGACCTCGCACGCAAGTTCTCCAAAGGGATGAGGCAGCGGGTAAGCATCGCCTGCGCCCTGGTGAACGAGCCGCCCATCCTTATCCTGGATGAGCCGACCGAAGGACTAGACGTCATGAGCCGGCGCTTGATCATCGACAAGGTCAAGGAGATGAACCAGAAGGGTTCGACGGTCATCCTGACCACGCATAACATCGAGGAAGCGAACAAGCTGTGCCAGAGGGTGTGCATCATCAACAAGGGGGCGATCGTCGCCATAGATTCGCCGGAGCGGTTGCGCCGGACGGCGGAGAAGATGCAGATTATCGAAGTCAGCTTCAGCAAGAAGATCGATGCCGCCTGGTTCAACTCGGACATCATCACCCGCTCTGAACAGTGCGGGGACAAGTGGCATTTCTATACTGAAGATCCAGACAAAGCGATCGAACATATCGTCAAGATAAAAGAGAAAATGGATTTGAAGATAATCTCCATGGGAACCACCGGGCCGACGCTTGAGGACGTTTTCGTGAAGCTATGCGAGGTGCCTTGATGGACTGGAGCATTTACTTCCGCGCCGTCACCGTCGTCGCGAGAAAGGACATGCGGATCTATTACCGCAAGGCGCCAGTGTTCATATTCGGCCTCATACTGCCGACCTTCCTCTTCTTCGCGTTCTTCGTCGGCCGGGAGCTGGACATCCACAAGTACTTCCCCGGCTTCCTGGCGATGTCGCTGTTCTTCACTTCCTCGTCCGTCGGGCCGCTCATCGTCCCCTGGGAGAAGCAGCAGGGAACGTTCGAGCGCCTGCTTTCCTATCCGGTGAGCATCAGCACCATCGTGCTGGGGGACATGATCGCCGGCGCACTCTTCGGATTGCTAATCAGCACCATCGTGGGCGTTGCAGGCATCTTCCTCATCCCGATAGCGATCACTGACGTCGTCCTGATCTTCGTCGCCTTCGTATTGGGCAATATATGCTTCTCGTCACTGGGCGTTCTGCTCTCCTCGCCCGGCGGGAAAACACCGGCGAACATCATGATGCTGGCGGCACTGGTGCGCTTCCCCTTGATATTCGTCTCGGGCATCTTCATCCCGGTGAGCCAGATGAGCGGCATCGGCGTCTATGTAACCTACTGCTCGCCGCTCACCTATCTTGTCGATGCTTTGAACATGAGCACCGGGCAGGTGTCCGTGTTCTCCTGGTGGATCGATATTCTAGTGATGATCGCGTTCGCCGTGGTCTTCCTTGCCGTCGCGGTGATGGTGCTGAGGCGGAGAAGCCTCAGGGGGATGTAAGCTGACTGGGTGTCAGTGATGCGGCCTTGCTTTCCTGAAGGCTGAGACAGATAGAGCTCATTTGTAGTCTTTGAAATGGATGGAAATGTGGGTCCCGTCGCAGAATGGCTTGTTCTTCGACTCTCCGCAGCGGCAAAGGGTGGCCCGGTTCCTAACCTCATACTCGGAACCATCGGCCGATTCTATGGGGATCCCGCCCTTGACCCACAATGGGCCACTGCATTCCCGCCCCGGGTCCTCGAGCACCGTGATGCTTTTCTCGAAGGTGGGCTCGATGGGCCTTCCGGAGCTTTTGTCGCACACTACTAATCGGCCGGTGGGGCACTGGCCAGCGATCTCTGCGGCCGTCTGTCGGACCTTCGGGTCTTTGGAATTGCCCACCATCTCCCAAATACCGCCGGCGCGGTGGCAGAATTGGGCGCCTGCGCATAGCTCCACGTCGTCGAGCAGGTCGAATTCCGGGCCTTCGTACCTTTCAGCGACCTCGGAGAAGGGGGCTCGCGAAGCGGTCTCGGTGCCGTCGAACTCGATGGCATGGTGCGAGCCATCGCAGAAAGGCTTTTTCTTCGAGGCGCCGCAACGGCAGAGGTCGTAGACCTCCTGATCAGGAAATCGTTCCAATATCTCCCATTCCTCGGGTATGCCCTCCTTGTCCCTGACCGCGCTCTCTTTGGCCAGAGGGACGTTGCCCGATACCACATAAGGACCGTTCCTGTGAATCTCAATCCTCTTCGCCCTCTTCACGGTCATGCTTCTGTCACCTCGCATTGGACGGTTCATCACACCAGACCAAGCTGTTTCATCATGCCGATGGCATCGTAGAACTGCCTTTCTTCGACGATTTCGTTGTCTTTCCAAGTGGCAACTGTGCAGAATTCAAGCTTCGCTGTCTTTCCAGGTTTGACCATCTTTCCGTTTGCACCTTTCATCGGCACCTTCAAGGTCACCGTCCAATCAGCGACGGTGCAAGTATGGTCGTCTTGACCGATGGCTATCTTGTATGGGTTGTTTTCGAGCTTGTTGTCGAAGCTCTTGAAGAACTCCGTAGCTTCGACGTCGTGGTCGTACCGTCCTCTGGTCGGTTCGGGCTGATTGGGCCAATAAACGGCGACGTCCCCTCGATGGCGTTTCCTGAACGTTTCCCAGAGAGGGCTTCCGGGTCCTGCATTCCATGCATTGTCCAGTGTTCTCATCAATTCGAGATTCTCTTTTACCCCCATTTGGCTCGCCAATTCGTACTCTGGAATCGGTATTATTTAATCATTCGGGAGATGAAATACTGGAGCTGTTTGATTTCACTCGATGGGCCAGAACAACTGAGTGATGTATCCGCTGGGGTCCTTCACCGTATCTGGACCGTTCATGTAGCGCTCCCACATAACCTTCTTGGGCTTCAGGCCCTTGGCGTCCATCCACTTCTGCATTTCGGTGTACGTCTCGACCAGCTTCTCATAAGGGCCGATGTGCGTCGCGGTCACAACCTTGCCTCCGGGGAGCATGGATGGTCGGACCCTGCCCTCCCCTTTCTGCGGCTCAGCCACGGGGAAGCCGACCTCCATATCCGTCTTCTCGTTGTCGAAGCTGTGGTACACGGCGAACGGCGGACCGGTCAGCATCACCTTGCTCTTCCCAAAATAGGCCATCAGCTCGCCGAAGATCTGCCCTATCTTCTGCCCGATCTGAGCGTTGGGCACGACCTCCCTGATCGACAAACCCTGCTCCGATTTAATTTCAATTATCTTGATGTCGAGCTTCATGTTGTGAAGTTATGCATTGCGCCTTTTAAATTCGCCCTTGGAGGTGGACGAAAGTGCCCGTTTGCCTTCGGGAACGAGTAGAAGTGAACGACAAACCCTTTTCCCGATTTCTTCAGATTGCGCCATCGAGCCTCCATGGCCCCCAGGAAATTGCATTCTGTGAAGCGTTTCTCGCGAAACCAGCGGAAAAGATATACTAACTCAATGAACGGAATCCAAGGCAATGGATGAATCGATGCCCTACCTCAGTTATGACCTCCATTCAATGGAAAGGGATTCATCGCGAGCATCGCTGCTGGATTTCCTTTTCAAGAACGAAGAACTGGTCTGTTCTCTTTCCACGGCCGATCAATTCGAAGGCTGCGAGATATTCGATCTGATAAAGAAGCTGTCAAATGACGGATTGATCCAGTTGACGCCGGATGTCAGGGACATCGAAACCCTTTCGCTATCTCTCACCGAGAAAGGTCTGGAGTTAGCTTGCGAACTAGCGAACGCTGAACAGTCGATCATCGGTCCAGTTCCTGATTACTCGCATTTCTCCTTGATGCACCCGTCATCCATCATGTACTTTGGCCATGTCCTTGATGATCGATGAGACAAGAAGCAATGAGCATCGAGATTCTTCAAGACGGTTCCAGGTCGATGAGCCAATGACCATCGCGATGGACCTTCACCCCAGGTCTAAAATGGATTAAGGAGCTGAAGGCGGGGCCATCGTATGCGAAGGAGTGATACTCGCCGTTCTCGCCGCAGTAGGTGAGCGGGGGGTCCAAACCGCTTGAATTGAGGTCGGAGACATGACCAAGCCAGGCCATGTCGAGCTGGCGGCCCACGTCCTTTTCGGACAGGAACCTCTCATCAACGGCGACGACAACGGCCTTGAAGCCCAGATCGATGAAATCGGAGAGGATGCTCTTCTGATCGAGGTCCCAGAGGGGAAAGTGCGCATGCAGGCCGGCCTTCCGGCAGACATTCTCGGCCCATTGCCTGTTCTCTCTGACGTCGATGTCGCCGAAGACAACCCCGCTCACGTGTGCAGCCTTCAATTCCAGCAGCGCCTCGAGGAATTGCTCCTCGTAGCTGTTGCCGAAGACCTCCTTCTGAAGCAGGCGGACGCCCAGAGAATCGGCCTGTCTCTGCACCAGCTCCGCCCTGACGCCATGAAAAGCGACCCGGCCGCTCTCCCTCCTGTAGGTGTTCAGCAGGTAGCCGATCTCTTCTCCTTTCGGCCGAGCTTTCCAATAAGCAAGGCAGCTATCCTTCCCTCCGCTCCAAGAGCAAGCCAGCATTGCGAACACCTTCGTTGTCCGGAACCTTGCCAGCGCATGCCGGATTAAATATCTATGGACCTCCCCCTGAACTCTTTTTTTCCTGTCTTGCATAATTTGTTCGTATGATTCAAATCCTCAGCCGGGGCCGAGCCATTCGGGATTCCTGAAAGTGCTGTCGAAATCGCGCGTCGTCTTGTAGCGCTCATAATTCCCCTTCGCTGCCGCCAGGGCCGTGCGAGCCAGGATGCTATCGACCTCGTCCTTCGACAGCGGACGGAAGGAGCGGGCAGCCGTGAGCGCCTGTTCCAGCACCTCCATCGAGTCGCAGCCGGTGATTACGACGCTGGTCGGGAGGTTCATGGCATAATGCAGGCATTCGATCGGCGTCACCGCCCCGCTTTCCAGGATGATGCTGTCGCCCATCGATTTCATCCCTAGGACGCCGATCCCCTCCCTCACGAGGATGGGCAGGACCTTCTTCTCGAAGCTCTCGAAATGGGCATCCATCACATTCAGCGGCATCTGGACGGTATCGAATCGGAATTGGTGGCGGTCCGCGGCCTCAAGCATCTTCTTGTGAATGTCCGGGCTCTTGTGCCCGGTAAAACCGATGAAACGGACCTTTCCTTCGTCCTTGGCCTTAAGGACGGCCTCCAATGCGCCACCCTCGGCGAAGACGCGCTCGGGATCGTCGGCATAGATGATTTCGTGGAATTGCAGGAGGTCAATCCGGTCTGTATCGAGCCTCATTAGCGAATCCTGAATCTGGCTCGCGGCCGATCTTCTATCCCGGCCATCGATCTTGGTCATCAGGAAGGCTCGCTCGCGATACCCGCCTCGCAGCGCCTTCCCCATGCGGATCTCGCTCATCCCGGTGTTGTAATCCCAGCTATTGTCTAGGAAATTGATCCCATTGTCGATCGCGGTCCGTATGATGCGGATGCTCTCCTGCTCGCTCAGCTCCGACTTCCCGATATGGAATCCTCCCAGGCCGATAGCGGACACCCTCTCGCCGGTCCGCCCGAGCATCCGGTAGGGGACCAAAGCCCTTTCTGAACCGTGCATGGAACTCTCCCTCTCGTGAATCATTGAAAGAGGCATCCGAAGTACTTTTTCGTTTCAAGATGCTCTCAAAGCCATCTCGTCACATCGCCCAGAGGAGATCTTTTGGTCAGGGGCGGTGATGCGTCGGGATAGCCGATCAAGCAGCCATCCAAGGCGTACTCCCCGATCGGAATGCCGATGAGCTCACAGAACTCCCTGTCCTCGGCCATCCGCTCGGTGATGGAGAGGAGCTGGAAGCCGAGGCCGAGGGCGGTCGCCTTGAGCCACATGTTCTCCAGGCAGTGAGCGATTGACAGCTCTGCCACCTCGGGGACCCCTCTCTGTTCCGCTACGACGATGTAGAAAGGCGCTTTCCCCAGGTTGGGCAGCCCTTGCTCGCCCATCATCTTGAGCCGGTCCAGGTAAGGTCCTCCGCGAGTCCGCAAGAACTCGTTCTGCTTCATCTTCCTTTCAAGGTCGTCATGCACCACCATGCTTCTTCGCTTGATCAGCGCGGCTACGCGAGAAGTCTTCTCGCTCTCCCTGGGGATGATCACGAAGCGACGGAAATCCTCTCTAGTCACGGTGAGCATGGCGTATGGGCCGAGCAGGCCCGCCTGGAGGATCGCCTCAATCATCTGCCTGGGAGGAGAATCGCTCTTGAACTTTCGGACCGAGCGTCTCGATTCAATCAAACGATCAAGCACCTGGTTCTGCTCTTCGACGGTGAAAGCGCTCATGCTGCGTCCCCTCTACTTCTCATCGAATTCAATGAGTTGCCGGGGTAATAATAGCTACTTCTGAAGGCCGATCAGGAGGCCGCCGCCTTAGATTATGCCCATCCCCTTTCCGGTCTTCTCGAAGGCGCTGATGGCGAAGTCCAGGTCGGCCGGGGTCAACGCCGCGTTCATTATCGTGCGGATGCGAGCCTTGTCCTTGGCCACCATGGGGAACACTATGGGAAGGGCGAACACCCCCGCCTCGTAGAGCTTGGCGCTCAGCTCCTTCGCCACATCGCTTCCGCCCACCATGACCGGGGTGATGGGCGTCTCGCTCCTGCCGATATCGAAGCCCAGGTCGCTCATTGCCTTCTTGAAATAGCGCGTGTTCGCCCAGAGATTGCGGACGTGCTGCGGCTCCGTTTCCAGCACGTCGATGGCAGCAATGCAGGCCGCCACGACAGCCGGTGGGTGCGAGCCGCTCAGGAGCCAGGTGCGGGACTGGTTGTAAGCGAAGTCGACCAGGTCCTTGGAGCCGTTGATGTGGCCGCCGACGACCCCGAAGGCCTTGGAGAAGGTTCCCATCTCCACCTGGACCTCTGCCGATGAGAGATGGAAATGAGACACGATGCCCCTGCCTCCCTCGCCCAGCACTCCTTCGCCGTGGGCATCGTCCACGTAGAGCATGGCACCGTGCTCCTCGGCCACCTTGGCTATGCGGTCCAGAGGGGCAATGTCGCCGTCCATGGAGAACACGCCATCGGTGATGACCAGTATCCGCCGATATCCGGGCGAATGCCTCTCCGCGTCATCCAGCAGCCTGGCGAGGTCGGCGACGTCGGAGTGCTTGTACACTGCGCGATCCGCTACGAAAGCCTTACCCCGTCGATGATGCTGCCATGGTTCAGCTCGTCGCTGATGATCAGGTCCCCCTTCCCCGCCAACTGCGGGATCAGTCCGGCGTTGGCCGCGAAGCCGGTCTGGTAGACCAGCGATGCCTCGACCCCCTTGAACTTGGCCAGGCGGGATTCGAGCTCCATGTGGATGTCCATCGTGCCTGCGATCGGCCGCACCGACCCGGAGCCGGCGCCATGCGTCCGGATGGCCTCGATGGCCGCCTCCTTGAGCCGGGGGTGATTGCTCAGGCTGAGGTAGTTGTTGGAGCAGAGCATAAGCACCCTCTTGCCGTCCACCGTGCACCAGGGTGTGCTCGGCCCTTGCAGGATGCGCAGCTTCCAATCAAGGTCTTGGCTGACAAGCTCGAGGTACTCTTTGCGAAGGAAGGAGGTCGGGTCTCTCACCGCTATCGCCTGGGAACAAGATTCCATCCCGGGGCACTTAACTCTTCCCTGGGGCGGAGAGCTTGGCCCTGATCTTCTGGATCATGTCGGCGGTCATGGAATGGAGGTCATGCGTCGACTTCCAGCCCCAGTCATTGAGAGCGGCGCTGCCGTCCACGCTATCGGGCCATGAATCGGCGATCTTCTGGCGCCAGTCCGGCTCATAGGTGCACTCGAAGCCGGGAACGTATTGGGATATCTCGTCGGCCAGCTCTCCCGCCGAGAAAGACATCCCGGTCAGGTTGTAGGCGTCGTGCCTTCTCACCCGATCGGCCTCGGCCGTCATGATCTTGATAGCGGCGCCGATGCAGTCGGGCATGTACATCATCGGCAGCACCGTGTCCTTGCGCACGAAGCTGGTGTAGCGGCCGGCGCGGATGGCCTCGTAGAATATCGCCACGGCGTAGTCGGTCGTGCCGCCCCCCGGCAGCGTCTCGCTGCTGATTATCCCCGGATAGCGCACGCTGCGCACATCCAGGCCGTACTTGTGGAAATAATAGTCGCAGAGCAGCTCGCCGGACACCTTGGTCACGCCATATATGGTCGTCGGCCTGAGGATCGTCTCCTGCGGCGCATTTTGGTGCGGCGAGGATGGCCCGAACACGGCGATGGAGGAGGGCCAGAAGACCTTGGCCACATTCTCCTTCCTCGCCGCCTCCAGCACGTTGACCAGGGTGCTCATGTTGACGTTCCAGGCAGTCAGAGGATCCTCCTCCCCTTTGACCGAAAGGACGGCGGCCAGGTGGAAGATGGCATCGATGTCGTATTTGCGCACCATAGACGCGATGTCCCCCTCCTTGCCCAGGTCCAGGAACTCAAAAGGGCCGGAGGCGAGTTCGCCTGCAGGCTTCCTCTTGTGCCCTGTGGCGATGACGTTCTGGCTGCCGAACCTCTTCCTCAGCTCCAGGGCCAGTCCGGAACCGATCTGCCCGGTGGAACCTGTGATCAGGATGCGCCGCATTTCTTCACCAGTCCATCTTCTTGCCAACTGAATTCGATATCCTCTCGATATAATGACTTCTACGAGCGTGCTTCAGGTTGCCACGGTCGCTCCATTCTTGCCACTGACCCAGTTCAGTGCCGCTACCTCGACGGGAAGATTTGAGATACAGACGGCTGAGGGTGCTACAAAGGCGATCAAGATGCCATGGGAAGAAACGAAGGAATACATCAGGAGCGGTCACGAGAGCACGGACAGGTATGACAAGGGCTCGCTTCGCACCATCATCATCGACGAGGCCAAGGGCATCAAGGCGATAATCGCCTGACAAAGAGCCATTATGATGAGGAGAAGTGCGAGGTTGGCACGCATATCGTGAGCTTTCTTTTCGCCAAGGAAGAGGGGTGGAATATGCCGAAAGCAAAGGAATGGTTCGAGAAAGTGAAGAAGTGAGAAGACCGATCGACCGGATGAACGGTGGTGGAATGACAATGATCACCGTGCAGGGTCGTTCACGCGGCTGGCGAATGAATGCGAAGATCCTGATTTGAGCGGCTGGGCTCATCATTATGGGGATTATCGGCGGCGGTCTTGGCAGGCTGCCTGATCATCTCCAAGCGGAATCCCCGGTCAGTTCGCTGGAGTTGATCGAAAGCTGTCAAACGAAGACCGCTCATCCTCGTCGCAAGAGCATCCCCGGCTCTCCAAGAGTTCATATCCATTTCGCGCCCATCCGACGTTGGGATTAAGATGGATGTTCCCGAAGACGTCAAGAAGATCCTTGGGCCGAATGAAGAGACCGAACTCTATATCCAGCAACGGATCTACCATCCCAAATTCAACATCGACTCCGTCGTGATCACGAACATGCGAGTCATACTTCGCCAACCGCACGCACTTGGACTGCTCAAGGACTTCATAGACTACAGCTACCTGGACATAGCCAATGTTATTCTGGACAAGGGATTCTTGCGCTCGACGATCAAGTTCATCCTGCGCTTCGGCGGTGAGCCCTTGGTCCTGGAAGACCTGCCCAACGACGAGGCCGAAAGGGCGTATGGCATCATCAGACAGAACCTGGCACGATTCCAAAGCGGCATTGGGTTCGTCGCTGGAGCCCAAGCACCCAGCGCCGCCAAGGCAGACGAACAGACCTGTCCGAAGTGCGGGGCTGGAGTGGCGGCCAATCTGAAATTCTGCGGCAACTGCGGGGCGAAGATGTAGTCCCTGATCTGCCTTCCCACTGACAAATAGTAAGAAAGCGACGGAATTAAGATACCAAGCGCCCTAGCGCTTCCTCAATTCAGAGGACTCCGCTCATGGAAATGGCGAAAAAGGAAGCCGAGCCATTGCTGGTTCGTACAAAGGTGGTAATCGGTGATGCAAAGGACGCCCCTCCCTCGCGCGAGGGAGGCGACAAGGACCACACGATATTGCGTATCATAGGAGAGAAGGTCCTTCTGAGCATCATACAAGACGCTCTAGACCTCCTGGAATCGTCCGCGGCCATCTACGAAAAGGATGGCAGATGCGCCATCGGGGTGTTCTCGTCGGAGTGGTGCCATTTCCTGGATGACTCCTTCCGCAACGACGATCCAGGAAACGATTTGGAGGCAGGGGGACATCTGTGCCACCATCGCTGCTGGAGCGAGACCACGGACCTGGTGCGCCGAGCAGGCGGGCCGGTGGACCGGCCTTGCCCTGGAGGCCTGAGGATCTATGCGGTGCCCATCCTGGCCAACGGAGAGGTCATCGGCTCGATCAACATCGGCTATGGAGACCCGCCCAACGACCCGAAGGTGCTGAAGGCAATCGCCCACCACTACGGCTTGAATGAGGACATCCTTGCCGAGGTCGCGACCGCCTATGGAAGGAAGCCGGCGAACCTGGTCAGGGCGTCCAAGAACCGGATACAGGTGGCGGCGCAGCTCATCGGGGCGATTGTGGAGAAGCAGGTCGCCGAGGAGAAGATGAGCGAGAAGGCGAAGCAGCTCGAGGCCTCGAACGCGGATTTGGAAAGGTTCGCTTACATCGCCTCCCATGATATCCGAGAGCCGCTGCGCACGATCTCCACCTACCTGGAGCTGTTGCAACGCCGGTACGGCGACTCGCTGGACGACCACGCCAAGGAGATGATCGAGGAATCGGCCAGCACCGCCTACCGGGCGCATTCGCTGGTCGAGGACCTGCTGACCTACTCCCGCGTCGGCGGAAGGGTCCGATCGATGGAAACGGTGGACATGGACAAGACACTGAAGGCGGCCATGGCCAATCTGTCCGCTGCCATTGAAAAGGAGAATGCCAGGATCGTCTGCGCCCCTCTGCCTCCGGTCTGTGCCGACGGCCAGCAGATGGTGCAGCTACTGCAGAACCTGGTAGCGAACGGGATCAAGTTCCACGGGACGAATGCGCCGGAAGTCCACGTCTCCGCAGAGAGAAGGGACGGATTCCTTGTCTTTTCGGTCAGCGACAACGGCATCGGCATCCGGGAGGAGGACCGGCCGCGCATGTTCCAGATGTTCCAACGGCTCAACGCCCTGGACCGGTATCAAGGATCGGGGATCGGCCTAGCGGTCTGCAGGAAGATAGTGGAGCGCCATGGGGGCAGGATCTGGTTCGAATCCGAGGTGGACAAAGGGACGACTTTCTGCTTCAGCCTTCCTGAATCGGGGCCAGGCCCCGGCTCGGCGTAGGATCCTTCCCGGCCATCTGCGGCATGATTGGATCCAATCGAGTCACTACCTCGTCTTCTGGATGATTATGTGCCAGACCTGTCCGTCGTAAATGGCAGAGATGACCTCTTGCCCCTGCTTGCGCATCATGTCGGTTATTTCTGGAACGGAGGGCGGGTAATCGCCCACGACCTCGATCGTCTGCCCGATGGACATCCGCTTCAGCCGCTTCAGCGTCTCGAACAATGGGCGGGGGCAGACCAGCCCCATGCAGTCAAGCCTCTCATCGGCCAAGGGGATCATCTCAGAGCGTGAGCACGCGCTCGCCCTCTTTGTATACCAGCTCGATCAGGTCCTCGCTGGCGAGCACCTCGACGCCCTCGATCAGCATCTCCTTGTCGAGCCCGCGGACCTCGATGCACATCCGGTCCACGATCACCCTTCCGCCCTCCCCGATTATGTCCATCACCTGCTTCTCCACGGAGGGCAGGCTGATCTCCTTCATCGGGTCCTTTTGCCCCTTTCTCGCGGCATAGACTCCGTCGCTGTGCAGTGCTACGATGACGTCGTTGCCGACGGCCACCCAGCCCATGGCGATGAACATCCCGGCATAGGCATTCTCGCGTCCGTACGGAGCATGATAGATCTCGATGACCAGCTTGGGCATCCTAGCCACCTCCAAAGGAGAGCACCTTGTCCGCCCTTGCCAGCGATTCCACGAAGCCGAAGATGGTGGTGAACTGTACGCCTTCGAGGACCTTCGTCGACGAATAATCCTTCTTGCCGTCCGGCGTCAGCTGGCCGGAGATGTAGCCTCGGGCCACGGAGCAGATCTCGCAGCTGTAGACCTTGGCGCCCTTGCGGATCAGCTCCTGCAGCCTCTCCCCGACGGGGAAGAAGAGCTTGGGCGACTGCTGGTTCATCTGCGCGTGGACCGCGTCGCCGTAGAGGAATATCTCGACCGCGTGCCCCTTATCCAGCGCCCGGAGGGCGACGCGGCACATATGGTCGGCGTATTGACTTCCGAACGGGGCGGAGGCCAGCATAATCGTTAGGGTCTTCTGCTCTACCATGCGATCACCCGGTCCGCATGCATCATCGCCACATCGATGAAATCGCCCTCGATGTCCTCGACGATCTTGATCCCTTCATGGAGCTCTGAAGCCTCGATGCCTCGGGCCCGGAGGTCCCGGGCGCTCGCGCTCACCTCGGCTCCGCGGCTCAGCGCGCCGCTCACGATGGAGGACGCATGCCCACGGAACTCCTTCCGGCCGCCTGCAACGGCATCGCCCAGGAGGAACAGGGAGTCGCCCTTGGCCCGGACGGCCTCCCCGATGCGCCAGGCCTCGCCTTCGGTGCAGGGCAGCTTCATCAGCAGGATGCAGCTTTTCATGAGACAAACCAGCGTGAAATGATAGGGCCGGTCTTGATATTTACCGGCTCCGGCCCTCAGAGCTCTATTCCTTCAGCTAATCTATCTGGGAATGTCGTTCGACGTGATCCGGCGATTCAGCGCAAAGAATATAGGCGGAGGCGACATCCCCGCCCCTCAATGCCTGGGACCATGCACTCTTCCAAGGAGAAGAGGTACCGCACCATAGCCATCGTGATCATCATGCTCGGCGTCACGATGAGCGCGGTCGACACCACAGCCGTGGTCCTCGGCCTGCCGGTGATGAAGGAGGACCTCAACACCGACATCCTAAGCATGATCTGGGTCCTCCTCGCCTATCTCCTGGTGATAACCGTCCTGGGAACCCAGGTGGGCAAGCTGGGTGACATGCTCGGGCGGGTCCGCATGTACAACCTGGGTTTCGCTCTCTTCACCTTCGGCTCCCTGCTCTGCGGGCTGTCGCAGGATGGCACCCAGCTCATAGCCTTCCGCGTGGTCCAAGGGGTCGGGGGCGCGTTCATCTCCTCCAACAGCGGAGCGATAATCGCCGACACGTTCGATCACAGGGAGAGGGGAAAGGCATTCGGCCTGACTGGCATGGGGTGGTCCATCGGCGCCGTCCTGGGCATCCTGGTGGGCGGATTCTTCGTCACCTTCCTCACCTGGCGCTACATATTCTTTATCAACATTCCCATCGGCATATTCGCGACGGTCGCCGGATACTACCTCCTGGAGGAGCGCTCTCCCCGAAAGAGGCAGGCGATCGACCTCGGCGGCATCATCCTCCTCGGGGCGAGCCTGCTGCTCATCCTGGTCGCGATAACCGACATCACTGGCTCGGGATGGACCATGGAATACGGCCTGGAGCTGGTCTTCGGCATCATCGCCCTTATCGGCTTCATTCTCTGGGAAAGGAACTTCTCCAATCCGTTCCTGGATTTCTCATTGTTCAGGGACAGGATCTTCCGCTCGTCCTCCCTGGCAGCATTCTTCCAGTCCCTGGCGAGCTACGCGGTGATCTTCCTGGTGATAATGTATCTCCAGGGGCCTCGGGGGATGACCCCTTGGGACGCTTCAGTCCTTCTCATTCCTGGTTATGTGCTCGGTGGCATGATCGCTCCATTCTCAGGCAGGCTGTCCGACCGCAAGGGAGCCAGGGTGATAGCTTCTGTCGGATTGGCGTTGCAGATATGCTCGATCCTGGTCTACTCGACCCTGGCGTTGGACACGTCCGTTCTCGTCGTCGTCCTCGGCTCGGTCCTTAGCGGGGCGGGAACGAGCACCTTCTTCCCGGCGAACACCAGCGCGGTCATGGCCAACGCCCCGCCCCAATCCTATGGCATCAGCGCCGGATTGCTGAGGACCATGGCGAACCTGGGCATGGTCTGCAGCTTCGCGGTGGCCATCTTCTTCGCCTCCATTTCCATTCCGCGCGATCTCGCCTTCCAGATCTTCCTGGGCGTGGGCGAGGCGATGAATGGAGCGCTGGCGATCGCCTTCATAGACGGCATGCGATCGGCGCTTATGGTGTCAGTCCTGCTGCTCATCGTTGCCTTCTTCCTCTCCATCCTTCGTGGCAAGGAGAAGCGGGCCATGGAGGGTGAGCCAAAGGTCAAGGACCGCCGCTGACGCATTGAGAATGAGATTGCATCAGACACGAACCCAGCGCCATATGTGCAGGAGAATCACTTTTCAGGCCTGGTGAACTTGCCCTCGAAATACCGCCGGCTTTGTCTCCTGACCTCGGCGACCAGACCGGCGGCGCTCATCAGGCTCAGGATCTCGTCCGCGGTCATTCCATGGGACCTGGCAGTTGGTTCGCCCAGGAACATGTAGCCACCTGGCTTCAGCTTATTGGCCAGTTCCTTGACGATCGCGCCCCGATCGGGCCGAGGTATATCGTGGAGCATGAAATGAACGACGATGACATCGAAGGAGCCATCCCCGATTCCGGCCGAGAAGATGTCCGCATTCACGAAGCTCAGGTTCGAGAATCGGCTGAGCCGCTTTTTGGCGACCTCCTGCCAACCCGATGAAATGTCCAGCAGGGTCACGTGGCCTTTGTCGTTCAGCCTGGGAGAAACGTAGAAGGTGGAATCGCCCCACCCCGCCCCGAAGTCCAGGACCTGCTCGTCCCCTCGCAGCCCCATCCTTTCCACGAATGGCCGATATTTCAGTCTCCGCGACAACCTCGAGAAGAGCAGGATGCCCGCGATCTCGGACTTCGTCGGATTGGTGATGCTCACGTGCGTTCGAACGGAGCGTGCTGCATAAGAGGATTTCTCCAGGCGATAGTCTTATGTCGGGAAGAGGGGCATGCATTGGCGCGTCCACGGAATTTGCGCGTGTCGCTATGACTGGACATTCAAAGAGAGGGGACTCCATGAAAGGGATTGTGGCATACGATAGCATTCACGGGAACACCAAGCAAGTTGCCGAGGCCATCGCCGACGAGATCAAGGCGGCAGGCCATGAGGTCGAGGTGCTTTTCCTAAAGGAATCGAAAGCGAAAGTCATCCAGGGGGATTTCCTGTTCATCGGTTCGCCTACCAGGGCAAGCCGGATGACTGGAGCTGTGAAAGCGTTCATCGAAGGGTTGGACGTGGAGTACTGGAAGAACAAGCCCATCATCAGCTTTGACACCATTGGTCCCTTATCAAAGGAAGCGGAGAAGCGCAAGAAGGGGCTCAATATGGCGGATGAGGGTTCGAAGAACGCGGCCTCCCGCATGCGGGAACTGTGCAAGGAACGAGGATTGAGAGACTGCTCAAGGGTGCTTCACATCGCGGTGGTCGGTTTCCTTGGGCCGTTGGCTCCAGACGCGCCCGACATCGCGAGGGAGTACGCGCGGAAGTTCCTCGCCGCAATGAAGCAATAGCATAAGACGAGCAGACTACTTCTCTCTCCATCTGGCCTTCTTGGCGCCGATCCAGAGGAATAGGGCGGTCAGGCCCAGCAGCACCGCCCAATCGATCAAGAGGACTTCCGTCGGGACGGCCAAGAAGCCGATGAGATCGTGCCCGATCTCGGCCGCATAGGTGGTGGGCGAGAGATAGGCCAGGTAGCGCCACGGCTCCGGAATGTAGGTGATCGGATAGTAGACCGGGGCCAGGGTGGTGAAGAGCAGCGAGAGCAGTCGGGTGAAGGCGAAGCTCTGCACGATGTCCGTGGAGAAGGTGGCCAGGGCGAACCCCAGCGATATCGAGATGAGGAACATCAGCAGCATGACTATGACGATGCCGATGATCGCCACTAGCTCGATGTGCACGAAGAGGACGAACAGCAAGGCCAGGATGACCAGCGCAGGCGAGGAATAGATCAGCTCCGATAGGGCCATCCCGGCGACGTAGACGGTGGCGCTGGTCGGCGAGCCCACCACCATGTCCTGGAGCTTGAAGTCGTTCTTGAGGTGGGACAGGTCGGCCTGGAGCGAGGTCCCGGCCGAGAACATGGTCATGATCAGGCCTCCCACGATCCCGACCCCCAGCAGCGTGCCGTCGCTGATGAAGAAGATCAGGGTGAGGAAGGAGAGCGGAGAAAGCACGGTGATGACCAGGACAGCCGGGTAGTTCTTCATCTCGTAGATGGCGTTCACCAGGATGGAGGCCAGCATCTGGCTGCCCAGTCGACTCATTCCTCCTCCACCTCCTTTTCCTCCCTGACCTCCGCGTCTATGTTGCCAACCGTATAGGTGAAGATGTCGTCCAGCGTGACCGGGTTCACCGAGAACTGCGCCTTCGTCTCGATCAGATTCCTCGAAATCCGCAAGGCCTCCTCTTGGGTGGTGACGACCTGCAGCTGGCCGTTGCCCAGGTCCACGGTCTCCCCCACTTCGACGCCAAGGTCGATGCCCGACGGCACCTTCACGCTGTACTGGTGCTCCAGCCGCCCCCGCAGCTCGTCCATGTCGCCGATGGCCTTCAGCCTGCCATCGTCCAGGATCCCGATGCGGTCGGCGACCCTCTCCGCTTCCTCCAGGTAATGGGTGGTGAGGAAGACGAATCGGTCCCTGCCCAGCTCGATTAGCAGGTGCCACAGCTCCTGCCGGGATATCGGGTCCAGCCCGGTGCTCGGCTCGTCAAGGAAGATGAACTCGGAATCGGAGGCGAGGACCATGGCCACCAGCACCTTGCGCTTCATGCCGCCGGAGAGGGTGCGGTTGAGCCGGTCCCCCTCGTTCTGCAGGCCAACGCGGGCGATCGACTCCTCCGCCCTCCTGAGAGACTCCTTGTAGCCTAGGCCTCTCCACAGCAGATAAGCGGAGACGGTCTGGATCGGCGTCATCCAGGCGACGGTCCTTCCTTCCTGCGGCACGACCGCCATCCGTTCCCGGAGCTTCTTGGCGTCCGCCATCACGTCCAGGCCGTCTATCGTCGCCCTTCCCGAGCTGGGCTCGAGCAAGCGTCGAGAGTATCCTTGCCAGGGTGGTCTTGCCCGCACCGTTCCTCCCGATGACGGCGAAGATGCCGTGGGCGGGTATGGTGAAATCTATCGACGAAAGCGCGGCCTTACCGCCGCCGTACACCTTCGTGATGCCCTCGCACGAGATCTCACGGTTCTTGACCATAACGCCTCATCCCGATATACGAAATTGAAGACAGAATCGAGCAGGAGCCACAAAACCATTGTCATCTGAACGATAGCTCTTCAGTCGAATACGAATTCGATCGAGATGCTCTTCACTTCCTCTGCCAGGGACCGGCTGATCAGCCCTGCTTCGAGCCTTGCTGCATTCAAGATGCCGCTGGGGACCAGGCATGCCACCCCCAGCTTCATTTCCAGCATCCTCTTCTGCACCCTGCTGTTCGGCCAGTCGGCAATGTCGACCAATGTCAGGTTCTCCAGCCCCACGGCGAATTTCTGGATTCGCTCGCATGGCGATTCCACTTTGATGTCGTAAGTCAGGTCATCCTTCTCAGTTGCCTCGATCGTCGAAACGAAGCCGCACAGCTTCGCATTCACCTTGACTTTGGATGTCATCGCTATCCTCTCGCTCACATGTTCGATATCCGCAAGTAATCAAACAATGAATGACGACGTATTTCAACATGCCTTGAAACGTGCCAACGCCCCGATGAATACTGGATAATTGGACTGCCGCTTGGTCGTGGAAGAGCGCAATCCGCCGTCGCCATTGCGACGAGCAGAAGACGACCACATCGCAAAAGAACTTGCTGCAGGATTCATTTTGAATAATGTTGAAATATCAAATAGTCGTTAGCAGTCTTGTCGTTGCAGAAAAGAACGAATTCCAGGTGAGAGCGATGGAAGAAAAGCCATGTTGCGCGGAGGCGGCGGCACGCATGACGAAGCATCTGACGATAGGCGGGAGCACAGTTGGCCTAGCCAAGCTCGATGAGGTCATGAGCGAGGTCAGGAAGATGGAACTTCCCGGCGACTCGGAGATCGGAGAGGCGTTGCTCAAGAAGATTAAAATCTTCAATTATGTGCCATCCAGCGCTGGCTCGGAGTACAAGAGGGGGCTATTGGAAGATTATCATCGAAGGGATTGATCATGCTAATCGAGATATTCGGCATGGGATGCAGTAACTGCGAACGGCTTACGAAGTACGCGCAGCAGGCAGTGGATGAATTGGGGGTCGAGGCTAAGATTGTCAAGGTGGAAGATTTCGAGATGCTCATACGCAAGGGCATCACGATGACGCCGGGACTGGTAATCGACGGCGAGATCAGGTCGATGGGGCGGGTGCCTAGCGTGGAAGAGATAAAGGAGATGATCCAAGAGGCAGGCAAGGAAAGCGGCCCGAGACCGACTTCCGACCCCGCCCCCGATGCGAAGGCGACCATTCCCAAATGCGGATGCTCCGACACGGGGACAATGCTCTATTCGTGCTCGGGTGCCTCCAACGTCGGGCAGATAGCCAATGAGGCGGCCAAGTGCCTGTCAGCGCAAGGAATGGGGAAGTTCTCGTGCCTGGCTGGCGTGGGCTCGCACGGGGCAGGATTCATCTCCTCGGCGAAGAAGGCCAACCGGATCGTATGCCTGGATGGCTGCAACGTCAAATGCGCGCAAAAGACCCTGACGCATGCTGGCATCGAACCTAGCATTCAGGTAGTCATCACCGACCTGGGGATTAAGAAGGAGTATGATTGGCTCGACCCAGCCAAAGAAGAAGTGGCAACGGTGGTGAGATGGGTTCGGAATCAGTGGTGACCACATCCACCCGGCCCAACCGTCATCCCTTGATTCCATGAGCGCACATCAATTCAAAAGCAGTTGAAATGACAAAGTTTATTATCTTGCGAGATAGCTCAAAAACTATTGAAATGATAATCAAAGCATCGGATAATTTTGGGTGATCAGAATGTCAAAGAAACTGGTAATCTACGAAGGAATGCTGTGCTGTTCTACGGGGATATGCGGTCCGGAGCCGAACAAGTCGCTCATCCAGCTGACTGAGGATGTGAAGCGGCTGCAGGACGAGTTCCCCGAAGCGACGATCATGAGGGCGTCCTTGTCCTTCAATGCCCAGGCATATCTGGAAGAACCTGAGGTGCTCAAGCTGGTCAAGACGAAAGGGACCGACATCCTGCCCATAACCGTGCTGAACGGGAAGATCCTGGCCAAGCAGAAGTACATGAGTCTATGATGAGATGAAGGCTGCCCTCCTGGCAGCGCAGTAATATGTAGAGGAGTGAGCAAATGAACACGTTGATCGAGCCAGAGAAAGGCAAGACCAAATTCATCTTCTTCAGCGGCAAGGGAGGCGTGGGAAAGAGCACCATGAGCTGTGCGACGGCGGTATGGCTCGCCCGCAAAGGCTACAAGACGCTCATCGTGACCACCGATCCGGCGCCGAACCTGGGGGACATCTTCGAGCAGGAGATAGGGCCACACGTCCGGGCCATAACCAAGGTGCCCAACCTCTCCGCCGTCGAGATCAACCCGGACGTGGCGTCCCAGGAATACCGGGAACGGATGGTCTCGCCTTTGCAGGGCATCCTAGACCAGAAGAACCTGGACGCGATGATGGAGCAACTGAAGAGCCCTTGCGTCGATGAGGTCGCCGCCTTCGACAGCTTCATCGAGTTCATGGACGACCCGAAATATGACGCGGTCGTCTTCGATACGGCGCCGACCGGCCACACGATACGCCTGCTGGAGCTGCCCAGCGGCTGGTCCGACGGAACTGGACAAGGGCGGGTCGACCTGCATCGGACCGAGCTCCTCGCTGCAGGGTGCCAAGGTGAAGTACAAGAAGGCCATCGGCTACCTCCAGGATGGCGCGAAGACGTCGTTCATATTCGTACTAAAGCCGGAGCGGTCATCCATCGTCGAGACCAACCGGAGCATGGAGGAGCTCTCCAAGCTGGGCATCAGGACCAATTCGCTCATAATCAACGGAGTGCTTCCGGCCGAGGCGGCCACGGATGCATTCTTCAAGAAGAAGAAGGCGGAAGAGGACAGGATGCTGGCGGAGATCAAGCGCGATTTCGTGCTCAGCGAATTGCAATACCCGCTGCAGGACACCGAGATCAATGGCGTTGATGCGCTGGAGTCTGTGGCCTCCTACCTGTTCGACAATCGCAATGTGAAGGTCAGCCATGCGCCTGAAGCGGCGCCGGCCGCTTCGACGGCGGTGAGGAGCGACCTGGACGCGGTCAGGAAGCTGCTTCGTCCCGCCAACGGCACGAGGTACCTCTTCTTCACCGGGAAAGGAGGAGTGGGCAAGAGCACTGTGGCCTGCGCGACCTCGGTATATCTGGCGGACCAGGGGCTGAGGACGTTGATCGTTACCACCGACCCAGCATCCCATCTTCAAGAGATATTCGAGCAGGAGGTCGGGCCGGTGCCCACCCCGGTCAAGGGCGTCAAGAACCTAGACGTCGCCAGGATCGACCAGAAGGTCGCGCTGGACGAATACCGGAAGAGGATCCTCGACTCAGTGAAGGACCAGCCGAAGGAGGTGCTGAAGTCGGTGGAGGAGGACCTCAACTCCCCCTGCGCCGAGGAGATGTCCGCCTTCGAGAAGTTCATGAGCTACTTCGAGCTGGAAGGCTACCAGGTCGTGATCTTCGACACCGCGCCGACCGGTCATACGCTGAGATTGCTGGAGCTGCCCTCAGATTGGAAGGGCTTCATCGACCTGGGCACGCTGGCCAAGAACACGTCCGCGGAGACGCGGAACAAGTATGCCAGCGTCATCGAGACGATGAGGTCCAAGGACAAGAGCACCTTCGTCTTCGTCGTCTATCCGGAGTACACGCCGATCATCGAGGCATGGCGGGCGTCCCAGGAGCTGAAGAAGCAGGTGGGCATCGAGACCGCGCTCGTCGGCGGTGAACTACATCCTGCCCGAGGAGTACGGTCGCAACGCGTTCTTCGAGAGCCGGCGAAGGCAGCAGATGAAGTACCTGCAGGAGATCGGCCCGAGGTTCAAGGTGCCGCTGTTCCTGGTGCCATTGCTCGATCATGCGCCGGAAGGAGTGAAGAACCTCAGGGCCCTGGCGAAGAAGGTCTTCTGAGCAGCAGCGCGGCCGTTGTTGCCTGCGCTCGAACGCTCAGCCTCACTAGTACTGCTGTCGAGATCGGTCAGGCCTTGATCCAGGACCTGCCATTATCGGTCAGCGAGTAGACTCGCCACTTCTTCCTCGACAGCGAAAAGACCAGCCCCGCTTCCTCGAGGATGCTGAGATGATAGGACAGCTTGGAGTTGGAAAGCCCGGTGATCTCCTTGAGCAGGCAGGGACAGAGGTCGGTGATGAGTAGGGCGTGCATAATCTGCAGGCGAATCGGCTCGGAGAGGGCGTGGAAGATGTCAGCCTCCGTATCGAGGCTCTTCCTGTCTGGGACGTTCCGTTTCAGGCTCTCCAGCCCGCCTCTCTGCCTAACAGCCACCTCCATCTCCTCCGGCAGGTTCATGACGTCTGGGCAGCAACTTTCCTTCTTCGCTCTCCTGGTGACCATATCAGCATCCTCTATCGGTCTATCAGCACTAGATTGTCGAGTATCCACTTGTTGATGTCGTTCCTGCTCTTCCTGAAAGCCTGAAGTTTGGATTTATCTGTGCCTTCAACTGAAGCGGGGTCGTCGAAGCCGTGATAGATCTGCTCCCTGCCTCCGGGAAAGAATGGGCAGGTCTCGGCCGCGTCGGAACAGACCATCACGACATAGTCGAATCGCTGGCCATCGAACTCGTTCAGGCTCTTGGACCTATGGCCGGAGATGTCTATGTCCATTTCTGCCATGACCTGGATGGCGAAAGGGTTCACCGGGCCAGGCTTGGTGCCGGCGCTCCTTGCCCGGAGGACCCTCGAATAGAGCGAATTAACCAGACCTTCGGCCATCTGCGATCGAGCGGAATTGCGAGTGCAAATGAACAGGACCGTCTTCATTGCCCGCCTCAAGCCAACTGGATGATGCATAACGATGGTTAGGAACTTATTTCTTCCTACGCTTCAGGCTACTCCATCGCCACGATGATGCGGTGCAGGATGTCGACGGTCGAGTTCAGGTTCCTCGCCGCATCCCGCAAGTGATGATAGACCTCGCGCTTCTTCATCGCCGTGATCGCGTCATCCTTCTGGAAGACCAGCGACATGGACTCGACGTAGGTTACCTCGACGTCGCGGGCATGCTTGCGTATCTCGCGAATCATGCCCGGGGCATCTTTGACGGTGCTATGCATCATATGCACCCCGCTCACCAAGACTATCATCCCCTCAAGGAGGGAATGGGCCATCCCGCGGATCGCTGGATCGGGCTCGACTTTGAAGGCGGCCATCTCTATGGCGGTGGAGAGGGAGAAGTTCAGCACCTGGTCCATCTGCCTGGAAATGCTATAGATGTCCTGGCGGTCGAAGGGGGTGGAGAATGCCTCCTGCAGCAGCTGCTCCATCTCATGTCTGATCTGGTCCGCCTTCTTCTCGCTGGCGGCGATCTTGTCGATCGGCGCACCGTTGTCCTGCTTCAGCCACTCCGCGAGCTCCCTCAGCCCATTCACGGTCTCATTTGCCTGGTTCTCGAGCATGCCATTGAAGTCGTACCTGGTCGGGAACAGTCTGTCACCTAGCTTCGCTTTCATCGAATGGTTCTCTTCGGTCAGCGGATTCACCCCCCTATTGTGATTGCCTTAATGACTAAGAATATGACGCCCGAGATCGCAGCGCACACGGGCATGGTTACGAACCAGGAGAGCAGCATCTGCCTTCCCACCCGCCAGTCGGACCATCTTGGCGTTCTCCGCCGCCCCGACCCCGATGACGCTGGAGGACACGACCTGAGACGTTGACACCGGCGCACCCACCGCGGTGGAGATCAGGATAGACATAGCGGAAGAGACCTGCGAATCGAGGCTGTGCATCGGCTTTAGCGGGTAGATCCCCCGGCCCAAGGTCTTCTGAATGCTCCAACCGCCTTTCAGCGTGCCAACGGCGATGCACAGGGCGCAGGCGACCCTGGCCCAGTCCGGCACCCCGGCGCTGGACGTGTACCCCGCTCCCAGGATCGCCAGGGCGATTATGGCCATCTGCTTCTGGGTGTCGTTGGCGCCATGGGCGAATGCGAGAAGCCCCGCCGTAATCCACTGCGCCTTCCTGATCGGCCGGTTAATGCGCCGGTTGGCGTTCCGGAGGAGCAAGCGGGTCAGCTTCAATGCCAGATAGCCTCCGAAGAAGCCGATCGCGACGGAGACGAGGAGGAAGACGAAAATCTTCATCACCCCGACCAGCGCCAGCGACGGGCCGAAGAGCTCGTCTGCCCCCCAGTAGATGCTCCCCAGGCCTCCCGCCGCTATCCCCGCCCCGATCAGCCCCCCGATCATCGCGTCGGTGGAGGAGGACGGCAACCCCAGCCTGGAGCTCATGACGTTCCAGGCGATGGCGGAGAAGGCCGTGGCGAAGAGGATGAGCACGAGCAAGTCGCCGCCATACGGCCCCACAATGCTCCGAACCGTGAGCGCAATGGCGCTCCCTCCCAGGATCGCTCCGAAGAAGCCGACGACCGAGGCGAAGATGACCGCTCCCCGCGGGGTGGCCGCTTGGCAGGCGATGATGGTGGCGACCAGTGACCCTGAATCGTTGGCCCCGTTGGTGAAGGCGTAGGCCAGCGCGAAGAGGATCACGATCATTGTCACGATCACGAGGACGGTGGGGTCCATCTGTAAGGCACGAGAGAGTCCAAAGGATATAATCGCTCAGTCGGCGGCGTCGTTTCGTCATGCCCCATGCCCCCGGAGATTTCCATGGCGGTCGCTTCAGGAGTCCGCATCGTCCAGCAATCCATTATGTACCAGTTCATGCCACTTTCTTCAAGAAGGCGAATGCAATGTTCGGCAGAAGGCAAGAGATAAGGGAGAGGCTCAAGTAGCTCGTCCAGCTATTCAAGATCAAGGGTGCTCTATCCCCAGAGACGGCGATGACGGCAAAGGACCTGGGGCTCCCGCCCCGGTTCGACGAGGCCATGCATCGGAGGCTGGGCCGGACCGGCATCTTCTTAGAAGTCAACGGCAGGTACTACCTTTCCAAGCAGCGCCTGGCCGAGGCGAAGACGAAACTTGAGGAACGGCGGCAGAGCAAGGGGATCTAGCTGAGCGGGTGCCAGGAAAACACTCCTTAGGAAAGGCGGCGAGTGCCGAAGACTATGGATGCGATCAATGGCACTATCCAGAAATAGAACCGGAGCGGCGTGCCGAGAAGCCGGAGAGCCCAGAACTGCGGAAGTATCGTCAGAAGGAATAAGACGCCCCAGAGCACCGAGTAGTCCCTGAGCCGTCTATACTTGCCCAACGAGTCCGAAGGCATCGAATCCGTCCCCTCCATCGTCACCTGATGCGTCAGGACCGCCAGTATGAACATCATCGCCGCCATGTCGATGGCGTAGAGTATGCTGGAGTAATCGAGCAGGCCGCCGCCCCCCATCGCCGTGTGGGTGTCGACCTGGTTGAGCAGGTAAGGCTCCAGCGAGACGCAGAAGAGCAGGACTATGTTGAGGACGAGGGAGCCTCGAGTCTCGATCTTCAGCACCTCCATGAGATTCGTATAACGGCTCCAGACCGAGATCAGGATCAGGAAGCTGAACCCGAATTCGAGTACATCCGCTTGGAGCGCGCCAGTAGTGCTCGGAGGGTTGGCAAACAGTGAGATCGCTCCGATGGAAAGCGCAAGGCCGAATACGAGGTCCGAAAGGGATTCGATCCTCGATTTCGAGTCGGCCTTGTTATTGCCATTGGTCAAGATGCCTTACCCCTCTGCTCGTTTCTTGGAGTCGAATTCGTGGTATTTGTCTGTTCGCATCTGAAGGCCATATTAAATCATTAGGAATTAGCGCATTGCGCACGAATGGGTATTGACTCATGGAACGACACTTGTATGGCAACTGGTGCCAGATTCAGCAGCAATAGATGGAACGACTGATAACGATACATCATCGCGCTGCGATATTGCCAGCTAGAAGCAGTCAAGCATCGTGGTGGGGAAAATGTGGCACGGGATCTCGGCAACTCGCCTGGCGCCTGCCCGCTCGTCCTTGGATTGGCAGGAGTGCAAGGGAAGGTGGCAATCGGCGCGGCGGACAGCGGCAAGCCGCCGGTGACGCAACCCGGGTGGCAGCCTCAAGAGAACTCAGGGCAGTTCCCGAGCTGCCACGAACAGACCGGGGGCTTGCCATTCGGTGACAACTGCGGAAGAGGTTGCCTTAAGCAGCACCGCCTGGATGCCATCATCCCCTGCCGGTAGAAATCGATATTAACCCGTTCATTGCTAGATTATTCTAGGGTGAATCGCAGTGACCGACGACCACAATCGTGCCTATGTGCTTGTAGCGATCCAACCGGGCAGGGAGCAGGAGTTTGCCAATGAAGTCGTTTCGAAGAGGCTGATCAACGACCCCAAGGTCGAGAGGATAGACTTCGTGCATGGCAACTTCGACTTCATCATCGCGCTCAATGGAACCTCGCAAGACATCGACAGCCGGATCCTGAAGATCAGGTTGCTGCCTTATGTCCAGAGGACGGAGACGCTGATCCCTTTCCAGATGCTGAATTGGGAAGAGATCCTCAAGAAGATTGAACTGGACTACCAGATGCAGCATTCGTGATCGATGAATTCGCAGATGTGACGGATCGATTAGAGCGCAAGCGCAAGAGCTCCGATGCTTGCTGGATATCGGTTCATTTCGGGGCATTGTGGCTGTAATTGTAGGCATCATCCTACTCACTGGGGCGTTCTATGTCATCCCCGTCTTTGGGAAGTACTTGGACAGCCTCGGCAAATGGCTTGGAGGATTCCAGACGATATTGGCATCATAGCGATCATTATTGGAATCTGGGGACTCCTCTGAAGAAGGATATTGCCTGGTCGCCTAGGCCCTCACCCAAGTGAGGACCCCGCATCTTTTTCCTTTGAGGACCCATCCGTACACACCTGGTTCTTCCAAATCATTCAGCTCTCAGTTGCTTATGAGCGGCGCCTGCCGCAGGTACATCGAATCTCTCGCTCGCTTGAGCATAAAACTAGCGATGTCCACGCGGGCTATCTTAAGCCCTACCTCTCCTCGGCCCTTGTAGCCCGCTCTGACCTTTCCAGACCTGGGGCTGTTGTTGAGCAGGGACAAGCGCACCATGGTCCAATCGAGATCCGACCTGCGCACCGCCTGCGCCGTGCTGATGATCTCCTCATATGCCGGATGGATCAGGAACTTGACTATCCCCACCAGGACCTTGAACTTGAGGTCGGGCTCATCGTTCGGGTCTTTGGCGCTGGCCGTGGAGGTGACGATTAATCGACGCACGCTGTGATTCCTCATGGCCTCAATGATGTTCTGGGTGCCTTCAGTGATCGGCTTGGCCTTCGAACCGCCCCTCGGACCGAGAACGCTGATGACGGCGTCCGCCCCGCTCACCGCTCGCTCTATCCCCTCCCGGTCGCTCAGCTCCCCGCGAACCACGGTCAGGCGCTCATGCTTCTCCGCCAGCTTGGACGGGTTTCGAACGTATGCGACGACCTGATCTCCGGCCTCAAGCGCCTGCTTGACTACTTGCCTACCGGTTCCCCCTGTCGCCCCAAAGACCGTTATCTTCATCCGATAGTCTCGATGGTTTTCCATGATTAAATCATTGCTGGCCTTGATATTCATCCTACGATCGAGAGGCGAAAAGGCGCAGGTTCAACACCACCTCATTTTCGAGCTGGCTGTGCACGATACTCGGCCTAGGTACATTATTAATACCGGGGGTTCAAGAGTCGCACCTAAGGGTGAGAAGGTGAGCTTCGTCGAGGTAGCCAAGACCCAGGATATTCCAGCAGGCAAGATGAAACATTATGAGGTGAACGGAAAAGAGATATTCCTGGCGAATGTGGCCGGTGAGTTCTTCGCCGCGAGCGATAGATGCCCACATGCCAACGCGCGGCTCTCCATGGGCAAGCTCGAAGGGAAGGCCATCATCTGCCCCTTGCACTTCGCGCGCTACGACGTCACGTCCGGAGAGCTATTGTCAGGGCCAGCGGAGATGCAGATGGGAGACATGAGCAAGCTGCCGCCGGAGTTCGCGCAGACGATGGCGCGCATGGGCGAGATCATAGCGAAGATCAAGACCTATGACCTCCGGGTGTATCCGGTGAAGATTCGCGGGACCAGCATCCTGGTGAATGTTCACTAGACCGAACATGCATCTGGGCCGCACCGGATTCGATACTGCTGCTCCGCCAAGGATTTCCGGTCGAACCAGTCTGGATGCGGATGAGGTTCTGATCAACGTCCAAACGAAATACCGTCTGGGAGGGCATCTGCATGTCCCGAGGTGAGAATTGATGAGCATGTTCGCGACAGTCTTTGTCACCGTTCCGAATGAGGAGACGGCGGCAGCGATCGGCACCGATCTGGTGGAGAGGAAATTGGCCGCTTGCGCCAACTATTTTCCCTGTCGATCGGTCTACCGATGGAGGGGCAGGACCGAGAAGGACGGCGAGGTCATCCTGCTGCTGAAGATACGCTCGTTGGATTTCCAATTGGTGACCAAATCCATATTGTCCCTGCATCCAGATGGGGTGCCGTGCATAGTGAAGGAGGATCTCGCCGATGGTTATCCGCCTTATCTGAATTGGCTCTTGGAGTCAACTGACCGCCTCTGATCACGAGAACTACATCTAAGCAGGCCATTCAATGCTGACCTCCTGGCATAATCTTCATCTACGCCATCCTGACTAATCGGCCTCATGCCGCCAATGAAGAAGGGTTCGTGGCCCAAGCCATCGATGGAATTGACTGAGCTGCTGGATCAACATGTCTCTCGATTCGAAGCGGAGAAGAGGAAGATGTTTGGGGCACCCTGCTACTTCGTTCGTGGGAACATGTTCGCGGGAATCTTCTCCAACGTGCTGTTCGCTCGATTCTCAATTCAGGATAGGGAGCGTTTGGACAAAGAGCAACTCGGCGAATTCTTTGAACCGGTTCAAGGACGCAGGATGACCGAGTACCGAACCTTGGCGAAAGGGGTTTTAGAGGATCCAGAGGCTCTCGATGCCTGGTTGGGGATATCCTATGCTTATGTCTCATCCTTGAAACCGAAGAAGAAAAAATAGGCGGCTAAGTAGGGCATCGCCTAGCTTCTGCAAAGCCTATCTGTAGGACAATCATTTCGCCCTGGGAAGGGCGAATAGCTTGAGCATGGGGTAGGAATTGTCCATCAGAGTATTCACCGCCTTCCGCAAATGCTCCCCATAGGTCGATCTGGACATCCCCAGCTTCTTCGCTGCGTCATTCATCTTCGCTCTTGCCGGAATCGCGAAGATCCCGCTCTCGTGAGCGGAAATCAGGACCTCGATCTGCTTCTCGGTCAAACCTTCGAGGACCGGCACTGGCAGTATTCCCAGATCTTTGAATGTGTCCGCAGTCTCCCTTGACCGGATAGACAATATCTCGACCTTGCCAGATAGCCTCAGGGATGAAACGCATTCCCTCAGGCGGTTCTTGCTCGGCGCTATCAAACGATGCACCTCGTAACCCCCTTCGTAGGTGCAGGGCCCGATTGACCAGCATCCAGATTTCTGTATTACCCCAGGAATGTACTCGCCGTCGCATGCGCATTCGCGGATAATCGTCATCGCCGAGAACTTCTCCTTGAGGATATCCTCCGTGATAGATTTCTTCTGGACCGCGTCAAGGATGGAATTGAGATCGGCAGATCGCTCGGCTAGCACCTGAAGAACATCGGTATTGCCGTTGCACCAAACGGCCATTCTGGCATCGGGGAACGACTCGGAAAGGTGGCACATGCTGCATTCGTGCTGCACGCGGATCTTTGGCGTCAATGACCTTCATGCAACTAGATTTGGATTTCGATAGATCAATCCTTTGCCGTCCTAGGGCGGCTCGCAATGCTGCCAGTCTTTCGCCGCTTCCTAGCAGTCACTATCATTCGATGCCGCCCCAGGGCGGGAGCAGGGTAATGCACGAATATCCATTCCTTCTTATCATGATAAGTAGCGTCGACATCGGTCACCTAAGAACTTGCCAGCGATCAAGGAATCCAAACGATGATGATATCCTTCTTAAGAAGGAATTGTCTGGATCCAGGCATACGGAAGAACGCTCAATCATTGGCATTGAGTCGAAGGTGCTTTGTGACAGAGGCAATCGATCGATTCTTAAGAAGAACGTCGATGAGCATTCAGCGGATGGAGTGACAGGATCCAATTACTGACTTTGCGGGATCTAGCAGCTCATAGCCCAATCGAGCGATTCCTGATTCATCTATCCTCGATCGGGACGAACTTCCTTCCGAACTCCCCGACGTATTTTGATGACGGACGGAGGAGCACCGCATCCTCATACTGTTCTATGACATGGGCGACCCAGCCCGATATCCTGCTCGAGGCGAAGAACGGCGTGAAGAACTCCTTGGGGACGTCCAACGCGTCCATCGCCACTGCGGCGTAGAAGTCCAGGTTGGGATAGATCTTCTTCCGGTCATGGACGATTTCCTCGATCTTGCTGCATTTGTTGCACAAGCTGGTCGTTCTATCGCGATAGCAAAGATTCCTGACTATGCCCCGGAGATGCTTCGTCCTCGGGTCCTCTGCCTTGTAGACCCGATGGCCAAAACCCATGATCTTCTTGTTCTCATCCAGCAACCCTATGATGTATTCTTCCACGTGCTCTTCAAGGCCTATGTCATCGAGCATCTCCATCACTTTCTCGCCCGCTCCCCCGTGCAGGGGTCCCTTGAGGGTGCCGATGGCTGAAGTGACGGCCGAGTACATGTCCGAATTCGTGCTTGCCGTCACACGAGCAGCGAAGGTGGAAGCGTTGAACCCATGGTCGGCCTGGAGTATCATGAGGCGGTGGAGAACATCAGTCTCGGCCGCCGGCGGAGGAGACCCTCTGAACATGTAGAGGAAGTTCTCTGTGAAACTGAAGTCGTCCCTCGGTTCTGGAACCGGCTGATCGAGGCGAATCCTATGGATAGTGGCAACAATGGTCGGCACTCGGGCGATTAACCGCGTGGCCCTTCTCAGATTCGCCGCTTCGGAGAGGTCGTTGTCCTCGGGATCGCATTCTCCCAGGCTGGAGACCTCGGTCCGCAATACGTCCATTGGATGGCAGCGCTTCGGGGTGGATCGGATGCTATCGACCATCCGATCGGGCAACTTCATCTCGGCAATGAGGTTGGCATTGAAATCTTCCAGCTCCCGCTGGTTGGGGAGTCTCTTGTGGATCAGGAGGAAGGCCACCTCGGGATAGACGATCCTGCCAACAAGATCGTCGATGTTGTAGCCCAGGTAGTAAAGTGCGCCCTTGGGCTCCACGAAGCTTATCCTTGTCTCTGCCGCGGCAACGTCTTTCAATCCGCGGATGACGCCCCTCTCGCCTTTCTTCATTCCCGCCTCGTCATCCGGCAGCCATCAGAACGCGGTCGATGCCTGGACCCCGGACGCCGTATGGGAGCAGTAAATCGAACGTTAGTACTTATTCCTTCTGTCTCCTGGGCTACTTACCAGTATGACTGGCTATACATCGACCGACTCGAGTTACGACCGATGTCTCGCACCATACTCGCCAATGAGAAAAAGAAAGGATTGCGGGCAAAAGGGGCCCGAGAACGATTCAGCAATCGCAATGGTCCACGTCCATTCGCGCTCCCGGATCGGGATTGCGCGCGACTTGCGTTCAGGCCTTCATATTCTTCAGGGCCATCTCCGCGGCGTTCACCAGCGGGTACGCGATCGGCGAGGACGTCGTAGCGGGATGAGTCCCTATCTGGAACGTCGCGATATCGTTAGCGTTCATCCGGTTCTGGATGCAGGCGCTGATGCCGTTGATGAGTTCTCCAGCGGTCGGACCGCCTCTGATTACTCCTCCGATCAGTTCTCCGTTCGCCTTGTTGAACGTCAGCTTGAGCCACATCTTGGACTCGCCTGGCATTCCGGACGGATGCCTGTCAGATGCCTCTGCCTCACCAGATACGATATCGAATCCGCTCTTCTTTGCGACTGACTCGCTCATGCCAGCTAGGCCGACGACCATATTCCCCATCGCGGTAGCGAAGACGCCGATGACGCCGGGGTTCTTCCTCTTGATCTCGAACAGGTTCGCACCGGCGATACGCGCTTCAGTCGTGGCTATCGACGCAAGCCTTGTGTTCGAAGGCTGGCCGGTGAAGAATGAGAACTTGGTGGCGCAGTCTCCGCAGGCGAATATGTTCGGGTCTGACGTCCGCATGGTGGTGTCGACTGCTATCGCCCGGTTGCTGATCGTCAGGCCGGCATCCTTTGCCAGGGAGATGTTGGGAGCCACTCCCACGCTGACGATCAACATATCCGCTGGAATCTCCTTACCGTTGGATAGTTTGACGGCGGTCACCGACTCACCGCCGAGGATCTTCTCAATGCTCGCCCCGGCGATGATGGTCACGCCTTTCTTGGTAAGGTAGTCCTCGACCTCCAGGCTGCATCTGCACGTCCCTTCACCGTAAGCGATCTGCAGGCAGTGCTCGAGCGTCTCCACGACCGTCACGTTGACGTCGCGGCCCTTCTTGCACTCGTCGGCGAACTCGACTCCGATGAACCCGCCACCCAGGATCACCAGGTTCTTGGTGGTCTTCAGTGCCTCAAGCAGAGTGTTCAGATACGGAATATCCTTCTTGATTCCGTAGACGTTCTTCTTGTCGATCCCAGGAATGGGCAGAAGAATGGGAGACGATCCAGTCGCCAGGATCAGCTTGTCATACCCCACTGTTTCCCCGCTCGCCAGGATCACTTTCTTCTCCGCGGGCTTCAGTTGCTTCGCTTCATCCACGATGATGTCTACCTTGTTGCTCAGCAACCCACCATCTGGTATCAGGTTCTTCTCTGGTGTCCCGACGGTGCCGTATATGTACGGGATGCCGCAAGGTATCAGGACTTGTTTCTCGCTCCTTATCAGAATGACGCTCTTGTTTGGATAATGCCTTCTCGCTGTCAACGCTGCTGGAATTCCAGCCGCGCTGCCCCCTATCACAACTACGTCGGCTTGTTTCATAGGATCCCTTCCTAATGGCGTTAACTTGGCTGTAAATCCTAATAAACCTATCGCCTGCGCACACCACAGTCATAAACTTGATCCATAAGTGCTCCTGCCGGGGTGCCAGACCGAGCAATTCTAGATCATCATCCATCAACTCTCATGATAACTTCAGAGGAAATGGCAATCCTTATCGCTTAGAACAGAGTAGTCACAGACCCGAAGAGAGGGAGAAAAATGGGAGAGACGTTCCATTATAGCCACAAGATCAAGGCAAGCCGGGAGGAGGTCTTCCAGCAAATCATCTCCTGGCTGAAGAAAGAGGGGGCACAAGTCACCAGGGAGAAGGCGCTAGACAAGGTTGAAGCCATCCAAGGATCGATGAAGCCTCTGAAAGTTTGGAATATAGCGACAGAGAAGAGGATGTCATTCGCGCTGAGCGAGGACGTCGAGGGCGTGAATGTATCGCTCGTCATGGAGCCCGCTTCGAAAATGTACGAAGACGACGTCATAGCCTGGAAGAGCAAGATCCAGACGACTTGGGGGCAACTTGCAGATGATATCTGGGCTTACATAGAACAATCGAAGGCGTGACCCAGCCATCAATCTCAGCGAATATCGAGGCCGACAATCGGATGGCACATGAACCAGATGTCGGGATCTGGAAGCCGGGCGCGATGACTGAGCATAAGGCTGGGGTCGCAAAGGTTTCTCCGCGCGCCTATCGTGGTTGATTCTAAACCGGCAGAATATCTCCGAAGATCACCGCACTGACTTCATCTCTGGACAACGGCGAGGCAACGAAGCGCTCGTCCTTGTATTCCTCAGGTGTCTGTCTTTTAATCATCAAGCATAGTTCGAAAGCGAATTCCCTCTTGCCGCAGAGTATCTTCACTTCCGGTTCGACTATAGAACATGACAGACTGACGACGAGAGCGTTTTCTCTGTCTTCGCGGGTCTCTTTGTGGTAGATCTCGATGGAGGCGATCTCCTTGGTATCCTTATCTGACGTGGTGGAATAGAACCTCAGGTCCTCGATGTTTCTCATTACACCAGCCTTTTCATCCGTGGAGAGCTTCCTCAACTCTGGCATGTTGCTTTGGATCATCGCTCTGATTTCTTTCACGGATGTTTTGATGTTCATCCTAACGTCGTCCCCTGCTTCTCTGATCTTCTCGTTGTTCGCGCATGCAACTTAGGGTTATAGATATATTTCTTAAGGGAAGAAATAGCTCTCCGTGACCATTGAGACTTCCGGCTTAAACAGGAATCCCATATCTGTTGAGAGGATCGGAGATAGTACCAGACTTCCCGATCCCTTTTCTTCTCATGCTTCCTAAAGAATAGAACACTCCCATTGCTTCTTCTTTCGTCTCCTCCGGTCCAAATAGCCTACGGTCACGCCGACCACGATGATGATCAACAAGATGACCAGCCACAACCAGTCAAAGCCTCCGACTATCGGTCCGTTGGGCTGTCCAGCGATGGCGTTGGCTCAGCCGCTCCAGCCGCTCTGGTAGTGCGCTGTCGTCGCAACGAACCAGTAGACACTGGAGAAAGGTGCAGCGATTGCAGAATCGTTGCACGCCCTGCTCCGGGTCCCTATGATGGAGATGTGCCGTTCGCGTTGCTGCGTGAAAGGTGAATCCATTGATGGGCCCGTCCAAGCTGAAGTTGACTCCAGTCCATGGGATAGGTACGCCCCCATCGTATTCATGTTCATGATCGGCCTTTCTCTTGGACTGGTCATAGGCTTCGCTATCGGGGCCGTGAACGCAGGCAACACGAATGTCATCTACTTCCTCATGCAACCGATAGCTGCAATCTTGATCACGTTCATATGTTCAACGTGATTGCACGAGGAGTTGACAAATCGCAATAGCCTACCCTCATGCGAGTTCCGAAAATCCGTTCGATTGGTTTATGACGTCGAGTTCCTTTGACTAGGCCGTGGCATATCATTTCTTCAGATCACTTGTATTGACCACCTGTATCTTCAGCATGTTACTGTGGCTCTACATAGTCATAAGAATCGCCGTCAACGGCGTGGACGTGCATTGGCCCTTTGTGGACAGCATTCAATCCATTTCGATATCGGATGTGGGAGCGTTCGCATTTGGCTTGAGCTTCTTGAGCATGTTTCTCTATCTGGCGGTATGGGGCAACTTCGACGGCAAGCTCAAATTACTGAAGTGAAGGATTGCCGCCAGATAACAGTCTGTTCAATGAGAAGCACGCAACGACTCATAGGACTTTAGCGGGGTGGTCGAAGGTCCCTTGGCATTTGATCGTATTGATCCCTGGTTATCTCTCCGCGCGCATATCTCTGCTGCAGGATTCGGGTCGTTTCCCCTTACCCGCGTTGCTGACGCCAGTATTCCCGTCTGGAACGCCAGAACAACATGCGGACCACAAACAAGATGAGAAAGATGACGATCAGGATGAACAAGAACTCGCCTGGCCTATTGCCAGCGAAGAAGAAGGCCAGGACGAGGGCGACTATTAGGCCGATCGGCAGCATGAGCAGAAACCCGAGCCCACGCAACCAGGTTCGACCAGCTCTCAATTGGTTGTTTCCCTAATCCCCTTTGATCATGTTGCATTACCTTCATCAGTATGATTCCATTGAAAATGATGCTTCAGACGACGGCCTTGTAATCGGTACTTCGCCCTTGGCCATTCCAACCCGCCTACCCTAATCTTTCGCAGCTGCAAATGCGCTTGGAGTCTCCGTGCTCTGCATTCGCAGAGAGGGTGGAATTCAGTGGACACTAACGATTAAGTGCCGAGATGCCAATAAGCGCTAACTATTCCATTCTCACTGGAAGGCAAGGCATGACCCCCGAACGAAATGGCCTAACGAGTAATGTGGACACCGCCCAAACGAAGGCCCGAAAAAAAAGAATCCCGTTCGAGCTGACCGAAAGTAACATTCTGATTGTATGTGGGATACTCGCATTTTCGATCTTCCTTTTCGACATTGGCATAAAGAACGGATTCGCCATTGGCGTCCTTTATATCGTTCCGGTTCTGATTTGTATCTGGTCGCCGAAAAGGCGAACGATCTTCTTGGTGGCCGGGGTATCGTCGATACTTGCCTTGGGCGCTTTGGCCCTCAAACCTCCTTCAGACCTCCAATTCGCGCTCTTCAATCGACCGGTGTCGCTAATCGCGATTTGGATATTGACGCTCTTGGAAGACCAATATACGACCAGGCGGAAGGGATATGATGCCGCGCTGAAGGAGAGTGAGCAACGATTGCGCACTCTTGTTGAGAACTCACCGATGGCGGTGGTGGAATGGGACTCGAAGTTCATTGTCACCCGCTGGGCTGGGGAAGCTGAAAAGATATTTGGTTGGACCTCTTCGGAGACCGTGGGCAGGCCGATAATGGGCCTTAACCTGATCTACCCGGAGGACTTGCCTCTCGTTCAGAAGACGATGGCCCAACTTACCGATGGCGCGAGCATTCATGTCGTATCAGCGAATCGCAACATTACCAAGGACGGACGGATAATCCATTGCACTTGGTACAACTCAGTGGTCATGAATGAACTCAGAGGAATGACCTCTGTGCTCTCGCTAGTGCTTGACAACACCGCACGGGTTGAGGCGGAGGATGAACTAAGGCGCTCCAACAACGAGCTGCAGCAATTCGCCTATGTCGCGTCGCACGACATGCAGGAGCCGCTCCGCATGGTCATCAATTATCTCTCCCTGCTTGAAAGAAGGAACAAGGACAAGCTCGATCCGAAGTCCAAGGAATACATTGATTTCGCCGTGGAGGGCGGACAAAGAATGCGGGATCTTATCGATGACCTGCTGGAGTACTCAAGAGTGGAGACGCAGGGCAGGGATTTCGCTCCGGTGAGCCTGGAAAACGTCGTCACCAAAACGCTTGCCCTTCTGAAGGTGACCATTGAAGAAAACAGAGCAGAGATTGTTGTGGATCCCCTCCCCACCGTCCTGGCGGACGAATCGCAAATGGAGCAGGTGATGCAGAATTTGCTGGGCAACGCCATCAAGTTCCACGGCCCGGAGCGCCCGCTGATACACATTTCAGCTACTCAAGGACAGAATCAATGGACCCTCAAGGTCAAGGACAACGGAATTGGCTTGAACATGCAGTACGCGGAAAGGATATTCCAGATGTT
This sequence comes from Methanomassiliicoccaceae archaeon, assembly GCA_963768775.1. Classification (GTDB taxonomy): domain Archaea; phylum Thermoplasmatota; class Thermoplasmata; order Methanomassiliicoccales; family UBA472; genus FEN-33. The sequence continues at coordinate 166,336 of CAVYIY010000007.1, forward strand.
CCAGCGCTTGCATTCCCAGGCAGAGTATCCGGGAACCGGGGTCGGCCTGGCGGTCACAAAGAAGATTGTTGAGCGGCATGGGGGGAAGATCTGGGTGGAGTCCGAGGAAGGCAAAGGGGCAACATTCTCATTCACCATTCCGATCTCAAATGGGAAATAGAAGGCAAAACGAAGAAATGGGATTCTTGCAACATGATCGGTGATGGGCCTTCGGTCCTCCCATGAGCATGCTGGACTTCGCCCTAAATCCCGAATGAAATAGATTGCCATTTGGGCTGTTCCAATTGTTGCATTCGGGTAAAACCGCTACTCATGCACCTCTGAAATCTAGCATCAAGAGGATATGCCTTTTCGCTTGGATCGTGAAGCCCCGATCAGATATAGTGCCGCGTACAAAGAAGATGATACCAGGAGCAGAATGAGAAGCGTTCTTTGTGAGTAGTCAAAAGAAGCCGTGAAGATGTAGACGCTATTGGAGCCAATGTATTCAAGGAAGGCAAATCTCAATCCGAATCCTACGGAACTGGCCAGAAGGAATGTGGCCGCATTCATTTTCAGAATCCCTGCAGCCAGGGAAGTGACGGTGTAGAAGAACGGTATGAAGGTAGATGTGAAAATGGAGAACCTGCCGTGTTCCACCAACCACTTTTCGGCCGATTCGAGGGTCTTCTCGGATACCTTGACATAGGACAGGCTTTTCAGCAGTAGTGGACGGCCCGCAAATCTGCCGGCCAGGTATTCTATTGGAAATACGGCGCCTGCGAGGCATACCCAAAACGTCGTATATGGATCGAATACCCCTATGGAAGACAGGTAACCATAGGCTGGAACGAGAAAATAGTCAGGAACTGGCGATAGCGCGATGCTAATGAACATGCCAAGGTAGCCTGCCAACAATAATGGCGATGAGCCTCCCACCAGATTGAGATCATATGACGACATGTTGACGAAATTGAGATATGCATTCAGCAGGGCTAGAATGCTCAGCGATATGATGATTATTGAAACCACGAAAAGATAGTGCCAGTATTTTTGCGGCAGGTCGAATATGCCTTCCCCGAGTCCGCGAACGGCCTTTCGGATCAATATGAACCATTTCTTTTCGGAAGGTCTCTCGCTCTCGTTCATCTTCTCCCCATCTTGTCGCATGTTGTGTCATTTGAACCGGCTAATAACCCTTCGCAATTTGCTCTTGAAAGGACTGCCTCCCCGTCAGCATCTTGGGCTACTGACAGGTCAAATTGACCTTCTCCTGCTTGAGCCGGGTCAGCAGGTGCTCCCAGAAGCTTGAGACGATCTCATCCCGGATCCCGACCTCCATGATCCAGATGCGAATGGATACCAGGATGACGGCTCCGGTGGTCCCAGCGACCAATGCCCTCGGGCTGAACATTTCTATTGGCGGTCTGGTCTCGAAGAGCTTCCCGATGCGGGTGAGGCTGAGCATGCGGTCGAAGGCATCCTTCTCATCGGGGGCGACGTTCGGCAGCATCTTCGGCTCATTGTTGGCGACCTCGAGGATTATCCGCCTCACCTTGTCAAGATCTTCCGCCATCGGGACTTGCAGGTCCAAAGGCACTTCGACGAAGCCAGCCTTGGTGTAGTTCGTGACCAGGTTATTGATCATGTAGGCGTTCGGCACGTATATGAGCCGGCCATTGGAGGTCAGCAGGATCGTCCTTGTGAGGGTGATGTCCTGCACCCGTGCCGGCCGCCCCGCAGTCATACCGAACACCTCGATCCAGTCTTCCAGCTGGATTCGCCGTTCCGCGCCAATGAGCACCCCGGCCATCCAGTTCTGGATGATGGTCTGTGAGGCAAACGCCACTCCGACGCCGACCAGGCCAAGCGAGGCCGCGGCCACCGTGAGGTTAAGGTGGAGCAGGTCCACCAGACCCCAGCCGATGCCGGCAAGGATGAATGCATACTCCACCAATCGGGCCATCAACTTCGACCGGCGGAGAGAAAGACGACCATCGAAGGCGCGACGTACCAGCGCGTAGGCAATCCGCGCCAGGATGACCGTGGCTGCGACAGCGAAGACGAATAGCAGCAAGGATTCGATGCTGACCCCAAACACAATCGTGTCGGCCATCGACTGCGCATCTTCCTCCCGACTAAATAAGTTGCCCCATTAGGTTCTTGGACGACTCTCAGACGGGCAATACTGTCACATCGTAGCCTTCAACTTGAGGGGGGAGCTGTCCAATCATCCAGCCCGGGGAAGTCGTCTCGCAATAATAGTAATCCCTGCCATCATATTGGAAGTAAGTGCCGGTGAATCCCGAGGCCCATATGCCTGCCGCCATATGCCCGACACCACCGTTATTGGGCATCAATTGCAGGAGAACCATGCCAACGTTGACCGGTTGAGACTCCATCAAGGAGACGTATAGTGTGGAGTGGTCCTTGCAGTCCCCTATGCCATCCACCAGCGTTTCGACCGGGTACCTTGGGTAATTGACGAGGCCGGTGGTGTTCTCATCCGTTCCGTAGGGCACATTCTGAACGAAGGAAAGTATGAACTGCGCTGTATTGTAGCCTCTCGTCATGGCGTCGCTCTTGAGTTCCGAGGCGATATTGACGATGATAGCATCGTTCTTGGTGACGTATGAAGGGTAATCGTATGTCTTGGGCAGATCACGATAGTCGAAATAGGTTGCATTGGCCACAGTCTCTGTCAGGGTCCAATCGGTTCTCATATACGACCATGAATAGGTTATCGTGCAATTCCCCGCGATGGACGTCGGGGTGTGGTTTTGATTGTCATTGCTCGCGCTCTCGTTGAAATGTATCCAGCCTTGTGACACCGCTGCTGCCATTACCACAAGAATGAGTAATATTGCAACAGCCATCGTTATGATCGTTCTTGTCCCCGTGCTCTTTCTTTGTGGCACGGTCTGGACCGGAGTGCCGTACCAGACAGGCTCTCTGGCTCCTAGCGGTGCCAATTGAGGGGATACTTGAGAACGAGATTGATTCTGTGCTGAAAGCTCCTGGCTTGATCGTTGGACCTGGATGGGATCCAGGCGCGTTCCGCAATTATGGCAGAACGCTGCCCCTTGCATTGCCTCGCTTCCGCACCTCAAGCAACGAACCAATAACGCAGCCTCTTAGCTACCAGTTGAGCGATTTACTATTAATTCATTTTGAATTTGCTATCGCAATTAGAACTGTGTTGCGCCCAAGAGAATAGGTTCGCAGATGCCAAAATATCGAATTTGTCTGAACGTTCCAGCTTAACCGATTCATCGCTCGGTACGGTTAAAACGAAGGACTATCACGCTGACGGCGTTCACCCTTAATATGGAAGATCCTCGCGAACGCCATAGAGTCCCTAGATCCCTGAGAGCCTTGGCTCTTCGATCGAGCCTATCCTCGCTTGCTATCCAGTTCCAGATGCTCCGGTGTCTACGAGCGCAAGCATTATTACGACGGAATATCTGCATCATCCCGACATGAAGGGATTCTTCGGGAGCAGGGGCATCATGACACCCTGGCACCTGAGGGTGCTCTATATTTCCACATTCCTGCTAAGGACCGCCTTTGGGGCTCTCCTCCTTCTGATCTCCGCGTACGTCACCGGTGACGAGGGAACCCGCCTTCTCAATGTGGCGATTATTGCCGTACCGTATCCATTGGCCGAGATGTTGACCGCCAACTACTTCGGCATGGTCAGCGACCGCATCGGGAGGAAAAGGGTGATAGTGCTCGGAACAACGCTGGCCGCAGTAATGGTAGCCCTCTATTCGCTCTCGAACAACACCTGGTATCTGGCGCTGTTGCATGGGGTTCACGGCATCGGGGCGGCAGCCACCGTGGCGCCAGCCATAGCCATGATCGCCGATAATGCCGTCAGCCATGACCGGGGCAGGCAGATGGGCTGGTTCGATTACTCCACCTTCCTGGGGTACATCGTCGGGGCGGTCGTGGGGGGCTTCCTCATCGACCTCATCGATATCCAGCTCGCCTTCCTTCTGATGGCGGGGATGCTGGCTTTCTCGGCTATCATGCTCTACACCATGGTCCGGGAACAGAAGGCGACGGCAGGGGCGGGGCAACACGCCGGCTTCGGCGAGCTGAGGAAGGTCTTCAAGATCAGAGAGGTCCGGCTCATGTTCCCCATCTGGCTCATCGTCGCCACGCTCCTAGGGATCGCACTTACCTACCTGCCCATCATCTTATTGAGCCAGAATATCAAAGGCGCCACCATCGGGATCATGTTCGCCGGTGCGGGGGTGGTCCTCGGGCTGCTGCAGCCCTTCTGGGGGAAGGTCTCCGACATCGTGGGACGGATACCGGTGATGGCCTATGGCATATTCAGCATGCTAGGCATCATCCTGATGGTCCTTCTGGCCCCCGGCTGGATCTACTATCAGGACGCGAGCGGGGTGCACTTCAACCTCATTGGAGCGATACCGTTGGGGATCCTTGGCCTGGGGGCGGGGGCGTTCGTGCCATCGGCTTTGGCGCTCATGGCCGACTCGTCGGATGCCCGGTCCTATGGGGCGACCATGGGGCTCTACTCCTTCGCCCTCGGCTTCGGCGCCTTCATCGCCGAGACCCTCGGCCTCTTGATCATATTGGCGACCGGCAAGGAGGATGCGCCTTCCTGGCTGCTGTATTTCGCGGCCGTCTTGATCGGCATGGCGGTCATCATGATGCTGTACTTCTTCCTCACCCGAGGCATCAAGCAGCGTCTAAGGCCCGAAAGGAAAAAGGAATAGGCCATTCACGATGTGCCAGGGGCATCGTGCTTTTGGCATTGGGTCTGATCCTCGATGTGTATGTTCGGTTCGATGCCCGGCAGGACAAGAGTCAGCTCCTCTCCGATCTTGTCGGTCAGCTCATGCGCCTCCTTGACCGACATGTTCCCGTCCAGGCAGAGATGCACCTCCATGAACACCTTGTTTCCGGACCTTCTGGTCTTGAGATCGTGATATTCCAGGTATCCCTTCGTGCGTTCTAGGACCGCGACGATCGACCTCTCGGCCTCCACGCAGTTCGAGTCCATCAGGTCCTTGCTGGTCTTGAGGAACACATCGGCTCCCATTTTGACTAGCAAGACCGCTACGACCAGAGCGATGAGCGGATCGATGATCAAGATCCCGGTTATGCTGGCGATGAACAGGCCGATGACGACCCCCACCGAGGACATAACGTCGGAAAAGAGATGCTTGGCGTCCCCCTCCAATGCCATCGATCTGCTCTTCCTCGATTCCCTGAGCATAATCGTGGCCAGAATCGCATTCTGCGAGGTCGCGCACAGAGAAACAATCATGCCCAAATCGATATTGTCAAACCCCACCGGGTTGAACAAGCGGCCAATGGTCGCTTCGACGATGAGCACGGCGGCGACGATGATGAGGACACCTTCCACCAGGGCAGAGATGTTCTCGGCCTTCTGGTGCCCGTATTCGTGGTTCTTGTCCTTCGATCGAACCGCGATGGTCAGCGCTGATATCATCATTATCGATGCCACAATGTTGATTATCGATTCCATCGCGTCCGAGAGCAAGGCTACAGAATTGGAAATGAGATATGCAATCAGCTTTAGAACGAATATCAGGATCCCGCCGGCAACGGCCAGCATCGCAATTTGTATCTTGTTCACAATGGTGAATCACTCGCCAATATAAATTATTACGCAGTCTGTTGATCCTGGGTAGACCATATGGGCGTATGGAATTCCGCAGAAGAGATTGGCAGAAATCGTCTGCACATCAATGGGCGACTCAAGCATCCAAGCACGATATTTGGCAGTGAAAAATGAGTCCAATTGCGGCAAGATCGTTTTCTTGGTACATATCGGACGATAACCTCATGTTTTCTCTTCTCAAAACCTCGATTACATACCTGCAATGGAGGATTCCGCGGCTGGAAAACGGCCAGTTGGAGAGACCATTAGGGATGCATGTTAGATCCGCATTGAGAAAAGGCGATATAGCAACAATATGCTAGTCCAAAGACCAGATCATTGACTGCGGGTAGACGGCATGTCCGAGGAAATGTGAGAAAAGCTTGGCCAAGGAACAAGAAGCTGCTAATAATCGAATGCATACCCAGGTCGGAGACGTTCAATGAAAGCCTGGTGTTGTCGAACTTCCTCAGGATGACCGAGCCAGATGCCATTCATACGCATGTAATCAAGTCGAAGTCCCAGATGCTGAACTACCTCGCGAGCAAGCGAGACCTCCAGAAATTCGATTTTGTGCATATCTCAGCACATGGAGGAGAGGATAGCGAATCGATCGAATTGCCTCAGGGAACACTTCGGACCCGAGGAGCTTCCTGAAGGTTGCTTCTCGCGCCAGACAGTCACCTTATCAGCATGCGGGATGAGCCGCACGAATTTCGTCAGTGAGTTCATGGAGACGACCGGTGCTTCGCACGTCATCGCCCCGATGCATGATGTGGCGTTTATCGATGCGGCTGTCTGGTTCATCAATTTCTATTATCTCGTGCTGCATCAAAATTACACACCGAAAGGAGCACTTGACAGAACGAACTCGATATTGAAAGGCAAGGCGAAGGGCGGTTTCCAATTTTGGACTTGATTGATCGGTGACCGCCCCGCTTCCAAATCCAGATAACACATCAGGCAATTCGAGAAGAATTGCGCCAACGCCTCTGCTTCTCTCTCGACTGACTGGCCAGATTATCTTCTCGAAGTTGGAAATCGAGTGGGAGAAGTGAATTCTTTCATCAAGGACTAGCCTCGCCGAGTTCAAATATAGAAGGCTGCAATCGTTCTCTTGAGTGTCATGAAGACGATCGTGGTTTCAGATATTCATCTCGGTAGCCAGAGCTGCGACAAACAAGCGTTCCAAGATTTCCTCGTCACGCTTCAGGACGACAAAGGGTTGACAGACCTGGTGATCCTGGGTGACTTCGTTGACATGTGGCGCAGGGATGCCTCCGGTATCTTCCTGGAGAATATGGACACGATGCAACTGCTCAAGGATCGGGGGAAGAAGATAAAGCTGCACTTCGTCGCGGGCAATCACGACTACCACCTGCTGCGGCTGAGGAACCGGGCGCCGCATTACAACTACCCGTTCGAGTTCCATCAGGTGCTGGAGCTGGAGGACAAGGGCCATACCTACCGATTCATGCATGGCTACGAGTTCGAGTATGGCAAGGAGCACGAGCTGATGAAGATCGCCATGGAGACGCTCTGTCATGTCATGTCCGACTCAGAGGGGAAGGAGGAGGACGAGTTCTGGTCCTATCTCATCCGGACCTTATCTGACCTGCACTTCTCCGCCTTGACCAAGTCATTAGAAGGCGATAGCGTCAGGATCAAGGCGAAAAGCCTGATGAGCGGGCCGGAGGTCAGATTGAAGGATAAGCTGGAGGAGACCGAGAAGGAAGCGCGAGCGGCCCATTGGGGAAGGATGGTGAGATCATCGTATTCGGGCACACGCACCATCCTTTCATCAATGCGAAGGGTAACGTGGTGAATACGGGTTCGTGGGGTGAAGGAAGCGACGCCGCACAACACCTATGTCGAACTGGTGGATGGGAGGCCGAGGCTCTTTCGTCTTCGGGCAAGGAGAGGTCCTGGATCGGTTGGATGCAGAGTAGGGTCGCTCTGGATTATTGCCATCTGCGCCGATCGATCAGGCCGGGCGAGGATCGCTCATTGACAACGAGGCGATAATCAAGCACTCAGGCATTGACCTCGACCCCAAGACGAGATTATGGAACTAGGCTAGGAATTGCCGAGAGAATTGGCTATAAATTCAATTCTTATCCCTATTATTCTCCGGGTTCATTATCGCCGCTGGCGCAACGTCGACCTATCTAGATTATTTTCTATTTGCTCTCATCACGACTAAAAATGCCCTCTTTGATTATTTCCGGTGAAACCTTTTTTTGTTCTTTTTATCATGATGCGGTGAGGTTCGGGACCATAACAGATTTCAACTGGGCTCTGAACGCCGCACCAGCACAAGACTTAATTGAGGTCATGCACCTTCCCATTGAGAGAGAGGGAGGTGTCTTGCTTGAAGGGTAAGGCTAGCTTGACCGTGAGATTGGGTTTTCTTTTAATGATTCTCTTCATCGGTCTAGTTTCGCTCCCCTTGGCCAATGCAGATTGGCCAATGTATCATTCCGACACATCCCACAGCGGTGTCGGAGCAGGCAATCCGACCATCGGACCTACACTCATTTGGAGGCACGGGACTGGGAATCAAATCTGGTCGTCACCCGCAGTTACAGGAGATACGGTCTACATAGGTTCCAGCGACTGCGGCTATGTCTACGCGTTGAACGCTTCGACCGGGTTGACGGTGTGGACCTATGCCACAGGTGGCGAGGTCAGATCGTCTCCAGCGGTATTCGCAGGAATAGTCTATGTCGGTTCGATGGACAATAAAGTGTACGCCCTAAGCGCTTCCACTGGTTCATTGATCTGGAGCTATGTCACCGGGAACGACACCGACTCGTCTTCCGCCGTCTTCGGGGGTGTCGTCTACATTGGTTCGCTGGACGGCAATGTCTATGCCCTGAATGCGTCGAACGGGGCTGTGCTCTGGAGTTATGCCACTGGCAGCAATGTCGTCTCGTCTCCGGCCGTCGTCAGCGGAGTGGTCTATGTCGGGTCGATGGATCACAACGTCTATGCCCTGAACGCTTCGACCGGTGCCATTGTCTGGAGTTATACCACCGGCGGAGGGGTCTACTCACCTCCAGCCGTCGTTGGCGGCGTGGTCTATGTGGGCTCGTGGGACTATAGCGTTTATGCATTGAATGCTTCAAGCGGGGTCAGGCTCTGGAGCTATGCGACAGGCAACTACGCGAACGCGTGCCCTGCAGTCGATGGCAAGACCGTCTATGTTGGTTCACGGGATGGCAACGTCTACGCTTTGAACGCTTCTAGTGGGGCCTTGGTCTGGAGTTTCACAACTGGCAGTACCATTGGCTCATCGCCTGCTATTGTCGATGGTGTCATCTACATAGGATCCACCGATGGCAAAATCTATGCTCTGAATGCCTCGAGTGGGGCAGAGATCTGGAGCTATCAGACGGGCGGGGGAGTCGTTTCGTCCCCTGCTATCGTCGCCGGCGTTGTCTACTTTGGGTCGTGGGATGGTTACGTGTATGCCTTGGGCGGTTCTTCGGTGCCAGGCCTTCTCCAACAAGTCTGGGTTCCACAGCCATTGAACGCCGTGGAGGCGATCGGCGTAACGGCGGTCGCATTGGCGGCGGTCTCGGTCGTCTTGTCGTTCGCGAGCAACCCTTTGAGCGCTTTGGGAGAGCAGGCGGGCGAAAGGGAGAGGGGCTGGTTCCCGACAGCGTAAAGGAATGGCTGCAGGATATCGTCTCCTCCAAGCAGAAGACCGAGGTCGAGAAGAGGAGCGGTCCCCTCCTAAGGCCTACGAAGCCCGAGGTCCTGGCATACACCACCTCGATAATCCTCCTGGCGCTCGCCTTCTCCTACGTCAAGGTCAGCTCCCTTGACCAGATCTGGACTTTGCTTCCGGTCTTCTTCGGAACGAGCATCCTCGTCGGTCTCGTCCAGAAGTACTTGGCGATAGTGTTCCTGCGACGCCGAGGGGTGTGGAGCGAGCACAGGATCTGGCCCTTGGGGTTCGTCCTGTTCCTGCTCACCACTTTCGCCTTCAGGGTCCCGTTCTCCTCTCCCACACGTTCCGTGCACCAATCCACGGAAGCAACGGAGCGCTTGGTCGCTAGAGCGGGCGGACTGGAAATCATCATCGGGTTGGCTTTCGCGGGCCTCTTCTTCCTGCTGTTGAAGGGAGGATATGCGGCCATCGGTGGGGCTGGTTTAGCAATGTGCGTGATCGGTTCCTTGTCCGGGACCTTCCCGGTGAAGCCGATGAGCGGCAAGGACATCTATGACTACAGCAAGCGCCGCTGGGCGGAGCTCTTCATTATTGTGTTGATGGTCTTCGGCGCGTGGCTATTCCTGTTGTGATATGAGAACAAGATC
>CAVYIY010000008.1:0-677964 GCA_963768775.1 Methanomassiliicoccaceae archaeon
TATTCCTCGCCTCTAACTGCGATTCCGTTGTCAGCGTAACCGACTCAGGCAAGAAAGCATATCATTCATTCAGAATCCAATCCGGTTATCTGGAACCTCTACTTGGTTGGGAGTGGATCGGAAAGAACAGGCAGGACCTGCCTCACCTTCTGGAGCCAAACGGTGCCATTTACGTCATCAGACCCGAGGTATTGAGAAGAGAAAAGGCGTTCTTGACCAGGAAAACAATTCCTTATCTCATGCCGCAAGAGAGGAGCGTGGACATCGATTCCCCGGCCGATTTCGCGTTGGCGGAATGGTATCTTTCGAGGAGATGACATTCCATGAAAGAGACCTATGGTATGCGAATCAAAGAGGACGTTCTGATGATCGCTGAGGCGGGTGTTAACCATAACGGTGATGTTCTTAGCGATGAGGATTTTGACAATGAGTAGAATTTTATTTGGAAAGGGAGTCTCATCTGGTCGTTTGATCAAAGGTGATGCCCAATGGATAGAGGAATCGCCTCTTGATTGCCACGAACTGCCATTTGATGCCATTGAGAGGGGGTCAAGATGAAACCGATGAGCATGCCGCTGTTCCGCATCTTCTGGGACGATGAGGACCTTAGAAGCCTAGAGAACGTCCTCCGTTCTGGGAAAGAGTGGGCCATCGGCCCGCAGGTCGGCATGTTCGAGAACAAGCTCTCTCAATACTTGTGTGTACCTCATGTCAAGGCATTCAACTCCGGCGGATCAGCTCTGCATGCCCTGTTGCTGGCTCATCAAATAAAGAAAGGAGAGGAGGTGATCGTCCCCTCTTTCACATTCATCGCGACGGCCTTTGCTCCGTGCTACGTTGGCGCCAGACCGATATTCTGCGACATCGAAGAGGAATGCTTTGGGTTGGACCCTGTTGCCGTCGAAAAGGTGATCAGCAAGAAAACCAAGGCCATTCTCCCGATTCATTACGGGGGATTTCCCTGCAAGATAAAGGAACTGAGGGAGCTGGCCGATGATTACGACCTCCTGTTGATCGAGGACGCTGCGGAGTCGCTTGGCACGATCGTCGATGGCAAGAAGATTGCCTCCTTTGGGGACAGCGCAATCCTCAGTTTCTGTCAGAACAAAGTGATAACCACCGGAGAGGGTGGAGCTTCGGTCACGGGCGATGATGACGTCGCGGAAAGACTCGACCTAATAAGGTCCTACGGCAGGGCGAATAACGAGAAATACTTCACCAGCGGAGGCTCAGCGGAATACGTTAAGCTGGGCTACAACTGGAGGATGTCAAGTTTCGCCGCGGCACTGGGGGCGGCCCAGCTAAGCAAGATAGAGAAGATCATCGGAATGAGGAGGGAGAGGGCTGCACGCCTCTCGGATCTTCTCAGGAGGATTCCCGGCATCTTAGTCATGCCAGAACCCGGAGGATCCAGGTCGGTCTTCCAGATGTTCTCCATCAAAATCGCTGAGGGCAAGGAGGCAAGGGATGGATTACAAGCTGCCCTTCAGAAGAAAGGGATCACCTCCAAAGTCTATTTCGACCCGGTCCACAAGGCGAAGTTCTTCAAGGAGGCGGGTTTCGGTAAGGTCCAATTACCAGTGACCGAGAAGGTCTCCGGGCAGGTGCTGACCCTTCCATTCTACGTCGATATGACGGATACTGAGATGGATTATCTAGTGCATCAAATAAGGGAATACTTTGATAAAAGGTGATAGGAATGAAAAACTTCTACGCCGGCAAGAACATACTGGTGACGGGCGGGGCAGGTTCGATAGGCAGCGAGATCGTAAGGAAACTTACGAAGTGTGACCCGCAGACGATAAGGATACTTGATGCCAATGAGAACGGTCTGTTCGAGCTCGAGCAGGAACTTGATGACCCTCGCCTGAGATTATTGGTCGGCGATATCCGCGACCGAGATAGAGTGGTGCGCGCGATGGAGGACGTCGATATTGTCTTCCATGCTGGGGCGCTGAAGCATGTGCCACTGTGCGAGTTCAATCCCTTCGAAGCAGTGAAAACTAACGTTGTGGGAACTCAAAACGTCATCGAGGCGGCAATCGAGGAGGACGTGAAGGTCTTCGTCACAATCAGCACCGACAAGGCGGTAAGCCCGAACAACGTGATGGGAGCGACGAAGCTCCTTGCAGAGCGCCTCACGCTCGCAGCCGACCACTATAAGGGCAAAAGACAGACCATTTTCTCCGTTGTGAGGTTCGGAAACGTCTTGAACTCTCGCGGCTCCCTTCTGCCTTCGCTCAAGAAGCAAGTGGCGGAGGAAAAGCGCATCAAGGTCACGGATCAAAGGATGACCCGATTCGTGATGAAGATTGAACACGCGGCCGGGCTGGTGCTGAAGGTCGCACAGATAGCCAAAGGGGGCGAGATATTCGTCCTCAGGATGCCGGCGGTCAACGTTCCTGACCTCATCGAGGTGGCGGCAGAGGAGATCGCCCTTGCCGAGAAAATATCAATTAAAAGCATTAAGCGGATCACCACCGGCCCCAGGAAGGGAGAGAGGCTTTCCGAGTCCCTGATGACGGAGGATGAAGTATCTGCCGCGGTGCTGTTGGACGAGATACTCGTCATATGGCCAGATAAGAAAGGCGCGAAGAAAATGGGATTTGATGCTGCCGAGCTAGACTCTGAGAGCGCCAAGAAGCTGTCCAGAGAACAGATCCGACTGCTCCTGAAGGATATCGGCTACCCTGAGCGTATGTAACAGATTATTACTATCAATCACATTGTTGGGATGATGCCACGCGTCGCACTTCTGCGCTCCCGTTTTCCAGATGTCAGGCTGGAGAAGGAAGCCAAGGCGCTGGCAAAAGCCGGATTCCAGGCCGAGATATTCGCCTGGGATCGGAAGAGGGGATCGCCCTCAGTCATAGCGGACGATGGCATCGAGGTCACGACGCTTGAATTTGCAGCTCCCCCGAGCAGCATCCGCGTTCCATTGCTGCTTCCGGTCTGGATGTGCTATGCGTTCTCAAGAATGCTGAGGAGCAGGGCCGACACCGTGCATGCCGCCGATTTCGATGCCTGCCTCCCCGCCCTCCTGGCGGCGAAGATCCGGGGGGTTCCCGTCGTTTACGACATCTATGACCTCTACGCCGAGACCATGGACTTCCCGTTCCTGAAGAACTGGCTCCGCAAGACCATAGGGAGAATCGACCACAGCTTGATGGAGCGGGCGGGAGTGATCGTGCTGCCAGACGAATCGCGCCTGGGGCAGATCGGCGAGCGCTTCTCCGAGAAGACGGTCTATGTCTACAATTCTCCTGAGGAGAAGCCAGAGGAACGCAGCCTCAATCTCGCGACTCATGAGCACGACGATTTCGTCCTCTTCTACGGCGGCGAAGTGGCCACCGACCGTTGCCTCCACCTGGTGATCGAGGCGGTGATGGGAATTCAGGGGGTGAGGCTGAAAATCGTCGGCCCTGCGAGCGCGGAGTATGCCCAGCGATTGCAGGAACTGGCATCCAAGGCGCCGAACGTCGATCTTCAACTGTCCTGGCATCAGCCCGATTACATCATGAAGTGTGTAAGAGAGTCGGATGCGCTGTTCGCCATCTACGATCCAAGCATCCCCAACAATAGATATTCTAGCCCAAACAAGCTGTTCGAGGCGATGATGTGTCGAAAGCCGATAATCGTCAATTCGGGCACCTCGATGGACCGGATCGTCCAGGGCGAGAGATGCGGTATCGTGATCGATTCCTTGACCCCGTCTGCTTTGCGCGAAGCAGTCCTGAGGCTGAAGGAAGACGCACCATTGTGCGAGACCCTGGGGAAGAACGGCAGGACCGCGTACGAGGAAAGATACGGCTGGTCGATAATGGAGCGACGACTGATAGAAGCACATAAGCGCCTGCTGCCGTGATCGCCAATATCCTCTGATCAATAAGCGAGGATCAGTCTAGCGAGATAGTGCTGCCTTTGGCCAACGATTCCTTTGCCTTCTCGATGAGCTCCACCGTCTTCACGCCGATGGTACCGGAATTCCTGGTCTCGGTCTGCGGATCGGAGATCGATTGGACGAAATGCAGCAGCTCCGTTCGGATGGTGTTGTTCCTCTCGACCCCCAGCTTGTACGTGTAGCCAGACTCGTAGATCGTGATCTCTTGGCCGACCGCATCGATGTATGCTGATCTGCTCTCCCCGATCACGCTTATCTGGCGCACCTTCCTGGGAGATAGCCAGCTGAGGGTCGCATGCGAGACGACGCCCGACTTCAGCTCGGAGATGATATAGGCGGTCTCCTCCAGTTCCTTCCGCCGGAACGGCTTGGCCACGCAGGTCACCCGGTTCGGCCACTCATCCAACAGGAAATTGACGATATCGAAATAGTGGGGGGCGAGGTCAACGATCACATCGCGGTCGGCGAAGGGCTGCTCTAGATTGGTCCATTCCAGCTCGACGAGGAAGACCTTGCCGAAGAACTTCTCCTTGATCAGGCGGCGTATCTCTAGCAAGGCGTTGTTGAAACGATAGATGTGCCCGACTGAAAGCGTCAGCCCCTTCTCCTCGGCCAGGGCAACAAGTGTCCTACCTTCCTCGCTGGACAGCGTCAACGGCTTCTCCACCAGGACGTGCTTGCCTGCCTCAAGCGCCTCCTTGCACGCCGGATAATGCAGAATGTTCGGCAGGCAGATGTTCACCGCCCTGATGCTCGGGATCGCCAGCACCTCGTGATAATCGTGGACCAGCGTCTCCACGCCATAGCGGTCCCTGGCAAGCTCCAGGTTCTTCTTCGAGAGATCGGAGACCGCCTTCACCTTCACGTTGGGGATGTTGCTCCACTCCTCCACGATCTTGCGGCCCCAGTATCCTACGCCCAGGACGCCGACCTCGAAGGATTTCATTTCACGCCTCCAAAGAAGCCCCTGATCTGCTCGCAGACATACCTGACCTCTTCGTCCTTCAGCTCAGCGAAGATGGGAAGCGAGAGGACGCTATTGGCAAGTTTCTCCGCGACCGGATAGCTGCCCTCTTTGTAGCCGTACATCTGGAAATAGACCGGTTGCAGGTGGATGGGGACCGGGTAGTGGATGGCCGTGTCGACACCCTTCTGAGCGAGATAAGCGGCCAGTTCGTCGCGGCGCTTAGTCCTTATCACGTATAGGTGAAAAACCGGCGTAGAATCCTGGTTCGCCAATGGCGGGGTGCTGAGCTCCTTCAGCCCTTTCAGCTCCCTAGAGTATAATCCAGCGATAGCTCTGCGACGCTCGTTCCACGATTCCAGATGCCTCAATTGCACCCGGCCGATGGCGGCATTGCAGGTGTTCAGCCGCGCCGTGAACCCGACCATGTCGTGGACGTAGCGGGAGACTCTTCCGCAATCCCGCATCTTCGCCACATCCTTTGCCAGCTCGTCGTTGTTGGTGGTCACCATCCCGCCGTCACCGCCGACCGTCATGTTCTTGGTGGTGTAGAACGAAAAACAGCCAGCATCACCGATGGAGCCGATCCGCCTGCCTCTATAGACGGAGCCGTGAGCCTGAGCGGCATCTTCGATTAGCGTCAGCGCTTTCTTTTGGCAGCACTCGACCAGCGGGGCCATCTCGCAGGGTTGGCCATAGAGATGCACAGGCAGGATCGCGGCGGTCTTCTCATTAACCGCCAACCGAACTTGATTGGGATCGATGTTGTGGTCTGATTCCCTGGCGTCCGCGAACTTCGGTGTGGCACCGGCCTGAATGACTGCATTCGCGGTCGCGATGAACGACATCGGCGTGGTAATCACTTCTTTCCCGCAGACCTTGCTGGCAATCATGGTGATATGCAATGCAGCCGTGCCAGAAGAGACGGCAATGGCATGCTTCGTTCCGATGTAGCGAGCGAACTCCTCCTCGAATTTGTGAACGCTCTCTCCCATGACCATGCGCTCATTCCGAAGCGCATTGGCAGCGGCCTGGATCATTTCCTCATCCATGATCGGCTTGGCAAATGGTACCTTCATGATCTCACCCGATCCGCTTGATGACTTTGGCGGGATTCCCGACGACCAGAACGCAAGGCGGCACATCCTTGGTCACCACCGATCCGGCCCCGACCATGGCCCTCTCGCCGATGGTCACTCCGCAAACAATCACGGCGCCAGCCCCGATAGAGGCGCCCTTCTTTACCGTTGTGGGGACCACGTCCCATTCCCCAACGGCCCTGGGATGGAGGTCGTTGGTGAAGATAGCATGTGGCCCGATGAACACCTCGTCCTCGATCATTACGCCGGAAGGTATGAACGCGAATGCCTCGACCTTGCAACGGTCTCCTATCGTTACCCCGCGCTGGATCTCGACATACGCGGCGATCTTGCAATCCCGGCCGATCTTGCAGCCGTAAAGGTTGACATAGTCCCGAATGACAGTGCCTTCTCCGATTGCGCAATCTTCGATCAAAGAATACTTAGCCAGCAGTTTCATCTGGAATTGGCCATGGGAATTTGTAGATTAATACTTTCTTCAACGGGACGCACGTCATGCTGGCATCGATGGCGGAGACTTTCCGTACTGGAGCCACGAATTGAACGATCTCCAACCATCGATTCATTCCTCCATCAGCCTCGTCGTCCACTCCATATGATTGTTTGAAGAGTTGCGGATAGCCACGACGGTTCTTTACATCCTGGCACAACATATTAATCCTGCGGACTGATTGACCTGGGATGCTCGTTAGCGTCGTGCTCAACATAATGAACGAGGAGAGGAACATCGCCGACCTCCTCGATTCGCTGGTCGTCCAGGAGCAGCCGCTGGAGATCGTGGTGGTCGATGCCAAGAGCCGCGACAAGACCAGGGACATCGTCCAGAAGTATGTGGACAAGTACCCCTTCATCCGGCTCTATGTGGAGCCGGGCTCAAGGGGGCATAGCACCAATTTCGGGATTGGGAAGACAACTGGCGATGTCATCGCATTCACCGGCGGGGACTGCATCGCCAACCCATTCTGGACCAAGGAGCTTCGCAGGACTGTTGACGAAGGCGCCGATATCGTCGCAGGCAGATGCGTGAACATCGGCCTGAAATCGTGGGAGGAGCTGGACCGGGTCGAACTGAACTATAAGGGAGTGGACCTCTCATTTCCCAGCGCCAACATTGCATTCAAGTGCGAAGTCCTGGAAAAGGTCGGGGGATTCGATACCTGGTTCGTCACCGCCGAGGACATCGACCTCAACTTCCGCTCGGTGGCCGCCGGCTACAAGATCGTTTATAACAACGACTCCATCGTCTATCATCGGACGAAGGCCTCCCTTTACGGCTTCTACAAGCAGGCCTTCTGGAACGGAGTGGGCCGGAAGCAGCTCACCCTGAAGCACGGAAGGCTGTGGGGCAATTACGACCCAATGAAGATGTTCAAGCAGAAGATGAACTTCTGGGCGTTCACCAGGCTGGCCGTCGCGATGGGAGGGTACGTGGCCTTTAAGGTCTTCGATGCCAAGCCCCCCTACAGCAAGAACCTGATGAAGAAGAGCGGCTAGCGGGGCACTAGGTAGTTCTATAAATCTAGGTTGTTTTCCCTGACCCGGTGTTCGCCTGAAGGTCAGCATCGTCATTCCGACCATGAACGAAGAGGCCTCCATAGGCAAAGTCATCGACCTGATCAAGGAGACGATGAGGAACACCCGATACGATTACGAGATCCTCGTCGTCGACACGAACTCGAAGGACAGGACCAGGGAGATCGCCCGGGAGAAGGGCGCCATCGTGGTCGAGGAGCCGAGGCGAGGATATGGGCGGGCATACAAGACCGGGTTCGAGAAGGCCAGCGGGGAGATCATAGCCACCCTAGACGCGGACTGCACCTACCCGGCGGAGGACATCCCCCAACTGAGCGACCGGCTTTTCTCGGAAGATCTGGACTTCATCACCACCAATCGCCTGGCCCGGATGGAGGGGGGGGCGATGAGCACGATGCACCGGTTCGGCAACTGGGTGCTCAACGTCACCGCCAAGATTCTGTTCAGCGTGAGCTTCAAGGATTCTCAGAGCGGGATGTGGGTGTTCCGTCGGGAGGCCTATCAGAAGCTGGACATGCAGGATGATGGCATGCCGTTCTCCGAGGAGATCAAGATCGAGGCGTTCCGCAAGCTGCGCACCATCGAGGTGCCGATCACGTACAAGCGCCGGGTGGGAGAGGTCAAGCTCTCGTCCTGGAAGGACGGTTGGAAGAATTTCAGGTTCCTCTGGAAGAAGCGCTTCTGATCAGAAGAACCGTTCCTTGACCAGCCTGATGCTCGCCCTCAGTCCTTCGCGCGCCTTCAGGTTGTAGAGGCAGGCGGACGGATGGTAGGTCAGCAGAACCTCCTTCTCCTGTCCCATGAGCCAGATTGACGAAATGGTGTTTGCTTCCTGACCAACTTTTACTACCTGGCCGAGCAGGTTCTCGCATGCCGTCCTCCCCATCGCCACGATGAGCCGCTTCTCGACCAGTTCCTGTTCCAGGTACGGGAAGCAGGCGCCCATCTCGTCGGGCAGGGGACGGCGGTTCTCCGGGGGGCGGCATTTCACGGTGTTGGTTATCATGATCCGCTGCCGCTCCAGGCCTTCCTCCATCAGTAGGCGGTCGAGCATCTTTCCCGCGCGGCCGACGAAGGGTGCACCCCTCTGGTCCTCCTTCTCGCCTGGTCCCTCGCCGACGAAAGCCACAGGAGACCGCAGGTCGCCTGAAGGAGGCACGACCTGGATGCGCTTCTGGCTCAATCGGCAACGCTGGCATTGGAGGTCGAGTTCCATCTCAGTCCCTCAGGACTTCCTCCGCCGTGAGCAGGGGGAGGAGCTTGACGCCGATGCCTGCCAATTTCTCGGCGCCGCCTTCTTGCCGGTCAATCACCGCGATGACGCGATCCACCTTCGCTCCGGCGTCGCGCAGTATCGCCACCGCCTCCGCGGAAGAGCCGGCCGAAGTCACCACGTCCTCGACCACCAGCACCCTCATGCCCTTGTTCAGGACCCCTTCGATCAGCTTCCCGGTGCCATGGTCCTTCTTCTCCTTGCGCACCATGACATAGGGAAGTCCGGTCCTAAGCGACAGCGCTACTGCCAGTGGCACGGAGCCGAGGACGACGCCCGCGATCGCATCGACCTCGATGCCATTGCGCCGCATCTCCGCCTCCATGTCCTCCGCGATGGCGGAAAGGATCGCCGGTTCGGTCGATGCCCGCTTGATGTCGATATAGTACTTGCTGCGCTTTCCCGAGGCGAGCGTGAAATCTCCATACTGCAACGCCTGGCATTCCCTCAGGGATTCCTTCAGCCTCTCGTTCATTTCACCACGGCTCCCTCTTCAGACCGGCTTTGTAGCCGATAATATTGACGGAACGGTGCAGCAGGTATGCCGCGACGATAACCGCCACCAATGACACCCAGGCATCCCCCTGCAAGAAAGTGTGCATGATCCAATCAGGGAAAACCGCCAGGGTGAGGAGCAATCCTCCGGCGATCGAATCATACTGGTCCAATACTGGTGCCTTATGCCCCCGGACCATCCCCAATCGGCGTTTGATGAAAGCTCCGCCCATATCCCCTAGCAGTGATCCGATGGCAAGGGTGGCCACGACGCCCAAGGCGGTAGGCATCGGTCCGAGGCCGATGAATCCAGGCAGATAGTAGCCGTAGCTGCTCTCACCCAATATCTGAAGACCACCGATCAGAATGCCGAACGAAATGCCGCCTATCAATCCGTTCCAGGTCTTCCCGTCCCCCAGGATGCGGCACCCCCTCCATTCCTTGCCGAAATCGACCGGCGTGCCGCCGCCGAAGATGACCGCGCCCGGATTGGGCACCAATGCGGGGACCATCACCCAAAGGCCAGAGGCGATCAGCAAGAGGACGTCCATCTGCCGCTGATTTCGACCAGGGCATAATAATCTTTCCTATCTGCTCAGCGCCCTCGCCCCCGGAAGAAGTTGAGCACGTCGTTCTGCACCGTCTGCGAATCCTTCAGATCGATCCGATCGGCGAACTGCTTCGCCCGCTTGTCCAGGATAACCGCTGCTCCGACGTCGTTCTCGGTCCTTATCAGCCGGCCGATGGCCTGCATCATCTTCCTCGCCGCGGGCACCTTGACGGTGTACTCCCAGCCCTTGCCGAACTTGATCTCGCAGTAATGCAGCAGGGCGCGTTGCTTCGCCGTCGGCTTGGGGAAGGGTATCCCGACGATGATGGCCATCTCCAGCTCCCGGTCCGGGAAATCGATCCCTTCCGAGATTCGGCCGCCCATCACCGCGAAGAGCACCGACCCCTTTGCGCTGGTCTGCTTGAAGCGCGAGACCGTGTCCATCAGCTCCGCTTGGGGCATCCCCCTCTCCTCCATCAGGAGCGGCTTGTGGATTCGAGCGCCGGCCCCATCCGCCAGGAAGCGGTCCATCAGCGAATAGGAGGGAAAGAACACCACCGTATTCCGATCGATCACGTTGCATAATGAGACGGTATGCTCGATCATGCGGCCTAGCATCTCCTCGTCGAGGGCCATCTCCTCGAACTTGGTGGTGACGTCCTCGACGTAGAAGACGGCACGGTTCTCCTTGGGGAAGGGGGAGGGGAAGGTGCGCATGACAGAGTCCTTGGGCAGGCCGATGGAATCGCGGTACTCGTAGAGGGGGACTAGCGTGCCGGACATGTGCAGGCTGGCATGGCAATCGTGGAAGAACGCGCATGCCAAAGACGGATCGAGGCAGCTCGCCTCGAACCTCGGGTTCTCGCCGCCGACGACCAGGCGCACGTAGTACTCCTCGTCCAAGCTCAGCCAGAAGTTGATCAACGCCCCCAGCGAGAATATGTACGAGCGCGGCAGTCGCCCCTGCTCCTTCCTCGATTCTCTGATTATCTCGCCGTGGGTCATGAGCGCGTTCGCGGCGATCTTGAGCGAGCGGGAGGTGGTGGTGAACGCCTGGAGCAGGCCCTCCTGCAGAAAACCAGGAGGTATCAGGCCATCGTCGTCGATCAGGTACTCCTCCAGCGCCTCGGCGAGGAGCTTCTCCAGGGTGTCGACCACGTCCATGATGCTGACCCCTTCCAGCACCTCCGGGTCGCCGTAATCGTCCGCCTCCTTGCGCACCAGGGCGAAGAAGCGGCGGGACATCTCGGCGCTGAGGATCTCGCGCGCATAATCGGGCAGGTTGTGCGCCTCGTCGATGATCACGATGAGATCAGACTCGACCACGTTGAGGTTATCCAGGAAGGCCCGGCGGACGAAGGGGACGAACATGTACGCGTACGGCGCCGTCACCACCGTCGCGTTCTCCATCAGCTCCTTGGACAGCTCGTAGGCGCAGAGGTCGCGGGAATCGCAGTAGCTCACGAACTCCTCCACCGTCGGCAGGGTCTTGTGGCAGTGCTCCTCGATCTCCTGGAAGTTGGTGTTCAGCACTTTCTCGTAGTACCGGCAGCCACCGTCCTTCCCGGCCAGGGTGCGCTTCTTCTTCTCGGCGCAGAGCTTGGAGAGCTCCTCCGCGCTGCCCTCCTTGAGGTCCGGGTCGCGCCGGAACAGGGGGCAGGTGCTTTGCCGCCCCTGCACCCCCATGCCGAAGACCTCCCTCTTCTCGTTGAGGCGGCGCAGTTCGAGCAATACCTGGTGCTGCTGCGAGTTGGTGCGGGTGAGATAGACCACCTTCTTCCCCTGGGCCAGCGCCGTCTGCACGGCGGCGGTCAGGGCGCAGACGGTCTTCCCCGTTCCGGTGCCGCTCTCCAGGACGATGTGGCCGCCCTTCTTCATGACCCGGTCTACCGCTTCAACGAAATCCGTCTGATGCTCGCGGGGGGAGTAGGGAAAGAATTCCATCCGCTTCGCTAACGCCCTTTCGGTGAATAGGTTTGTGGAGAGATGGCCGAAACTGGCCCGCTCTCTTCACTTAAGCGCTCTTTCAGGTCGAGCGCTGCCAGACATCCTCAGGCACTTCGTCGTAGACGGAATCGTCGCCGCTGGCGAGCCCGTTGCCGCGCCCGTTGCCAGAGATCAGTTCGAAAATCCGTTCCTTCCTGAAAAGCCAATAATGGATTCGCCACTCGCGCCCATCATACAAGGTCGTCTCTTCGCGCTCGGTGGTCAGGATCCCGGTGTCCTCCAGCATATAGAAGGCGTCCCGGTCCTCCGGTTCCAGAATGTTGTCGATGATGCGCTCGGAATAGCCAAAGAAGTTCATGACATGCTGCGCCATCATACGCGCCTGTTCCTCCGGCATCCCGCTGCTGTCGATGCTGGTCTTGATGGCCTGGGTAAGGTCCTCGACCGTAAGCGTCATGACTTTCCCGTTCTCGGACAGGTATACCGTGTTCGCTCGTCCGTTCTCATAGCCAAGTTCAGAAGTCGGTTTGCCGATCTCTTTGCTGGTCTTGATCAAATCGGTTCCTTTTTCACTCACGGCCTTTGAAATCATTCTACTAGCCTCCCCCATAATGACGAAATCCGCAACTGGGAACTAATTAGACGGTAACGATTCGGAATAGACTATTTAAATTTTTGTAATCTAATCAAGTCCGGCGCAGCCCTCGACCAGTGAGCTGAGATTACCGTTCGTTCCGCGCTTATGAAGCGAATATCGAAAAATATTTCTAAATTCCCAATGAAACCTGGAACCGAGGAAGGCAGATGATCGTCCAATTCAAGGTAGTCCCGATCGGCGAGGGGGAGAGCCTGAGCCGATTCGTTGCCGAATGCGTTTCCATCGTGGAGAAGAGCGGGCTTCGTTATCAGCTCACGCCCATGTCCACCATAGTGGAGGGCGAGTACGCTGAGGTAATGAACGTCATCAAGTCGTGCCACGACCAGATGCTCGAGCTCTCCGACCGGGTATCGATGAGCATAGAGATTGACGACAGGAAGGGGCACTCCGACGCCATGACCGCGAAGGTCAGGAGCGTGGAGGAGAAGCTGGCGAAAAGAAAGAAAAAGTGAGGAGGGTGCCTTTCAAGGTACGATGAACGCCTTCAGCTTCATTGCGCCCAGGTTGATGAAGCGTGCCTCCTTGAAGTCCCTCTGCGACATCAGTGCCTCCAGCACATCCCTATTGATCACTTGATCGACGGAGACTAGCATCAGCGCCTTCCCGCCGCGGCTTTCCCGGCCCACGCCCATGCGCGCGATGTTGATGCGCTTCTCGCCCAGGATCGTCCCCATCTTTCCGATGATGCCGGGAACGTCGTTGTGCATGGTGAGCAGGATGTCGCCCTCCACCGGCATGTCCAGATCGTACTCGTCCACGCCGAGCAGGCGCATCTGGCCCACCGGGAAGATCGTTCCCCGGACCTGGCGCTCCACCAAATCCGAGTGCACGATGACCGTCAGCATGTTCACGTAGCGGCTGGACTCCTCGATCTTGGTCTCGGCCATCTGGATGCCCTTCTCCTTGGCGATGGCGCCGGCGTTGATGATGTTCACGTCCCCGACGATGTTCTCCAGCACCCCGACCAGCGCGGAGATGGCGAGCGTCTTGGTGTCCATGGTGGCCAGCTCCCCGTTCACCACCAGCTCGACGCGCTTGACCGGCCCGTCGACCAGCTGGAAGGCGAAGGATGCCAGCATCTCCGCCAGGGGCATGTAGGGTATGACCTTCGGGTCCACCCGGCCCATGGGGGCGTTCACCGCGTTGGTGATCTTGCCGTCGACCAGGAAGCTCCTCACGGTCTCGGCCATCTCCAGCGACACCTTCTCCTGCGCCTCCTTGGTGGAAGCGCCTAGGTGCGGCGTCACCACGATGTTGTTCAGCTCCAGCAGCTTAGAGCCCTTGGGCGGCTCGTTCTCGAAGACGTCGAGGGCGGCGCCGGCGATCCGGTTGCTCTTGAGGGCCTCATAGAGCGCGGCCTCGTCGATGATGCCGCCGCGGGCGCAGTTGATGATCATCATCCCCGGCTTCATCTTCTCGATCTGCTCCTTGCCGATGATGTGATGGGTGCTGGGCGTCAGCGGAGCATGCACGGTGATGATGTCCGCCTCCTCGATGACCTTCTCCAGGGGCATCAGCCGCACCCCGAGCTTCACCGCCACCTCGGGCGGCATGAACGGGTCGTACCCGATCATCTTCATCTGGAAGGACTTCGCCCGCTTGGCGACCTCGCCGCCGACGCGGCCGATGCCGACGATGCCCAGCGTCTTGCCGTTGAGCTCGGTGCCGGAGAACTTGCCCCGCTCCCATTTGCCTGATTTCAGGGAGGCGTCGGCCCAGACGATCCGCCTGGCCAGGGTCAGCATCATCGCCATGGCGTGCTCGGCCGCGGAGACGGTGTTGCCGGTAGGGGTGTTCATGACCAGGATCCCATGCCGGGTGGCCGCCTCGACGTCCACGTTGTCCACGCCGACGCCCGCCCGGCCGATGACCCTCAGCTTCTTCCCTGCCTCGATGACCGGCTTGGTAACCTTCGTGCCGGAGCGGATGATTATGGCGTCATATTCGCCGATGACCTTCAGCAGCTCTTCAGGAGCGATGCCCGGTTTGATATCGACCGTCAGTCTTCGAACCTTCCATCAATGTGGCAAGACCTTCCTTGGAGAGCTCGTCTGTGACTATTATCTTCATTTCATGACCTCCAGTACCTCGTCCAATGCGTGGAGCAGATCCTTGACGTCCTTGACGGTCAGATCGCCCATGTGCCCGATGCGGAAGGTGGTGTCCTTCAGCTTGCCGTAGCCGGGGGAGACCTCGAAGCCCCGCTTCTTCAGCTCCTTGTCCAGGCGCCCGACGTCCAGCTTGCCCGTCTCGACGACGGTGATCGTTTCCGAGCGGTAGCCTTCCTCGGCGTAGAGACTGAAGCGCTTCTTGGCCCAATCCCTGGCGGTCTCGGCCATGGCGTGGTGCCGCGCATAGCGGTTCGCCATGCCCTCCTTCAGCATCTTGTCCAGCTGGTAGTCCATGCCGTACATGAGCGACACCGGCGGTGTCGTCAGCGGCAGGTCCTTGTCCGCCGTCTTCTTGATCTCGAGGATATCGAAGTAGTAACCACGGTTCTGCACCTTCTCGGCCTTCTTGATCAGGCGCTCCGAGGCGCACATGATCGCCAGGCCGGGAGGGAGGGCGAACGCCTTCTGCGAGCCGAAGACCAACGCATCGATGTTCAGCTCCCGCAGCTTCAGGTCCACCGCGCCGACCGAGGTGACCCCGTCCACGAACATCAGCGGGTCCTCATCCTGCCTTATCGCCTTGACGATCTCTTGAGTGGGGTTGAGCACGCCGGTGGAGGACTCGTTCGAGATGATCGTCACGGCCTCTGCGGTCGGCAGCACTTTGGTGGCGACATCGGTGCCTCGGATCGCCTTGCCCCAGGGCACGTCGACCTTCGTCACGTGCTTGCCGTTCGCCAGCCCGATGGAGGCCCAGCGGTCCCCGAACGAGCCGTTCGAAAGGCTGGTCATGTTGTCGTTCACGCCGCAGCGCACGCAGCTTTCCAGGAAGCCGCTCGCCGAGGCGGGAACCAGGAAGATCTGCATGTCCGTCTCCAGGACCTTGTGCAGCTTCTCCACTATGCCTCTCTGCAACCGCTTATAATCCTCCCCGCGGTGGATCATCATCGGTTTGTTCATCGCCCATAACGTATCATCGAAGACCTCGACCGGACCTACAGTGAATAATCTATTGCTCACAGACACACCCCCAAAAGCTCCGAAGGGCTTTCACCAAGACCGCCGGGAGCCGAGGAAGCGCATCTGTGATGCTCCTCCACATCCGCTTCCGGATCCACAGCCACAGGAAGAACTTTGGATATAATCCAAGCCCAGTACAGAGCCATACACGCCGGTCTTGCCTTGAGCTGATGATTGCCCTGCTGAATTGACCAGTACCGGCATGACGCATTGTAGCATGCGGGCACTGTATCAAGAGGAATATCATATAAACCTTGCTGTTGCCGTGCCAATGAACTCTGCATTCGAATGATCGACCTTCAGATAAAATCAACTTGATTTGCATCTAGATTTTATATCCGCCCATTGCTATGGCACTCCAACAAGGTGGGAGGAATATCAAAGTCGTCATATTGGCTGGCGGCCTTGGGACCCGGCTGAGCGAGGAGACGACGATTCGCCCGAAGCCGATGGTCGAGATCGGCGGCAGGCCGATCCTGTGGCATATCATGAAGACCTATTCTGCTTACGGATTCAACGACTTCATTATCTGCCTGGGCTACAAAGGTTACATGATCAAGGAGTATATGGCGAACTACTTGCTCCACATGTCCGATGTCACGATTGACATACGACGTGGCCAAATGGAGACCCATCATAACTTCTCAGAACCCTGGAAGGTAACCCTTGTCGATACTGGGGAACATACCATGACCGGGGGCCGAATCAAGAGGGTGCAGCATTACGTGGGTAATGAGACCTTCATGCTCACATATGGTGATGGTCTGGCAAACATCGACCTCGGCAAGCTGGTCAATTTCCATCGAAATCATAAGAAGGCTGCCACAGTAACAGCGGTGAAGCCTCCCGCTAGATTCGGTGCACTGGGCCTGGAGAACGAAACCGAGGTCGGTTCGTTCTTGGAGAAGCCAGAATGCGATGGCGGTTATGTCAACGGAGGGTTTTTCGTGCTGGAGCCATCGGTTTTCGACCTCATCAGTGGCGATGCTACAATCTGGGAGCGGGAACCGCTTGAGAAGCTGGCGGCCACGAGGCAGCTGCGCGCCTTCAAACATGACGATTTCTGGTACGCAATGGACACTGTTAGGGACAAGAACCTTCTGGAGGACCTTTGGTCAAGCGGAAAGGCTCCGTGGAGGGTATGGAAGTGAAAGGGCATCTTGACCTGGAAAAGGCGTTCAAGAAGAAGAGGGTCCTGGTCACCGGTCATACCGGCTTCAAAGGTGGGTGGCTGTCCTTTTGGCTGAATGAGCTGGGCAGCGATGTGACTGGATTCTCGAATGGAGTCCCGACTAAGCCTTCCTTTTTCGAGACGGTCGGGCTGAGGAAAAGCCTCACTCACATCGATGGGGATATCAGGGACCTCGAACACCTCAAACGGGTCATCAAGGAATGCAATCCAGAATACATATTCCATCTTGCTGCACAGCCGTTGGTCAGGGAATCTTATATCAATCCGGTCGAGACGTTCGAGACCAATGTGCTGGGGACGGCGAACCTGCTCGAGGCGGCGCGTGAATGTGCGTCACTGGTGAGCTGTGTCTGCATCACGAGCGACAAATGCTATGAGAACCGAGATTGGCAATTTGCCTACCGAGAGAACGACCGGCTCGGCGGCAAGGACCCCTATAGTGCGAGCAAGGCCGCCGCCGAGATAGTGGTAGCCTCATACCAGACTTCCTTCTTCCAATCCCGCGGGGCGAAGCGACCTGCCATCGTCACCGCAAGGGCGGGCAATGTAATCGGAGGAGGCGACTGGGCCAAGGACCGGATCGTTCCAGACTGCATCCGCGCGCTCAGGGAGGGCCGCAGCATCGTCATCCGGAGTCCTGATTCGATACGGCCGTGGCAGCACGTGCTCGAGCCCCTTGCTGGATACCTAATGCTTGCCGCGCTTTCAGGGAATAACCCCGATGGATACCCCGGGGCGTGGAACTTCGGCCCAGTGGGTGAGGGAATAATCTCCGTTCGGAACCTGGTCGATAGCGTTATCGATGAATGGGGAACCGGGACATCAGAGCGTGGAACTCAGGATGAAAGGCGCCCGGAGGCGTCTATCCTCAAACTTGATTGCACCAAGGCCGTGGACGCTCTGAACTGGAGGCCTGCATTGAACGTCGCCGAAGCGATAAGAATGACGGTTTCATGGTACAAGGAAATGCTTTCCGGCAAGACGGATATGAAGGAATTCACCTCTAGCCAGATCAACGATTACTCGGAATCCTTGAAACGAAGGAACGACGATATGACGATGGTGAGGCATTGACCCCTGACCTCAGCAGAGGCCTCGACAACCCGGAACTGGACAAGAACGCAGGGGCTGCGAATCTCAGGGCGGAGATACTCCGCTTGACCGGGGAGTATTACAAGAGCGCCCACCTGAAGAAGACATTCGTGTCCGGCAGGGATCCAGTGCCCGTTTCGGGAAGAGTCTATGATTATATCGATATCCAGACCCTGGTCGCCTCCTCGCTGGATTTCTGGCTGACCAGCGGGAGATTCAACGATCGGTTCGAGGACGAGTTCCGGGATTTCCTGGGGATAAGCCATGCCATAACGGCTAACTCCGGCTCATCGGCGAATCTTCTTGCCATCACTGCCCTGTGCTCGAAGAGCCTTGGCAAAGAGGCAATGAGGCCAGGGGATGAGGTGATCACCGTCGCTGCCGGCTTCCCCACCACCTTGAACCCGATCATCCAGAACGGACTGATGCCGGTTTTCGTGGACATCGATCTCCAGAACTACAACGCGAGCTTGGAATCGATCAAGGAAGCGATCTCACCAAAGACCAGGGCGATCTTCCTTGCCCACATGCTCGGGAATCCCTTCGCAGTTCGAGAGGTGCAGGATCTGGCTGAGGATAAAGGACTCTGGCTCGTCGAGGATTGCTGCGACGCTTTGGGGTCAAAATACGATGGAAAAAAAGCAGGGACCTATGGAGATCTGGCCACCTTCAGTTTCTATCCTGCGCATCATATAACCATGGGCGAGGGCGGCGCAGTGGTTACGAACGATTCCTCGCTTGCCAAGCTGGTCACCTCTCTTAGAGACTGGGGCAGGGATTGTTATTGCCCCCCGGGCAAGGACAACACATGCGGTCGCCGCTTCAAGGGAAAGCATGGTGCCTTGCCTTTTGGATACGATCATAAGTATGTCTATTCGAACGCTGGCTACAATCTGAAGATAACGGATATGCAAGCAGCGGTGGGCCTAGCCCAGCTGAGTCACCTTGAAGCTTTCATCAACAAACGGAGGGCGAATTTCCTGAGGCTCAGGAAGAACCTGAGAGCTGTAGAGGATCATCTCCATCTCCCTGAGAAGACCCCCGGAAGCGAGCCCTCGTGGTTCGGTTTCCCCATCACTATAAAGAATGGAGCAAGATTCCGTCGAGTCGCGCTGCTGGAACATTTGAACAAGGCGAAGATTGGAACAAGACTGCTGTTTGGAGGGAACCTGACCAAACAGCCGTATATGAATACGGTCAAGTATCGGATTTCCGGATCCCTAGATAACACCGACAGGGTAATGGATAACTCGTTCTGGGTCGGGGTATATCCGGGGCTCACCAACGAAATGTTGGACTATGTCGCGGACAGCTTTGTGACATATTTTGAAGCAAACTAACCGATTTCAAATGTCCAGCTGATGGGGCAAACATGGCCTTTGTGCTTGCCATTCTCCCGAGGTGCGCCCGGATGATAATTCATTCAGGACGGGGAAATTGCTCATCCAGCCTGTCGCCGAATCTCAGACGCGGTCTGCAGTCTACAGCATCTGGCATCTGCACTTCGATTAGATAGGGGTCATTTCTCGCCTTCAGCTCCGCCAATGCATGGTCCATTTGGGCCTCCGACCTGACCAATCGCGATTCGATCCCGAATGCCCGTGCCACCTTCGTGAACGAAGGCCAGCTGTACCCGACCTTGGTAGATTGGTTCCTTCCCTCGAAATACATGTCCTGGAAATGCTTGATCATGCCCAAGGACATATTATTCATCACGATTATGCCCATATCCAGATTGAGCCGCTTCACGGTGTCCAATTCCTGGATATTCATCTGGATGCTCCCATCGCCCGTGATGTTGATCACCTTCTTGCCAGAGGACAGGGCAACCCCGATTGCTGCCGGGAGCCCGAACCCCATGGCGCCCATTCCGCCGCTGAAATGGATCTGCTGCCCCGCTCCGAGATCCAAGGTGTGAGCGGCCCACATTTGGTGGCTCCCAACGTCCGCAACATACTCGATATCCATGTCCTTCAGGGAAGCTGAGATCCTCTTGAAGAGAGCGCAGGGTGTGATCGACATCCTCTCGTACTCGTCCCTGTCGAAATCCTTCCTCAAGCTCGATATCGTTCTGAGCCAGTCTGGGTCAATCGAACGAAATGTCTCGGGTGAGGGGGCGAAGCGGGTGAAGAATTCGTCCGCGCTCGAAGCAATCGCCAGGTCCGGAATGATGCCGAACGCAAGCTCGTTCTCATCGATGTCGACCCGGACTACCTTGGCTTTGCGAGCGAAATCCTCCCTATTGGCTCCAGTCTGCCTGATGTCCAGGCGCGATCCTATGGAGATCATGAGATCACAATTCTGCACTGCCCAATTCGCTAGCCTTTTGCCATAGGTTCCCAGCATGCCAAGGTATTGCTCGTTCTGTCCCAGCACCTGACGCCCTTGCAAAGAACTGACATAAGGTATCCTCAGTTCCTGAAGGGCCGAGACCCATGGAGCAAGCAGATCGCTCCATGCCGCCCCTCGGCCCAAGCAAATGAGTGGTCTTTCAGATTTGAGGCAGAGCTCCTTCAATGCCATGAGCTTGGCCTCATCCAACCTCGCCCCTGGGGAAATCGCAATAGGCGCCCTTATCCATTCTTGGGCTACATCATCAGGGATATGCTCCCTCTGGATGCTGTTGGGGATGTCGAGCAGGGAAGGGCCCATTCTCCCATCCAAAGCGAGTGAGACTGCTTTGTATAAGCTTGGCATAAGCTCATCAATATGCCTGATTTGGGCTCGATACTTGGTCACGCTCTCCACCATCTCGCAGATCCCCAACTCCTGGAATCCGAATTGCCTTACCCCAGAGGACATCTTCAGCTCGTTCACGTTCACCTGACCAGTGATGAAGAGGCAAGGGATTGAGTCCAGCCAACAACTGCCGATTCCAGTAATCAGGTTCGTTGCCCCGGGACCTGAGGTGCCCATCGCCACCGCAATCTGCTTTCCTCTGGATGCTCGCGCGACGCCTTCAGCCGCGAATGCCGCCGCTTGCTCATGATGCATCGAAATGATGCGGGTCTCACCCAATTCTGCCATGCTATCGAGCGTGTGGGTAATCATTCCGCCAGCGACCTCGAAGCAGAAGCTTATCTTGTGCGAGGCCAGAAAAGCCGCTATCGCGTCCGATCCCTTGACGTCAACCACCCGCCTTGACTGTGCGAGGGGCTATCACTCTTACGGGTTCATTTGATTTTGCTTCGATCCTATGGCCTCCTTCGATTGATAGGAATCAATGCGCCCAGATCACCGGATCTCATTATGGTGAGCTATCGTTCTTCTGAGCCCCTCCTTGATATTGATCTTGGGCTCGTAAACCGATTTTAGCCTTGTGATGTCTGGCACGTATCTCTTCGCCTGGGACCCGACTTGTTGAGGGTCCTTTCGACCGAGGATTGATACATCAATTCCCTCGAACGAATCGGCGACCATTCGGGCAAGGTGCATGATGTCGATCTGGAACCGGTCCGATCCAACGTTGTATATGGTGTATCTCGTATTACCCAGTAGCAGTTTCCATAGCGCGCAACATAGGTCGGAGGCATAGCAGTAACCGCGGACCGGGCTTCCATCGCCCTTGATGACGATGCCCTTCCCGTGCAGTCCGCTGTTTATGAAGTTGGGCACCGCAAAGCTTGATTTCAAATCCTGATGCGGCCCGATGAAGCTGAATAATCTAGCGGAGACGGAGGGAATCCCAGAGTGGAGGCACAGAACCTCCGAAAATCTCTTCGCTTCGCCATAGCAGGAAAGAGGAGAAGCGACATCAGGCCCGCCAAGATAATCCTCGCTGATGCATGCCATATCGTCAGGCTGAGGACCATAAACGGCACCGCTGCTGATGTACAGAATCCTATCAGCCTTCGACCTCTTTGCCAAGCGAACAACTGACTCTGTCAGGTTGACCGTGTCCGCGGTCATCTGGAAGGGGTCAGAAAGATAGCTCCTCGGGTCAGAAGGCGAAGCGGCATGTATCAGCAGATCGAATCCCGGGTCCTGGTCGAACGCCCCATTCCTATCCAAACTGATGACTTCAACGCCTCGGGTTCTACCGGCCAGTATCGCGGAGAGCTTGCTTCTATTCCTGACCGGGAGGAGCAAATGGCATCCCTCCCCGTCCGTCATTTCATTGAACCACAGGGCGGATTCGAGTAGACTCCTTCCTACGAATCCTGTGCTTCCAGTGATCATTATTGTCTTGCCGACCAGGCTCTCGAATTCCTCCCTGCACTCCTTGAGGATGTACTCGCAATCCTCTTTGGCAATAATGGTCAGGGACGGCCGGTTCATTCGTTCTCAGCCTCGATTGCGATTCATAAGGCGGCGAGGCCTAAAAAAAGATTCTATCGCAGAAATGACGGGGGGATGGCCGTACATCTAATGCAAGACCAGTGCGGTCAATGGATTCGCTCAATCGGTTTCATGTTTCCTGCCGCTCAGGATCCATCAGTCCATATGAAGGTGAGAATCAAATCCCAGCCTGCGATCGAATTCAACAACTAGTGAGAATCTCAAGATCGTTCGAAGTCAGGTTTAAGCGATGCATTATCATTATCCTGTAAGTTTAGAGCAGTGCGCCTCGATGATGGATATTGCAGGTTCCGAGAGAATGAATGAAAGGTGAAGAATTGAACGAGTCTGGCCGCATATTTATCAGCTTCTGCATACCTACATACAACCGCGCCGAGCTGGTTAAGCGCTGCGTGATGAGCATTCTAGAGATAGACAGTGCGGAAATCGAGGTCGTTGTCATAGACAATGCTTCACCTGACGCCACGGAGCAGATCATCAATTCGATTGGGGACGACCGGATCAGCTACTACAAGAACCAGACGAATCTGGGCGCAGTAATGAACATTATTGAGACCATAAGGAAGGCGAGGGGCGAATGGGTCTTCTTCTTAAGCGATGAAGACACCATAGAGAAGAATTCCATCGAGGAGATCATCACGAGATTGTCGACTAGCGATCACTCGGAGACGGCGGTGATCCTGGGGAACGTGAGGAACTACGACGGTTCATATTATTATCGGTACGGGGATGCGAAATACTCCAAGGGCGACGAGGCCGTATGCAAGGTCGGCTTCACTCACCATTACATGTCTGGAGTGATGATAAACAAGAGACATATTAACGCAAGACGATTGGAGGCGTATACCCCCTCCGACGGGATGTATCCCCACATCAACCTTCTTACCCGCGCATGTGTCAACGGGAGTGCCATAACCATAGACAAGGACCTTTGCACCGTCAGTAGCTACGAGGGGCGGAAGAGCTTCGTTGAAAAGCCCAACAATGAGTTCTATTTCCATCCAAACAACCGCTTCGAGCAGTTCAAGGTTTTCGCCAAGATCGCTAACGAGTCCATCAAGAACCCAGAGCTGAGGATCAAGATGCTGGAGCGGATTTTCTTCCACTATCTGGAAGCGGCGACCTATTCTTGGGAGAATGTCATCAGGACCGAATCTATGCGGGACCATTTCGGAGTGAACGATAAGATAAGTTTCGACTTCGGGGCCGAGGTGGAGCGGTTCCATTCCAAGGCGACAGAGTACTTTGAGGAGATCATTCCCGATCCCGAGTTCAGGAAGCGCTTGGAGAAATCGATCTCCGAAAGAATGTTCCGATTCAAATTGAGAAGGGCGCTCGTGCCTATACCTGAACCGTTAAAGAAGATCATTGGGCCATTGTACCACAAGATGATCGACCTCAAGTCTGGCCAAACCTGAGATTCTGATGGGGCAAAGCCACTCGGCCCATGCATCGAGACTTCGCTTTTGGAGACCTATGCGATGAGCTTCAGGCTATGTCATAGAAAGGAATTGCTTGCGCCAGCATCAGTCGCCTGCGCGATCCCTTCTTGAGGTCGAATGCCGGCGAGAAGCCCGATCCTTCTTTGAGAAGACGTCCGACCTTGGGGACGCCGAGGAGCTTGACCCAGTAGAATTGGAGGCTATCGAACCCTCTGCGCAGCTCGAACACCATCCCCAGCTTCGCCCCGTATTTCCTCCTTATTGCCCTGGTCTCCTCGTCCATCTTGGCCTTCTTCTGCTGCGTCTTGGTGCCGCCGTGCTTCCGATAGGCGATCAGTATGGCCCCGATGTAAGCGCAGTGAACCCCATCGTAGGACATGCGCAACGACTGCTCGTAATCCATCACCATGTCGTAATTGGGATCGAAGCGGTACTTCCGCAGCACCTGCATACGGTAGGCGATGAAAGGGGCGAAATGCCTGCGCAGGAGCTTGCCATGGCTGTAACGGGGGAATGCATACTGGACCTTCAGCAGCCTGCTGTCCCCGTCCATTATGGCCATGTCCCCGTAGGCGACATCGACCGAGGGATTCTCCCGGAAGAACTTGACCACCTTCGAGATTACGTCCTTCTCGAATATCGCGTCGTCGGCATTGATCCAGAAGACGATTTCCCCCTCCACCATGTCGATGGCTCGATTGAGGGTCTTCGTCTGGCCCTCGTTCGGCTTGCTGACCAAGCGGAGATTGTAACGGTTCTGATAGGACCTCAGAATCTCGGCGCTCGCGTCCTTGGAGCCGTCATCGATCACGATGTGCTCGATGCGGGGATAGTCCTGATTCATGACGCTCACGATCAGGTCCGCGAGAAAGCGCTCACCGTTGTATACTGGCGTAATGATCGAGACCAGTGGGCTTGCGTCTTCCATGGTACCATTGCTGTTGAAACCTAATCATATATAAGGCATTATCGAGATTGCGCATCCAGTGTCTAGCTCACGCCTGACCGTCCGACTGCGTTTAGAGGTGATGGCCTCTGAAACATGATGAGATGATGGCTTATTGGACAACATTGTCTCATCAGGAGCTGGCCTGTGGCAAGTCCCTGTTGGAACTGAGCGTCTACGAGGGAACGGCGCTCTGGTGGTTCAACCAGACGGAGGTGTTCGAGGCTATCAGGCAGATCGTCAATAGCGAAGCCGGGCCAGACAGCGGAGCGAATGGCATGATCGGGGTTCGGTCTCGCTCGAATGCAATCTCGATAACGCAGGGAGCGGCCATCCAGGTGGGGCTGGCGGGCATCTGCAGCTTGGCCAACTGTCTCAACGGCTTGAGCCGTCGTTATGTTGGGAAGAAAGGTCCGGCCCTCCTGATCACCCATGACGCGGAATGGCGCCCCGTCTTCGATGTGGACAGCGGCAGAACGACCATCACCGACCGCTTCTTCCACCCTCTGGCCGATGAACTGAGGGACCGCGGCTTCGAAGTGAGCTCCGTCTCAGTGGCCGTGCCCCCTTACCTGAGGTCCCTCGAGACATCCTCCGAAAGACGGAGAGCGCGATTCTCACGCCATCTCCTGATCGATGGGTACAGCAGCTTGAACGGTGTCCTTTCCCGCTTAGAGGCCGCGCGTCACTTCAGCAAGGTGGCGGAAACGATCGGAAACGACGCGGCGCTGGACCGAATGCTCGCCGAGTACGGGGAACGCAATGGGGAGAGGGTGAAAGAGATCCTGGTCTTCAGCTTCCTGAGGCGATTCCCAGACTTCGTCAAGAGAATCGATCAGGCGAGGCAGATGCTCCTCAGGATGAAGCCCTCGGCCGTCCTCATAGAGAACGAAGCGGGATTCTTCCAGAGAGCGGTGATAGCCGCGGCGCAGTCGTTGAGGGTGCCGACGATCGCCTTGCAGCACGGCGAGATAAGCCTAATCACCCCCGCCTACAATTTCCAGCCCCAGGACATCTGCGACAAGCGGCAGTCGCCCACTTGCGTTCCCATGCCCGACCTCACTCTCGTCTATGGGCCGCATTATGAGGAACTCCTGACTCATCAAAGCGCCTTCCCACCAAACCGGGTTGTCGCAGTGGGCAACATGCAATTCGACTCGCTGGCACGCCTGGACATGGATCGGGCCAAGAATGACCTGAGAAAGGAGCTGTCTATCGCGCCCGAGCTAAGGATCGTCCTTTGGACCACCCAGACCCACTCATGGAATCGCGAGGAGGCCGAAAGTGCTTCGAAGGCGATCGAAGGGGCGCTGTCCGGACTGCCCCAAGCACAGCTAATCGTGAAACAGCATCCGATGGAGACGATGGGTCACAAGGAGGCATTGCAGCGCGTCCTCCAACCCCTTGGGCCGCGGGTCACCTTCGCACCGAAGGAGCATGACATCCTCACCCTGATCTCCGGCGCGGATGTCGTCATCACCAAGGACTCGACGACTGGACTGGAGGCAGTGGCGATGAAGAAGCCGCTGATCGTGCTCAACCTCAGCGGCATGGAGGACAAGGTCGATTATGCGAAGGAAGGGGCGGCGGTCGGTGTCTACAGGCCAGAGGACTTGCAGCCCGCCATCCGCGACGCCTTGGCGGGGAGGGGCACGTTGGGAGAGCGCCGCCAGGGATACGTGAAGCGATACCTGCTGGAGCTCGATGGCAAGGCGGCGAAGCGCGTCGCCGATCTGATCGAATCCGTCAGCGGCGAAACCACTGGCGGGCGAGACTGAGGAGTATAAGGTAATATATGGCATCCCCATTTCATACTGGGAAAAGCGCATGGACACCCATCGGATTCTTGTGACTGGTGGAGCTGGCTTCATAGGCACGAACTTGGTGAGCGAGCTCAGGGCTCAGGGCCATGAGGTGTTCGCCGTCGACCTTCTGAACAACGAGCGGGAGGATTACGCCCGCGCCGACGTGAGATACATCCGCCAGCTCGAAAGGGTGTTCGAGAAGCGCGACTTCGACTACGTCTATCATCTCGCCGCCGAGTACGGCCGGTGGAACGGCGAGGACCATTACGAGAACCTGTGGGAGACCAACGTCATCGGGACCAAGAACCTGCTCCGGCTGCAGGAGCGGAAGAAGTTCCGCATGATATTCTTCTCTTCGGCGGAGGTCTATGGCGATTACAGCGGTGTGATGGCGGAGGACGTAATGGTCAAGAACCCGATCGCCGACACCTACCAGATGAACGATTACGCCATCACCAAATGGGCGGGGGAGCTGATGTGCATGAACTCGGCCAAGATGTTCGGCACGGAGACGGTGCGGGTTCGCCCGGTGAACTGCTACGGTCCGGGAGAGCACTTCACGCCCTACCGCGGCTTCATTCCCAAGTTCATCTACCACGCCCTCTTCAACAAGCCTTACACGGTGTTCAGGGGGCACCAGCGGATCATCGACTACGTCGAGGACACTGCCGCACGGTCGCCAACATCGCGGACCACTTCATCCCCGGAGAGGTCTACAACCTCGGCGGGAAGCCGGAATGGAGCATGGATATCGCTGACTACTCCAACATGATCCTGAAGGCGGTGGGCAGGGACGATTCCCTCGTGACGTACAAGGAAGCGGAGCCGTTCACCACCGGAGAGAAGCACATCGACTCGACCAAGGCGATAAGGGACCTGGGGCACCAACCTCGAATCACGCCAAGGGAAGGGATCGAGCGTACAGTGAAATGGATGCGTTGGTACTATCGGGTGGAGGCATAGGCCATGACGAAATACGATCGAGAATATCGCGATAAGACGATACTGGTCACAGGAGGCGCCGGCTGCGTGGGGGGAAACCTTTGCCGGAGGCTCTCGGAGCTCGGTGCTAAGAAGGTTATCATACTGGACGACCTCTCGTCCGCCTACGCCTGGAACATCCCCAAGGCGCCGAACGTGCAATTCGTCAACGGCAGCATACTCGACGACGAGGCGCTGGT
This sequence comes from Methanomassiliicoccaceae archaeon, assembly GCA_963768775.1. GTDB lineage: Archaea > Thermoplasmatota > Thermoplasmata > Methanomassiliicoccales > UBA472 > FEN-33. The sequence goes on from CAVYIY010000008.1 coordinate 27,510, forward strand.
CCGCGTGTTCAAGGAGCGGCCGGACAAGGTGTTCCACCTGGCGGCGCATTTCGCCAATCAGAACTCCGTGGACAGTCCGCGCAAGGACCTGAACGTCAACGGCATGGGCATCCTCAAGGTCCTGGAGTTCGCCAACCTCGCCAAGGTGGACCGGTTCGTCTACTCATCCTCCGGCTGCGGCGTCTACGGCCTCGAATCTAAGATGCCGTTCGAGGAGCACGACATCTCCATCAAGCTCCACACGCCCTATCAGGTGACGAAGCTGCTGGGGGAGCTGTACACCAACTACTTCCACAATCTGTATGGGTTGCCGGTCGTCAATGCCCGCTTCTTCAACGTGTTCGGCCCGGGCGAGGTCCCGGGGAAATACCGCAACGTGATCCCGAACTTCATGTTCTGGGCGATGAGCAAGAAGCAGCTGCCCATCACCGGGAATGGTTCCGAGACGAGGGACTGGACCTACGTAGGGGACATCGTGGACGGACTTCTTGCCATGGGCGTGGAGCACAAGGCGGTGGGAGAGGCGATCAACCTCGGGTCAGGGAAGGAGCACACCGTTCTGGAGATGGCGAAGCTGGTCAACAACGTATCTAAAAACGAGAGCGGGATTAAGTTCGTGGAACGCAGGGATTGGGATGTAAAGACGAAACTGCTTTCCTCGATCGATAAGGCCAAGCGCCTGCTGGACTACTCGCCGAAGGTCAGTTTCGAGACCGGCATCGACAAGGTGCACGAATGGTTCAGCGCCAACTGGGACGACATCGTGAAGAGCGCGGAATTCTGATCTGCCGCTTCTCAGCCGAAGGCCGCCGCGGAAGATGACTCACTTGGATGTCCGCAATCGATCGATCACCGCATCGATGTCTGCGGAGCTGATGCCGTAGTGCGTCACGAACCTGACCGCGTTCCTTCCGAACGACAGCGTCAGGACGCCTTTCTTCGTCGCCTCCGCGATATAGTCGTCCGCTAGCATCGGCGAGACATCGGCCACCGCGATGTTGGTCTGGACCGTCGACGCGTCGAGGTCGAGCCCGCCTTCCTCCTTCAAGCCCTTGGCCAGCCTCTTGGCGTTGTCGTGGTCCTCTTTCAGCCTGTCGACCATCTTGTTCAGGGCGACGATCCCGGGAGCGGCTATCACACCGGCCTGGCGCATGCCCCCGCCCACCATCTTGCGATTCTTCCTTGCCCGGGAGATGAAAACCTGGTTGCCCACGATCAACGATCCTACTGGACAGCTCAGTCCCTTGCTCAAACAGAACATCAGGCTGTCCACCTGCTCGGCATACTTGCTCACACTGATGCCCGAGGCGACCGAGGCGTTGAACACCCTCGCTCCATCCATATGGACCTTCAGGCCGTTGTCATGAGCGAAATCGCAGGCGGCCTTGATATCGGCCAGTGGCCAGATCGAGCCGCCCCCGCGATTGTGAGTGTTCTCGATCTCCAGCAGGGAGGTATTGGGGAAATGCAGCTCCTGCCCCCGGTACGCGTGCTCCAGCTGCTCCACCGAGAATATCCCGCGCTTTCCCTCCACCAATCGGGGGATCACGCCAGCGATGGCCGATATCGCTCCGACCTCGTAGTAATAGACATGCGCATTGGCATCGCAGATCATCTCGTCGCCATGGCGGCAATGGGTCATCACCGACACCAGATTCGCCATGGTGCCGCTCGGTACCAGCAATGCGCTCTCCTTCCCGAACTTCTTGGCGGCCATATCCTCCAAGGATTTCACCGTCGGGTCTTCTTCCATCACATCGTCGCCGAGTTTCGCCTGCTTCATCGCCTCGAGCATCTCGGCCGTCGGCAATGTGACCGTATCGCTGCGGAGATCGATCATCCTCATGACATCACCGAACGAGCATCCAGAGGAACCTAGAAAAAGATGCCGTATTGTCTTGGGCCGTGCTAGTGCGCATTTTGGGCGGCGAGCCAGGCATCAGCAAACCAGGCCCGAGACGCTATGATCACGACAACGTCAAGGCTCCGCGTCCTTGGGGGAAAGGATTATTCCCGGCGCGATGCCTTAGACCGCTCGATAAGATGAAGCGGAGCCTCATGGAGATACTTGCCTGCCCGAAATGCAAGTACCACCCTCTCGACCTGACCGTCAAGAGGGAAGAGAATAACGATGTCATCGAAGGAACGATCACCTGCCCAAAATGCAAGATAGATTACCCGATCGAGGAAGGGATCCCCAACATGCTCATCCCGGAACGCTAGGTCAGAGCTTTTGCAGTGCCTTTTTCATCTGATGCATTCCGTCGATCAGGTTCTGCCTGCTCGCCGCGTACGAGATGCGGAAATGGCCTTCCCCCGCTGGGCCGAACGCCGAGCCGGGAGTGATCGCAACGTGCGCTTCCTTCAACAAGTATTCGGCCATCTCCTCCGACGATATCTTCTGGTCGTAGGACGGGAACATGTAGAAGGCGCCCTTCGGCTTGGGGCAATGCAGGCTGGGGATGTCCTTGACTAGCTCGTAGACGAGGTCGCGCCGTTGCTTCAGTTCGACCAGCATTTCCTGGACGAAGCTCTGCGGCCCTTTCAGCGCCTCCACTCCGGCGATCTGAACGAATGATGTGACGTTGGTCACCGTCTGGCTCTGCAGCTTGTTGATCTCCTTAGTTATGCTCAAGGGGGCGACACTCCACCCCACCCTCCAGCCGGTCATGGCGTAGGTCTTGGAGAAGCCGTTCACGGTGATGGTGCGCTCGAACATACCTGGCAGCGAGGCGATGGAGAAGTGCTCTCCTTCGAAGATGATCTTCTCGTAGGTCTCGTCGGAGAGGACGGTCAGGTCGTGGTCTTTCGCCAGGTCCGCGATCGCCATGACGTCCTTCTTGTCCATGACCGAGCCGAGCGGGTTCGAGGGCGAGTTGATGAGGATCATCTTCGTCTTCTTGGTGATCTTCTCCGCCACCCTCTCCGGGAACATGCGGTACTCTTCCTCGCCCTTGAGCGTGACGAATCTGGCCTTCGCCCCGGCGATGCGAACGCAGGCCTCGAACGTGCCCCAGGAGGGGTCGGGCAGGATGACCTCGTCGCCCTCTTCCACCATGGCCAGGAAGGCCATGAAGATGGCATGCTTGGTCGGAGTGATCACCACATGCTTTTCGTCGCAGGGTATGCCGTTCTCTCGACGGCTCTTCTCCGCCACGGCCTTCCTCAATTCGGGTATCCCCGCAGAGGGCGTGTAATGCGTGAAATGATCGCGCAGCGATCCGACCGCAGCCTCGGTGATATTGTCAGGGGTGTTGAAATCTGGCTCTCCCACCGAGAAAGAGATCACGTTTATCCCCTGCGCCTTCAGGTTGCTGACGATGTTGGTTACCTTGACGGTCCCCGACTCGGGGATGTTGGCCATGCGCTTGGCGACCATTGGCGCGGATATCGCGCCGGCGTATATTAGATTTCGTTAAGGTCGTGAAGGTCTCTATGGCTTAAACAATTGTACAATATGGTCCATTGTTGCGTTTTTATGTGCATTTCATGTCAATATTCATATAAGCGTTCGTGTTTAGGCCAACAGGTGAGATAATGCCATTAGATCTCGACATGACTAAACTCCGGTTTGGGACTGAATTGGTGAAGAGAGGTTTTGCCAAGATGCAACAGGGAGGAGTGGTCATGGACGTAACCAATGCAGATCAGGCGAGCATCGCTGAGGATGCCGGCGCCGTGGCGGTCATGGCATTGGAGCGGGTCCCGGCGGACATCCGCGCGCAGGGAGGCGTGGCCCGCATGGCCGACCCGATGAAGATCGAGGAGATCATGGATGCGGTCACCATCCCGGTCATGGCCAAGTGCCGCATCGGACATTTCGTCGAAGCGCAGATACTGGAATCCATGGGCGTCGACATGATCGACGAGTCCGAGGTGCTTACTCCGGCCGACCCGTTCTTCCACGTGGAGAAGCGCAAGTTCACCGTACCATTCGTCTGCGGCGCCCGCGACCTGGGTGAGGCCGTGCGTCGCATAGATGAGGGCGCGGCAATGATCCGGACCAAGGGAGAAGCTGGAACGGGCAACGTGGTCGAAGCGGTGCGCCACCAGAGGGCGATAATGTCCCAGGTCCGCGAACTGAAGGGAAAGGAGCAGGACGAGCTCATGGCCATCGCCAGGAAGATCGAGGCCCCGCTCTACCTGGTCAAGGAGATCGCGCAGATCCAGCGCCTACCGGTCATAAACTTCGCCGCCGGCGGAATAGCAACCCCGGCGGACGCGGCGCTCATGATGCAGCTGGGAAGCGACGGCGTGTTCGTCGGCTCAGGCATCTTCAAATCCGACGACCCTGAGCCGAGGGCGAGGGCGATCGTCGAGGCGGTCACCAACTTCGACGACCCGAAGGCGTTGGGAGAGATCTCCAAGGGATTGGGCGAGCCGATGAAGGGCATCGAGATCTCCACCATAAAGCCAGAGCAGCGCCTGCAAGAGCGCGGCTGGTAGAGCCTAGGGAACCGCGGCAAGCACCTGGGCGGTGACTTCCGGCACGGTGAGTATCTCTTCTCCCAGGGACAGCGCCATATCTGCAAGTTCGTACACCGGGCTGAGATAGTCACCTTCGGGGAAGCCGCCGATTATCAGACCGACTTCTTTCCCCTGCAGCTTGGACAATGCCGCTTTGAGGTCCTCTCTTTTTCCCGTGGGGGATAGTGCGATGATGAAATCGAGCCGCTCCTCTTCAAACAATGCTGACAACGGTCGGTCCTTCTCCATCCAGATGCGGTCCTCCCCCATTCCGACCGCTCCCTTTTCGAACAGCTCGGTCATCGTCCCCAGGAAGCTGACATAGTCCTTGCTGACCTTCGCCTTCCGAGCGAACCGAATCGAAACGTTGTCGCGGGTGTGCACCAGCACCTCCAACTTCCCTTCGGCCCATTGCCTTGAGCTGAATGTCATCGTCAAGAAGGCATGAGCGATGTCCGGTCTCCCCCGCCGGAAACGGTCAGTGATTGAAGCCAACCGGTCCCGATGCAGATGGCTGTCCAGAATGCGGATTCTCGTCTTGTCCGCTCCGGGCAGGCAGCAGATCCGCGGCGCTGGTCCGGGGATCGCATCGGATGGTAGCGCCTCCAGCTCGGCGTCGACCAGCATAAGGTGGATGCTCATGAGAGTATCTTGTCCAGCATGCCCTTCTCTTCGGCCATGGAGATCTCGCGCGAGATCCGCCTGCCGGTGGACATCTGCGGCTCTATCAGATCGGAATACGGCGATCCTGAGACGAAGGGGTTGCTGCCGGCCACGATCCTCGAGGATATCTCGAATACCTTGAACTGCAACTGGTCGGTGACGATTGTCTCCAAGCAGAAGGGGCCGATCATACCGCCGAACAGCTCCTTGGAGCGGTTGACCACCCTCTCACCCATCTCGAAGACCTTGGGGAGGAGAGATTCGCGTATCACCACTGGCACATTGCCAGTGACTACGAACGTCGGGTATGTCCCCAGCCGCTTCAGCTGCTCCGAGGCCCCCAATTTGTATAGCTCGTCGATGTTGCTCTCGTCCCTTCGGTCCATGGATAGAAGCTCAAGCGTGCCATCGCCCGCCTTGTATCCATCCTGCTTGATCGGCGAGTGGAAGAAGTGCAGATAGTACCTCGTCCCAAGTATGTACTCCTGGATCGTGTAAGGCTGGCTCATGTCTATGCCCATCTTGAATTCGGGGTAGTCCTTCGCGATGAAGAAGCCCCTGCCGCCCTTCGCGCCGTGGTATTTAACCAGCACCGGCCGGTCGATGTTCCTGGCGTCCTCGATCTTGGCGGGCATCTCGATTCCGGCGGATTCGAGCCATTCCCTCATCTTATCCCGGTCGGACTCCCACGCCAGCACGTTGCGGTTGCCGAATGTGGGAACGGCCAGCTTCTCGAAGCGGGCGCTGCCCAGGTACTCGACGAACGAGCCGTGAGGGATGATGATGACGTTCCTAGCCAGCAGCTCGTCCGCGATGTCCAGCATCTCCGGGTAGCTGCTGATGCGCATTATCTCGTCCGGCTTGCCCAATGGGAAGGCATCGTAGAATTTCGTGTTCTGGGTGACGGCGATGCCCAAGGTACGGAAACCTTCCTTCCTGGCACCATTGAAAATCTGCAAGGAGGAATGCGAGCACAGGGTAGCGACCGTTATCTTGTCCCTTTTGTACTCCTCAAGGATCTTGAGTATCTTCTCTTTCCGAACCATATCGATGAATTCGCATTCCGATTATAAACTTTTGCACGGGACCGGCTTTGCACCTGAAGTGGCTGTCCGCATGGACTTTAGGTGCAGACGGAGGACTTTAGGTGCAAGCCACCAAATCGAAGCAAGGTTTATGACACGTCACGAAGGCGGCGCTGAGCGCCCGCGGATGACCAGCGAGGCGCAGCCGAGCGATCGCAACAACCGTGACAATAAGGATTGCCAGGTTCAGGCGGTTGTTGGGCAGTCGCAGAAGTCCGAGCGAGCCGGTCAGCAATCGAATAAGGACCAGCACTTCTCATTGCGCAACCTCTGGTCGTCGAGCACGAGTTCTCGGATCTCGCTGGGAAGCTGCGCACGCTGCCACTGGCACTCCAGGCGACCAGCCTCCTCATGCTCATCTTCAGGAGTCGCCGCGCGTGCGGCTCTGATCGCATAGGCGGCTGCACCCAGTTCGTGAGCTGCAACATGAGCCACCGCTACGGCGTGAGCGGCTGCTCGAGCCGCTTCCTTCGCAGCCCCGAACGCCTCTCTGGCCGCAGCGTGTGCTGCAAAGGCGGCCGTGCGGGCTTGAGTCATCGTAATCTCACCCCGCGCCCAAGCGCGCGCCTGTTCAATCGCTCGGCGCGGACGGCCGTCACCGGGTTGCGTTTGCTCGAAGAGGTGCAGGACGTGCTGCGCGCAATCGGCCGCCCACAATGCAAGAAGGCGATGATCGGCATCCTGTAGACTGCCGCCGCGACGTACGGTAACAAGCCTGGGGTCTCGGCTCCTAGTGAAGATGATTCGTCTGTCCATTCGCGCTCCTTCTGGCCACACGCACTACACGGATGTAGTGATTCAGATGTGACGCAATTCTACCATTTGATTTTTGGCACCAAATTAGCTTCGCACCTAGGCCCCCTCCTTAGCCAGACTTTCGGTGCAGGGCGGCTTTGCACATTAAGCCCACCTCTGCACCCATAGTTTCGGTGCAAGGCGCGGACTTTGGGTGCAAGAACGACTTCTGGTGCAAAGCCCACGGGACCTGCCACGCCTGCTCTCCATTCGATTGCTTTCCAACTTTGCTCAGAGCAATTTGATCGCGAAGAACATGAAGATGGCATAGACCACCAGGGCCCGAGTGACGCCCGCAAGGAAATTGGTCAGCGTGAACCATTTCGGCTTCAGCGCCTTCCCTTCCTTGTTGAATATCGAGAAGAGGTAGATGGGCACGGTATCGGTCATCAAAGGGATGCTCAGCAGTATGTAGAGTCCGACGTAGCGGGTCTTGCATACGAACTGATCCATCAGGTCCACGAACTTCTTGAACCATTTCCACCTCGTCGACCAGCGCCTGATCGGGCCTTCCACCTTGATCCCGAGATAGAATATGAGGAACGCTCCCGTCGCCTTTCCCAGGCCGAGGATCAGGGCCTTGATGAAGATGCTCATGTCGGGATTGAGGAAGAGACCGAACTCGACGGGAATGGGCAGGATTATCGCTGCCAGGACGCAGTAGATATAGAATATCAGCGAATAGGCCAGCGGATCCCGGGATATCGATTCCAGGAATGCTATCAGCTGGCTGATGATATCCATTGCCGGCCAATAGAGCTGAGCGGCTAAAATCTTTCTCAGGCGCAGCGCAAGAGGATAATCGACCTTTCCGCCGACCGATTATCCAGTATGCCCACCATCTAGGAAGCTTTTTATGGTCAAATAGGAATAATCCCGCTTAGGGAACGATATGGCGCCAACCGGTGGAAAGGGCGAAGATTGGTTCGCAGAGCTGGACGCTGAGCTCCAGAAAGAGACCGAAGCGATCAACAAAGACCTGACCGAGCTCAACAGCTCGAAGCAGTCGATCAACAAGACGCTCATCGAAGATTTCTGGCGCATCTGGATGCGATTCGGAAAGATCAACGTGAACATGACCATGGAACCTTCTCACGAGACATTTGCCAACTTTGATGTCTACCCTGACCAGTGGCGCTTCAAGGAAGGATTCAACTTCGCAAGCGTCAACAGCCTGCAATTGGTCGACAGGAGCTCGGACCAGGGGAGGCTCGGGGATTCCATCAAGGTCTGGTACTACATGGTCGACTCCACCCCGCACGTCCGGGTGATCTTCGAGTATTGCGAAGGCGAGCATTACTACAAGTATGCTGGCTGGAAGCGCATCTTCGCGCAGTTCGTGATCTTCGACTCGCCGATAACCCATCTGAGCATGAACAAGTTGCATGAGAAGATGGGGGATGTGGTCAAGGTCTGGTACGAGTCACACCTCAGGCGCAACCGCGACATCATCATCAAGCACCTGAAGGAGAACTACGAGCGCGGCGAGACCTTCACCGAGTGATCTTCGTCGGTTTTCCTTTTCTCTATCGTACCGGACGAGCTGGTACGACCCACTTTCACTTACCCGAAAGAATACTTTTAAACCATGCGCTGATAAAGAGAGCATAGCCTAAACACCTTGAGGTATGACCATGGAAAAACAAGAACTCGCACCCCATGTATCTGAAATCGCCCGGGTGCTCGGAAACAAGATCGAGGAAACGGAGATCGAGAAAGAGCTGGACACCTACCTGAACCTATATCGGGTGTCCTTGGAGACCGCCAAGCGGAGCGTGGTGCGCAAGCTGGGCGGGGACCCGAACGCCCTGACCAAGGGGGTCAGGAAGCTCATCAGCGAGCTCAGCGGCACGGAGATGAGCGTCGACCTACTGGTCAAGGTGCTCACCGTCAATCGCAAGGAGATCGAGCAGAACAACGAGACCAAGAGGATCCTCTACGGCCTCATGGCGGACGAGGGCGGGAACATCGCCTACACCGCCTGGGATGCGGAAAGGTTCCAGCTGGAGCGGGGCAAGGTGTACCTGGTCAGGAACGCCTATACCAAGGAATGGAACAGCCAGCCTCAGCTGAACCTGGGCAACCGTGCCACCATCGAACCCCAACCTGACGATTCCCTCAAACTGCCGGAGGGGATGGACGTTCCCTCCTACGGACCGACGAACGCCACGGTGATCGAGCTGAAGGAGGGGATGAACAGCGTCACCATCACCGCCAAGGTGCTGTCGGTGGAAGCGAGGAAGCTGGAGACGCCGAACGGCCCCAAGCAGGTGTTCTCTGGGATTATGGCAGATGCCTCAGGCAAAGTGCAATACTCCGCCTGGCACGATTTCGGGCTGAAGCCCGGGGACGTCATCACCATCCGGGGCGCGTACGTGCGCACCTGGCGCGGCATACCGCAATTGAACTTCGGGGAGAGGGCGGGAGTGGAGCGGACAAAAGCGACGTTCGGCTCCGACCTGGAGCTGAGCAAGCCCAAGATCCGGAGCATCGGTGAGCTGGAGTCGGTCGGCGGGGCGGTCGATGTCCTCGTCCGCGGCGTGGTCGTCGACATCAAGAAGGGCAGTGGTCTAATCTTCCGCTGCCCGCAGTGCAACCGCCTGGTGCAGAAAGGCTTGTGCCGCATCCACGGCAAGGTCGATGGGCAGCCGGACCTGAGGATCAAGGCAGTGGTCGACGACGGCGCGGCCGCCCTGACGGCCGTGCTGAATAAAGATATCACCGAGATGCTGGTCGGGATCACCCTGGCCGAAAGCCTCAGGGAGGCCAAGGAGGCTATGAACCCCGAGATCGTGGAGGAGAAGATCAAGGACCGGATGCTGGGGAAGCCCATCGAGGTGCGCGGAAACGTTACCAGCGACGAGTATGGACTGATGATGATCGTGACCGAGGCCGAGCTGACGGTGCCGGAGGTAAGGAGCGAGGCCGCCTCCCTCCTTTCCGAGCTGGAGGCCTCCCAATGATCTCGCGCGAGGTGGCCTGGCGCGTATTCGCGGGCGAGTACAACTCCTCCAACCTGGAGATCAAGGGGGAGGGAGAGAGGGCGCCTTCGTACATCGTAACCCCGATCGGGGCGATGATCAACCGCGTCTTCCTCGTCGGCGTGCTCACGGACCTGGACAACATTGGCACGGGCGAGGAGCCACTGTGGCGCGCCCGATTGTCCGACCCCACGGGTACGTTCTACGTTTCATCGGGGCAGTATCAGCCAGAAGCTACGGCTACGTTATCGAAGATCGAGCCGCCGGCGTTCATCGCGGTGGTGGGCAAGACCCGAACCTACTCGCCTGAGGAAGGGACGGTCTACGTATCCATCAGGCCGGAGAAGGTGACGATCGTGGATGCTGGCATCAGGGACTATTGGGTGCTGGAGGCTTGCCGCTCCACCCTGAAGCGGATCGAGGCGATGAGCGACGCCAAGGAAATGGCCGCCCCCACGGTGGACGAGCTGGTTAAGCTCGGGCATAGCCGGCTGCTGTCCGAGGGCGTGGTCAAGGCCTGCGAGCACTATAAAGACGTGGACCTGAGCCGCTATCGCGGCATGGTCGTGGACGCATTGAGGTACCTCCTGCCCGAATACCGGCGCGACCAGGAAGCGGAGATGCCCAAGGAGATGGCCACCAATCCCGAGGAGATCGAGGAGGAGGAAGAGGCCAAGGAAGTGGACCGCGAGGAGCAGGTTCTCGCTCTAATAACCGCCCTGGACAAGAACGGGAAGGGGGCCCCCTGGGACCAGATCGTGGACGAGGTCAAGAGGCTGGGACTGGACAAGGCCCAACTGGAGGAAGTGACCAACTCCCTCCTGGACAAGGGCATGATCTACGAGCCGGTGCTCGGCCGGATGAAGCGGATCTGATCAACGGAACTCACGGCGGGAGAGCCAGACCAGGGTCAGGCCGATCAGTCCGATGACCGAGCCTTCGAGGAAGACCATCCCGAAGGTGCCGAGGGCGAAGACCCCTCCAATCATGGCCAGCTTGAAGTGACGGCGCTGGGCGGCGAAGAAGCCGCCGAGAAAGGCCATTGCGCCCGAGATGAGCCAGAAGACGCCAAGGAATACCACTGCCTCCTGAACACCGGCCAGATCCCCACCGTAGACCTTCACGATCTCGGCGACGATCGCTTCCTGGTTCAGCATCACGAAGGTTGACATGGTGAGCCCGATCAGCCCGGAGAGCACCAGGCAGACGGCGCCTGTCACCGACCGCATCGATCCGATGACCTTGGAGTTGCGGAACGAGATCGGCTCCAGCGGGGGGACGGCCTCCTTGATCAACATGCCGCACTTCGGACAGAGGGTCATCTCCTCCTTCAGGTACTCGCCGCAGTGGGGGCAGAAGCCAAGTCGGTCGTTCGCGCTGGTCGCCAATTCTGAGTCACCATGCCACAATTTGCCCTTCTCATATAAGCGGATTTGCGAATCAAGGCTATCTCCGGCCGATGGATCAGAGCACGACCTTCGCCAGCTGGTCCTCGCCCTGCCATTGCTCCTGCAGGTGGAACTCGGTCCTCCTCTCGATGTCAGAATACCAGTAGGCCAGGAAGGGGAAGCAGAGCAGAGAAATCGCGAAGAACGCCAGGAAGTTGGACTTGCCAGCATTCTGATTGACTGCGATTGCCAGCTCCCTCCCCGACTTCGCCTCCGCCACCTTGATTTGCGAGAGGAATTCCTGCCAATTCCGGTCATGTTCTGCCCGCGCCGCCATCATGGACCTCAGGAAGGCAAACCCGAAGGCGATCCCTACGATTGGCAGGGCGGACATGGGTGCGATCATCTCGTTCGGGGGCCGTTCCCGTCTGGAAGCATCGAGGTTGGCGCGCTGCATCTTGGTAACGGCCTCCCTTGCCTCCGCGGAATCCGATTCCATTGCGTGCTGGCGGACGACATCGATGAGCAGGGGGCGGAGCGCCGCCTCACGACTGAGGTGCGCGTTCATGCTCTTCACCAGCTTGTAATTGATTATCGCCAGTACGGCGAAGCTCACCGAGTATATGGCCAGATAGCCGAAGACGAAGCCGGTCAGGTTCGGGACGAGGACGAAGAACGTGAGCCCGGTCAGGGCGGCGAGGGAGACTGCCACCAATGGCACGTAGCGCCAATAACCGACGATCGTCGTCTCGCTGGATTTCCGGTCCCAGATGATCCTCTTGATCTGCGCTTTTGCACTCTCTGCCGAAGGCGCTTTCGCCTCAGGCCGGGATCCGGCAGCAAGACGGTAATTAGCATCAGGGCTAGGGCGCAAGTCTCTCTCCTCACCTCAGAATCCGGCGCTGAGCTATAAATGCGAGCGCGAGGTCAGGCGCGGACGATGATGCCTGCGTAGCCCACCACCTGCTCCATCGGCCGGACGTCGCCCGAGTTGCCGTAGCGGAGGAGCTGGGCTTCCGTCCCCTGCACCGCCTCCAGCATCGCCATCACTGGGCCGTAGCCGCACATGGAGACGTCCTGCTGCATCACGACCCTCTCCACTCCCGCGGAGTTCAACTTCAATATCTGGTCGATGACCGCCTTGTCCTTCTTCTCCGCCTCCCTGGCAGAGATGTAATGGCTGAAGTCGCTCGATGCGATGATTATCACGTCCCGCCCCTTGCAGGCGTGCCTCAGATGGGCGCCGAGCTCCTTCGCGGTCTCGTGATCCTGGAAGGTCATGGCGATGGGCACGAACTTCGCCTCCTTGGAGAAGTACTGGATGAACGGCACCTGGACCTCGATGGAATGCTCCTGCGCATGGGCGAAAGGATCCTCGTCCACCCAGTTACGCAGCTTGCCGGCGATCTCATGGTCTATCCTGCAGGTGCCCAGCGGCGTGACGAAGTCCTCGGTCGTCATCGCCACCCCGCTCCCGATCCCGTGGTGGTTCGGACCGATGATGATGAAGGTCTCGGGGAAGCCTTCGGAGGCGATCGCACCGTAGACGTGCGCTGCTACCGGACCGGAGAAGACGTAGCCCGCGTGAGGCACAACCGCTCCACGGATGGAGCCCCTGCCCTTCGCCAGCGCCGGCACCTGCCCCGGACCAAGTGGCCCGCGGAACGATTCCTCGATCTGCTCTCTCAGTGCCTCCTCCTTCGAAGGATAGAATTGGCCGGCGACGGCGGGATAGCGCATTTTGACCGAAATAAAAAGGTAAGAGGGTTGATTAAAGGGTTTGCGCTCGACCCTCAAAGGCTGGCTTCGAAGTCGTCGATGGTGAGCTTGAAATCCTCGTCCCTGGTGAGGAATCCCTTCTCCTTAAGGATCTCCCGGGTGAGCAGCCAGTAGACGCAGGCAAGCGCGCGGCGGCCCTTGTTGTTGGTCGGCACCACCAGGTCAACGTTCCTGGTCTCATTGTTGGCGTCGCACAATGCGACGATTGGGATGCCGACGTTCATCGCCTCGGCCATCGCCTGCTGGTCTGCCGCTGGATCAGTGACAAGCAGCACTTCGGGCTCGCTGAACATGGGGAGCTTCGGGTTCGTGAGCGATCCGGGTACAAATCTGCTCTCCGAGGTCTTGGCGCCGATGGTCTTGGTGAACACCTTGACCGGCTTCTGGCCATATTGGCGCGCTGATACCACCATGATCCGGTCCGGTGTATAGCGGGACAGGAACTTGGCCGCGGCCCTGATCCTGTTATCGGTCTGTTTCACGTCCAAGACGTACAGGCCATCGGACCTGACTTTGAATATGAACTGCTTCATGTCGGCGCTCTTCTGCTGCGTTCCGATGTGAACGCCCGACGTGAGATAGACATCCTCGGGAACTAGCAAATCTGACTTCACTTCATCGCTCATCGAAAAACCTGCCCATTAATCCCTCTTTACGTCGATTGGTATGATGTGGCGATCGAACTCCATCTTGGCTATCTCGATGGGATCGATCATCCCTTCTGGTATATCGAAAAGAACCGGAGCACCGAGAGAAATTTGGAGCGCCCTCGCACCGATAATGCGCGCCTTCTCGAACCTGGTATATTTCTTCATACGATCACCGATAAGGGAAGTATCCCCCCATATTAGCATGCCCTTATAAGCTTTTTGCATTAGGCGTTCAAAATCCGGTCTAGCCAGATGCCTAAACCCGTCGAGGCTGAATTGTCAGGCAAACACCTTCACTTCTGGTGCAATCGCTCCCGGGTGTAGGGCACGAGACCGCCGCTCTCGAGGATGCTCATCAAGAAATCCGGCATCGGGTCGAACCTCATCACTAGCTCGCTGCCGACCACCTTGATGGTGCCTTGATGCAAATCGATGCTGACGAAGTCGCCTGTATGAACGACCTGGGAGGCCTTCGGGCTGATCACCACCGGTAAGCCCACGTTTATGGCGTTGCGGAAGAAGATGCGCGAGAAGCTGCCAGCGACGATGGCGCCCACTCCGGCGTGCTTCAATGCCAGAGGAGCCTGCTCCCGGCTGGAGCCGCAGCCGAAGTTGCGCCCTGCGACTATTATGTCTCCTTTGTGGACCTGTCTCGCGAACTGGGGGTCGGAATCCTCCATGACGTGGGCCGCAAGGTTCTGCGCGTTGTAGTCATCGAGGTAGCGGCCTGGGATTATCAGGTCCGTGTTGATGTGGTCCCCGAACTTCCAAGCCTTCCCTTCGATCACCCCAAGACCTCCCTGGGATCGGCTATCGCGCCCTTGAGCGCGCTCGCTGCCGCCGTGGCCGGGCTGGCCAGGAATATCTCCGCGTTCGGCGAGCCCATCCGCCCGCGGAAGTTGCGGTTCGTGGTGGAAATGCATCTCTCGCCCGCCGCCAGCAATCCCTCGTGCGCCCCCAGACAGGGTCCGCATCCAGGGTTCAGTATGATCGCCCCCGAGCGGGCCAAGGAGGCCAGTATGCCCCCCTCGGACGCTTCGATGTAGACCTCACGCGAAGCTGGGGCGATTAACAGCCTAACGTTTTCGGAGGCCTTCTTCCCCCTCAATACCCTCTCCGCTTCCCTCAGGTCCTCCATTCGGCCATTGGTGCAGGAGCCGATGAACACCTGGTCGACTGGTATTCCCTCCACCTCTTCCACCGGGACGACGTTGTCCACGGCGTGCGGTCTGGCCACCTGAGGGCCGAGGTCGGAGAACTCGAACTGCATCGATTCGCTCACCTCTGCCTTTGGATCGTCGAGGACCGGGGTCCAGGGCTCGCTGCTTCGTGAAAGGAGGAACTCCCTGGTCTTTCCGTCGGGGAAGCACACCCCCACCTTGGCGCCCATCTCCACGCTCATGTTGGAAAGGACCATCCTGCCCGCGAGCGAGAGCTCATCGACCACGTTGCCCACGTACTCGACGCATTGATAGTCCGCCCCGTCGGAGCCGATGTCCCCGATCAGGCGCAGCGCCACATCCTTGGCGCTCGTCCTTTCCGGCAGAGGCCCAGCAATCGAGAGGCGCTTCGTCTCCGGCACCTTCAGCCAGAGCTCGCCTATCGCCCAGACCGACGCCATCTCGGTCGCCCCGATCCCGGTGGCGAACGCCCCCAAGGCGCCATAAGTGACCGTATGTGAATCTGTACCGACTATCAGTTTGCCCGGCAGCACCTTCCCCTTCTCAGGCAGGACCTGATGGCAGACCCCCTCTCGCAGGTCCAAGAATTGGGGCAGACCCTCCTGGCGTACGAACTCCCTTACCAACTTGTGCGATTCCGCTGCCTTCACCGTGTTTGCGGGGATGCGGTGGTCGAAGAGAAGAACGATCTTATCCCGGTCCCAGACCCGCTTCGCGCCCATCTCCTTGAAAGCGCTGAGGACCAGAGCGGCGTTCTCGTGGGACATGGCCAGGTCGATCTTGGCGGTCACGATCTCGCCCGTCCTGGCATCGGTGCCGCTCGCTCTCGATAGCACCTTCTCCGCAAAGGTCCGTGGGCGCATACGGACTGCAAAGTCCTCTTTTGTTATTAATCGTGTTGGTTCCGACGGCGACTACCGAATCCGTGGCGAAATAGCGAAAAATGGGGAAATATTACGAGAAACGACGGTAACAACGACATCCGTACTTGAATCTGAGGAATTCCTGCAATCATTTTTATGTACTTGAATTTCAAGTCGCCCTAAGAAACCGAGGGGTTGCCTGATGAAAGGTGAGTTGATCCGGGCCGAGTGCAAGGGGAACATGCAGGATTTTGAGAAGGCAAGCAAGGACTTCACTTGGGCCCAGGTCGAGAAGGAGTTCGACTGGTCCAATGGCGGGGTCTACAATGTCGCGCATGAGGCAATCGACCGGCACGCCACCAGCTGGCGCAAGAACAAGATCGCTCTCTATTGGATCGGACCGGCCAACGAGGAGAAGAAGTTCACCTTCGGCGAGATGAAGGGGCTCACCAACCGCTTCGCCAATGCCATTACGGACCTCGGGGCCAAGAAGGGTGACCGGGTCTTCGTTTTCATGGACCGGCTGCCCGAGCTTTACGTCGCCACCATCGGCTCGATGAAGATGGGCGCGGTCTCGAGCCCGCTCTTCTCCGCCCTCGGACCCGAAGCGGTCAAGGACCGCATGCTCGACTCCGGTGCGAAATTCCTGATCACGCAGCCTTACCTATACAAGAGGATCGAGCCGGTCATGGACGATCTGGTGGAACTCTCACATGTAATCATGCTGCAGAACGGAGAGGATGCCCCGCTGCCTGCGAAGGGAACGGACTATCAGACGATGATGGACGCCGCTTCCCCCGTCTTCGAAACGGTGAACATGAGGCCCGCCGACCCATACGTGGTGCACTACACCTCGGGCTCGACGGGAAAGCCGAAAGGCGTGATCCTCGGCCATAAAGCGATGATCCAGGAGCACGTCACCGCCAAGTGGGTGCTGGACCTGAGGGAGGAGGACACTTACTGGTGCACTGCTGACCCGGGTTGGGTGACCGGCACCTCATACGGGATCGTCGGACCTTGGCTGTTGGGAGCCTCGATGGTCACCTTCGCGGGCCGATTCGACCCGAGGACCTGGTATTCGATCATCGAGCGCTATGGCGTCACCGTCTGGTACACCGCTCCGACCGCGCTACGCATGCTGATGAAGGCCGGCGAGGATGTCGTGCGGGAGCACGACTTCTCCAAGCTGCGCCACATCTGCAGCGTCGGCGAGCCGCTGAACCCGCCGGTCATCCGCTGGGGGATGGACGTCTTCGGGAAGCGCATCCACGACACCTGGTGGCAGACCGAGACCGGGGCGCAGATGATCTGCAACTATCCCTGCATGGACATCAAGCCGGGCTCCATGGGAAAGCCGATCCCCGGAGTGCTGGCGGGAATCGTGGACGAGGAGGGGAAGGAGCTCCCGCCGATGACGCAGGGCATGCTGGCGGTAAGGCCGGGCTGGCCCTCGATGATGGTCAGCATCTGGCGCAACGCCCCCAAGTTCCGGGAATATTTCCGCGTGCCCGGCTGGTTCGTCAGCGGCGACAACGCCTACATGGACGAGGACGGCTACTACTGGTTCATCGGCAGGGCGGACGATGTCATCAAGACCTCCGGTGAGAGGATCGGACCGTTCGAGGTGGAGAGCGCCCTGGTCGAGCATCCCGCCGTCGCTGAGGCAGGAGTGATAGGAAAGCCCGACGAGGTGAGGGGGAGATCATCAAGGCGTTCGTGATTCTGCGCGACGGCTTCAAGCCGAGCGAGAAGTTGAAGGGCGAGATCTCCGACTTCGTCAAGGCGAAGCTGTCCATGTTCGCCAACCCCAGGGAGATCGAGTTCGTTGACAAGCTGCCGAAGACCCGAAGCGGCAAAATCATGCGCCGCGTGCTAAAAGCCAGGGAGCTCGGCCTCGAGGTCGGAGACCTGGGGTCGATGGAAGAGTGAGCGGGCGCCCAGGAAGCTGGCTCAGCATCGAGATCGAAAACGGTCAACGATCAGCTGGCTTTCTACCTAGCTGCCCTCGTTCTTCATCAACTTGGAGAAGTGACGGAAGAGGTTCTTCCAAGTGAGGTATCCCACGACCTTGTTGTCCTTGTCGACCACCGGGATGTGGCGGATGTCCTTCTCGGCCATGATGTCCAAGGCCTCCGACATCTTCATGTCCGGATGAACGGTGACCACTGGATGCGTCATGACCTCGCCGACGGTCATGAAGAAGAACTTCGACTGCGACTCAAGATAATGGCGCAGGAGGTCGCGCTCGGTGAAGATGCCGATCAGATGATCCTTCTCGTCGATGACCAGGACGCTGCCGACGTCGTGCTCCACCATCACCTCGATGGCGCTGAGGACAGCATCCTGAGCCTCGACCGTCTCACGCTTCTTCACCATGAAGTCCTTTACCAGTTTCACCATGCTCTCGAATCGTAATGACCGGTGTTCTTCATAAACTATTGCCAATTCGATGCCAGTCAATGGATTTCAGGCGTAGTGGAGCTATGGCAATCGGCGAAGTGACGCAGCACTAATGACCGAACCAGGTCATCTCGTCCTTGAGGAACCAGTAGCGGCGATAGGCAAATGGCGCCAGCAATGCGGACGGAGCCGGCCAGTGCGATCAACGGTTCATGGGCAAAGAGCGATGCCGCCAGCGCTGCCAACGCGATCGACAGCGAGGCCGGAAGGACCACCAGCTGGAATCGGCGCTTGATGGCATGCCATTCCGCCGGCAGTCGTCTGCCGGATCGCTTCCCCGCAGGACCGAGGCAGCCAACGCCCCCGAGAACAGCCCGGCCCGGTTCAGTGCCGCGACGGGGTCGCGGCTGGGCCTGACCGATCGCACGCACTCGCGCATGAAGTGCGCAGAGACCTTTGCGCCCCTTACTCCAGAGAGCACCGCCTCTCGGGAAACGCGATGATCGGATATCGCCAGCTCGCTGCCGTCGTGCCCTAGGCCCAAAGGACCGACGGAGACGCACTGATCTTGAAGGAAATGCAGCGCCTTGCCCACGCACCAGATGGCATCGTCCTCCCTTCCCGCCAAGAAGGCCCGGCGACCCTTCCAGGCTAGCGCCTCGATGACCTCTGCCTCGGGACGATGGTGGCGTATCCAACGGAGATATGGCTCTCCCTTCCGGTCGAAGCGGAGCACCCTTTCCCCATGCTTATCGGGTTCGATGGAGGCCTGCCTCAAGATCTCCGTTTGATCCGGTGACAAAGACAAGGCATCGGCTACCGCATCAGCTATGTCCAGATGATTCCGCCATTTCATCGCATCCCTTGGCGCTTATCTTTGTTGGAGTTATCAACCCGATACCTGGGGTCAGCGAAAATGCCCGGCTCAATAGAGCGAGGGCTTGCGGGCCTTGCACTTGTCGCATTGGTAGGGCACGTTGATCCTCAGGCTTCGCTCCATTTGCGGCAGCAGGCCGATGATCTCCTCCCGCGTCTTCGCCGTTTCCAGCATTGCCTCCGCCAGGTTGCCGCACTCGATCTTGGTCCGGATCAGGGGCAGATAGCGGCGCTCGTCCCCGTTCGCCGCCCCCAGGGCCTTCTGGTATAATTTGCGGAGCTCGGACATCATGTCGGCGGTCCCCCTCTCGATGGCATTCTCCAGCATGTCCTTGAGCGCCTCCTCGTCCTCCTCCAGATCGAGGTCGCAGCGGAGCAATGCCAGGACGAACGCGGTTATGGCCATGTCCGAGCGCACGCTCTCCTGCTCGTCCAGCGCCTTTACCTCCACACAGTTGCGCGAGAAGCGCACGATCAGGCCGCGGGAATCGACCCACTCGTGGCACAGTATGTCGGCGCCTTCCTTCCTCAGGGCCGCGTACATCTCTTCCTGAGTGTCCAGGTAGTCCTGCTTCGAGCCTAGCTTCTCCGGTATGACCCCGTGCCCGATCACCGGCAGCTTCCGCTGGTTCTCCCGGTAGTAGATCAGGCGATTATCGATCTTCCCGGTGGCCTTGCCTTCAACGTAAGGGGAGGAGGCGGCCACGGCAACCAAGAACGGGGTCAAGGCCCGGATGCGGTTGTAGATGCTTACCAGCTCGTCGTCGTTGCGGAAGGGGAGGTTCATCTGCAGCGCCTGGATGTTCAGCCAGCCATGCTGATGGATATCGAAGAGGCGATCGTAGGTCTCGTAGATCTCCTTGTCCTCGTGGTCCCATACGGCGGTCTGCGGCAGCTCCAGCAGTGGGTGCATTCCCAGGCCGAGCATCTTGATGTCTGGCCCGATCTGCGCCTGCAGCTTCTGCAGACCGGAGTAGACCATGCCCTCCAGCTCCGCCACATCCTTGGCCGGGACGGCGGGGACTATCTCGATGACGTGCTTCTGGAGCTCCTTGGACAGGTTGACCGGACCGTAAGGGAACTCGTTCACGATGCTGCCGTTTATCCGCTGGATTATCTTGTCATTGATTGGCAATGGCCTGAAGTCTCGGTCGTTCAGGGAATACTCGTGCTCAGTCCCGATCGTCATTAACCCAACCTCCAACGGATCTCTCGCGCCTTCCCGTTCCGCGTTCTTCTGTCCTGCATGTTCCTTCATTCCTTGAAGCAATCGCCGCCGTTCACTTCAGGAGCTCGGCGATTATCCGCTCAGAGGTATCGGGATAGATGTCCTCCTCACCGCTCTCCAGGGAAGGGTTATCATTGACCTCGATCACGTACATCTTTCCCTGCCGCTCCTTGATGTCGACCGAGAACAGGCCGCTTCCAATCGCCTGACTAGCCTGTATCGCCAGATCGATGGCTCCGCTGGGGACCTCTTCCTGCCTCACCATCTCGATCCCGAAGTAGGGTATCTCCTCGCTATCCACCGCCTGCACCTGGTCAGACTCGCGCGGCAGGACGTACCGGCTGGCGAACAGGAATCGGCCGTCGAGCACCCCGATTCGCCAGTCCTCCTCGCTTTCGATGTATTCTTGCACCACCAGCTCGTCCGCCATCTTCAGGTAAGAACGGGCGGTCTGCAGGAAGTCCTCCACCCGATGGACCTTCTTCACCCGATTGGAGTAGCTGGTAGATGGCTCCTTGAGCACCACCTGATTCCCCAGCTGCTCGAAGTAGCCCCTGGCGTCTGCGGGAACGAGCTCCTTGCGCACCAGCAGCTCGGTGAGGGGGATGGAGACCTTGGCCTGCATCAGATGCAGGTACATGTTGACCTTGTCGGAACAGATTCTTATCGCTTCCGGATTGTCGATGACCGGGATGCCGTGCATGGTGGCCATCCGTGCAGCCACGTAGCTCACGTTCAGCGGATCGGTCCGGCTGCGGATTAGAAGGCCGTCGAGCTTGGCGATCTTCTTCAGCTCGACCGGGAAGATGTAATAGCAGCGATGGCCGAGGGACTCGGCCACGTCTCGAAAACGCATCAGCATGCCTAGCTTCTTGGAATAGCTCAGTGTCTGGCGATCCACGAAGATGCCGAGGGTGCCCATTCATCCCCACCCACCGTTCGAGGCAAAGAATGTCTGGATAGCGCGGTATTGCCAACACATGTCGAACACAGCGCTCCGAATAGCGCTGAATGCGCGCAGGCGACCCAGGATATTTATGCCTTCCCCTTTCAATCGAGGACCTCGACCGGCCGGACCCCTTTGGCTATCGCCCCAATCTGCCTCGGCCGCCTCAAGCGACGATACCCCAGATAGATGAGGCCGACGGCCAACGTTCCCAACAGCACTCCGAGTATGGTCCACTCCCAGCTGACCTCCGAAAGAGGCCCTAAGAACTGAGTCCCTCCCTCCCCGGTGGTGCCCTGCGCGGCATCGGCGCCTCGGGCGGCCATCCTGCTCAGGGCCGTCCAAATGGCGATTGCCGCCCCGGCAACCATCAGCCAGCCGGTGGCGAAGACGATGACTATCTTGGTGTTCTCCCCCGGGCTGATTATGTCCCTCGCCTTCCAGGAGAGCCCGTAGTAGACGAAACCGTGGTCCTCGTACCGCACCACGAACCCACCCTCTTCTAGCTTCTTGAGATGGCGGTGCACTGCGGCCTTGTCGATGCCCATTGAATCAGCCAGCTGCGTCACGGTTCGCCGCTGCGGCCCCAGCGCCTTGAGGATTTCGATGCGGCTGTCTGAGGCGAGCGCGAATAACGCCTGCTTGTCGATCTCAACCTTCATCTCCGGTCCTCTTGGATGGGAAAATGACGAGGGGAGGTTTAACCCCTTGGACGCATCCAAGCCATCACCTCAAGGTGGCTATGGCCACCACTTCCCCCGTCCCGATCAGAGCAGGGGAGATAGTACTGGTTCCAAGCCTGGTAGGCAAGCTCATTCACCAGTTCCAAGTTCGACATCTGGTAGGCGCGGATGGTAGTGTCCGTGATCGTGTAGAGGAACTCTCCGATGTATTGGGCGCGAATCAAGTATTCGTTCTCCGGTACGGTCAGGATTCCAGCGGCCTCCAGGCGCGTGCCGTTGACCTTGAACAGGTAGGCGGCGGATTCGGCATGCCAGGTCAGGTTGTCCACGCTCGTTATGGGGAGAACGAGCAGCTTCTGCTCCGGGTCGTAAAGCACGGCCTTGTAATCCCAGAGCGCCTGGGTGGACGACCATCCAGGCACGGTGACGTTCGACACCTCGCTTGGGTGCTCTGGGTCCGAAACGTCGAACAACGACACTTTCACGCTGCCTCCCAGCATGCCAACGCCGATGAGGTGGTTGGCATCGACGGGGTGAAGGTAGGCGGAGAAACCGGGGACCTTCAGCTCGCCGACCAGCCGGGGGCTTGCCGGGTCGGTCAGGTTGATAACGAACAACGGATCGACCTGGCGGAAGGTGACGAGATAGAGCATGTCTCCGATGAACCGGGAAGCGAAGATGCGCTCGTTCATGGCCAGGCCCTCCAGTCTTCCGGTCACGTTGAGATTGGCGTCAAGCACGTAGACGTCGTTGCTTCCCTCGGACCAGCCTGACGTAGTAGCTACTCTGAGATGACCATCCTTCTCGTCCATGGAGAACTGGTTCAGGAGCCAACCGGGGGCCTCCCCTCTTGCTGCCGGCACGATGGACAGGCCATCGATGTCGAGGCGGTAGATGGTGGTGGTGTACTTTGGTATGCTGCTGCCCAAGGAGACCACGCCCCCGCCCATGAAGATCGGCCCCGCTCCCTCTAGCTTCTGGAAGGTGAGGAATAGGGAGGATTGGGACATGTAGACCGTGGAAGTGTATCCCGCAAGGACCGAAGTGTGATTGCTTTCCATCGCCTCGATGTCGACCGCCATGATATTGACGAAGGAAGAGATGTCGCTGGAGCTCGGATCGTAATGGATGCTGGTAGCCGTCATGGTCGCGAAGGCATCGTCTTCGTAGACCTTCGGGCCGACCGGATTGGCACAATCGGAGATGAATTGCTGGGCCAGGACGTAGACGCAGTCTCCGCTCATGCGCGAGGTGATCGGATATCCGGATACTCCGAAGGATTTGATCATCGCGGGGTTCGCGATATCCACGAGGGAGAATATCGCCACCACGGACTTCTCCTGAGGCATGCGCCATATCATCGAGGTGACCGGGGCGCTGTCAGAAGAGTTGTAGTATTCGTATGGGCCGGAGATACTGGCTATCACGATCAGCTTCTGCTGCGCGAGGTATAGTCCGTTTATCCAGACTGAGTAATGCGGATCGAGGTCAAGGGCCTCGCGCATGCTGATCTTTGATAGGTTGCTGAGGTTGCTCGCCGGGTACGCATTGAGGATGCTGACGCTGTCGGCGGCGGTGAGATAGAAGTACTGGCCGTCCGTCTTGACGCTGTCCGCTTCATCCACACCTTTCACTTGGACGTTGGTGTCCGAGTAACGGACTTCGTCGACCGCGCTAGCCGTCGCCTTGTCGCTGGCACCCATCATCGCCATGTTCTGGTTCCATGCCTGTTGGTGGCCCGAACCCCCAACGAACGATCTGACCTGGTTGTAATTGTTGAAGGAGGGCAATACCCCGCCGTCCGTTTCCGTTTGGCCTGGCTTAATCAGCACCGAGAAAGCCACCGTCAAAAGAAGGGCTGCCACCATCAACGACGCGATTGCTAGGAGGTCTTTTCCCTGCATGTTCTCGCTGTACAATCGTCGTTGCCGTTATCTAATTGCCTTTCTTGTTGACTTGCAGGTCAATAGCTCGATGATACTCGACGTTAGATAGGAGCCAAGCATCCGAAGGAACGCCATGCCAGCAATCGAATGGCGAAATTCCGGAATTCGTAGCGGGTGAGTAGCATCCTTTTTATGCGAAACCGCGCATCGGCCGACACTTCGTTTGGCAATTGAAGTTAGGACAAAGAAATGGAAATACTCTTCTTGTTGATGTCATTCGCCTTCCTGGGCGGTGCGATAAAGTACATCGATCAAGCTTACGACGAGTCGTCCTTCTCCATCCGCTCGGCCAATATCCTGGCGGTGCTGGCCGGCCTCACGATGGGCTTCCTAATGGCCGCCGACAGCCCGTTCTCCACCGCCTTCTTCATCTCCATGCTGATATCCCTTTGGATCGCCAAGAAGGTGGACAACCGCGCTTTCCTGACTGGCTCGTTGATAGCGATGGCGAGCTTCATTCTGCTCTCTCCCCATTTCGCCGTCGAGATTCTGCTCATGCCCATAGTGGCATTCCTACTGACCGGCCTCCTCGATGAGGTCATGGATGGCGTGGCGCACAAGCGGAGCATGACCGGCTGGACGGAAAGGTTCATCACCTACCGACCATTCAGCGACTTCGCCATGGTCGGGATGATCCTGTTGGGCTGGTTCAGCTGGAGCTGCCTCCTCTCATATCTGTGCTTCACCGCCGCCTACATGGCAGTGGAGTTCGTCAGCCTGAATGGGCTGCACTTCCCCACTCACCTTCGCCTTGGAGGCAACTAGGACAAACATTTATCAGACGGCATCCTAGTATGAAATGTAGCGCAGGGCCTGGCCGGGGCCCGCAGAATTCGAGCGAGGAGAGGAGGACGAAAATGGAAGCGAACCGGGTAAGAGAGAGGGGCCATACCGGACTCACCGTTGGCTTCGTATTGATCGCTGCAGCCATCGCCATCCTGGTTGGGTGGGCGACGAACAACTGGTTCTATCTTGTCCCTGTCTTCCTGCTGGAACTCGGAGCCTTCGTCGTCGTTCTCGGGACCGTCTCCAAGAAATCGCAGGACCAACAGGGAAGGTCTTGGATGATGTACATGTTCCTATGGGGAGGGGTGATGGTCATGCTTGGCGCCCTTCTACTGCTCAATGACTTCTTCCCCGGCAATGTCCCGGTACTGATCGCCGTGTTCCTCATCTTCTCGGGCGTGATCGCCATATTGGCGTACCTCGCGAAATCGCGCTGAGGAGTCTCCTCTCGCTTGGATTGAAGCGATAAGGCGAAATTCTTTAAATCAGTCCTTTCCTAGCAACCTAGCAACGCAAGAGGGAAAAACATGCACCCAATGACCGAGGCAAATCTGCACAACGCTTACGCAGGAGAGAGCATGGCGCACATGCGCTACTTGATTTTCGCCGCCAAGGCCGAGAGGGAGGGCTTCAAGAACACTGCTAGGCTGCTCAGGGCCGTTGCCTTCGCCGAGCAGGTCCATGCCACGAACCATTTCATGCGCATGCCTCGGGCCGCCGCACCGATGTCGGGAGAGGCGCCGTTTGGCATAGGGACCACGTCCCAGAACCTGCAGTTCGGGATCGACGGCGAGACCTTCGAGATCAACGAAATGTATCCGGTGTACAAGGAAACGGCGGTCTTCCAGGGCGAGAAGGCGGTGGTTACCTCGTTCGATTGGGCTCTGCAGACCGAGAAGGTGCACCAGAGGCTCTTCACGGACGCGAAGACGGCGGTGGACCAAGGCAAGGACTGGAATCCGTCGAAGGTCCAGATCTGCGAGACCTGCGGCTACACCATAGAGGGGGACGCCCCGGACAAATGCCCGATCTGCGGTGCCAAGAAGGAAGGGTTCAGGGAATTCTAAACGACCTGAGAGAGCGGCCGATGCGCTCTAACCTGCCTTCATAATTGCTTCCTATTGAACAGATACAAGGCTAGGGCCAAGAGTACAAAGGAAATGCCCACTGCGACCATCACCGCGATGTAAATGGGCGAGTGGGCAAGGAATACTGGCAGCACCACCAAGGCGGCGAGCTGATTTGCTCCATACAACACCGCGATCACTCCGATGAGGATGCTGGGCGCCATGACCCCGATCAGCACACTGGCCGAGCAGGCGATGGAGATCATGCACAAGGTGATGATGATCGAGTCGCCCAACCCTTGGAGGAGAGTGCTCGATATGGCACCTTCGATCGCCGCGTCCACCAGCACACCAGCAACGATTGAGACTATGCCAGCGATCGCCAGGCAGAGGAACACGGCCATGAATTTTGAGATGATGATGTGCCATCGCTTGATCGGCCTGATCACGAAAAGGTCGTAGACGCCGCGCTCCTTCTCGTTAATGATTGTGACCACCAGCATGATCGAGGCCAGTGCCCCTCCGACAGATGAGACGATTAAAGCGATGAAGACCGATACGGGGATTCCACCGGTGTCTGGCGATAGAGCATAGAGCAAGAGTGAGATTACAGGCAGGCCGACCAAGAGGAAGAGCATCACCTTGGACTTGTAAAAGCCCGTGAGCTCATCCTTGAAGAGTATAGCGAGACTCATGCAATGACCCCTTTTGCCAGATAGTTCACGTATATTTGCTCCAGCGTCGGAAGCAGTGGGCGTATGCTCCTGATCCTGCTGCCGCTCGTCATCAGCGCCTCAATGACGCCATGGGTCACCTCGTCGAAATCGGCCCCTAGGTTCAATTTGATACGGTACCTTCCGGCGACTTCCAGTTGGACGCTGTGGACACCGCTGACCCTCTCCAGGGCACCCTGGCCCCCATTGTCGAAGGAGAGCTCGATGATCAGTTCCTTGGCATTCATTACCTGGCTCCTCAGCTCATCCATGTTTCCGACATGCACCAGCTTGCCAGCACTCAGAATACCTATCCGGTCGGCTATGTCCTCAACATCGCTCAGGATATGGGAGGAGAAGAAGATGGTCGTCCCATCCCCGCTCAATTTCTGGAAGAGCCTCTTGAAAACGTACCTGCTCTCAGGGTCCAGCCCAGCCACCGGCTCATCGAGCACCAGGAGTTGCGGTCGATGCATTATGGCCTGGGCTATGCCAACCTTCTGCACCGTTCCGCCGGAGAGCTGTGCGATCTTACGGTATCTGGTCTCCAGGATGTCCAGCTCCGCAAGCGTCTCCTTGATCCTGCTATCGAGTTCCACCTTCGGTATCCCCGATAGCCGACCGAATGTGCTCAATGCCTGATCGACCGTTCGCCAGTCCTGAAAGGCTGCCTTCTGAGGAAGGTAGCCAAGGGCACGATTCAATTCTACCCTGTCCCCTCGAACGGAGCGGCCGTCGATGCTCACGTCCCCCTCGAAAGCAGTGAGGATTCCTACCATGGCCTTGATCGTGGTGGTCTTCCCCGCTCCATTCGGGCCTATGTAGCCGAAGATCTCCCCCTTACGTATGTCGAAGGAGACATCGTTCAGAGCCAGTATGCTCCTGTAGCGCTTGGAGAGATGCTCAACCCGAACCAGAACGCTCTCGGACGCCATGCGGGTCCAAATCGCTTCGTTGACGATAAATAGATTCATTGTAGCGCCTGGAAGTGGGAGAGGCCTTGATCCCGCCTGGGCATTCATAAGAAGGATTATGAGCAATAATCCCCGATACGAAGCGGGAATGACATGAACGAAAAGAATGAGCTAAGAACCCTAGTGCAGAACAAGAAGTTCCTCTTCTTCGGAGGGAAGGGCGGCGTCGGCAAGACCACTATGGCCGCCTCCACCGCACTCTGGCTGGCGGACCAGGGCTATAGCACGCTCATCGTCGCCACCGACCCTACCATTTCACTATCGGCCATCTTCGAGCAGGAAATCAGCGCCACCGAGATCACCCCGATCGAATGCTCCTGCAGGCTGAGCGGGCTCAACATCAACCCCAAGAAGGCGATGGGGGTCTTCCAAAGCCGTATGACCGGCATGATGGAAGGAATGTCGTCGCTCTTCGGCAGCGAGCTGCTGAGCACTCCCTGCACCGAAGAGATCGCCGCCTTCGATCAGTTCGTCAGCTTCATGCAGGACTCCGCGCACGACAAGGTCGTCTTCGACACCGCTCCAACTGGCCACACCCTTCGCGAGCTGAGCATGCCCTTCGACTGGTCTGGCTACATATCCAACCAGATCCAGAACCGGAAGGAGCTGTCGGAGATGCTCGGGTTCGTCTACGACGAGAGCATGATCGACGACCTGAAGAAGGAGAAGCTGCGCTACGACAACGCCATAAAAGGCCTGGCGGACCAGAACATATCCGCTTTCACGCTGGTGCTGCTGCCGGAGAAGCTGCCGATCGAGGAGACCGCACGCGCCTTCGAGGACCTGGGCGGCTTCGGGATCAAGGTCCCCGCCCTGATCATCAACGAGGTGATCCCGCCGGAGGTACTGAAGGGCAACTGGTTCCTGGAGAAGCGCAGGGCGACGCAAGAGCGCTATCTGGTCGAAATCCAGCAGCGCTTCAGCAGCACGGTCAGGAAAGAGGTACCGCTGTTGGAGACCGACGCCTACGGAATCGAGAATCTCAGGAAGATCGGAGGTCATCTGTATGACTGAGAAGATGAGGGTCATCCTGCTTTCATTCGCCTGCTGCAATCCGAAATTGGCGGGTCATGACCAGCAGTACCTGGGGGTCATCCAGGAGGCGCTGAAGCGGACCGGACAGGAGGCTCAGCTGGACCTGGTGCACGTGACCGAGGCGATGATGTCGAGGAAGTTCGCCTTCATGTCCGAGATCATGCCCCTGTTCGACAAGTATGGCTCCGCCATCGCGCCCGCCCTCTTCGTCAATGAGAAACTGGAGCTCTTCGGGGGCGTGCCGACGGTGGAGAAGCTGGTGGAGGTCTTCTCCAAAAACAACGCACCAGCGCCTTGACGGATCCATTCTTTGCGATTCCGCTTCAGCTGACTATGTGCCATTAAGCGATGACCCGTTTTCTCCCGAACCTTTTATGCGTCAGCGTGCGATGATTCACCGATGAGCTCGGAGCTGAAGGGGCAACTGCGCAGGAAGTGCGCCTCCCTGGACATACCGCTGATGGGGATTGCGCCGGTGGAACGATGGGAGAAGCCTCCATTCGAGCCCTGGGTGCCAAAGGATTTCTGGCCCCAGTCGATCTTCCCCGAGGCTAGGTCGGTCGTGGTCATCGGCCTGCCCATCACCCTGCCCATCCTCGAGACCTCACCTTCCATATTCTACTACGAGCTGTATAAGAACGTCAACGCGCTCCTGGACCAGTACACCTACCGGCTGGCGCTCTACCTGACCGAGAAGGGATTCCCCTCGCTCTATGTCCCGAGGGACGGCTATGGCCACATCAGCCTGCTCAAGGACAGGCCTCTGGCGTTCTTCTCCCACCGCCATGCGGCGTACCTCGCAGGATTGGGCTCGTTCGGAGTGAGCAACATGATACTGACCCGCAGATACGGACCGAGGGTCAGGTTCGGGGCGGTTTTCACGAGCGCCGAACTGCCTGGGGACCCGCTGCTTAAGGAGCAGTTGTGCATCCATTGCATGCGGTGCGCCAAGATCTGCCCGGTCAACGCCCTGCAGAAGAGGGATTATCCGGAAGGGCTGGCGGACAAGCGGGCTTGCGCGGAGCGGAACGAGCTCCTGGCAGAGCGCTTCGTCTCGCCCTGCGGATTCTGCATAAAGGTGTGCCCGGTCGGCGAAGACCGGAAGGAATTCTCCAGAGCGGATGCCTCGATCTACGAGGAGGGCAAGACTCCTGAACACCTGGATAAGGCGTGGAAGCATGTCCGCGCTTACGGGTCCGGATAAGCCAGGCGATTTGCTGATAGACAGAAGGATGTGAGAATTCCCCTCTCGCCATAAATCGGTGATCAGGGGAGCTCTGTCTTCGCCAGATAGTATAAGACGGAGTTGTTCTTGGTCTTCTTCTTGATTACTCCCTTCTTCTCCAGGTCCTGCATCGCGTTCATGCACTGCGCCTTCGGGAGCTTGGAATGCGCCGTCGCCTTTTCCGCGCTTATCGCCTTGTCCTCTCCGATCGCACCAGCCTGCTTCAATGCATTGAACAACTTCTCAACTTGAGGTGTAACGTTAGCCATGAGACGCATGCAGGCCAAGGAAAAAGATATAGTTATCGGTGTACCGGAGCGTGATGAGCTTCCAAGCCAGCTGTTGGGAGGCACGGGCCGAAATGGGGAAAAGATCACAGGCGAAGACGCAGGTGGATTGAATAGCAAGTTCAACAAGGGTTTTATTAATGGCAGGGTGCCGTCATGAACATAATCTCAGGACGTTGGTGATGTAGCTGACCGAGAATGACCGAAGCATGGCCCAAAAGATCGTATTGATTACCGGTGGGACCTCAGGCATTGGGAAGGAGACCGCGCTCGGTCTCGCGCGAATGGACGCAACGATCGTCATCGTCGGTCGGAATAGGGAGAAGACCGAGAGAGTGGTGGATGATATCAGAACGGCGACGGGCAATGAGAAGATCCAGCATTACATTTGCGATCTGGCCTCGTTGGAGGAGGTCCGCAAGCTAGCTGCCGATTTCCTTTCCGAACATGCTCGCTTGGACGTTCTCTTCGACAATGCTGGAGGGATCAATAGCAAGAGGCTCCTTTCCAAAGAGGGATATGAGATGACCTTCGCCGTTAATCATCTAGCCCATTTCCTCCTCACCGATCTGCTATTGGACGTGCTGAAGAAAAGCGCCCCCTCGCGAGTGGTGGTGACCAGTTCGGCGGCGGCGAACTTGGGCCATATCCATTTCGATGATCTGATGCTGGGGAGGAACTACACCGGATTCAGGGCGTACAGCCAATCGAAGCTGGCCAATCAGCTCTTCACCTTCGAGCTCGCCCGCCGGCTCCAGAAGACGGGGGTGACGGCGAACTGCCTGCATCCCGGTAATGTGAGAACCGGTTTCGCCATGAACAACAAAGGGGCTTTTAAGGTCGCGTGGAGGCTGTTGAGCCCGTTCATGATCAGCGCAATGAAGGGCGCGGAGACGCCCATCTACCTTGCTTCTTCCCCCGAAGTCCAGAACGTTTCGGGGAAGTACTTCGCCAAGAAGAGGGAGAAGGCACCGCCCAAGGGACGCTACCGATCTCAAGGCCGCCCTCCGCCTCTGGAAGATAAGCGAGGAGCTGGTCAAGAAGGGGTCTGAATATGGCCGTCCGCGGGCAAAGGAGGGATGAAATGCCGAATGCGATTCTGGCTCTGACATACTTGGCCAATGCTTCCCCGGCGGGGGAAGAGGAGAAAGACTGCATCTGCCCGCGCTGTCCCAGCTATCCGGATTGCGCTGTGGAGCCCTATCTCCGGCTCTTCTGCCTCAGCAGGAAGGCGCCGTGCTCGGTCCGCAGGAGGGGGTGCATGTGCCCCGTATGCAAGGTCCATACGCAGCACCACTTAATCCGGGATTTCTATTGTGCCGCCGGGACAGAAGAAGAACAGGCGTGAACCGACCGCTGAAACGAGAATCCCCTCTACTCCAATAGCACTAATGGTCAAAATGGGCTTCAACGAGAGAGCCGTCTCGCTTGACCTTATGGCGGGCCCGCGGGGATTTGAACCCCGGTCTTTGGCTTCGAAGGCCAAAAGGATAATCCAGACTACCCTACGAGCCCTTGTTCGTTGGCGGTATGATGACTTCCCATGATAAGACTTTGTCCTATTCTCCAAACGCGCACGACTGAGTAATTCGAGATTCCCAGGAGACCAGGCAATGGGCGCGATCGACGTATGCAATCACGATCATCCGCCCTTCGCTCCTCATCCTCATCCGGCTTTCCATGGCTAAGGCGGACCTGAAGGAAATCAGAATGTTTAATGAGCCTTCAGTTTATTCAGCCGATCATGGACCGGGTGACCATGGGCCATGGGGCCGGCGGAGAAATGATGCATGAGCTCATCAGCAAGCACATTATCCCTTTCCTGCCTAAGGTGGACACCGAGGTCCCGCTACATTCGTTCGACGATTCAGCTGTTGTCGATGGCATCGTTTTCACCACCGATGGGCACACGGTCAAGCCTCTTTTCTTCCCTGGAGGGGACATCGGCTCCTTGAGCGTGTGCGGCACCATCAACGACATCGCAGTGATGGGCGCTAGGCCGCTGGCGCTTTCCAGCGCCATGATCCTGGAGGAGGGCCTGGAGTTCGAGATCCTCGAGAAGGTCTCGGCCAGCATCGGCGAGACTTCCAAGAAGGCGGGGGTTCCGGTCGTCACCGGCGACACCAAGGTCATGGAGCAGGGAAAGATCGAGCGCATGGTCATCGCCACGTCAGCGATCGGCCGAAGGTCGCAATACCTCGACCATGATCTGGAAGTCGCCTCGCAGTACCGGAAGGTCGACTCCCGCTGGCTGACGGATGACAACCTGAGGGAGGGGGACGCCATCATCGCCACCGGGACACTTGGCGACCACGGCATCGCGCTGCTCTCCTTCCGCGAGGGCTACGGGTTCGATGCAGTCGTGAAGAGCGACGTCGCGCCGCTCAACGGCCTCGTCGAGGACATCCTCAAGGTCGGTGGGGCGGTGAGCATGAAGGACCCTACTCGCGGCGGCCTCGCCAACGCGGTCAACGAATGGGCGTCGAAGTCCAAGGTCGGCATCGAGGTCGTGGAGAACTTCGTTCCGATAAACGAGGCAGTCCGGAATGCCTGCGAGATGTTGGGGCTCGACCCCCTGACGATCGGGAACGAGGGCAAGATGATCGTCGGAGTGGTCAAGGAGAAGGAGGAGGAGGTCCTCCGGGCCGTCCGCGCCCATCCATACGGACGCAACGCGGCAATAATCGGTCATGCCACGACCAAATACCGTGGCGTTGTCCTCCTAACCGAGGTGGGAGGAAAAAGAATCCTCGAGCCTCCCGTCGGAGATCCAGTGCCGCGAATCTGCTAATCAAGCCACGATGCTTTCGATAAAGAAGCAGATAATGAACGCTCCAACACCGACCAGACCCATTCTCAAAGCCTGAATCCAGGGATTGCGCTTTCCCGCCCTCCCCATGAAATAACCAGTCAGGCAAAGCAGCGTTATTGCGAGGCCGACAGCCGTCCATGCCGCCGTTATGATGTCCACGGCCGAGAAGATAAGGAACGGGGCAAGTATGACTGTTCCAGTGATGATCGGGGCCATGAAGTTTACCAGGGCAATCAGATAGATGCTCGATCGAGACGAACGACCGATATGGGTCTCCTCCATCGATCGGAGCATTGCCTTCTCGATCTCATCGATCCGGCGACCTTGCTCAAGGTTCTCCGCCTCGAAGACACTGACCCCGGTTGAAATGCCTAGCGCCACTGCGCTAGACAAAATTGTAGCAATCACCACACTCAGATGCGGTGAATCGTTGAACGCTCCTGCAATGATTATGCCCAGCATCACGAAGGTAGAGTCGAACATAGTATTGACGAAGTATCGTCGAATCGAAGGCCACGTATCGGGTAGGCTGAGGGCCGCCTCGATCCGGCTTGTGATCCTTTTTACTACCATCTTGATAAGACCTGATTATGAAACAGCATGGGATTATTAGACTTTCCCCACGCCTCCCACTACTATGGAACTATGACGATGGTCGGAAGTTCAGTGTCCAGAGTAATAATTTTGATTGCAAAATCAATATATACTTTCCTGCCAAATGATGGCTCAATTGAATCTTCCGCACCACCTGAGGCTTTCCGCCGCTGGAACCAAAGGTGATTACAGGAGGGGAACGATGTTAAAGAATACGACTAAAGTCATTTGTGTGATGGTAACGATGGCATTGCTGGCCAGTGGATTTTTGATGGCCGTGCCCGCGTTAACTGCCACATCAAGTGGTAACAACGCTGCAAGTACACAAAAAGAACTTGCATACGATGTGATAGATGTTGACCAAAAAATGGCAAAGCAGACCATTGATTTGAATAATATTTACTATACCGATTCTGCTGCAAACCTGAACGCTTATGCACCAGGCAATTTTTACAACGTTTCTGATCAAGCTAGATTCTACGTTGGACAGTATGGCAAATGGTATTACAACGACAGCACCTTTAGCCCATCAACCAGCGCCCCAACGAACTACATGGTCTTCACCAAGAGGGGAGATGGCAACATGTGCGAGGTCTGGGTTGCAAACGACCTGCAATTCTTCCCTGGAGACCCCAGGAACGCTCAGGTAAGCAATTTGACAATCTCCAATGATTCGGTTAGTTACATGATCGACCAGTTCGACAATGTGATTTACCCCAACATGACTGATTTCTTCGGTCCAGCTGCCCCGCGTGACGGTGAGAACTCGCCGCTAAAGGATGTGGGTAGACCCTACTTCAGCACGAACGTGACTGGAAAGGTGATGTTGATGATCTTTAACATCGTGGATAACGATCTATTCGCCGACCCGAATTGTCAGTTCACTAATACTACCTACCCATCATACGTGGCAGGCTATTCGTGGGGAGCGATTGATGACTTGTATGATCGTAACGTCATCCAAATGGATTGCTGGCAATTCGCGCTTAGGACCCACATGAACGATTATAGGCCGTTCGGTTATGAATCGGTCTTGGCGCATGAATACCAACACGAATTGAATGCCTATCTGAACCCGGGACAGGCAGTATGGTTGAATGAAGGGGCATCGATGTTCGCAGAATTCCTTTGTGGGTATGGCATCGCTGCCAACGCACATATAAAAGCCTTCTTGGCAACCCCGGACAACTCTTTGACAATGTGGGGCGACCAGGGTGACATCAACATCTTAGCGGATTACGGAGCCGCTGCTCTGTTCGTAATCTATCTGGCTGACCACTTCGGCCCGGAAATGATCAAGCATATCGTGAATACAACAGCAGCAGGGATCGATGCTGTGAATGAGGCATTCATCGCCATCGGCATGCCAGATTGGAACTTCAACAAGGTATTCAATTATTGGAGACTTGCAAACCTGATCCAATCCAATTCTCCTGGCAGAGGAATGTACGATTATACCTCAATCGATCTGGCTGACATAGGAGAGTTGACGACGCTTGATTGGTCCACCTCTAACAATCCGATGACCTCTGCAGCTGACTACTTCGGAACCACCATCACCTATAACGGAGATAACACCGGTGTTAGCCTGCTCGGGGCGTATGGCACTGACTACATCAACGTCATCCCTGGATTCCCGGGAGCCCCCTCTGCGCCAGCTTCTTGGGCAGCATTCCTGAGCTCCTTCGATCTGAAGCTTCAGTTCAATGGTGACAAGACAGTGGTCAGGGGATGGCAACCAGTATCGATCGATGATAAGATGTTCTGGTATTCTGGAACAGGAGACATGATGGACACGAGCATGGTCGCGACCCTCGACCTCACCGGAATGACAACGGCGAATTTGTCTTTCCAGACATGGTGGAACTTCGAGGAGATGTACGACTATGGCTTCGTCCAGATATCTACCGATGGCGGCAATGTGTGGACCTCGCTATCCAATGAGTACACAACATCTGATCATGCAAGCGATGCACTCCCAGCGATAGTGGAGAACATGCCAGGCGTAACCGGAATGGCGCCATTCGACGGATTCGAGACCGTACACTTTGACCTAAGCGAATGGGCTGGAAACGTCGTCATGCTCAAATTCAGAGCGATGACAGATCCAGCCGTTCACTACGATGGATGGTTTGTAACGGACCTTTCCCTGAATGGTGTCTTGTTGGACAACGCCAACGACGTCCGCGCATTGGAACCGATCTATCCAAGCGACTCCTGGATGGTCACCCTATACTTCCCAGGCGGGTATGGAACGGATGGGATTTGGTATCTCCCATTGGTGATGAACCTCAACCCAGCGCAGATGGACGCATCCTTCCTGCATGAGATCGGTGGTCTTGTGAACTATCAGGAAATGATTATCATCGTGAGCCCGACCGATGGCCCGGTTGACTACGGATTCGCGATGGTAAACGGTGTCGTCCTCGAACCGGTATAAACCTCTTCCAATCCACTTTCTTTCTTTTCCTTTTTTTTATGGTTGGAGGAAGCCATGGACACCAGCCCGCTGTTGGCGCTGACTTCAATCCCCTAATCCATGGAGGCTAGGTATTAATAGGCTGGATTCATTCCGAATGCTCGGGCTCATGGTCTAGTGGTTATGAGGCGACCAGGCAAACCCTGGTCCCCTAGCAAACAACGCCCTTACACGGCGTAGGTCGCCGGTTCGAATCCGGCTGAGCCCACCTCCATCCATCATCTAGTAACCTATCGAGCCGAAATGCAGTCATCTCAACTGACGTGATACCGAGTCGATATTTCACATATGGCATCATTGGTCAACGATAAACAGAATCAGACAAGGACGAACACATCAAGAGATCCATAAGTCTGAGATGCTGGAATTGAGAGCAAAGCTATTGAAGGACGAGCTTTTATCCCTTTGATTGGTGCGAACAACATGGTCACATTCCTTCCGTTCCGTGGATACACTCCTCCGATCGGCTCAGACATCACACAGAGGGTATCGCCGCCTTACGACGTCATCAATAATCAGGAAAGACTGAGACTGCAGTCCCTTCCCGGGAACATCACTCGGATCACTCTGGGAGCAAAAGACGGCAACTACCAGGCCGCAAGGGAGGAATTGGACGAATGGATCGAGAAGGGGATGCTGGTCCAATCAACCAAGGACTGCTTCTATCTCTATCAGCAAACCTTCGTTTATGAGGGCAAGGAGCGCACCCGCACCGGGGTCATGGGAAGGCTGCTGATCGAGCCCTACGAACAGGGCAATATCCTGCCGCACGAGGAAACGTTCTCGAAGGTCAAAGCCGATAGATTGAACTTGCTGGAGGCGACGGAAGCTCACCTGGAGTCGATCTTCGGCATCTACGAGGGCATGGACCGCGCCATCGCCTCCGCTTTGCAGAAGCACTCGCGGGAGCTGTTCCGCTTCAAGGACGGCCATGGCGTCACCCATTCCTTCTTGGAAATGAAGGATGACGAGACCATCGCCTCATTCGCCTCGATGCTGAAGCAGAAGAAGATGCTGATCGCGGATGGCCATCACCGCTATGAGACCTCGATGCGCTATTCGCAGGAGCACCCTCAGGATGAGAAGAAACGCTACGTCGTCGCAACTCTCGTCGCATCGGACGATGCTGGCCTAGTGGTCGAACCGACGCATCGCATACTATCGATGCCTGGCACTTCCACCGAGCAGCTGCTCTCGCATGCGGCCAAGGACTTCGGCTTGTGGCAGATGCAAGACCTTGACCAGATGACGAAGATACTGGCCAGCTCCAAGAGAGTGGCTTTGGGCCTGGCCACTGCCGACGGTCGCCTGTTCGTGGCGGAACATCTGGGCAAACCGGACTGGAACCCGTTGTCGAAGGTGGACGCCTTCATCTGCGAGAAGGTGCTGCTGCAACAGACGTTCAAGGACCTGGTCGATGCCAATACCTCCATCGAGTACGACCATGAGGCTCATTCCGTGCAGGAGAAGATGAAGACGGGGAAGTACTCGCTCGCCGTTATCCTGTCCCCACCAGATCTCGGATTGATCTGGACTGTGGCCAATGCCGGCAAGAAGATGCCAAAGAAATCCACCTTCTTCTATCCGAAGATCTGGTCCGGCTTCGTCATCTATCGGATGACCTGACCGGGGCGTCAGCGTACTGCACAGGTCGCCTCGACGACGCGCTGCATCTCCATGAACCGGTCGGGATTCTTCTCGAAGGCGTCTTTGCATTCCTGGCTATCGAAGTAGTACTTCATTCCGTTGAACTCGGTCGTGAATTTCGCCGTCCGGGGATCGACCTCAGCGCCGCATACTGGGTCGATGACGATCTTCCTTGCTTTGCTGACCATCGTCCGCGCCCCCATCTCGTGGCAATGAACCACCTCGTCCGCTCCGGCCTTTTTCAGCACGACGACGTTCCTCATATCCTCCACTTCGGAGACGATGAAGATATTCGGGCTGAGCATCTTGGCCATGATCGCCACGATTATGTTAGTAGAATCACGTAGCGTCAATATCATCGTCTTTGCGTCCTTGACGTTCGCACGCGCCAGCACATCCTCGTCCCCGGCGTCCCCCTGGATGACCGGCACGCGCTTGTCCACCAGCTCGGCCACCTTTTCCGGGTCGGACTCGATGAAGAGGAAGTTCTCGTTCTTGTCCTTCAACTGCACGAATATCCGCTGACCTACGTTTCCGTAGCCACAGATGATGATGTGGTCCTTCATTTTCGTTCTCCTCTCAGGCAAACCGAGCTCGCGGCGTATGTCCTTTTTCAAGAAAAGGTCGAATAGTACTGGAAGTGTGGTGAATGCCGCGGTCACACCGCCGACAATGATGACCAGCGACAGCACCTTGCTGATCGTGGTCGTTGGCACGATATCACCATAGCCGACGGTGAACATCGTCACCACAGTGAAATAGAATGCTTGGAACGGATCCTTCACAGTCGGCTCCGTCAGGAGAAAGCCGACCGTACCCAATATAACCAGTAGAAACAACAGGATCAGAGGGTATAGCAATCGGCGCTGCACAACAAATCCCCGTCAAGAGCTATCCATTATTAGTCCACTGCTATTATTTCAAGATACCCTTGCCCCTGCGATGAAGAGAAGAGATATGGAGCCACTGGAGGGGATCGAACCCTCGACCTACGCCTTACCAAGGCGTCGCTATTTAGAGGCGCGTTTGAATGCGCGCTACCTCTAAGCCACAGTGGCATCTTTCCCCTTCAATTCGATGACCCCTCATAAACCTTTCGTCCTTCTGGATGGGCCCGATTTCGGTCCAATGTGCACTGGCGAGTCGGCGACCAACGCTTGAAGGGCATTGCTGGCGATATCCGCGGGCTCAGCAAACCTTATCTTTCCTCTTAATCTAAGGATGCGGGATGAAGAACGAGATGACCGCCTTCGACGTCCTGGCGGTGGTGAAGGAGATAACGCCACTGGTCGGAGGCTACCTGGACAAGGTATTCCATTGGGACAGCCGGAACCTGCTCCTGAGGGTGAACGTGCCGAACCTCGGTCGGAGGGAGATCGTGCTCCTCGACCTCAAATGGCTGTACGTCTCCTCGGAAAGGCCGGAGACTCCTGAGTTTCCTTCACAGTTCGCCGTCCATTTACGCAAGCTGCTCTCCAACGCGCGCATCGACGGGGTCTCGCAGCAGGAGTTCGACCGGGTCGTCGTCATCGATCTGATCAAGGAGAATGGATACAAGCTCGTCATCGAGCTATTCGGTGAAGGCAACCTGCTCCTGGTCTCGGAAGGAAAGATAGTCAACTGCTTGATATCCAAGACCTGGAAGTCCAGGGAGGTCAGGCCCGGTGCCGACTACCAATTCCCGCCAGCACGATTCAACCCGAGGACCCAGGACTTCGAAGCGTTCAAGAAGACCTTCCTGGCATCCAATTCCGACGTGGTCCGCACCTTGGCCACGAGCATCAATCTTGGCGGGCAGTATGCCGAAGAGGTCTGCCTCCGCGCTGCGGTGGAGAAAGGGACGAAGGCCTCGAAATTGGACGAGGCGGCGGTGGAGCGGCTTTATGCTGGGCTCAGGTCGATCCTGGACGAGCTCCCGGCGGCGCAGGCGACCGCCGTTCTGGAAGCGGACAGCGCCATCGACGTGACGCCGCTCCCCCTGCATATCCACCAGGACCTGGGCAGGCAGCAGTTCCCCAATTTCTCCGTGGCCCTGCATTTCTTCCTCGAGCATAGGAAAGTGGCGGAGAAGACCGCAATCGGGAACCCCGAGGTGCAGAGGCTGGAAAGGCAGCTGCAGCAGCAGCGCGATACCGCCGAGAAGGGGAGGGAGGAGTCGGAAAGGCTGACGCACGCGGCGGAGGCGCTCTATTCCGCTTACGCCGAGATCGCCGAACTGCTCGGGGCTATCAAGAAGAAGGGCGACAAGGCGGACTGGGAAGAGCTGAGGCAGTTCGCCAGTACCCTGGTGATGGTGGAATCGATCGATCCGCAGCGGAAGAAGGTCAGAGTGAAGCTGGCAGACATCGTTGCCGACCTGGACTACACCACCTCGCTGGACGACAATGCCAATCTGCTCTACTCCAAGGCCAAGGAGGCGCGGGAGAAGCAGAACCGCTCATTGGAACTGGTGGGCGCCACCGAGGCGAGGATCGCGGCCCTGCAGGCCAAGGATAGCAAGGCGGCGCTGGTCGAGAAGACCACCGTGAAGAAGACCAAGGAGTTCTGGTTCGAGGCCTACAAGTGGTTCATCACCTCCGGAGGGCATCTCGTCGTCGCCGGCAGGGACGTGCGGACCAACGATCAGGTGGTGAAGAAGCATCTCAAGCTGCCGGACCGGTACGCTCACGCGGACGTCCATG
Organism: Methanomassiliicoccaceae archaeon; assembly: GCA_963768775.1. GTDB lineage: Archaea > Thermoplasmatota > Thermoplasmata > Methanomassiliicoccales > UBA472 > FEN-33. Next base: position 67,741 of record CAVYIY010000008.1, read on the forward strand.
GCGCGCCTAGCGTCGTGATTAAGGAGGGCTCGACCGCGAGCGAGCAGGAGCTGCGCGAGGCCTGCATTTTCGCTTTGGCGCATTCGAAGGCGTGGAATGCCGGCGTACAGGAGGGCAGCGCGTACTGGGTGCTGCCGGACCAGGTGTCCAAGACGCCGGAAGCGGGCGCCTTCGTTCCCCGGGGCGCATTCATCATCCGGGGGAAGCGCAACTACGAGCATCACATTTCCTTAGAGCTGACGATCGGGGAGATCGAGCATGAGGGGGCGAGGAAGATCATGTGCGCGCCTCGGGCGAGCATGGAGACGCGATCGAAACGCTATCTGGTGCTGGCGCCAGGCGACATGGCCAGAAGCAAGCTCTCCTCTGCGCTGGCCAAGGAGCTGGGGGTGCCGGAGGAAGAGGTGTCGCGCATCCTGCCTCCGGGCGACGTGAAGATCCTGGAGAGCCACGGCCTCACCCTCGGCCAACCTGCCGTTAAAGAATGAGAGCGCCCGAGCCGGGATTCGAACCCGGGTCTAAAGATCCGCAATCTTTTAGGATATCCAAGCTACCCCACTCGGGCCTATTCGTGTAATATGTTGCCGTATAATTGCTTTTCTGCCGAACGCTGTGCGAGGAAGAGAATTGCATTTCCTTAAGCATTAGTCATTGTCAGCGCAATAATGAGACGAAGTTCAGATCCAGGCCGCTCGATCCTACTTCTGAGCGAGGTCATGCTTCAAGAAGAGCTCGTCCGGTTGGAGCAGTAGGTCCAGGAATCGCCCCCCGGCCACGTCGCCCAGGATCCTCCAGCTCGGGTCCCCGTTGTACCTGGTCATCTGGGTGCGGTGCTGGGCCAGGGCGGCCCGCTTCGTCTCCAACTGCTCGCCGACATCGATGGCGCAGTTGAATCTTGCTGGGAGAATCAGCGAAGGGAGCCCGTGTCCCACTGCCTTTGTAACCGCCCATGGGTGGCGCCAGGACCCATTGTCCAAGCGGATCCATGGCCAGCGGTCCCAGTACCAGATCGGATATTCCCAGACTGCCATCGGTCGCCCGGTGTCCCGCGCCGCCTTCCGCACGATGCGGTTGGCGGCCGCGTGGTCCGGCGAGGGCTCGTTGCGATGGGTGACGAATACCTGCCTGACCTCGCTGCCCCCGAGGATGGCGCCAACCAAGGCTAAAGCCTTCTCCTCCTGCTCGGCCAGCTGTCCGTCCTCCAAACCCAAGAAATGTAGTCGCGCCTCCTCGATCCCAAGCATCCTGCAGGCGTTCAGTGCCTCTGCTCGCCTGAGCCTTGCCAACTCGTCGGCCGGAAGCAGGTCGTGCGAACGGGAGCCATCGGTGAAGAAGACCACCTCCACCTTCGCCCCCTTGGCCAACTTGCGGATGATTGTCCCTCCGCATCCCAGGGTCTCGTCGTCGGGGTGGGGCGCGAAGACGACGGCTGGCAATACTAGATCCCCATCGCATTTGCTCTTCTTCCTCACCCTCAATGCCAAGTTCCCCATCGAACCGCTTCCTGACGACATCAGAGATCCGTCCGGGGCGGCTGGAGGCGGTTGGTCAGAAGCATTCCCAACTTGACATACGGATCTCGAGATAGAGGACGATTGGCCACGCATTTGGCCAGGGACAGGATCGCCTTTCCTTTCTCCCCGCACAGTCCTTCGAAGTAGCCCAGTTCGGAATAGAAGCAGACGCGGGCCTCGACGTCGCTATCAAAAAGCCTTCCATGCTCCCTCATCATCCGATATCTGACCTCTGGCACTCCCCTGAAATCGTTCGCGATATGGCCTTTATCATGCTTGTGGTTCCGCACCAGCAACTCCTTCACGCACGCGAAGCGGTATTTGCTTGCCAGCCTGATGAGGAATTCCCAGTCCTCGTGCATGCGGTAGTCCTCGTTGAAGCACCCCACGTCAAGCATCTGCTCCTTTGTCATCAGGAGCTCGTTCATCAGTACGCAGAGCCCGGAGCCAGCCGACATTCCCACCGTGCTCCTGAGCGCATAATGGAGCAAGTTCCCCTCCTCGCTGAAGTCGTGAAGGTTGGTGACTCTTCCTTCCAGGTCTGAGAAGACCTCGCTGAGGCAGTAGGAGACCAGATTGTCGTCCCTCGACCGCTTGAGTTGCGCCAACTGCTTCTCGGTCTTGGTGGGGAGCCACTCATCGTCGCTGTCCAGGAAAGAGATGTAGCGCCCCCGGGCTGCCTTGATGCCCGTATTACGCGCAGCGGAGACCCCTCGGTTCACTTCGTGGCGTATGAGTCGCACGCGCTCGTCGGCAATCGGGGACAGCACCTCGCCAGCATCCTCGCTGGAACCGTCGTCTACCAGGATTATGTCCAATCCCTCGTGCGTCTGGCAGAGCACGCTCTTTAGGGCGCGAGGCAGCAGAGCGGTCCGGTTATAGAACGGTATCACCACGCTGACCAATTCATCTTCAGGTGGCAAGGTATCTCCCCGAGGCAAACGCCAGAGATAGTTGGATAGCTGACGCATAAATGTATCCTTGATGGTCCTCCGAATGGTAGTAATGAAGCACGAATGTCGATCTTGTGAGATATTTGACTCCACTCGGGCCGCTAGCCAGCGCTTGGCCACCTCAATACGAGGTGGTCATATCCAGCTTGCCCTTCTTCCTTGCCAGCCGGTCAGCGTAGCGGAAGATGGCGAGGGAGATGACGAAGAATATGGCACAGGAGACCAAGAGGAAGAGGAAGATCTCCGCCACGCTGTACGATTGCAGCCCGCCGATATTCTCTACCCCTGAGCCGCTCAGTATGGCGCGGCGAATCGCCTCGAGCCAATAGGTTATGGGGATGCCCAGCCCGATCGCCTGCCCCCATTGCGGCAGAACGGTGATGGGGAATACCACGCCGCAGAAAAGGTAGAACATGCCAGCTATGCCCTCGTTTATGCCCATGCCGTGCTTCGCGGTCAGGAAGGAAACGCCGGCGAGGGCGATCCCGATCATGCAGATGCACGCTAGCCCGACGAGCATGGCCAATCCGAGCATCATCCAGTCCACTGAGGCCAGATTGATGTTGAGCCCGAGCACCAGGACCCCGAAGGCGAGCGTGATCAGGATGGCGATCGTGGTGATGATTATCTTGGGCACGGCGCGCCCCATGACGTACACGTAGAACGAGATCGGCGCGATGTAGATCTGCTTGAGCGTCTGGTAATGCTCCCTGTCCTCGTGGATGACCATCACTATGCCGAAGAGCACCTGCGCCACGTACATGTAGAAGGCGTTGCCGATGAACATGAAGGCGAAGATGTCCGGCCGGGTCAGGGAGCTGGAGAAGATCACCAGGTACATCAGCACCAGGATCAGGGTGGCGGAGATCGGCTTGGCGATCGAATAGACGACGAAGAGCCAGGGCTTGGTCCAGTTCGACTCGATCTGCCACCCGAGCCAGGCAGCATACTTCAGGGTGCGGAGCTGCTCCCTCACTGCCATCTCAGGGTCAGCCTCCCCTCGCGCTTCGCCAGGTGCTCCATGTAGCGCAACGAGAAGCGCGCCAGCAATAGGAAGAGCACCGCCAGCCCGAGCATCACCACCAGTTCGAATTGCCAAGTGAGGAAGGGGAAGACGTTGGAGCTGGCGAACATCAGCTGCCTCATCGCATCCAGTCCCAAGGTTATCGGGATGATGGAGCCTGCCGCCGCCACCCAGAATCCCAATTGCTTCACCGGGAAGTAGAACCCGGAGACCAGGTAGATCGGCTCCTGCATCAGGGTGGAGAAGTTCATGGCGCCCCGGCCCCAGACCATGTACAGCGAGGCGAACATCATGCCCATGCCATAGATGGCGACGAGCGTGACCAGGAAGACTGCGATGAGGGCGAGCGGCTCTGTCACTTGTATCTGCACGTTGAAGATGAAGAAGCCCAGGACGAAGGTGGAGACCGCTCGGACCGAGGTGAAGAACATTCCCCCCACCGCCATTCCGGCCAGCACGGCCATGCGGGACATCGGGGCCAGCATGTAGAGCTGCAGGTTGCCCGTCTCCTTCTCCCAATAGAACTGGGCCGCCATCGACCATAGGACATTGATCCAGAAGGCGGTCATCGCCCCGCCCAGGACGACGAAGCCGGTGAAGACCTCCGGCGCGCCCATCGAACGATAGTAGAAGATGAAGGCGGCGATGCCGAGCAGAGGAAGGAAGATGTCGAACAGCACCCAGCTCGGCTCGCGCCAGGGACCCGAAGACGCGCGGGTAAGCCCGTCCCATCATCGCCCGGTAGTTCAGAAGCCAGTCGCTCATTCCAAACCCCTTCCCACCAATCCGATGAAGACGTCCTCCAGGGTGGGCTGGCTCTTTGCCAGGGATATGACCTTACCTTGCCTGGTGGTCATGAAGGAGATGATATCGGCGATGACTGACTCATCCTCGAGGACGAAGTCGATCTCCAATCGGCCGGGCTGCTCCTTCACCTCCGAGCCCTTTAACCCCCGGGAGCTGGCCGATGCCACTCACTTGCGCGAATGGAGTCGCCACGATGCTGAATGTCGAGTTCCTGGAAAGGCTGCGACTTGAGGTTGGCGGGAGTATCGCACGCCAAAATGCGCCCCCGATCGATTATCGCTACCCGATCGCAGAGCTCGTCCGCCTCCAGCATGTAGTGGGTGGTGAGGAGCACCGTCTTCCCCTCTTGATCCTTGACCCATCGGCGGATGTAGTCGCGGATGATGAAAGAGGCATTGACGTCCAGGCCAAGCGTCGGCTCGTCCAGGAAGATTAGGTCCGGATCGGTGACGAAGCCCCGGACGACGTTCATCTTCTGCCTCTGTCCGGTGGAGATCGTTCTCAGGGTGGAGTTCTTCTTGTCGGCCAGGCCGAACGAGGTCAGCATCTCGTCGATGCGCCCTTCGCCACCTCGCTCGGGACGCCGTAGAACTGGGTGAACATCCACAGGTTCTCCCTGACGGTCAGTATGCCATAGCCAGAGGTCTCTCCGCCCGAGACCATGTTGATGCGGCGGCGGATGCTCTGCGAGTCCTTGACGACATCGTGGCCGAGGACCTTGACCGTTCCAGAGCTTGGCAGGAGGAGCGTGGAAAGGATCTTGATCAGCGTGGTCTTGCCGGCACCGTTCGGGCCGAGGAGACCGAAAAGCTCTCCTTCCTCCAACCTGGAGGTCCACATTGTCGAGCGCTACGAGCGGTTCCTTCCCCTTCTTCCCGCCGAACGTTCGTGTCAGCGATTCGGCCTCGATGGCAAAAATCAAGGGCCTCACCTATCCCGAAGGCGTTTGCAAAAGAGCGCCAAAATCAGTTCTGCTTGCGCTGCCAGTAGGTCGTCACGTATCCAGCGATGCGGTTCCTCATGGTAATCGACTGGACATTGGTCAGCTTGCCCACCAAGACCTTGTTGGACTCGAAATCGGCACTGAAGACCTTTGGATACTTGCTGACGAGTTCGATGGCGACTCGCTTGATATAGGTAGGTCTGATCCTTCCCATTGTTACACCAGGTAAATTCGGGTTAAGGGCTGAGCCTATTTAAGTCTTTTTAACGAGACGCCTACGTGGCTTGCCGCAGCTCATCTTGCCTTCTGGGCATGGCCCGCGGACGCAGGGTGGACCGGCCTCCGAGAATATGCGCGGCGAGACCTCTTTCAGGAGGGCGAGCATCTCCTCCGCCATCTCCCTTATCTCCCATTGCGCCCGAGAGCACGTCCGCAAGGTTAAGAAATGCCACAGCTCCCGCGCGTTCATGGTGACCGTGATGTTAGTGGTGCAGGCGTTCGGCAGCACGTAGCGGGCATCCTCGGCCGGGACCTTCTCCGCCAGATGGCGATAAGCCGCCCAGGCGGTCTGCATGGCCGAATCGAACTCCTGCTTCAGCACTTCATCCGCTGCCGCGGAGGGAGGGGTGACGTAGCTCGGCTCCTTGAGGGAGACGTATCGTTGACTCTGCTGGCTGAAGGATGCGATCCGATGGCGCACCAATTGATGGGTCAGCGCCCGGGACACGCCTTCGACGCTGAAAGTGTAGGAGGCATGCTCGATGACGGAGTGATGCCCCATCCCAGTGATCTCGGCGATCATGTTGCCCGCGCGCTCCGGGTCCACCTCCTCTAGCAACTTGCTCGCCGGCTTCTTGGAGTAGCAGGAGCGGCCCGCCGCGGCGCAGAGCCGCTCCGCATCCTTGGTATATGAGAGGAGATGGACCTTCATGCGATCACCCTATTGCCTTACAATCGATAACAGTCTTTCGCCTCACTGGTATTGATAGGAGAACGTCACTTCCTTGCCGTCGTCCGATGCCTTGTAGCGCTTGCCCGCCTCCCCGTTCTGCAGTTCCTTGAGGCGGACCAACTGGACGGTCCTGTCCCCCAGCAGCTTGCGGATGCCGTCGATGTGCCCTTCGCCGATGACCGCGACGACGTTGCCATAGCGCGCCTCCGCCTCCAATATCCGGGCGGACATCAGCTGGTTGCGGTCGTCGATGAGCACGCGCTTGAGGGTGGGGAACTGCTCCCCGAACTGCTTGAGATAGGCATCTTCGTTCGCGGAGAAGCTCTCGAGCTCCGTCTCGACGCTTCTCCTGCTGGCGAACATTCCGGTGATGGCGGAGAGGAACAGCTTGAGGCGCTCTTTGATCGGCATCTCCCGCCACATCCTGTCGAACATCGACTGGGCGTCAATGTCGATCATCAACGTCTCCGCGCCCAGGAGTTGCGCCGCCTCCACCGCCGCCAGCATTTCGGAGCCGAGCTCGCTGCCGAAGTTCTTGGCCAGCCGCCTTTGGAATAGCGACAGCATGCGATAGGTGAGGGGGCCTTGGCGCTGGACCTCGGGATGAGTGAGCGCGTAGTACCGCGATGGATCGAGCTCGACGCATACCGCTCCAGGCATCTCCCCCAGGATAACGCCCTTGACCTGGTCGGCGATCTTGAAGACGTGGCCGACCCCGATTAGCGTGATCATCCGCCCACACCAGCGTATCTACCGGTTTTAATCTTTCGTTCCATCGCTCCGCAAATCGCGCATTCGACTGGCGCCCGAATCGCAGATGGATTCTCCCAAAGCGTTTATGTAATGGGCGCCCTTCGTCGCTCTCGTGGAGAACGATCGCTCCTTCGATCTCGTCGCCTTCGACATGGATGGCGTCCTGGTGGACTATACCAGTTGTTGGACCTGGGTGCATCATCATTTCGGCGTGGACAATGAGCCGTCCTTGCTCTCCTTCGTGAACGGAGAGATAGACGACCGTGAGTTCATGCGCCGGGACATCGCACTATGGCGAGCGAAGAACCCCAAGCTGGACTTGGAGGCACTGAGATGCATCCTCGAGCCGCTCCCCTTCAATGAAGGGATCAGGGAGACAGTGGCGACGTTGAAGGAGCGGGGCATCAAGACCGTGATCGTCTCGGGCGGCCTAGACATCGTCGCGGAGAGGATCGCGGAACGATATGGCTTCGACGATTTCATCGCCAACGGCGTCGAGTCGGACCAATCAGGGCAGTTGACCGGAGAAGGGGTGCTGCGAGTCGAACTGCTGAATAAGAAGCTGGCCTTGGAGGCGTTCTTGCTCAAGTACTCCGTCACGCCCGAACGGGCGGCATGCGTCGGCGACAGCTTCATCGACATCCCGATGTTCAGGGCTTGCGGCATGTCGATCGCCTTCAATCCTATGGATCAGAGGGTGAGCGAGAGCGCGACCTACGTGGTGCGTGCTCGGAACCTGAACGCGGTCCTTCCCTTCATCCTGAACCATGGCAAATAAACGGCTCAATCCTTGAACCCATACTCCCCGATCAGCGGGACGAATACGCAGCCGCCGAGTTCATTCTCCGCGAACTTGCCTCCCTTGCGCACCACCCGCGTCAGCTCCTGGTACCAGCGTCCTCCGACGGGGATGAGCATCATGCCGTTCTCCGCGAGCTGCTGCTTCAGCGGCTCCGGGACATAGGGGGCGGCGGCAGCGATGGAGATGCGGTCGAATGGCGCGCGCTCCGGTAGGCCCTTGGTGCCGTCTCCGACGATGACCTCCACCAAGCTGTCGTAGCCCGCCGCCTTGAGGTTCCGCCGCGCGCTCTCTGCCAGCGAGGGAATGCGCTCCATGCTGTACACCATGCCGTCCGGCTTGACCAGCTCGGCCATCACCGCGGCGTGGTAGCCTGAGCCTCCCCCAACCTCCAGGACCTTGAGCCCAGGCTTGAGGTCCAATCCCTCGGCCATCATCGCCACCATGTGCGGCGCCGAGATGGTCTGCCCCTCCCCTATTTGCAATGGCGTATCGATGTAGGCCTCATCGACCATCTTCGCGGGAAGGAAGAGGTGCCTCGGCACTGTCTCCATGGCCCGGGTCACTCGATCGCTGGTGATGATGCCCTCCTCGACCAGGCGGCGGACCATCTCCCTGCGGGCGTCCTTCGGGCTCATGCTCCTCCTAGCTGTATGTGACCCTCATCGATTTGGCATAGATGCGCACGATGTCCTTGGCCGCAACTCCACCAGACCTCACCGTCCCGTCGGTGGTCTTGATGTTGTGGATGACGACGTTGTCCTTGCCCACTTCCATCGTATCGCCGACGAAGAACTCCTCCTCCGGCAGCGCGAACACCTCCGCCGCCAGTGTCTTGGAGTTCTTGTTGACTGAGATCTTTACCCTCACCCGGTCGAAGCGCTTCGCCCATATGGTATCGACCTCGGAGGCCTTGGCGGAGCTGACCCGCTTCTCGCCCTTCTCAATGGCAGTGATGGTGACGTTCATGTCGCCCACCCAAAGCTCGTCCTCGACCGAGATCGCCTCGTCCTCCCCGAACTCGAAATCGTAGGGCTTGGTCGCGCCCATGTCGCTCACGATTATCTTGACCTTCACGCTCTTCGGTTCCCTGACCAAGGCGGTATGCACGTGCCCGCACTCCTGGCATTTGACCGTCGTCTCTAGCACGTCGCGCCCTTTTGACATACGGCCCCTGAGCACCTCGTGCAGGCGCTTCACTCCGCAGGTGGGGCAATCCAGATAAAGTGAGTTCGGTATAGCCATGTTTCCATTCCGTTTTTCCATTAACGCACCGGAGTCTTTTAACTATCGGTCGCAGTGGAAAGGCGCATCATGCCCCGGGATGATGATCTCAGCGAACTCGGCAATCCGGTCCATGCTTCTCAAGGCGAGCTCTGCATCGTAATGTGCGCTGGGGATCACCCATTTCAGATAATTGCTATGGGTAGGGATGGCGTCGCCCACGACGGCATACCGCTTCTCTGCCTCCACGAACACGCTAATGCTCTCGGGCGTATGCCCAGGCGTTCCCACCATCTGGACACCTGGGAGGATATTCGTGGGATCCTCGTCCTTGCCTAGGGGGCCGGAGATCACCCTTGCTTTGGGGAAGAGGTCGTTATTCTCCCTGTGGTCAATGTGATTGTGGGTGTTGATGACGATATCGATCTCGCCCGGGTCGACGCTGATCTCCCGCAGTCTCTCCACGATCCTAGGGCGATATTCTGAGCTCGAGGTGTCGATGACGATGCTGTGCCCCTTGCACCTAACCAGGGTCGAGGAGCTGTGCGCCTCCAGCACCACTTTGCCGTCTCGGCGGATGAAACCGTTGCAGAGAACGACGACCTCGAACCCTCTCATTTTGTCCTCACCTCGAAATCGCAAGTGCACTTAAGCTTGTTTCCCTTGAGCTCCAGGTCTCCCTGGCAATTGGGGCATTTGGCATGGGCGGCGAAGTATTCCAGCCAGGCGCGCTTGACGTCCGGCTGGGTCTCGTGCTTCACCTTCTCCAGCGCCTCCTTCAGCTCCGGCGTGGTCGCGAGGACCTCCAGCCCGCTGACGTCGGAAACGGTCACCTTCTCGATCCTCTTGGCCATTGCCGGGAGATACTGCGCCACGATCATGCCGACGAGGAAGCCGGCGATGTGCGCCGAGTAGGCCGTCGGACCTAGGGGATCGGACAAGGCGAAGAATGCCTGCAGCCCGAACCAGCTGCCCACCGCGGCCCAGACCGGAACTGATGGCAGGAAGATAATGAGGATGAACATGGGGATGCGGTCGCGCGGGTAGAGCAGCAGCATCGCTCCCATGGTGCCAGAGATCGCCGCCGACGCCCCGATGATGAGCCCGAGGCTGCCCCAGCGCACCACTGACTCCACGAGAACGCCGATCAGGCCGGCGGAGAAGTAGACGGCGGCGAACTTGAGCTTGCCGACCCGGTCCTCCAGCTGCAGCCCGATGAGGAAGAGGAAGAGCATGTTGAAGAGGATGTGCGCTGCCCCATCGTGGATGAACATGCTGGTGAACACGGTGTAAATGTTATCGCCGGTCTGCAGGTAGATCGGTCGGAATCCCAGGTCTGCCTGTATCACGCCAGTGGGGCCGAGGATGGTGACGAAGAAGATGACGAGGTTGCCGATGATCAGCATCTGGGTCATGCCAAATCGCTTCAGGAAGGAAAGGGCGATGGTGACGGCGATGATCAGAATGATCGCAACGGAGGAGATGTCCAATCTATCACTCGAGACAGGTTAGATGCTGGCACGATATGTTGGTTTCGCTACGTTGATGAGTTGCACCCGATTCGAAGATGCTTTCCCAGGCATCAATTTGTATCCCGACATCGATTGGGACCGTCCATGATGCTGGATCCGGACCTGATCGTCAAGGAATGCGATGACGTCTACCCGCCTCGAGAAGACACTTTCCTCCTGATCGACTGCGTTGAGCCGAGGAAGGGCCAGAAGGTGTTGGAGATGGGATGCGGCTCAGGCCTGCTGTCGCTCCATTGCGCCAAGATCGGGGCGGTCGTCACCGCCGTCGACATAAACCTGAAGGCGGTCGCCTGCACTCTGGCCAATTTCCAGAGGAACGGCCTCCAGGCAGATGTCCGGAGCTCGGACCTCTTCTCCAACGTCGATGGCAGATTCGACCTGATCCTCTTCAACCCGCCATATCTGACGGGGGCGGGGGAAGGGGAGCTGGAACGATCTTGGGCGGGGGGGAGAGACGGCATCCAGATACTCGGGCGCTTCCTGCGCGAGGCGCCCGGGCACCTCCTTCCCGGAGGCCGCATGATTGTGCTGCTGTCAACGACGATGAAAAAGGCTCCCCTGGACAAGTCCCTCTCCGCTTTCAAGCGCCGCCGCCTGTGCGGCAAGAGGCTCTTCTTCGAGGAATTGTGGGTGGAAGAGCTTACTGTTGTGGCCCAGTAGATCATTTCGAAGCCAGCAGCTTCGAGATCTCCTTCCTCAGCAGCTCCGACGCGGTCTTGCCGTCGACCTTCCCCCGGAGCTTCTCCATGACCGGGGCCATGAGCGGGCCCTGCGCCGCCAAGCCCTTCTCGCGCACAAGCGGTTCCTTCTCCTTCACTATGGCGGCGATGATCGACCTCGCCTCGTCGGCATCCACCTTCTGCAGCCCGAGCGACTTGACCGCCTCCTTGGCGCTGGCGCCCTCCACCATCTTCCTCAGCACCGCCGGCATCGCCTCCTTGACGAAAGTCCCTTGATGCAGCTCTTGGAAAGCCTCTATCAGCCTATCCTCGCTCAGCTTGGAGACGTCCACCCCTTCCTTCTCCAGCTCCGGCAGCGTGCTCAGGAGGGTGCGTGCGGCCACCGCGGCCAGATCGAACTTGCTCGAGATCTCCTCGAACACTTCCTCATATCCGTCCCGCACGATCTGGAAGGCCTGCTGCTGGTGCACACCGTAGCGCGCCACGAAGCGGACCGCCTTCAGCTCCGGCATCTCCGGCAGTCGGGAATATATCTCCTTCAGGCGGCTGGCATGGATCGGTATCGGCTTGACATCCGTCTCCGGATACATGCGGCTGGCGCCTGGCAGTGGGCGGCTGTAGACGGTGCTGCCATCGGGCAGCGGGTCCCGGGTCTCCTCCGGCACGCCGAGCACCGAATGGTTCGCCCTCTCCACGGCGACGCGGAGGGCCGCCTCGGCCCGGGAAGCCTCGTCCGCGCATAATGCGAAGGCCTTCCCGTCCTCGAGGCCCAGAGCCTTCCTTATCGCTCCAACGTCCGCATCCGTGATCCCATACGCCGGAAGCTCGTCGGAATGGAATATCCCCTGCACCCCTCTGGTCCTGGCGTGCTGCGCCATCTCCGCCCCCAGCCGCAGCTTGCCGTCCGCTGAGCGCATGACGCCCTCGAAGCCGGGGAGGGCGACCCCGACCACCTTCCCTCCCTTCGAGAGCGCCAAGGCCACCACCTTGGACTTGCACTCCTTGAGCGCCAAAGTCAGGTCGACCACTTCGGCCGCGGATGGCCTGGTCTCCCGCTCGTTCAGGATGTGCTGTATCGTGAGCAGGCTGCGCTGCCTCTCGATCTCTTTCTCCACGTACAATGGCAGCAGGCGCAGCTCCTGCACTCCCTTGATCTCCACCCTCGCCCCTCCGGGGATGGATATGTTCAGGTCCTCGCGTATCGTGCCGATGCCCCGCTTCACCCTCTTGGTCGCCCGCAGCATCGAGCCTAGGCGGGCCGCGACCTCCCGCACTTCCTCCGGCGTGCGCATGTCCGGCCCGGTGGCTATCTCTATCAGACGGGATCCCCAAACGGTCCAGCCGATAGGTGACCTCGGAGCCCTTGGTCTCGACCTTGCGCGCCGCGTCCTCCTCCAGGCATATCGACTGGATGGCGATGCGCTTCCCGTTCACCTCGATGAAGCCGTCCATCGCCACCAACGCGGTGCGCTGGAAGCCGGCGGTGTTCGAGCCGTCGATGACGATCTTGCGCATGAAATGGACTTCGTCCACGGCCTTGCGCATGCATCAGCGATGCGACCGTCAACGTGATGTCCATGGCGTCCTCGTCCGCGTCGTGCGGCGGCTCCTCGTCCGCATCGACCAGGCAGCTGACGCTCCTCGGGGCCTGGTAGCGGAAGCGCATCCTCCGCTCCGCCTGGACCAGCGCCGCGCGGTCGATCTCTCCCATCTCGCTCTGCGTCGGCCGCAGGCGCCGGAGCAGGGTGACGCCCTCCTCCTCGACCAGGCGGGTCTCGCAGGAGCAGAACAGCTTCTTGGTGTCGAGCTGCTGGTGGATCTCGATGCCACAGATCATCTCCTCAGTCATCGATCTCCCTCCGTTGCGAGAGCTCTCCCCTGAGATTGGTGGTCATCAGTTTGCGCAGCTCTCTTTCGCCATTGGTGTTGGCGATGCCCCACATCAGCTTGATGAGCGCGGTCTCCGGCAACATGTCCCCGCCAGACATCACCCCAGCGGTGAGCAGGTCCCTGCCGGTATAGTAGACGTTCAGGTTGACGCTGCCGTACAGGCACTGAGAGGTCATCACCACCGGGATGCCCTGGTCCACCGTCCGCTTCAGCACCTTGACCATGTCCGCGGAGACGTGCCCGAGCCCGCTGCCGGCGATGACCACTCCCTTCTGGCTCACCAGGAGCTTCTCGAATGCCGGGGGGGACATGCCCGGGTAGAAATAGACCAGCGCCACCTCCTCCTCCATGTCCGGCTTGAACGCGACCTTGGCCGACGACTTCTTGCGATAGCTGGAATTGAACTTGATGCCCCCCTCGAAGTCTATCGATGCCACTGGCGGCTCGTTGACGCTCTCGAAGGCATCGCGGCGCGAAGTATGCATCTTGCGCACCCTCGTCCCCCGGTGCACCGCCGCCAAGGTATCGGAGCTGGTCTGGTGCATCAGAATGAAGACCTCGGCGGCGTCGCTCTGCACGCAGAACCGTGCCGAGGCGAGCAGATTGGTGTACGCGTCCGAAGAAGGGCGATCGGAGGAACGCTGCGCTCCGACCAGCAACACTGAGCGGGGGAGCGATTCGAGCATAAAGCTGAGCGCCGCAGAGGTGTAGCCCATGGTATCCGTGCCATGGGGGATGATGCATCCTTCGTCCCCAGAGTTCAATTGGTCGACGACCGCCCCCGCCAGCTGCTGCCAGCTCTTGACGTTCATGTTCTCGCTGAAGATGGAGAAGAGCACCCGCGCCTTGACGTTGCAGATGTCGGCCATCTCCGGGACGGTGGCCACCAGGTCCTCGGCCGACAGCGCCGGGTGCACCGCGCCGGTGCGGTAGTCGACGTACGAGGCGATCGTACCGCCGGTGCCGATCACCGCTACGTTCTTCTTGCCCGGGTCTGCCACCCTCGCCTTGAAGTGGCGCTCCTTCTTCTCCACCTTCTTGACGACGGCCACTTTCGAACCTTCGGACAGCCGGACGCCAATGTTGTAGCCGCTCTTCAGCTTGAGGACGACCGTGTCCGGGTCAGAGAAATCGTGATGGGGCATCAGGATGCCAGAGCGCTCCGTGCCATCGGTTACAACCTTGATCATGTCGCCTTCTTCGGCCTTCTCTGCCTTCAGAAGCTCGGAAACGGAGCGCGCGTAGGTCATCGTTCTCCCGGCCGAGAGATGCCATTTCATCCATATGTGCTTTTTCTGCTCGGGAGGGTCATAATAACACGGGCCTGGGCGTCCAGCATTTGCTCTGACAGGAAAAAGAAATAAAAGAAATAGGGGAAAAGATTTGGAAAAGGGGTTTGCATCACTTCTTGCGGGTGAGCAAGAATATCGCTGCCAGTATCATCACCAAGGCAACTGCGCCCATGATGATCGCTGGACCCCAGTTGAACTCGGTGACGACAACCTTCAGGTCGAGGTTGGTGTTGTCGGTCAGGTTCGTCGAGGCCTGTACGGTCGTTCCACCGATGTCCGCAGAGACCTTGTATGGGGTCATGCTGTTGTCAGTTGTGCCGTCTGCGTTCTTGATGTAGGACACAAGCTCGAATGCCGCGGTTCCGTTGGCATCGCTCTGAGCCTGGGTTACCAGCGTTCCGGCGGCATCGAATACCATCACTGTCACGTTGACAGCGTTCTTGCCGTCCTTGTCCATCGTGTGGGCAATCAGATCGAATCTGATGACCACGCCGGACACCAGGGTAACCGTTGTTGGTCCGTTCGCAGTTACGTGCTCTGACACAATCGGAGTCACCCAAGAGGCGTGACCTGGATAGCTGGTCATTGGCACGTCGGTGAGGTTCGCCGATACCAGGTACGGATTCGCCGGGACCTTGCCCGAGGAATCCATCACGTAGGCTTCGATGTACACCACTGTCATGCCATTGGAGTCAGTCGTCCTGCTCACTTCACCTACCGTTACCGGCACATTGGCCAGCACGGCCCCCCACGGGTCCTTCACGACGACCGTCAGCTTCTCCCAGACGTCCAGCATGGAGGTGTCTTCCACCTTTACCTTGCCGAAGGTGCTGTCCGTGACCGTGACTGTGGAGCCATCGATCGCGTAGATGCTGAAGTCCATCGCCTTCAGGGTGGTCGAGCCGATGGTCGCCGTCGAGTTATCCAGGAAGACCGCGTCGTCCAGGACATCGATGCTGCCACCGTTCATGACCACGTGGGAGTTCGTCGCGACGATACCATCATACACCGGGACTGGGAGCGACATGTTGCGTACGATGTTGCTCGCATCCATGTATGGTAGGATGATGGTGTTCTGCCTGATGTCATCACCGAAGGTCAGGTCCGTGTTGACGACATGGACCGCAGTGGACAGCATACCGAACTGGTTGCCGCTTGATCTCACCGTTGAATCGACCGCGTAGAGACCGACGTGGCCAACAATGATGCCCTGTATCATGCCCGGACTGAAGCTCATACCTAGCGCAGGCAGGAAGATGTCCGAGTTCATGTCAAAGCCTTGCAGCAAGGGCACGTACTGGGCGATCACCTGTATTAGCTGGGTATAGCCGATTTGGTTGTCCTGTATGGAGACATTGCTGTTCCTCACGTAGATCTCGATGTGGTTCAACAGTAGGAGGTTGTCGTGGATCCTGCCGGTCATCTTCTCGGCGAAGATGCCCGCCTCAGTGTTCAAGGCGATCACATTATCGGTCACCTGTTCCAGAGTGGCGTTGACCGCGTAGATGCCGCGGTTGTTGTCCACGATCAAGCAGTCAGTAATCACTGGGGCTGCTGAACTCCCTTCCACGAAGATACCGTTGCGCGGGTTGCTCGCTATGGTGCAAGACCGGATCACCGGCGCACAATCCACGATGTGGATACCGTTGCGCACGTTCTCAGTGATCGTGCTCATCTCGATCGTCGCGTTGGATGTCGCGCCAAGGAGGAGTTCGAGAGCACCGGAGACTTCGGTGTTGGACATTGCCAGCCTACCGTATACGTCGAACAGATAGAAGTCGCCGTATATGGAGGCATCAAGTCCCCCGAGCACTGCCAACTCGAATTGGGCGTCGACAGTTGTCAAGGCACCGCCTTCCAGCACCATTATCACCGATTGTTCACCCATGGAACCAGAAATGACGATGAAGTCCACCCCGTTGAGCACTAGGGAGCCGCCCGACATGACCGTTAGGTCGCCGTAGAACAGCACATCGTTGCGCTCCACCGAGGATGCAGCATCTACATTCCAAGTCACGAATGAATCGTTCACTTCGATACCGAACTCACCGTTGTCAGCGAACATGCCGTTGACGATCGTCAGGGCATATGTGTTGATTACGAGCAGTCCGTCGAGGCCGTTGTTCTTCACTTCGTTATTGGCGAAGGTTACTGTGTCGCTGTCCTCGATGACTACGCCCATATACGCGCTGCCGCTGAAGACGTTGTTCGCGATGGTCGCTGTGTCAACGTAGAAGTACGCTCCGTCGCCCAGAGATCCAGTAACCATGTTCCAGGTGAAGACCAGGTCATAGACGTAATCGAACTCGACGCCTTGGCCGAATCCGGTCACTTCATTGCCCTTTACGACTACTAACGTCGCACTGTCAACATCGATGCCATATCCATCGCTTGTTGGCTGGGCGGACATGACATTGTTCATGATGTTGGCGTTGGTGATATCGGTCAAGTCCACTCCACCATACATCATTGACATGGTGTTGTTCTCGATGAAGACGTTCGAAGCTCCGTTGGCCTCGACACCATAGTAGGAGACGTTGGTCATCTCGTTGTTGAGGACATATAGCCAGTTGATGTTGTTGACCTCGACTCCACTGTCCCCAAGGTTCGTGAGGGTGTTGTTGGAGACGGTCAGGTAGTACGAGGTGCTCTCACCATAGAGATAGACACCGGAAGCTCCGATGTTCTCGAAGGTGTTATTCGTGATCAGCACGTCGTACAGATACACTGCATGAATTCCGTCAGAGCCAACGTTCCTTATCGTGTTGCCTTGGATGGTCATGGATCCAGCGTCTTCGATGAAGATGCCTTCCGCTTCGTTCGTCTCTGCGGAGCCAGCACCTTCGATGGTGTTGTTCTCGACCATTCCGGATCCACTGAGCCACATGCCATTCCCGGTCACGCCAGTGATGGTGTTCTCAAGGATGTTCATGCCGTTTGCCGTGGCGTCGATTCCGTCCTGGACTTCGGACACAACGTTCTGCACTATGTCGAGCTGCACGACAACATCCGCAGAGATACCGACATCGGTGCCTGTCACGGTGTTGTTGACGATCATTACCGTTCCACTCAGATCGACATACCAGACGTTCTCGTCACCAGGCTGCACGGTGACCTCGATCCCAGTGCCTCCGTAGCCGGAGACGTTGTTGTTGGTGATCACCACATCCGCATTGACCGCAGCCCATGGGTAGTAGTCGATGTTGTGCGAGGCGGCGATGGCGTCAACGGAGATGCCGAGGTCGCTGATGCCGGTCAACATGTTGTCCGTCACCATTACCTTGGCCATCACCGACGCTTGGCTCATCCCACCGGTAGCATCGGAACTCTGATCGATTACTATGCCAGAGTTGCCGTAGATGCTGTTGCCCGTGACATTGAGGTTCACTAGCATCAATGCGTTGGGCTGGTCGTAGAAGCGCAGGTCCAAAGTCGAAGCCGATGCTCCGTTCGCAACGTAGATGCCAGTGCCATACCAGTCTGCATTGATCGTGTTGTTGACGATGGTCACAGGCACGTCGGACATCGCAGTGGCCATGCTGACCGCCGCTGAGACGTAGGATTCTACATCGATGCCATATCCATCCCAATAAACGTCTACCCGGTTGTCGAGCACGTTTACCGGTCCGGTGATCGAGGCATAGGCGTTGGTGAACACACCATACGCGTCCTCAGTTGCAGCAACATCGGTCTCTACGTAGATGCCCTCGTAGCCAGCTTGGACTGTGTTGTTGATGACCTCGACGTCGATGGCCATTGTTGCATTCGAGTCCACTACCTGCTCATATGGCGGGAAGTAGTGCGCGAAGACAGCGCCGGTCTCAAGATAGACATCGATGCCATCGGCGTAGGTGTAGATCTCGTTGTCCCGTATCAGGGTGTCGACGTTCGATACTACATCGCCGAACAGGTTGCTCGCAGACGCATTGACGGCGACGGATATTCCGTTACCGAATCCACTGATCATGTTGTCAGTGGCGGTCACATCCACGTTCAACAATCCTGCGCCATTTCCATCGTTAAGGGCTTGCATGACAGCGAGGCCTAGTCCGTTGCCGCCACCATACCAGGAGTCCAAGGTGTTATTGACGAAGTTCACGCTGACCGTTGAGTCTAGCATTCCATCTACCGGGTTCGCCAGTGACTCAGCCACTATGACGTTCACTCCCGAGGCCAATGGTGCGTAGTGGGAGGTGATCACGTTGTCTGTGACTGATACATCGGTTTGCCCAACCAGGCTAGCTCCGTCGAGCGTTACCATCTCGAGTATGGTCGCCGCGCCGATCGTCGGCTGTCCCAGCTCGAAGAACTGGTCCACGGGGCCTTCGCTTAATATGTTGCCCGCGACCGATGCGGTGTGAACGATCTGGTTGCCGCTGATATTAGATTCGAAGACAAGGATATCGTTCAGCATTCCGAGATTCATATCGATCGAGATATCGCCCAGATACGGCACTGTGAGGCCAGTCATGGAGCTCAACAGCCATGGGTCAATCTCGCCCGTGAAGTTGTTGTTCTCTATTACGTCGGTCTCTTGGATGCTCCATGCCACATCATCTGCCATCACGACGGTCGCGATTGCCATGATGCCCACATGGGTTCCGTCATTCTGTGCGAATGTCTTATCGCTGGTATAGTCCGCAGTTACATTCTGTTCCGCGTCAGAGATGACTGACACGATCGCCGAGGTCATGATCACTTGATTGAAGTGGTTCATTTCCACGACGAACGAGTCGACTCCACCGAGACTAGGCGCATCGAACAGTACGACGGCCGCCGTCGCGATAGTGTCGAAGGAACAGTCTGTCACTGTAGCAGTCATTACATTGTCCAGCGCAGCTGCCACAAACGCCCCCATCACCTGTGAGGTGGCGTATATGAAGCTGAATTCTGACCCTTGCAGGTCAATGCTGGACGAGCCTTCTTCTGCGACCAACAGCACGCCTCCGCCCAAATAGTGGCTGAAGGATGAGCTATCTATCGTAGCGACCATGTTCCCGCCCGCGATGGCGAAGATTGCCGCGCCGTTAGAGAACATTTCTGTGGTGAAGAAGACGCTCTGGAAGTCCATATCTAGGGCGTTCAACCCGAGGATCTCCAGGTTCCAGTTCGGTCCGTTGTACATGTTGATACCGAAGTCGTTGTTGGAAAGGAGAGAGGCTTCCGTTATCACCCCATCCATCATCGCGTAGCGGAACTCTACTCCGCCATTCGCGTAGAGGATGACTTCGAACACGTTCGTCAGCTGTGGCTGGCTAGCATCCCAAACGAACCACTGGAATATGACCGCGTTCAAATCGCCGTCATACTTGTAGCCCATTCCGTGGAAGTAACCATCCATCGCTGGGTCGTTTGCGCTCCATATCTCTTGTGCTGGAGCGATCAGGTTCGGGCTTTCCGGGCCGAAGGAGTAGACACTCGACGCGTCCGGTGCTCCATCGGAGCCAAACGCCAGCCAGCCGTTCAGGGACATATTCAACTCAGTGTATGTTACCCCGTTGAAAGCAAAGCCGAATGGCAATGTGGCTGTCATGCTCTGGTCTGTGGTCCAGTTGCCCGCTTCTGGCTGTATGATTTTATACTGTCCCTCGGACATTGATGGATAGAACAATTGCGCGTTCTCGGCGATCTGCCCGTCGAAGATGCTGTTTCCCACATTCAGTGTGATGTTAGCACTCGCGTTCAGGTCCATGCCAAGTACTTCCTGTCCGAGGAAGCTGCTGTCGACAACGTTCGCATCGAGATCGTTGGAGGACTCGACCAATATGCCGGTCTCCCCGAACTCGAATGAAGTGGTGGCGACATCGATGGACACGCTGCCATTGGAGGTAACCAGGTACCAGCCCACATTATTGGCGTCC
This sequence comes from Methanomassiliicoccaceae archaeon, assembly GCA_963768775.1. Classification (GTDB taxonomy): domain Archaea; phylum Thermoplasmatota; class Thermoplasmata; order Methanomassiliicoccales; family UBA472; genus FEN-33. The sequence continues at coordinate 87,965 of CAVYIY010000008.1, forward strand.
ATCACTGTGTTGTTCGTCGAACTTACCGTTATGTCCGAGTTGTCGGCGTCCGCGAACAATCCGTACAGGTCTGTGGAACCGAGCACCACGCTGTCGAAGAGAACGTTGATGCCCCCATCGAAGCTGTGAATCTCGATACCGATTGTCGCATTTCCGACGAATGAATTATAGATGCTCAGGTCGACCTCACCCATCGCATCCAGGTATATTCCGGTGTCCGCGTATCTGACGACGCTCGGGTCCAGAACCATAAGGATCCATCCGTTGGGCGCCAGGATGCGGATACCGGTCGAGCTGTTCGTTACCGATGAGTCGGTGACGTCCGCCGTGACATTGCCATCAGTGCTGAGGGCGAACACTCCGTCGACCGTATCGTTCACGATAACGCTGTCGAACTCTAGGTTGACGTCTGTGACGCCTTGGGCCACAACGCCATCAAGGCCGCAACCCAGGATCGATGAGTCAGTCAGACTCAGGCTGACGAAATCGAACTGAGAGTAGAACAACAAGCCAGATCCACCGACTTCTTCGATGTCGGTCATAATGAGATCCGCCTCGATTGCACCATTGACAGAATCAACGCTGACACCATCATATCCACCGATCACTGTGAGATTATTGGCAGTGAATTCGATGCTAAGATTGGCCATCACGTTGATGCCGTCATAAGTGGGGTCGGAAAAGACTCCGATGCTTGGGTTCATCTCAATCGTTACATTGCTGATATCGACGACCGCATTAGCGTTCTCCGCCGCCATGATGATACCTTGGTTCAGGTTCGGGCCAGATATCAATACGTTTACCAGGTCAAGGTTGGCGAGACCATTAATTGAGGTCATATCGATACCAACTGTCGTGTTGGTGATTGTTGACTCCTCGAGAGATATTGAGCATGCACCAGTTCCGACATTGGCGCCATTGGCCAATGCGTAGATACCAGTGGCCGTATCGTTGATGATCAATTGCGTAGCGCTGAAGTCGATTGCCCCGCCGACGAGATAGACACCGTATGCAGGCGGATCAAGGAAGACATCAGTCATTGTCAAAGCTATCTGATCTGGGGTGCTTACTCCATTCGCGACATATACCCCAGTGACGGCTCCTGCTACCTCAACGCCATCCAATGTCACCGTGGCGGTATGGTTCGCAGAGATCCAGATCCCTGCTACGCCCATTGAACCGCTCACTCCGACATCAGTGAAGACCGCGTTCACGCCGCCATAGAAGCTGTTGAACACGATGCCAGCATTGTTGCTGATGTTCGTCAGCTCGCAATTGTCGACGGTCGTAACAATATCATTAGTCCAGGATTGGAATCCTAGGCCTTCGATCCCAGTGTTGTTCAGGGAGATGTTCGAAAGGGTGATATCATTCAAACCATCGCACCATGCCTGGACCCCCGCAATGCTAATACCATCTGCGGTCAATCCATCGACCACGAGGACGATGCCAGCAGAATTGGCTCTGACATATACGCCGTAATAAGCGTTGGAGATAGTGACACCTGTAACTGTGACATCAGCTGCTCTTAGGGCTGTGACCACGGAAACCGCATCATCGACGATGTTGGTGAAACTGGAATCGCTAACCACGATGGTGACTTTACCAAGCCCCGATGTCGAAACGTCAACGGCATTGCCATCGACGTTCGTGAAATCGGAGTTGCTGACACCGACGGTGAGATTCCTGTCTACACCAGATATAACAATGCCATTTCCGGCATTGAAGATCGTGAGGCTGTCTAATGTCATGGCCAGATCGGGGGCGACTGTATTATCACGAACCACGTTGATCGCAGATCCTGAAATGTCATTGAACAATATGTGGTTCAATGTAACAACAGAATCAGTGATATCAACGCCAGTAGTCGCATATTCGATATGCGCGCCACTGATGCTGGATGCAGGGCTCATGGCACCATTGAATATTATGCCATCCCAATAACCCGCTGAAGGGCTTGTCGCATTGGCCGTGAAGTTTATCGGCCTGTTCACGAGATTAGAAACCGCTATTAGCTGGCCGTTCACGGTGAGACTCGTCCCAGAATCGAAATAAACATTAGTTCCGTTCTGAATCGTCAACGAACTTGTAGCGTTGACGACGACGTCTCCCGTTACGTAAACGTTGTCTCCCGTGTGCCAGGTCCCAGAAACTGGGCCTGTCACATAGTGATCTGCGGCACTCGCATTGCTGCTGCTAACTAACAGCAACAGCGCAAAAGCGAACACGAGTATTCCGAGATAGAGCATTGCTCTTTTTCCCATAGCGCCGCCTATTGCTAGGCTTCGCTCGTTCACAGTTGGCGTATCCATAACACTCGCCATCTCTCGAAGAGGTATACTATTTCCTCCCGAACCATTAGTAAAAGGTTTGTGTCACTATGGGGTTTGTCCATACTTAAGCCTTGTTCCAGCATCCAAAAAAATGGACCATTGCGAATGTTCGGCCAAATCGATGCTGGCTATCGACCCGCAGAATCCGTCGATTAAACACAGTTAAGATTCGCAGCGGGACTTGTTATCAAGTCAAGAAGTCGGCCGGTCGCAGAGGAAGAGAGAAGTAAAATCGGCAAGTGTTTTAGGAAGAGGCGAGATATTCGGCCCCGTGCACAAGACCACGACCATAGACATGGGGAAGGACGTCCTAGAGGAGAACCGGAAGATCGCCTCCGAGAATCTGCGGAAGCTGAGGTCGAAAGGCATCCGTTCCGTCGATGTCATGGGGTCGATAGGGTCAGGCAAGACCGCCCTGATTGTAAGGATGGCGGGGATCCTGCGCAAGCATGGCATGAAGGTGGCCGCCATCGCGGGCGATGTGAGCGGCGAGGACGACTACAGCATCTTCAAGAAGGCGGGCATCCCGGCCTTGAACGTCAACACCGGCAAGGAGTGCCATTTGGACGCGCACCTGATAGACCACGCCTTGGACGACCTTCCTTCCGAGGACTTCGATTTCCTCTTCATCGAGAACGTCGGCAACCTGGTGTGCCCCGCGGACTTCCCCTTGGGAACGGATCACCGGATGGTCGTCATCTCGCCCACCGAGGGCGATGACATGATCAACAAGCACCCGATGATCTTCCTCGACGCGGAGATTGCGGTCCTGAACAAGATCGACCTCATCCCCTACCTGGATGTAGATGTGGAACGGCTGAAGCGCGACTACCAGCGCGTTCGAAAGAATGGCAAGCTCCATCTGACGTCCGCCAAGACCGGAGAGGGCGTCGAGGCATTGATCCGTTCGCTAGGGATTGACGTCTAGTTTTTGGGGCTACTCAAGCATTATTAGCGCAGAAGCATTTGCCAGGATGACGATCATGGCAGAGAAGGTCCTAGTTGTTGGAGGCGGGGGCAGGGAGCATGCCATCGTCGATGCTCTGGCCCGTGCCGGCGCCGAAGTGCATGCGGCGATGAAGAACCGGAATCCGGGGATCGCCCGCTTGTCCAAGGACCTGCTGCTCGTCAAGGAAACGGACGTGGCCAAGGTGGTGCAGTTCGCCCGAGACCGCGAGATCGGATTGGCGGTGATCGGGCCCGAGGCGCCGCTCGAGGCCGGCCTGTCGGATGCGCTGCGCAAGGAGGGGATCGGCGTCGTCGGCCCGTCCAGGAGGGCGGCGCGCATGGAGACCGACAAGGGCTTCGCCCGGTCCCTGCTGGATAGACACGGGGTTCCAGGCAACCTGCGCTTCGGCGTCTTCTCCGATTACGCCTCTGCAGCCAAGTTCGCCAAGGATGCCGATTTCCATTTGGCCGTGAAGCCGATCGGGCTGACCGGAGGCAAGGGGGTGAAGGTGGAGGGCGAGCAGCTCAAGGACAAGACGGAAGCGCTCGCCTACATCAAGGAGGTCTTCGACCGCTCCATCGGCGGCGTCGGTGTCGTGCTCGAGGAGAAGATCGTCGGGGAGGAGTTCACGCTGCAGGCGTTCGTGGACGGCACCGAGGGTGATACCGATGCCCCTGGTCCAGGACCACAAGCGGGCGTTCGAGGGGGACCAGGGGCCGAACACCGGGGGCATGGGATCCTACTCGCTGCAGGACCATCTTCTGCCGTTCGTGACGGAGGATGACGCTCGCGCAGAGCGATGCAGAGCATGCAGCGCACGGTCGAGGCGCTGAGGCAGGAGGATTGCCTCTACCAAGGCGTCCTCTACGGACAGTTCATGCTCACCTGCGAAAGGGCCGAGGATCATCGAGTTCAACGCCCGGTTCGGCGACCCGGAGGCGATGAACGTGCTGCCTCTGCTCGACTCCGATTTCGTCGAGATCTGCCACGGCATCGCGAGCGGCAATCTCTCCGCCTCCAAGGTGCAGCTTCGCGAGGCTGGCGACCGTGTGCAAGTACGTCGTCCCGGCCGGCTACGGCTTGGAGCCGAAGGCGAACCTCCCGATCGAGGTGGACGAGAAGGCGGTGGCGAGGGAGGGGGCGAGATTGTTCTATGCGGCGGTGAACGAGGAGAACGGCCGCATCATGACCTCGAGCTCGCGCGCCGTCGGCGTCGTGGGCATCGCGCCCGACCTGGAGCGAGCGGAGGCGAGCTGCGAGCGGGCGCTCAGGCACGTGAAGGGCGAGGCGATCTACGTCCGGCACGACATCGGCAGGAAGGAGATCATCGAGATGAAGGTGGAGCGCATGCGCGCCATCAGGGGATAGTTTTTATTTCACTTTCTTCTTAGCTCCGTACATGAAGAACCTGGACGAGATCGCCGGTCGGATACAGGCCCGCTTGGACGAGAAGGACACCGTCCGCGAGATCGCCATCAAATCCTCCCGGGCGATCATCCGCCTCTCCGGGAGCGTCGATCCACTCGGTGCACAAGAAGGAGCGGGTGGACGAAGCGATGGGGGAGGCCATGGACGAGGCGCAGCGGCTGCGCAGCCTGCTGGAGGAGCACCCCGACATATGGAACTCCGGGCTGGTGGAGGATGCTATGCAGGAATTGGCCGAGGCGGCGATCATCATCGCCATCGCCAATTCCGAGGACCTGCCAACGCCCGAGGAGCTCGGGGTGCCGATGACCTCTTACCTCCTCGGCCTCGCGGATGCCATCGGCGAGCTGCGCCGCTTCTGCCTGGAGGCGCTCAGGGAGGGGCGGATGGAGGCGGCTATCCGCAACCTGGAGATGATGGAGGAGATGTTCCAGGTGCTGATGCGCTTCGATTATCCGGACGCATTGGTCTCGATCAGGCGGAAGCAGGACATAGCCCGCTCCCTGCTGGAGAAGACCAGAGGAGAGGTCGCCGTGGCCGTGAACTCGAAGCGTCTCGGCGACAAGCTGACCGCTTTGTACGAGAAGCTCTGAGGCTCAGAGCAGCTTCTTGACGTGATCTTCGAGCTCGAAGTCGTCGACCAGGCCGACCACGGTATCGCTGAGCTCTCCCTTTTTGAAGAAGAGAATGGTGGGGATGGCCATGATCTGGAACTGCTCGACCAGCTCGGCGTTCTTATCGCAGTCCATCTTCACGAATGCCACCTTGCCCTGGTAGCGGTCAGCGAGGCGCTCGAATATCGGCGACAGGGCGCGGCAGGGGCCGCACCAATTGGCCCAGCAGTCTACTACCAACTTGTCGTTCTTGGACATGATCGACCCGAAGTTCTCCTTCGTGACCTCGACGAAATTCCCTGACATGGATATCGGTGAAATCACCAGATGACAAGGTATAAGCTTTTTACTTTGCGAGCACGGAGAGGCGGGGACAATGATCGTTGGAAGACAGAGGGTATGAAAGGGGAATGGTTTGGCGGAACTCACTTCTTGCGGCGCTTGGCCGGACGCTTGTAGACTAGATAGGTCACCAGCAGCAGGAGGATGAATATGCCGATGAGGACAGCATCGCTGCCCGAGGTGTCCGTCGGCCCGACCCAAATGGTCTGGGTGAAGATCGTGCCCCCGGAGGCGAAGCGGACGAACTGGTTGTTCGGGTCCAGCTCCACCCTCACGGCGTGCTCGCCGTCCGACACCGATTGCGAGGTCCAATTGTAGACGACCGTCTTGGTGGCCTTCGCGCTCAGGTCGATCGTGGTGTTGTATAGCTGCACGTCGTCGACGAAGAAGGTCGATGGAACGGCGGTCAAGGTCGCGTTCCCTTGGTTCACCACCTTGGCCGTGATCACGATCGGCTTGACCACCTTGATGACGATGCTCTTGGTGACGTTGCTCGCCGAGGTGGCGTTGTACGAGATGACCTTGACGGAGAGTGTGATGTCCTCCGCGAAGCTGGAGGCAGTGAGGTTGGTGGTGAACCTGCCGGTGGTCGGAGACGCCTGAATCAGGCGTTACCAGAGCATCGGTCTTGGCCGAGCCTACCACCTTGAACGAGAAGCTGTAGTTCCCGCTCGCCCCCTCGCCGGGGCCGCCGATGGCGACCACCTGGTACTGCTGCATCTCGTTCGTCGCCACCAGGGTCTTCCCGGTCAGGCTGGCGAAGATGGGCGACGGTGTCGCGGCCTGCACCATCAGTTGCGGCGCGATGACGGTGAAGAGCAATAGCGATAGCAGCAGGAGGCTCAGCGCTTTCTTCGTTTCAGCACCCCCTTCTGCAGGCTGACGAGCAATAGTATGGTCGTCATCGCCAGGACCAGCCCGATCAGTATGATCGTCCCGGTGGAGACGATGGGCGCCGAATTCGACACCTGCTCGCCGCTGACGGTGATGCCGCCGCCGGGTATGGTGAACTTCGGCAGGTCAGGCGCGAAGGCCAGCGCGGCGTAGACGCTGCTGTTAGTCTTGGAAGTGGCCACGAGGACGACCTGCAAGGTCGGGTCCGGGTTCTCCCTGATGGGGGTGAGGCGCAGCTCGTAGCTGGTCTGGCTACCGGCATTGACGCTGAGGGTGACGTTCGGCCCGAAGGTGCCGCTGGTGGGCCTGACCTCGGCCTGCCATCCCAGGGTCGCCAGCTCATCGACGTTCAATATGTTCAGGAGGTAGCTGTCCACGATGTTGCCGGTGTTCTTCACGATCATGTTGAAGGTGTACGAGGAACCGGTCGTGGACTGCGGCGTGCTGGCGCTCAGGGCGACCGAGTAGCGCGGGTTTATGGTCACCTTGAGGGAGACGCTGTCGCTGACCGTTGCCGCTCCCGTTGACGTGGCCTTGATGACGACCGTGGTGTCGGTGGTCTTGGCGGTGGTGGGCGTGGTGATTGTCACAAGGACCAGCTGAGAATTGTTGGAGGTGCCGAAGTCCACGGTCACGGTCGACTGCGAGAACGTTACCGTCCAACCAGAAGGCACTGAGGAGGCGGACAGCTTGTAGGTATCAATGACGTTCCCCTTGTTCTCCACGCGCACGTTGTACGACACCGTCTCCCCGGCGTCGATCGGTGCGCTTCTCCGTGCTGTCCCAGACTGATGTCCACCAGGTAGCTGGTCTGCTGCTGCAGGTCGATGACCTTGGATATCGGCGCGGTCAGATTGAGCTCGAACTGGGCGAGATAGCTGCACCGCCACGTTCCGCTCCGACCCGTTGGCCGTCACCTTCACCTGATAGTCACCGGCCGGGAGATAGATCTCGAAGCTGCCATCGGCGGCCGAGGTGACCGCCTTGTAGTACTGCGATGAGATCTCCACCAGGGCCGAGCCAGGCACTCCGGCCAGGAGCGTGAGCCCGTTGAACCTCAAGCCCGGCGATAAGGTGGCATTGAGATAGCTGTGCACGTACGGGAGTGATGGTGACGGAGCCGAGGTACGCCCCGGTGCCGCCGATCTCCCGAGCATAGACAAAGTAATCGCCCGGAGCGAGTGCCCAGGCTGTAGCCTGAGGGCGCCGCCGACGCCGTGGCCGACATGGCGCTCGCGGACTTGGAGACGAACTCCAGCGAGGCGCTGACCGGCGAGCCGTCGAACGAGACCAGCCCGCTCAGGGTGACGTTGTCGAAGCTACGCACGCTCGCTATCCTGATCGCCCGGTTGGCGGTGAGGTCGAACGTGATAGAGCCGGTATAGCGCAGGTAGCGCTGCTTGGTCTGGTTCAGTTCCTTGGTGCTGCAGGTCCACGCTCGCGGTGTAGTTGCCCACCGGAAGGTAGCTGGAGAATGTCCCTGCGGTGGATGTCGTCAACGGCACCGCCCCGCCGGTGTTCCTGGCGATCGAGACCGGGGAGGCATAGCGGAGGATGTCCCCTCCGAAGTTGACCCCGCCCGAGACCAGGAACGCCTGCTCGGTGATGATGCTGACGCTGGTCGCCCCTGGCCCTATCTCCTGCGAGAACAGGTCGGCGTACCTGGCGCCGAGGCGCTCGACGAAGGCGTAGACGCTATAGTTGCCTTCCATCAGATAGATGCTGAAGCTCGTGGTGGCGCTGAACTGCTTCTTCTCCGGCCCGGTGAACGTGATCGTCACCTGAGTGCTGCGGTCGGGACTGACGGTGCCGGTGACCAGCACGCGTTTATTCGCCACTATGTTCAGGGTGATCGGGTCATTGTTGATCTTGACCGTCAGCCGCTCGGAGTACTGGTACTTGGTGGCATTGGAGCCGAAGGTGAGGTTCTCGTCGACGATGACGTCGTAGAGGCCAGGATGTAGCTGCACGGAGTAGGAGCCGTCGGCGCCGGTGAAGGCGCTAACATCCACCGCCGCCTGACTGGCCGCAGAGAATGTTATGGTGACGCCAGTGAGCGGGGACCCGAGATAGGTTAGCACGCCTTCGACGGTGCGGTTGATCGCGAATAGCTGGATGTTCTGGGTCTGGGAGACCTGCAATGGTGCATAGGTGATGGAGTATGGATCGTATCCTGGCTCGTTCACGCTCAGGGTGTAGGTCCGGCCGGCGATGAGGGGGACGCTGTAGCTGCCGGCGCTGCCAGTCGTTGCCGAGGCGGTCCGTCCATCGACGTCGCTGACGAAGACCGTGGCGCCGGAGATGCCTTCCGTGGCATCGAGCACGCCATCAGCGTCGGCGTCGTACCAGACCTTTCCAGAGACAGTCACCCCTTGCATGAGCGAGAGCTCGACCGAGAGCGGCTGGGATATGAATACGTCGGTCCAGATGACCATAGACCCAGACTGCGCGTTGACGAAGTAGTTGTCCGAAGGCAGCAGCACCCGGAACGTCCCGCTGGTGTCGGTGATGGCCGAGATGGTCGCACCGGTCGTCCTTGAGGTCACGCTCACCGTCAGGCCGCTAACCGAGCTAGTGCCGCTCAGGTGACCAGTCATGTAATACGATGGCTCAAGCACCGGGTTGTAGGCCACCTCCCCACCTGATCCAGTGATCTTCTGCAGGGAGGAATACTGCTGGTCGTTGATGATCGCTATGAATTGGACATTGTAGGTCCCGACCGGAATGGTCAGGACATAGTTGCCGTTGGCATCGGCCTTCGCCAAGTAGGTCGAGGTGGTGGAGGACAGCGTGATGGTCGCGAACTGCGCCGCCAAACCGTTCGAAGTCTCGGCACGGCCGCTCACAGTCATGGCATCCTGCAGGCTGATCGCCTTGATGATCTTCTCACCGACGGCAAGGGAATAGTTCTGCTCGCCGAGGGTTATGCCCTGGGTTCCCGATTGCAGCGTGTAATTGCCAGACAACAGCTTGCTAAAGCTGAAGAAGCCAGTTGAGTCTGTGAACTCGGTCCAAGAGGTTCCATTGGTCCAATCATAGATGACGATGGGCAAGCTCGTCGCCGCCGTCCCGTTGGCCAAGGTCACTGTACCATTAATCGAGCCAGGCTTCACCGCGATGTTCTGGGTCACCGCACTGCTAGACGTAATCTTGATGCTGGTGACCGCGGTCTTGTGGCCGTTCACGACGGCGTAGAGGTCCGCCTGCATGGGTGGAAGCCCATTGAGCGCAAACCCGCTTACGGTGCTGACATTCTCAGCGTGGAATCCGGATGTGGTGTTCTCTACCACGACAGTCGCGCCGACGATAGTCTCATCATTGGTGGCGGAGAATGTGCCGCTGGCATCCTGGTCCCAGAACAGCTGTCCGGTCAAGTTCATGCCAGTCAGCGTGACGTCTCCGTTGAAGTAGTAGTCAGGTAAGCCTGAGCTGTCGGCATCGTCCACGTTCCGCATGGCTTGGTCGTAGCTGATGTTGTAAGTCAGTGTCTTGAGGACCTGGCTGGCGATTTGGGTGCGCTCGTCGAGCGTCCCGGTCGACAGCACAACGCTGACCTTGCCGAATGGCGCGATCACGCTGTAATGCCCGTTGGCGTCCGTCTTCACCGTTTGGTGCGGAACACCGTAATCATCGACGACCGTGACGTAGATGTCGGGGTAGGCGTAGCCGCTTGTCGAGACCACATTCCCCTGGATTATCGCACCGTCATAGTACTGAAGGAAGACTATCCCTTGGGCCAGGCCGGACACCGAGAGGTCGACGGTCCCTTGCTCGAGGCCGGCGTCGATCTTGGCCTTATGGGCCACGGCCTCTTCGTAACTGATCGCCCTCCATGCGTCCGTGTGATTGGCATAATCGGTGAATGGATTGTAGTAGGCGGTCTTGTAGACCACTTTGAAATGGGACATGTTCCAGCCCTGCAACGGCGCCATGCTGGACAATGATCCAGAGAACCCTGGAATGCCCTGTGAGGTCTGCCCGACATCCGATGGCCCGAAGCCCATGAAGGCCCTATACAGCATCGTTTTGTAGAATGCGTCGTTGTAGACTATCACGTAATTGGTGATCGTCATTGATTTGGTGACGTTCGCGATATCGACCAGCTGGTTATCTGAGGTTAACGCCTTGATCTGGAAGAATGCCGTCGGGGCGTTTGTTACTGGATCAATATAATAGTCTGACAGTTTCGCCGGTGCATAGAAGATGTTATTGCCAGTAGCCGAAAACGGGAATAACCTAGAATCAATGGCGAAGTAGCCGATGTCGTTGCCGGTTACGCCCCTAATATCATGGTAGAGGTTGACCAAGTTGTCGTATCCTATCTTGGCCAGTTCGACGCGTGATGCAATGTACTTGGCATTGGTCGCCGACATCTGACTGTCGAACGCACCATAGATCTCGGGGTGAGCCTGAATCGTAGCGATATAATTGGCTGGTTTGGTCAGCATATCATAGAGCTTCGAGTAATCCACGCCCCACTTGGTCATCAAGTTTGCGACGTCCGATCCGGGTGCAATCTTCTGACCTTCCACGCACCGGACAATCAGCATGGCGATGGCCTCGGTCTCGTTCTGACAGGTAATGTAGCATCCTGCGAAATTGTAACCGTCCTGGAAATTATCCGCCACAGTAGGATGACCGCCCGCTTGTATGGCTTCGAAACCGTAGTCCCACCATGAGAGGAAAGCAGGTCGATCGATGGCGGGTGTGATGTTCTGATCTCGCTCATTGAACCAGGACCAAGCGGCCGGGAAATATTGTGATGGGAGCGGAAGCGAATACGAAAACGCACCGAAGTACCAAGGGTTAGTGTAATTTGATGGGTGGAGGAGGTCCGGAATGGCGTTGTAGACTTGTAAATCGTAATCTGACTTGTAGTTCGAGGGGATACCGGCATCTACTGCGGTCCATACATTTGGTAAGATGACCAAGAAACCAAGGAACAGCGCTCCTGCGACATGCCTTACTTTGAAGGCTTTTCTCATCCAGACCAGGGGATTGCTGAATATTTTTATTCCGGCGAATCCTTTGGGCACATCTTCAAACTTAATCAGGTCGACGAGAAGGACCACTATCCAACCGGCTGCAATGGCGAAAACCGGAGCAGCATTGAAAACGAACCTGCCAGCCGATGCCGCCATATAGATCGCCGCACCAATCCAGACCGTTACAAAAATGAAGTAGGGCGAGGTGTTCTTTGGGATCTTGATTGCCGCCCATACCAAGCCGATTAGCGCGAACCAGAAAGTCACCACGCCGAACGATATCGCCAGATCCGAGAACGCCGGGGCTTGGGCTTCGGAAATGGTAGAGTATAGTTTGCTCTTGACCAAATAACCTTGGCCGGTTATGATGGCCTCGAAGATGTTAGGAACGAAGACCGCTAGGCCCACCATTGCAATTACCGCGATTACCACGAACACTGGTATAACCAGGGTCCACGGATAATCACGAGTGACTGTGAAGAAGACGCCAACGATCAACGCCGCAATGAATAGCAGTGCTGGAACGTCGAACCAGACTGCCCAGAACTGCAATTGCCAATAAAGGGGTGCTGCCAATATCATCGCCAGGCCGAGCATCAGCGATACCGATACCACCGTTCCGAAGGAATCGATGTTCTTGAAGCGGTTGATGAAGATCTGGACGAGCAGATACGCCAGAACGATGATGAGCACGTACATGAAACCGGTCCAGATGAACGCGACGGCAGCGATGCTCACTCCGCCAAGCAGGGCATAGATAACTGAGGACTGGTTCGATCGGAAGTAGAGGGCGACCCCCTCCTTAATCGACCTTGGGCTCTTCCAGCTCGAAATCCATTTGTCGCCTTTGATGGCTTTCAATGATTCTAGTAGGAAGTAGAAGCCGAATACTACGAAGAATAGGATCATGGCGTCGTGGTCTGCATCAGAAAGAATGCTACGCTGAATGTGCGCCGGCATGATGGTGAGCAAGAAGGCCGCGGCCAATCCTGCCCGCCTTCCGAACGCTGATCGTCCGATCATGTATACTGGAATGACCGTCAATGCTCCCCATATTGCGGTGGAGAGCACGAGCGAAAGCCCGGTCCCATCCGCTACTGGCGCGCCGGTGACCGACGACCACATCATGCCGGTTACCGCGACCGACCAGTCATAGAGTGGTGGCCTGGCATTGATGAGCGACACTGGATAGTTCAGCATTGGGTCGAAAGTGAGATGATGACCCGTGGCTACAATATAGTCAATGACTCTCTCATGATAATAAGAGTCGGAGCCGCCGGAGACGAGATAGCCGTTGTCAACCGATGGACCGTAGACGAAGTAGCTGCGAATGAAGAAGGCTAAGAATACCAAGAGAGCGAGGATCACTACCGTTTGCCAATTCCTTCCCAGCCAAGACTGGTTCAAGTTAGAGCGGAAGGCTCTGACAAAACCAGGGCGGGTCTTTACGGTGGGATCCCCTGTCCCACCCTCACTAGGTGACATCAATTATCTCCCAAGGAATGTGAGCATCTGATTACAAACCCACTATAAAAAAGGTTCTTCCGCTCAGGCACAATTTTTCAATTATCTGGCTTGCTACCCCTTTTCTTTCTTTTCCCTTTATTTTTCCAACGCGGAACGCACCTCTTCGGAAATCGCTTTCGCAGCCTTCGCCGGATGCGGGGAGCCGTAGATCGACCTGCCCACGATGACGAAGTCCGCCCCGGCGCGGATGGCATCGGCGGCGCTTCCGCCTTGCGCCCCTACCCCGGGCGATAGGATGGAGAGCGATCCGACGATGCTCCGGATCTCAGCGATCCGACCTGGACGCGTTGCCGGGGCGATCACCCCGGATGCCTTGACCTCCACCGCCATTCGGGCGATGCGGTCGGCCACCGCGGCAGTGTACTCCTTTCCCCCCGGATGGCTCATCTCCGTCACCACGAACACCTCTGCTCCGGCCGCTGCCTCGACAACCGCCTTGACGGAATCCGCACCGGGGAAACCCTGGACGATGATCCCCTCCGCCCCCCGACCTATCGCCTGCTCGGTGATCAACCGGTTGGTGTTGGGGATGTCTGCAAGTTTGAAGTCGCAGATGACCGGGGCCAAAGCGGAGAGCTCGGTGATGATCCCCGGTCCGGCAGAAAGGATCAGAGGCCAATTGATTTTGATCGCATCGACATGAGGCGCGACGGCTTCCGCCACCGAACGGGCCTTGATCGGGTCGGTCTCGTCCAATGCCAAGATGACGCCATGCTGCCTCCTCATCGTGCGGTGTAGGATTCCCCCGCATAAAAAAACTGCCCTGTGCGCGATGCATTAATACTCCGTCCGCTCTCGCTTGCATTCGATGCGCAGCAAGGAGATGCAGGCCGGGTCGAGATATACTAATCGCCTGCCGCAAGGGTGCAGGACCTGCCGACAAGGGGCGAAATTGGTGCTCCTGGTGACAGGCCAGTGCGATACTGGCTGCTTCTACTGTCCGCTTTCCTCGGAAAAGAGAGGGAAGTCCGTGGTCTTCGCCGACGAGGCCCGAGTACAGGGCGACGAGGACATCATCCAAGAGGCGAGATCGATCGGCGCGAAGGGCACCGGGATCACCGGGGGCGACCCCCTGAAAGTGCTGGACGCGGTGCTGGGATACATCAGGCTGCTAAAGCGGACCTTCGGAGTAAACCACCATGTCCACCTGTACACCTCGACCGTCGATCGCCAGGCATTCCTCCGGCTCCAGGATGCGGGTCTGGACGAGCTCCGCATCCATCCTCGTCATGAGCTTTGGTCCGACCCGGAGAAGATCGGGCTCGAGGATGCCCTGAAGGGGCTGCGCATGGACCTGGGCTTGGAGATACCTGCGATACCGGGGATGGAAGAGTCGACCGTCAAACTGATCCGCTATGCCGACCGGATCGGCCTGGCATTCGTCAACCTGAATGAGCTAGAGTTCTCGGAGACGAACTACCAGGCGCTGCGCAGGAGGGGCATCGACACTGGGAACGGCTCGTCCTCCGCTGCCGTCGGAAGCAGGAGGCTGGCCATGCAGATGATTCACCTTGACGTGAAGATCCCGATACATTTCTGCTCGTCATCGTTCAAGGACTCCGTGCAGCTGCGCAACCGCCTGATGAGAAGGGCGAGGCGGACCGCCAGGCCCAGCGATCTGATGACCTCCGAAGGCACGCTGCTGAAAGGCGTGGTCGAGGGGGCGGAAGCGAAGAGGGCAGAGGAATACCTTCGCGCCCGCTTCGACGTGCCAAAGAGGCTGATGCGTTTCGATGCCGAGAAGAGCCGGCTCGAGGTGGCGTCATGGGTTCTGCAGGAGCTCTCTGGACAGCTCCCTTTCGACTCTTTCATCATCGAGGAGTATCCCACCGCCGACCGATTGGAAGTGGAACGGGAAAGGCTGCCGAGGACGAAAGGAAAAGGGAAATGATGGCCCGGTCCTAGGCCACGATTATGCTCTGCACGTTGTGGTGCCTGGCGACCAGGTCGCGCGCGATCTTCAGGTTGCGGCCGTTCTTGCCGATGGCCCGGCCCTTCACTTGCGGGTCGACCGTCACCGTGGCGTGGATGATGTTGCCCCGGCTCTCCAGCGTGACCGACTGCACCCCATAGTTGTAGAAGACGTTCTTGATGAACTGCTCCGCGTCGTCGGAGAACTCGACCACCTGGATGTTCTTGCCGGTGGTGTTCTTGAGCCGGATGACGTTCTCCCCGCCCTTGCCCACCGCCTTGTTGGCCGAGCCCGGGTCTACCACGAAGACCAGCTTGTCCTCCGTCTCCATGCAGTCGCGCACATGCGTGTTCGTCATGTTCTCGAACAAGCGGATGTAGCGCAGCGTGTCTTCGGTAAGCGTGACTTCCGGCATGTGAATCACAACGAAAGGATGTTGGAGGCGCCCTTGTCGATGATGGCGATGGCCGACACCGAGAATGGCTTTCCTGCTATGGCTCCTAGCTCCATGTTCGTCCCCTCAAACATATGGATGGGGACGGCGTTCGTGGTCTTGAGGAACTCGCTGGGGCAGTTGGTGGAGATTACCACCATCTTTGCCGCGCCGCTCTTGACCGCTTTCTCTGCCTGCGCGATGCCGAACTCCACCTTGCCGGTGGTGATCGCTGTTTTCAGGGCTCTTCCAATATCAGCCATTTGTCTGTCCCCTCTTAACTGGTTTATATTCTAGGTTGACTGCTCCGGTGCCGAGCGTAACCGGTTGCCCTACTATAATGTTTTCTGCAACGCCGTCTAGGTGATCCTCTTCGCCCGTCAGCGCGGCATGCAACAGGTGCACCGCGGTGATCTCGAACGCTGCCCGGGCCAGGACGCTCGACTTCCTGCCAGAGATGCCGTGACGGCCGATGGCCTTCACGTCGCCATCGTTGGTCATGAGGTCCGCGACCAGCATGATGTGCCTGATGTCGACGTTCAGACCTTGCTCGTCCAATGTCCGGAACGCCTCTTCCATGATGGCGTTCCTCGCCGCCTCCACGCCCAGGACCTCATAGATCTCCTGGACCGCATTGGTCGTCGTCCTGGTCTTGTCCACTCCCTTCATCTCCAGGACGCGGCCGAGGTTGCTACCCTCGGTATAGATGACATACTCGTCGCCGACCTTCCGGAGAATGGCCCTCTTGATGTTGTCCAATCCCCGGATCTTGCGGTCGCGCACGTCATCGATGATGTTCTGCAGCTTCTTGAACGATGGAACGTCGGAAGAGATAACGATGTTGGCGCCGGCCATCTCCACCAGCCCCTTGAGGCCGCGGGTCTTGGCCAGCTCCTTGAAGATCTGCTCCACCTCGATACCTTTCTGCTCCAATTTCCTGGGATCAGGGTGCACGATGACCTTCATGTTGACGATGTCCGTCTCGATGGAGGCGATATCGATCAGCGTGGTCATCTCGATTTCCGACGCCAAGCGCTTCACCTCGTCCTGATTGGCGCGGATGTCCTCGGCCACGTAGACGCTCATCATCGGCGTGGAAGGCACCCTTCTGGCGTCGACGATCTCGATCAGGCGCGGCAGACCTAGAGTGACATTGATTTCCGCCACACCGGCGTAGTGGAAGGTACGCATGGTCATCTGGGTACCGGGCTCGCCGATGCTTTGCGCGGCCAGGATGCCGGCGCTCTCATTGGCGTCCATCTGGTGCTCCAGGTAGCGCTCGTAGGAGCGCTTCACGATCTTCTTCACGCTCTCGTTGGGGACGTCCAGACCCTCGATGCGGTTGGCGATCGATTCCAGCACGCTCCGGGGGATGTCCAGTCCGAGCTCCTCCGAGTACTTGCGCATCTTCTGCTCCAGCTTGGAGGTGACCCGGACCTTGTTCGGCATCTCGAACTCGAACTTCTCGCGCGGGGCGGATTCCTCTTCCTTGCGCTTGCCTCCCTTCTTGGCCGGCGCCTTCCTGGTCTTGGCCGCTGATTTCTTGACGAGCATGCCGATCTCCTTCTCCTTCAGGCCCAGCTCCTTGAGCTTGGCCTCTCCCGCCTCGGTGACCTGAGCGATGGTGGCGAACTCCTCCAGGAGCTTGGCGATCGACTCGTCGCTGATGCCGCGGTTGCGCAGCGCCTTCTCGGTGTCTTTCTTGGCCATCACTCCTCACCCCCCGCTTCGAACTCGTTATCGGTCTCGAGCTCATCCTCCTCGTCGCCTTCGGCCTCCATCAGGTCCTTCTCCACGGTGGCATAGCCGCCGACCTTCTTCTCCTCGATCCGGGAGAGCAGCTCGGCCTCGTCCCCCAGCACCTCGACCAGGATGTCGTCGATATCGATCGCCTCACCCTGGACCGACCGGCAGGGGTCGACCCCGTCGTCGCCGTACTTGAATTGGATGACGCTGTCGGCGGTGTTGCGCACCGTTCCGTCCGATTTCAGCTTCAGGTCCTCCAGCGCGTTGATCAGACGGCGCTGCATGTAACCGGAACGGGATGTCCTGACCGCGGTATCGACCAGTCCTTCGCGACCACCCATGGAGTGGAAGAAGAACTCGGTTGGGCTGAGACCGGACTTGTAGGAATTGATCACGAAGCCTTTCGCTTGAGCGCCAAGGTCTCCCTTCTGGAAGTGGGGCAGTGTGCGCTTCCAGTAACCTCTGGACAGGCGCTCGCCTCGAACCGCTTGCTGCCCGATGCAGCCGGCCATCTGCGATAGGTTGAGCATGCTTCCCCTGGCTCCGGAACGGGCCATGATGACGGCCGCGTTCTCCAGACCGAGATGGCGACCGGCGATCTGACCGGCTTCGTCCCTTGCTCGTCCGAGCACCTTCATGACCTCGACCTCGAGGGTCTCTTCCATGCTGCGCCCCGGCATCTGCTCGAGCTCGTTGCGCCGGTAGGCGTCGACGAACCCGTCGACCTTGGAGATTGCCTCGCGCAATACCTCCTCTATCTGGCGCGTCGCCTCGGCCGGGATGTCCTCGTCGTCGATGCCGGTGGTGAAGCCGCGGATCATGATCGCTCCGATGGCCAGCCTGGTAATGTTGTCCAGGAACTCGCGGGCCCGCTCGGAGCCGTAGTCGCGTGCCACCTTGTCCAGGATCTTGCCCTTGAAGGACCCAATGGCCTTCTCGTCTATCGTGCCGTAGAGGAGCTTGCCGTCGCGGATCTTGACGAATGCGTCGAGGTCGCACTTCTCCTTCTGGCAGACGTTGCACTTGCGGCAGATCGACGCCTTGAAGCTCATCCGCATGTCCTCTGGTAGCACGAGCGAGAAAATCTGCTTCCCGGTCCAGTATTCCACGCCTTCCTTATCGACCATCGGGTCGGGAAGCTCCTTGTACGGCACTCGGGCCAAAATGGACAGCGTCTCCGCCTTGGTGTAGCGGGAGCGGTACATGTCCACGTTCGGGTCGAAATGGGTGAGCATGAACGTGCCGGTGATGTGGTCGTGGATCGCGCCGATGACCGGCCCGCCGAAACGGGGCGAGAGGATGTGCTCCTGCACCTTCATCAATATCTGCGCCTCCACTCTGGCCTCCTCCGATTGCAGCACGTGCAGGTTCATCTCGTCGCCGTCGAAATCGGCGTTGTAGGGCGGACAGACGCACAGGTTCAGACGGAACGTCTTCCCTGGCATCACCCTCACCGTGTGGGCCATCATGCTCATACGGTGCAGCGACGGCTGCCGGTTGAAGAGCACGATGTCCCCGTCCTGCAGGTGCCTTTCGATGATGAAGCCGACGTCGACGGTGTCGGCCACCGTTTCGGCGTTCTTGTCCGTGACCTTGATCCGCCTTCCGTCCGGCCGGATGATGTAGTTGACGCCTGGCACGTAAACCTCACTTTTGGGGTTCACCCCACGCTTCACTATCTCCTTCAATATCGGCAGGTTCGACTTGGTGGCGAAGACCGGCACGGTCAGCTCCCTGGCCGCCTCCACCGGAACCCCGACCTCATTGATCGAGAGGCCTGGATCTGGAGAGATAACGGTACGGGCGCTGAAGTTGACGCGCTTACCGGACAGGTTGGAACGGAAACGCCCCTCCTTGCCCTTCAGCCTCTGCACCAGGGTCTTCAACGGACGTCCGCTGCGATGCCTCGCCGGCGGGATGCCCGATGTCTGGTTGTCGAAATAGGTGGTGATATGGTACTGCAGCAGCTCCCATAGGTCCTCGACTATCAGCTGTGGCGCACCGGCGTCGCGGTTCTCGCGCAACCTCTGGTTGATCCTAAGGACATCGACCAGCTTATGTGTCAGGTCGTCCTCTGACCTATCTCCAGATTCTAGGGTGATGCTTGGCCTGACCGTGACTGGCGGCACAGGCAATGCGGTCAGCACCATCCATTCGGGGCGGCAGGACGCGGACTCGATGCCCAACGGCACGAGATCGTTGTCCGGGGTGCGCTCCAATCGTTCGCGCACTTCCTTCGGGGTCAGCTTATGGCCATCCTCGCGGAAGGTGGTCGGCTTGTCCAACGTGATCTTCATCTGTTCGGCGCCGCAATGCGGGCAGACCTGGCGGGATGAGGCGTCCTTGGCGGTGTCTTTCGTCATCATCCGCATGTCCAGGGCGTCCCCGCCCAGCTCCTCCATCGCCTCCATCTGCTCGCGGTACTCCTTTGCCTGATCTTCCGTCAGAAGCAGGCGACCGCAGACCCGGCAGGTCGACTGGAGCAGCTTCTTGATCTCCTTGACGTAGCCGACATGGATGACCGGCATCGCCAGGTCGATGTGGCCGAAATGCCCCGGGCATTCGTCGACCTTGTGGCCGCAGGTCTTGCAGCGCAGGCCGGGCTCGATGACGCCCAAGTGGGGGTCCATCAGGCCCATGTCGATCGGGAAGCCATCGTCGTCGTACGTATCGGCGGTGATGATCTTGGTCGCGGACATCCTACGGATTTCGTCAGGGGACAGGCAGGCGAACTTTATCGACCCTATCCTCTTCGAGACACCTCGCATCATCGCAAGTCCTCCAGTTGCAAACGCATAGCGACACCGAGCGATAGCAGCTCATCCAAGAGCAGCTTGAACGCATAGCTGGTCTGTACCAGGTGCACGTTCGTGTTATTCCCGCAAACGGGGCACTTCAGGGAGCCCCTGCGGTCCAGAATGGCGATATGCCCGCAGCCGGGATTGCCGCAGACGTATTGGAACGTGCCGTCGGACTCGTCGAGCAATCGGTCTTTGATGACCATCGCCGCTCCGTGACCAATGAGGCAATCGCGTTCCATCTCGCCGAACCTCAGACCTCCTTGCCTCGAACGTCCCTCGGTCGGCTGCCGCGTCAATATCTGCACCGGGCCACGGGAACGGACGTGCATCTTACCTGAGACCATGTGGTGCAATTTCTGGTAGAAGATGACGCCGATGAAAATGTCCGCACCGATCATCTTTCCAGTATGGCCATCATACATGACCTCCTTCCCGGAATGCATGAAGCCGTTGGCCACCAACGCCTCGCGGATAGCGTCCTCGCGCTCCCCGGAGAATGGCGTTCCATCGACCAATCTGGCCTCCATCGCCCCGACCTTGCCGCCAATCATCTCCAAGACGTGGGCGACGGTCATACGGGATGGGATGGCGTGGGGGTTAATTACCAGGTCTGGTACCACTCCATCGCAGGTGAAAGGCATGTCCTCTTGCGGGACGATCAGGCCGACAACCCCCTTCTGTCCGTGCCGGGATGCGAACTTGTCCCCAAGCTCGGGGATGCGCTCATCTCGCACCTTGACCTTGACCAGCCGCGAGCCGTTCTCCGACTCGGTCAACATGACGCTGTCGACCCAGCCAGTCTCGCCAGGTCTGCAGGTGATCGATGTCTCCCTGCGCTTCTGCGGGGTCAGGAAGTCCGTCTCTTCCTCCAGGAACCTGGGTGGGGACGTCTTGCCGATCAGGACATCGCCTCCGCCGACGGCCGTCTCCGGTGAGATAAGGCCATCCTCTCCGAGGCTGCTGTACGACAGGTCGGCCCGGGCACCTCTGACGTCCGGCGACGGGATCTCGAAATGATCCTCCTGGCCGCCGGGGTAGCGGCGCTCCTCCGCCCTATAGGTACGCATGAATGAACTTCGACCAAGGCCGCGCTCGACCGACGCCTTGTTCAGGATGAGCGCGTCTTCCATGTTGTAGCCGTGGTACGAAAGCACGGCGACGACGAAGTTCTGTCCGGCCGGCCTCTCGTTGAACGCCACGAACTTCATGGTGTTGGTCTGCACCATCGGCTTCTGCGGATAGTGCATGATGTGCCCGCGGGTATCCGGTCGGCGGCGGTAGTTGCTCGCTGCCAGTCCAAGCGATTGCTTGGCCATGCCTGCGCCCATGGTGACACGCGGGGACGAGTTGTGCTCTGGATACGGCACTAGGCCGGAGCAGACGCCCAGGATGACCATCGGGTCCACTTCCATGTGGGTGTGATCGGGAGTCAGAAGCAGCGGCGTGCGGAGCTCTCCCCCGCAATGGCCGCACTTAAGCGCGGCGAAGTCGTCGGCGCTCCCCGGGTTCATCCAGTCAAGATCGATCGGCGACAGCGCCTTTCCGCAGTTGGTGCAGCGGTCCGGCGGGTCGAACGGCTCGACCGCGATGTAAGTGTCCTCTTCCTCCTCGGCGTCGATCCATTCGATGACGCCCTCGCGGATTAGGTCCGACCAGCGGCTCCTGCCCTCCCTGATGTCCTCCATGTGCTTGCGCGTGAGGACGGACTTGCCGTTCTTGAGAACGATGAGCGGGCGGCGGAGGCGGCCCTCATCGCAGTTGATGATGACCTCGTCCATCTCCTCATCGTAGCGGATATTGATCTCGTGCGACAGCAGGCCGATGCGGCGGCGCTGGCGCATCTCATTGACGAGGTCGTGCGGTTTGTCGCAGACGCCCTTCAGGTCGCCGTTGACGTAGACCCTGGTGCCGGCTGCCGGCCCCTTGACCTCTTTGACGCCCTGCTCCTTGAGCATGTAGGCGACGTCCTCCTCGCGGAAGCCTTCGGACACGTCGATGATCAGTGCGGCATTCTTCACCAGTCCGCAGTTCTGACCCTCTGGCGTCTCGTTCGGGCACAGCCGGCCCCATTGGGTCGGGTGCAGGTCTCGAGCTTCAAAGTGGGGCTGCGAGCGGGTAAGAGACGATGTTATGCGCCTCAAGTGCGAGAGCGTGGACATGTTCGAGGTGCGGTCCAGGAGCTGGCTGACGCCTGCCCTGCCGCCCACCCAGTTGCCCGTTGCCAGAGCGTGAAGCAGGCGGTGCGTGAGCAGGTCCGGCCGTATCGCGGACGAGATCCTCAGGTCCTTCTTGCGCGCATATGACCGCTCCAGCTGGTACTTCAGGTCCTTCATCAGGTTGGTGAACGCGACCCGGAACAGGTCCTCCATCAGATCGCCGGCAAGCTTCAGGCGCTTGTTGGCATAGTGGTCCTTGTCGTCCTCCTTCCTCTTGTTGAGCGAGAGCTCGAGGACGGACCTGGCGATGCGCCCGAGGAAGATGGCCTTCTTCATGCGGTCGTCCCTGACGTCGCCCAAGTGCGGCAACAGGGAGCGGTCGATGATGCTCTCCACCTTCTTGACTCGGTATTCCTTTGCCTGGCCAGTAGCGAACTTGCGCTCCAGGTAGAGGATGGCGTCGTCGGTGGTGAAGATACCGTTTGGCGGGTAGAGCTTCTTGTCCTGGCATTCCTCGATGTTAGCGTAAACGATGTTGGCCATGTCGTCGGTGGAGACGATGGCGTTGTAGATCTCCTCGTCGTTCTCCATGCCCAGGGCCTTCATCAAGGCCACCAGCGGGATCTGCCCAGAGGCAGCGGGGACGGTCACCATGAGCATGCCGTCGCGCTTCTTCTCTACCAGGGTAAGAGCGCGGTGCCCTTCCTTCTGGGAGAAGACCTTAGCGACTTCCAGCTTGGTGCCGTAGCGCTCGTTGAACTCGACCATGACCCGGTTGGGCGCCAGGTCCTCGAGGGTGATCAGGACGCGCTCCGTGCCGCCGATGATGAAGTATCCGCCGGGGTCCATCGGGTCCTCGCCTGCCTGCAGCAGCTTCTGGCGGTACTCGTCCTCGAGCAGCTCGTGCTCCTCCTCCATGTTCTCTTTGAACAGGGTGCAGCGCTTCGACTTCACCATGACTGGCAGGTCGCCGATGTGCACCCTTTCCGGCTCCTTCTCGATGCCGTCCTCGATGACGGTGAAATCGATGGCGACCGGGGCGAGGTAGTTGAGATTGCGCAGCCGCGCCTCCATGGGAGAAAGGGGATGTACGTAGCCGTTGGCCTCGCGGATCTCCGGCACCTTGATGTGAACGGTCGGCCGGGACTGGGGATCGGTCATCCCGGTCTTCTCGTCGCGCTTGCGGCTGACCCGGATCTCCACGATCCTGCCATCGGTCTTGTCCGGATCCAAACGGATGATGCCACGCTCGGCGTCCTCCGCGGACACGCGCAGGTTGTCGACGATCTTCTGCATCCGACTGTTCGGATTGTCCATTGTCGAGAGGAAGTCGTTGAAGCTGGAGATATGGTGGTTAACGATGCTCCTCTCTTTGAAATAGAGTTCTACCAAATCACGCAAAGGGATCACCCTCGGACCAAACGATAAGCAGTTGCAACCTCGGAAGTACGGCTCTGGCGAACGACCTTGATGACTCGGCCTTCTTTGATCGGACCGAACTTCTCCTCGAGCAGACGGATGCATGGATCGCTGCGGCGGATCTTTGGAAGCTGATCCTTGTCGATCTTCAGCTTCTTCAAGACCTCCTTCGCCTCTTCGTCGCTCAATAAATAATGAGCCGGCACCAGCGCATGCTTAAATACATTAAACTGAACCTCATCGCCCAAGAAACTCACCTCGCCCCCGCAATCGCCGCCGATTTGCTCTTCACACTAAGTAGTGGCCTTATAAAAATGCATCGAAAGACTGATTTCGAGTTCGTGCCTTCCATGTACTCCCTCACCTACCTAGCGGGCCCGCGGGGATTTTCGATGCCTCGGGATTACCGGCGGCCTTTCGAACCCCGGACCATCTGGTTAAAAGCCAGGTGCTCTTTCTAGGGACGCTCGTTCTCACGGTCGTCCTACCTAGCTGAGCTACGGGCCCATTGGCAAGTAAGTCTCCGGCGTTGCGGAGGACGGAGAAAGGAGCACCGTTATTTAAAGATTGTTGATGAACCACCTGGCAGGAGCATAGGGAACCCTAGCACTATTATTCCTCTATTACTGTACAAGTACTGTACATGTTGGGCCTCGGACGCCTCGTCATCGAGCGCGGGGCGATCCGCTGTGTAGAGCTCGATTCGAAGGTCGTGTGATCAGCTGGCTCAGAGAGAGAATGGGCGAACGCCCCAATCCCAATCACGTTCGGATGCCGGTCACGTATTTATACATGAAGCATAATCTCGCCCTCGGCGAAGCCAATGGAGAAAGAAAAGATCTGCAGTTCCTGTGGGGTTAGATTGATCGGTAAGAGCACGACGTTCTTCCCCTGTCCTATGTGCGGTCAAACCGAGATCGGGCGCTGCCCGAACTGCCGCGACCAGAGCGTAAAGTACGTCTGCCCCAAGTGCGGGTTCACCGGACCTTAGGTGCTTATAATGGGCAAGGTCGCGGCGACATACAATCTGATGCCGGAGGGGCCAGACATGGACATGGAGGCCCTCAAGGCCAAAATGCCCATGCTGGTGCCGGAAGGCGTCACCATTCTGAAAGGCGAGGTCAAGCCGTTCGCCTTCGGCCTGAAGATACTCGACATCACGTTCCTGATGAACGACTCCGAAGGGATCATGGACCGGCTGGAAGAGAAGCTGCGCTCGATCGAAGGCATCCAGGGCGTCGAGAGCACCCAAGTGACCCTGGTCTGAATCTCTTCCGATATCATTTCTCCCTCTAGCTTGAAGGCGCGATCTGTCGGACGGACCGAACGGCCGCCCGAAGAGCTTTCTTAAGTCTGCCGTGCCATGCAACGCAAGAGCATCCATGCCCCACCTCGTTCTCGTTGACGGCTACATCGACGAACCCGCTTCATTGGGAGTGCCTCCCTACAGTTCCCCGCAGATAAGGGCGGCCTACGGAGCGGCCAGGGACGCGGGGGCCGATATCACTTTGCTCACCATCGATGACGTCCGCCGAGGCGGCAAGGTGCCTGCGAGCGACGTACTCGTCATCCTCTCTGGATGCGCGGTCCCCGGCCGCTACCTCAGGGGAATGCCTGCCTCAGAGCGGGAGATATCGGAGCTGGCGGCGAGGGCAGATGCCTCATTTCGCATTCTTGGCGGCCCGGCGGCTTTCGAAGCGGACGATCGTCTCAAAGCCAGGTTCGATCTGGTCGCCAATGTCGACGCGGCGGTGGCGACCCATGAGATCGTCCGGGGCGCAAAGCCAAGCGGCAAATGGCGCACGCTCGGCCAATGGAACCGCTGGATGCTCCTGGGAGCTGACAGCGTGCTGGTGCATCCCGACTTCCCCCAGCCACTGATCGCCGAACTGGAGACCTACCGCGGCTGCGTGCGCTATCGCAGCGGGGGCTGCTCGTTCTGCATCGAGCCGCTGAAGGGCAAGCCCAGCTACCGCCAACCAGAGGACGTTGTGGCAGAGGCGACGAGGCTGCACGAGCTCGGCGTGAGGAACTTCCGCGTCGGAGCGCAGACCTGTATCGTTTCCTACCTGGCCAAGGACGAGGGGACCGAGACCCCGGTGCCGAACCCAAGCGCAATAGACCGGCTGTTGTCCGGGATCAGCTCGCTAGCGGTGGACGTGCTCCATCTGGACAATGCCAACCCTGCGGTGATCGCGGAGCATCCGGCGGAGGCGAGGCTGGCACTGGAGAGCATGGTGCGGCATTGCACCAGCGGGAACGTGCTCGCGCTCGGCCTGGAGAGCGCCGACCCCGAAGTGAGGAGGGCGAACAATCTGAACGCCAGCGCCGAGCAGACCCTGGACGCGGTTCGCCTCATCAACGCGGTAGGGAGGGAGCGCGGCCCCAGCGGCCTGCCCCAGCTCCTTCCCGGCGTCAACTTCATCGTCGGATTGGACGGCGAGAGCCCGGCCTCCCTGGACATGAATCTGGAGTTCCTCCGGCAGGTCAGGAAGGAAGGGCTTGCTGCTCCGCCGCATCAACATCCGGCAGGTGATGCCCGTGAGACGGAAATTCGAGAGCGGGGTGAGCCATTCGCAGTTCCTCAGGTTCAAGCAGTCGGTGAGGGAGGAGATAGACTCCCCCATGCTGCGGGACCTCGTTCCCCTGGGAACGAAGCTCACCCGGGTCTACACCGAGATGCGCGAGGGCAAGCACACCTTCGGCCGCCAGATCGGGACGTATCCGCTGCTCATCGGCTTCGATTACCCCGTGCCGCTGAACCGGTTCGTCGACGTGATGGTCGTGGGCTGGGGGTTCCGCAGCATCACCGCGGTAGTGTGCCCGCTGCACATCAACAGCTGCCCCATCGCCGCCCTGGAATCCCTGCCAGGCATCGGCAACAAACGGGCGGTGCGCCTGTTCCGCAAGCGGCCCTACCGCTCGCTGGATGACGTGAGGAAGGCGTTGGACGAGCCGAAGCCTCGCGGAGGAATTGGCGCAGTTCATCGACTTCGGATGAGACAGATTTGTATCCTGCAATCTTTTATTCCTTCAGTGAGCTAACCAAGGTCAGATGGAGATCAAGCAGCTCGCGCGCTATCCGTTCGTCAAAGCAGCCTCCGAGCTGATCAAGCAGGAGAACATCTCCCTGGAGGACCTGCTCAAGCACCAGGCGTTCTCGGCCGCCCGCCAGCGCGGCAAGCAGCGCATCATCGATTCGGTGGAGAAGGCGCAGGTGCAGGATGCGAAGCTGACGAGCAAGGAGGACATGCTGCAGGAGATCCTCAGCTACGCCATGGCCCGCATCCTGGTGTCCAGCGTTGGCGACGGCTTCCTCATCCGCCGCTACGCGCTGGCCGAGGCGAAGACAGTCTACGAGCACCTCCAGATCGAGCCGATAGACTTGGTGATGGAGATTGCGGCGGAGCTGGGAGTGGACGCGACTCTGGAGAGAGACGTCCCGAGCATGCATTTCGGCGATTTCCTCCGCTACACCTCCGGCATCCGGAGCAAGGAATGGAAGCTGGTCAACACCGAGGTCAAGAAGGGACTGGTGTCGCTGCCGAAGATCAAGTTCGCGAGGGTCCTGGAGCAGGCGTTCCACGACCGGATAGAGGACGAGCTGCCGCTCCCCGTCGCGGATTGGATGATCAAGGCGCTGAAGGACGACATCCAGGAGCTGAAGAATCTGGCGGAGCAGATGAAGGACCGCTACAAGGTGGAGGGCTTCGGCGAGATCGACGCGGAGAGCTTCCCGCCCTGCATCCGCCGCTTGATCGCCATGGCGCGCTCCGGAGAGAACATCTCCCATCCAGGCAGATTCGCTCTCACTTCCTTCCTCTTCTCCATCGGTCTGTCCCGGGACGAGATACTGGCTATCTTCGCCTCCTCGCCGGACTTCGACGAGTCGAAGACCCGCTACCAGATCGACCACATCACCGGCGAGATATCGGGAACGAAGTATACGCCGCCGGAGTGCTCCACCATGAAGAGCTTCGGCAACTGCCACAATGTCGACGACCTCTGCCGCCAGGATTGGGTCAAGCACCCCCTCATCTATTATCGCGGCGAAGAGCAGGCGACGCCGGAAGCAACCAGGAGCGAAGACCGTTCCACAGGCTGCGGCCCCGACTGCGGGCGAGAAGCCGGCGGCGAAGAGCGCCCCTACTTGAGCGCGCGGAAGGTCGTCCAGGCGCGCTGCAGTGCGGTGATGTTCCCCACCACCGCGAACCAGATCATCATTATCTCCAGGAAGTTGGTCTGGATGATGCCGAGGTTCAAGGACGAGCTCCCAGAACTCAGCAGCAGGTATTGCAGGATCGGCATCGCAATCAACAGGACCATCCGGTCCGCTCGGCCCAGCACGCCCTCCGTAATGGCGGCCGACCCCGACCGCCTGGGCCTGCGTGCCCATGTAGCTGGTGAGCAGCACGCCGACGATGGCTATGATCCCGATGTATGGATTGCACCAGCTGCTGAGGGCCACGGCGCCGATCAGAAGGACGTCTGCGTAGCGGTCCAGCACGTGGTCGACGAAGTCCCCCTTCTTCGAGGCCTTGCCCGAGAGCCGGGCCACCTTGCCGTCCAGGCCGTCGAAGAAGCCGCTCAGCAGGACGGTCAACGCCGCAGCGATCAGCAATGGGTACCAGCGATCGGAGAAGAAGAGCATGAGGCTGGCCGGGACCGCGATCAGCAGGGCCAGAAGGGAGATGGTATTGGGGTGCACGTTCCGGAGCAGGCGGGCGCTCGGGTCCATTATGAAGTCCACCCGATTCCGCTTCGAGTCTAGTACCATCCCAGCACCTCTTCGCTCCAGTCAACATGGCCAGGCTCGTACTTTTTCCTTTCCCCGCCGAGGATCTCTTCGACTGCGTCCGCCACCTGGTCCACATCGAGGGCGGTGGTGTCGATCTCGCAGACCGGGATGCCGGACTCCATCGCCTCGACCAGGATGACGTCGCATCCCTCCGCCTCCATGTTCTCCGCCATCTTCTTCTTCGAGTATCCGCGGCCCTCCAGCCTCGTCCTTGAGCACTGAGGGACGGCAGCGCAGGACGATGATCAGATCGACGGTGAGGAAATGGGACAGGTGCCCCACATAAATCATTTCCTGGCCAGAATGCTCGCGCTTCAGCAGTTCGTCCAGCGCATCAACGTCGACTTCGAAGGTGTCCCGAGCGCGGTCCTTTCGGCCTTTCATCATGTGCGCCTCCACGAACTCCGACAGCTCGAGGACCTCGCGCCCCCTGCGGACCAGCTCGATGGCCGACGCTGCTCTTGCCGGTTCCGGGCGTCCCGGTGATAGCCACTTTCACGAATCGGCATGGATGAAGGAAGGTATAGAGGATTGCGCGAGGCGCAGGATGAAGAAGATCCCATGCTTCTGCCCGCACTACTTCGGCTCGGACCGTTGCTCTCGCAATCGAGATGATCGTAGAATGCCAGCTCGATGAAGTTGGACCGACGCCTCGCCTCCAGGTTCCTTCTCAGCGGGGCGGGACAGGAGAGCTCGAACTCGAACGGATAGGACGACGTCCATCAGGCAGAGATATTCGGGCTTCGCCAGCCCGAACTGGCACCTCTTGCCTTCCAGGGCCTCGCGGACGTCTTCCAGCGACGCCTTTCCCTTTCCCACGGCATCCATCGCCGCCACCATCCGCCTCACCATGTTGCGCAGGAACTCGCGAGACCTGATGTCGATTATCAGGAAGTCCGCCAACGGAAAGCGTCGACGCTCTGGACCACCTTGACGGTGCTGCGCTCGTCCACCTTGCAGAAGCATTTGAAGTCGTGCTTCCCCAGGAACAGTCTGGCCGATTCCGCGACCCGGTCGGCGTCAAGATTCCTCGAAGGAAGGAAGTAGCGATACCAGCGCTGCGAGGCCCTGCGGGGCGAGAAGCTCTCTGGCACCTCCGCGACGCCATAGAAATACACACCGTCCGAGACGGCGTTGAGCGCGTGCAACAGACGGCCCTTCTTGAACTCGGTGTCGAAGGCGATGACGTTCCCCAGGGCGCTGACGCCCGGCATCCGTCCTCGAAGCTCCCTTGAAGCGCGACGAGGCCACGTCCTCGATCGCCTCGATCTCGACGAGCGCCGCGATCACCGCGTCCTCCACGGTGCGGGCGTGTGGCTGCCTCTGGAATCCCAAGAAGCCCTTGCCCTCATAGGCGAGCTTGACCGCGGCCCTCCAGCGCATGACAGCATGGTTAAGTAGACCGTGGATATTTAGACTTCGTCCGAGCCATGGTCAACTTCCGGGTCGTGTTGGTCCAGCCGCGCCATGAGGGGAACGTAGGTGCAGCGGTACGCTCCATGGGCAACTTCGATTTCCTCGAGCTCTTCTTAGTCAGCCCCTGCGAGATTGGCGATGAGGCGTTCAAGCGGGCGAAGCACGCGGGCGATATATTGCGCTCTGCGCATACTGTGGGGACCCTGGATGAGGCGATGGAGGGTTGCGACCTGGTGGTAGGGACGAGCGGCATCGTCTCGCCGGGCGAGAAGCACTTCGTCCGCATACCGATCACGCCGAGGCAATTCGCCGAGAGGGTGAAGGATCATGAAGGCACGGTGGCGCTCCTCTTCGGGCCGGAAGACTCCGGCTTGGCTCAGGATGAGCTGCTCCGCTGCGACCTGCTGGTCAATATTCCCTCGAACGCCGATTATCCCGTCCTGAATCTCTCGCACGCCGTCACCGTGGTGCTGTACGAGATCTTCATGCAGCATCCGAAGAAGGGGGGGCCGAGGGCGGCAAGCGCCGAGGAGCGGAAGATGCTCTTTGAGTTCTTCGACGATCTGCTCGACGCGATCGACTACCCCGAGTTCAGGAAGGAGAAGACCAAGGTCATGTTCCGGCGGATGATGGGACGGGCGATACCGACGAAATGGGAGTTCCATACCATCATGGGCGTGTTCGGGGATGCAGCGAAGAAGATACGAAAGAGGGAAGGAAAGGACAGCTGACTAGGTCGAGTACTTGTTGACCACTTCCGCGATATCCTCGACGATGTCGAGACGGTCGCAGTCCTCGGCCAGCTCCGCAATTCCTGTGACCACGGCCAACATGCGGATGTTGCCCTCGAACTCCGGGTCCACCTTCGCGCCGAAGATGACGCGCGCGGTGTCGTCCATGTAGGAATTGATGCGCTCCATGATTTTGTTCACCCGCTTGAGCGTGAGGTTGTCACCGCCGGTGATGTGAACCAAGGCGCCGGTCGCCCCGGCGATGTCGATCTCCAGCAGGGGATTGTTCAGGGCATCCCGGACCAGCGCCTCCGGGTCTGAGTTCTCTGCGTAGAGCACGGTGGAGATGCCGCCCTGGCCGAGGATGGTCTTGAGGTCGGCGAAGTCCAGATTGATGAGCGAAGGTTTGGTGATCACCTCGATGATGCCTTTCACCATCTCCGATATCAGCTGGTCCATGACCATGAACGCCTGCTGCACCGGCAGGTTCGAGACCATGTCCAGCAGCCGGTTGTTATCCAGAAGCAGGATCGTGTCGCTGACCCCGCGCAGCTCCCTCAGGCCCCGCAATGCCACCTTCGGTCGCCCCAGCTCCACCTCGAACGGCGTGGTGGCGATGACGATGACCACCGAGCCGAGGCGCCGGGCCACCTCCGCAACGATCGGCGCCAGGCCGGTGCCCGTTCCCCCTCCCAGGCCGACGGTGATGAATGTGAGGTCGGCGCCTTGAAGCACCTTAGTGATCTCCGGTTCGGCGTTTATCCCGCAGGACTTCCCGATCGTCGGGATTCCCTCCCGACCCAGTGCCGTTGGTTATGCCCTGACCGATGAGCAGGCGCTTGTGCGCCTTGATATGAGAAAGATGCGGGCGGTCGGTGTTGATGGCGATGGTGTCGACGGACTCGTCCAGGCCCATGCTGTTGAGCCGATGGACGCTGTTGCAGCCGCCCCCGCCGCAGCCGACGATGACGATGCGCAGATCGCGTACGCTACCTGGTAGGTCATCTTCCGTCACGTATTCCCATCCCATAGCGAACACTCCCATCCCGATGTGTTCTCGCGATCGATCTACTTCATCTCTTCCATGGCGCGGCTGACGCGCTTGCGCACGTACTCTCGGACCGCATTCCGGATCGCATCATCGACCGATACCGAATCCCCGTCCTGGACCAAGGTCTCCAGTTCCACCACGCTGCCCTTCGGCAGCTCCACCGTGATCCGCTCGATGTACTCGGGGGTGAAGTGCTTCTCCACAAAGGAATCCAGCGCTGCACGTATGGCATCGGAGATTGTCGGGAACTTGCCCCGGTCCACGAGTTCTTGCAATGCCTTCAGCTTCTCCGCTGGTATCCTGACCGTGATGCGTTCGGAATCGGTCATGATGCAACTCTTATCGATGCTTACGTCCGACCATTGTCGGACAAATATCAGTATTTAGCTGTGATTATATAAAGGTTAGTGGGAGAATGACAGCTTCTGGTCGATGACAATCCCTCTTGTTTCGATGGCAAATACTCTCGTCAACCACTGGCGCCAATTCACCAAGAATCATACTACGGCGTCGCAGAAGAGTTGAAATCGACACTCCCCTTACACCGATATGATGTCCCTCCCCATCCTCGACAACCATGTCCATCTGCACCCTCAGGGTCACAACGTGGAAGCGGTCAAGGAGTTCGCGAAGGCGGGCGGGACGCATCTGATCCTGAGCCACCTTCCCTACGAAGAGGTCAGGGTGCGCTCCGCAGAGGATTTTTCGCTATCCTACGAAATCACGCTCAAGATGGCCCAGAGATGTCGATCGGAAACGACGGTCGGGGTGGACGTTACCGTTGGACCCTATCCCGTCCTGCTCATCCATATCGCCGAGAAGCAGGGCCTCGACAAGGCAATCGAGATCATGAAAGCGGGAATGGAATCGGCGCAAAGGCTCGTGCTGGATGGCAAGGCTATCGGCATCGGGGAGATCGGGCGTCCGCATTTCCCTGTGCCGCAGGAGATCAATGAGGCCTCGAACCAGATAATGAGCTACGGCATGCAGCTGGCCAAAGAGGCGGGCTGCCCCGTCGTCCTGCATACGGAATCGGCGACACCGGAGAACATGAGGGAGTTCGCCGAGATGGCTGACAGGGTGGGACTGCAGCGGAGCAAGGTGGTGAAGCATTACTCCCCACCGCTTGTGCTGGAGGCGGAGAACTCCGGGCTCTTCCCCTCGGTGCTCGCCAAGAAGGAGTTCACGCAGGAAGCCTTGGCAAAGGGCTCGCGCTTTCTCCTTGAGACCGATTATCTGGACGACCTGCGAAGGCCAGGGGCCGTCCTATCGATTACGACAGTCCCGAAGCGGACGATAAGCCTACTGCAATCCGGCCAGATGACCGAGGAGCAAGCGTACAGGATCCACGTGGACAATCCTCTGAAAGTCTATGGAATAAGGGTGCGGTGCTGATCAGGACCGGATCTGGAACTTGCTGAACTCCTCCGCGCAGTTACCCCAGCGGACGTCGATCTTCTCTATCCGGGCGCGGGGGTGCTCCTCTCGCAAACGGCGGACAACCTCCTCGATGTCGTGCTTCTCCCCCTCGAAGACCGCCTGCACCGACCCGTCAGGTAGATTGCGAACCCAACCGCAGACCCTCTGCTGATTGGCGAAGCGGCGAGTGTAGTCTCGGAAATGCACCCCCTGAACGATGCCAGTGAATTTCACCTCCGCCCTCGCCCTCATGATAAGGTGGGAGCGGCCATTAGCATATTAATCGTTTCTGCGATGTCGGTTAAGGGCCGTGGCAGACCAACCGTCGGACAATTCAATAACAATTAAATACTGGCTCGCGATATTTAACTGCGACCAGAAGGGATGCGGAATCTGGTTGGAGCCAGTCCGGGCTCAGGGATGGATGGGAGAATGAAATCACTCGTCGAGGAAGCGCTGGCCAGAGATAGCGGATTAGCTGGCACTGGGCCAGTTACAAGTTATGGCATGCAACAACCTCCGGAACCGACCGGGGACGCCTCGGATGCGGAACTGATCGATCTTCTGCAGAAACTGAGGACGAACGTAAAGATCATCGGCTGCGGGGGAGGCGGTTCGAACACGATCGCCCGCATCTACGCCGAAGGCATTGCCGGGGCGGAGATGTATGCCTGCAATACCGATGCGCAGCATCTGCTGGCGATAAGGGCGCCGCACAAGATCCTGCTGGGGCGGAGGAGCACCAGGGGATTGGGCGCAGGGGCGCTGCCGCAGGTGGGAGAGGCCGCGGCGCTCGAGGCCGAGCCGGAGATTAAGAAGATCCTGGAGGACGCCAATCTGGTTTTCGTTACTGCGGGAATGGGAGGCGGGACCGGCACCGGTTCCGCGGCCACCATCGCGCAGATAGCCAAGGAGATGGGCGCCCTTACCGTTGCCGTCGTGACCACGCCGTTCAAGGGCGAGGGCCGCCACCGCATGGAGAACGCCGAATGGGGGCTGGAGCGGCTGCGGAATGTAGCTGATACGGTCATCGTCGTACCGAACGACAAGCTGCTCGAGCTGGTGCCCAGGCTCTCGCTGAACGCCGCGTTCAAGGTCGCGGACGAAGTGCTGATGCGGGCTATCAAGGGGATCACCGAGCTCATCACCAAGCCAGGGCTGGTCAACCTGGACTTCAACGATGTGAAGACGATAATGAAGGGAGCAGGCGTGGCCATGATTGGCCTGGGAGAGAGCGACGGGCACGCGGAGGATCGCGCCCTGGAGGCAATAGAGGCCGCGCTGAACTCGCCATTGCTCGAAGTGGACATATCGGCCGCGAACGGCGTCTTGGTGAATGTCATCGGCGGCACGGACATGACCATCAGCGATGCGGAGAAGGTCGCTGAGATAGTGCAGAAGCGTGTCTCGCCGAACGCGCGCATCATCTGGGGCGCAGCAATCGACCCGACCTTGGAGCACAAGATCAGGGTGATGGTCATCGTGGCCGGGGTGCAGTCCAAGCAAATCATCGGGCGCACCACCGAGTTCACCAGGCTCAAGGGAGCGAACCTGGACTTCATCAAGTAGAAGGTGCAATTGACGGCCGACCGCAAGCTTCCGCTGTCGGCCCATCGTCTCTTTTTATCGTCATTTAATCACGCGGCACGGGGCTTCTGGGATTCGTCTCCGCATCGAAATCTTTTAAATCGAAATAGAGTATAAGGCAGTTGCAGAGCTGTGCTTATAAGCGCGGCCCTGTGTGAACTATCGCTCCAGGAGAATTGTCATGAAATCGTTCATCAGCGACGCGCTTACGCGTGCAGGTCCGGCAGCCGCGCCAGAAATGGCCCCCTCGTTCCAAGGGTACTCTCAAGAGGACGAGGAGCTGGAGCGCATTCTAGCCAGCTTGAAGACCAACATCAAGATCGTCGGCTGCGGTGGCGGCGGCTCGAACACCATCGACCGCATGACCGAGGTCGGCATCGCCGGGGCAGAGCTGTTCGCGGCGAACACAGACGCGCAGCATCTCCTGGCGATCAGGGCGCAGCACAAGATCCTGCTGGGGCGGAGGAGCACCAGGGGTCTGGGCGCTGGCGCATTGCCCCAAGTGGGGGAAGAGGCCGCTCGCGAGGCGGAGGAGGAGCTGAAGAAGGCCCTCCACGGAGCGGACATCGTGTTCATCACTGCGGGTCTGGGAGGCGGTACCGGGACCGGCTCCGCGCCGTTCGTGGCCCAAGTAGCCAAGGACCTGGGTGCCCTGACGATCTGCGTCTGCACCTCGCCGTTCAAGGCGGAAGGGGCGATCCGAGCCGAGAATGCTGATTGGGGCTTGGAGCGGCTGCGCAACATCGCCGACACGGTAATCGTCATCCCGAACGACAAGCTGCTCGAGCTGGTTCCAAGACTGCCGCTCAACGCCGCATTCAAGGTGGCCGATGAGGTCCTGGTCCGGGCGATCAAGGGCATCACCGAGCTTATCACCAAGCCGGGCTTGGTCAACTTGGACTTCAACGACCTGCGCACCATCATGAAGGGCGGCGGGGTCGCCATGATCGGCCTGGGAGAGGGCGACGAGGAAGATCGGATCGATCACGCAGTCGACGAAGCGATCAACTCCCCGCTCATCGACGTCGACATCACCGGCGCCAGCGGCGCGTTGATCAACGTGACCGGCGGCGAGAACATGACGGTCAGCGAGGCGGAACGGGTGGCGGAGATCATCCAATCCAAGGTCAGCCCGAACGCGCGCATCATCTGGGGCGCAGCGATCGACCCGACCCTGCGCGACAAGGTCAGGGTGATGGTGGTCATCACTGGAGTGAAGTCGAAGCACATCCTCGGACCGAAGGAGATCGCCATCAACAAGAACATGGAAGTCGATTTCATCCGCTAGGACCAAAAGGCATTTAACATTGAAGGGAATCGGGAAGCCTTAGAAGAGTGTTTCGAAATGGACATCGTAGACAAGTCCTGGGAAGTCCAAAAGGACATCGAGGAGCGCGTCGCCAAGATCGGCAAGGGCAAGTACGGTCGCGTGATCAAGATGGCGCGCAAGCCGACCAACGATGAGTACATCAAGACCATCACCATCACTGGGATCGGTCTGCTGCTCATCGGCGGCCTCGGGTTCCTCATCTACCTGATCTGGAGCGGAGCCCTTGGCGGGATCCGTTAATCTCGAACTCTCTGGGGTAGCCTGACATGAACGAAGAAGAGCAGCAACCCGTTACTCCGGCAGCAATGGCTCCCGCGCCTGTGGGCGGCCTATCCCTCACGGGAGAGAAGGACGAGCGCCTCGTGCCTGCAGGAGGAAACACGCTTTGGAAGATAACCCTCAAGAGCAACGAGGGCGGCAAGAAGAAGGTCAGACTGCGCGCCACCATGAAAGTGATCTCCGTCGAGGAGGGCGCGGCCGACTGGGAATGCCGCATTTACGATTCAACCGGAGTAATTTGGGACAGCAATTCGGCATCGGTCCCCGATGTCGCGTTCAACTTGGACGCTAGCAAGCCGAAGGAGATCAAGTTCGAGCTCATGGCGCCGAAAGGCGTCCGGTTCGGCGAAGGCTGCACGGCTTCTCTGGAAGCCTGCTTCGACGGTACCGCCACGGTCTGCGACCGCATGGAGTTCAAAGCCGTCGCCAGGCAGTCCATGATGATTCTGAAGGCGAGCATCGGGCACGAGAAGAACGTGGCCGACGACGTCGCATCCAGAGCAAAGGCGGGCAAGAGCGGCATCTATGCGATACTCGCCCCCACCAACCTTCACGGTTACATATTGATCGAAGGGATGAACACGGACCAGATGCGCGAATCGGTCCGGGGCATACGCCGCGCCCGCGGCCTGGTCGAGGGTGAGACGACCTTCGCCGAGATCGACCACTTCCTCACCCCCAAGCCATTGGTGTCCGGGATCAGCGAGGGCGACGTGGTCGAGCTCATCGCCGGCCCGTTCAAGGGCGAGAAGGCGAGGGTCAAGCAGATCGACGAGGCCAAGGAGGAGATCACCGTGGAGCTGTTCGAAGCGATGGTTCCCATCCCGGTCACGGTCAGAGGAGATCACGTTAGAGTTCTAGAGAAGGAGAAGTGAAGCAATGGTAGATACAATTGAAGTATTGGTTGAAGGAGGGCGCGCCTCGCCCGGTCCGCCCCTGGGCCCAGCGCTCGGCCCCATGGGAGTGAACGTCGTCCAGGTAGTGGCCAAGATCAACGAGAAGACTAAGAGCTTCGAGGGAATGAAGGTCCCGGTCAAGGTCCTCGTCGACCCGAAAACGAAGACGTTCGAGATCAAGGTCGGCACGCCTCCCACGTCATCGCTCCTCGTCAAGGAGATCGGGGCGGAGAAGGGATCGGGAGCCCCGAACACGCAGAAGGCGGGGAACATCACCATCGAGCAGGCGATCAAGGTCGCCAACATGAAGCAGGACTCGCTCATGGGCAAGAACCTGAAGATGCGCGTGCTCGAGGTCATCGGCGTCTGCGTTTCCTCCGGGATCACCGTCGAGGGCAAGGAGCCCAAGGCAATCCAGAAGGAGATAAAGGAAGGGAAATGGGACGCGAAGTTCGCCTCCTAAAACCCCTTCCCCGCAGTAAACCTTAATAACAACATGTGCATAGAGGGATTCCACCACTGTAGGAGAGTACAGCTCGCTGGCACTACAGGAGGGATTGCAATTGGCAGACAAAGCAACACTCCAAGCCGTCAAGAAGGCGCTAGAGAAATCTAAGAAGCGCAACTTCGTAGAGGCGGTTGATATTTCTATAAATTTGAAGGACATCGACCTCTCCGTCCCAAAGAACAGGATAGTGGATGACGTCATCCTGCCTAACGGACGGGGAAGGGCGATCAAGGTCTGTGTAATCGGCGGCAGCGAACTGGTCCAGAAGGCAAGGGCTGTGGCCGACCGTGTCTTGACCGCGGATGAACTGGGGAAGATCGCGGACGACAAGAAGGAAGCCAAAAAGATGGCGGCGCAGTTCGACTACTTCATCGCCGAGGCTTCGCTCATGCCCGTGGTCGGTAAGCGCTTGGGTATCGTTCTCGCTCCGCGC
Organism: Methanomassiliicoccaceae archaeon; assembly: GCA_963768775.1. Lineage (GTDB taxonomy): Archaea > Thermoplasmatota > Thermoplasmata > Methanomassiliicoccales > UBA472 > FEN-33. The sequence continues at coordinate 125,949 of CAVYIY010000008.1, forward strand.
GGGAAGATGCCGAGGCCGATCCAGCCGGGCGCCGACCCGAAACCGATCGTGGAGAACCTCCGCAAGACGGTCACGGTCCGCTCCAAGGACCACAAGACGTTCCATGCGCCCGTAGGCACGGCCGCCATGACCCCGGAGCAGATCGCAGAGAATATCGATATGATTCTGAAGCGGCTCACGACCAAGCTGGAAAGGGGCACCATGAACATCGGATCGGTGTTCGTGAAGACCACCATGGGCCCTGCTGAGAGGATCATGTGAGGTGGCAATAATGGCACATGTCGCAGCTTGGAAGAAACAAGTGGTGAGCGAACTATCCAGCGCCATGAAGGACCACGCGGCGGTCGCCGTGGTGGACCTGCACGGCATTCCGTCAGCACAGCTCCAGATGATGCGCCAGGGCATGCGCCCCAAGGCCAAGATTATCATGTCCCGCAACACCCTGATGGACCTGGCGGTCGATGACGCGGCCAAGGATAGGCCGGGACTGGAGAAGATAAAGGAGTTCATGGGCGGCCAGTGCGCCATCGTCGCCACGGACGCCAATCCGTTCAAATTATTCAGAGAGATGGAGGCCACCAAGGGCAAGGCCCCGGCGAAGGCCGGGGACATCGCACCCGAGGACATCGAGGTGAAGGCGGGGGACACCCCGTTCAAGCCCGGTCCGATCGTGGGCGAGCTGCAGAAGGTCGGCATCCCCGCCGGTATCGAGGGCGGAAAGATCGTCATCAAGAAGGACAAGGTCCTGGTGAAGAAGGGGGAGGTCATCTCCGCGGAGCTGGCGGCGGTATTGCCGAAGCTGGAGATCCTGCCCATGACCGTGGGAATGGACCTGCGGGCGGTGTTCGAGGAAGGCGCTCATCTACAAGAAAGAGGTCCTGGACATCCCGGCGGACTACTACACGGGCATGATGGCCCTGGCATCGAACCACGCCATGGCACTGGCAGTGACGGCCGCATACCCGACACCGGAGACCATCGGTCCGTTGTTCGCGAAGGCGCAGCGCGAGGCCCTAGGGTTGAGCGTGACCGCGGCCTTCCCCGACGAAAGGCAACATCAATATCCTCTTGGCTAAGGCGGAGGCGAACATGCTCGCCATCGCGACCCGTTCGTCCGAGAAGGACGACGAGCGCGTGAAGCAGAGAATGCTATCGACGCCTGCCCCTTCCAAGCCTGCTGAGGCAGCAAAACCCACAGAGGCCAAAGAGGAAAAGAAAGAGGAGAAGGTCAGCGAGGAGGATGCCGCCGCTGGCCTTGGTGCACTATTCGGATAATCTGGAAAAAAGGAGGTCAAAGACATGGAATACGTATACAGCGCCTTGGTTCTTCACGCCGCTGGCAAGCAGATCAACGAGGACTCGGTCGCAGCTGTCCTGCAGAGCGCGGGCATTTCGCCCGATGCCGCTAGGATAAAGGCCCTGACCGCGTCCCTCGAGGGCGTCAACATTGACGAGGCCATCAAGAGCGCGGTCGTAGCCGCCGCTCCTGCCGCCGCTGCAGCGCCAGCCGCCGAGAAGAAGGAAGCGAAGAAGGAAGAGGAAAAGAAAGAGGAGAAGGTCAGCGAGGAAGACGCCGCCGCTGGCCTTGGTGCATTGTTCGGGTAGACCGGACGAGCCCGTCTCACCGCTCCTTGGCGCCCTATCCGGGCTCAACGGAGCGGTGCGGCGAATCCCTGATCTTCCGGGGGTCGAACCCCGCTCCAAACCATTTAACCATGATTCTATCGCTCGATCCTACTTCAGCGACGATGCTTCCGCCTTCGGTCCTCCGCTGATGAGCATCGCTTTGGCGCCTTGAGAATGCCGGTGTCGCTTCAGAGGCGCGCTCGGCCCGGAACAAGCACGTTGTGAATGATGCTCAGAGCCTGGCTCAGACCTTGTCGAGAACGCCCGATATCTCCTTCTCTATGAGCGAGGCCACGTCCTTCCCGAGCTTCTCCTTCATCTCGGCCGGGACGATCTGGATGCCCAACTCGGCCACGCATTTGCCCATCTTTATCACCGAGTAGGTCTCCCTCATCTTGGCATCGATAAACTCGGCGACGGCTTCCTTCAGCTCTCGCTTGATCTCGGGATTCTCGTTGATCTTCTGGCGAACGTAATTCTTGATCTCGTCCTTGACCAAATCCCTCAAGGCTTCGATGATGAGGTCCTCGGTGTTCGTCACCCCGATGGTGTTCTTCAGCATCTGGTCCATTACCATTGTGCGCACTTCCTGGAGAGAAGATAGCCCGGCGGATATAACAAGTTTTCACGAGCTCCCGAGAAGTGAGGTCGGATTCCAATCTAGAAGCCCAAGCCATCTCGCGCCTTTCTCCGCCAGTCAATTGCTTTGATCCCCTCCTCATCGCTCGATTTCATCCTAGCCAGGGCGAAGGGAAGCACTAAATAATCCCATCTCGCTCTTTGCGAGGACATGATGAAGCTCATAGACGTCTTCAAGTTCGCCATCGAGTTCGGCAGGGATGCCGACGTCAGAAAGCCGAGGCAGATCGAGGCGGAACTGAGACGCCAGCGAGAACGCTATGACAAGCTAAGCCGCAAGGAAAGAGAGCACTTCGATCCCGACCTCCTCTGGAACCCGTACTCCGATTCCCGCCTCCTTTATGGCAATGCCAACGCGGAAGTCAGGGAGCTATTCTGCGGCATCGACATCACCTCGGCCGAGATATTGCTGGCCGACCGCCTGCGAGAGAAAGGAGAGATCGTCGACGCCGTCATAGGGCATCACCCCCTGGGAAAGGCCAGGGCGATGTTCTCCGAGGTCATGCACGTGCAGGAAGGCCTTCTGGAAGGCTTCGGGATCCCCATCAACGTGGCGGAGGACATCCTGGCGCCAAGGATCAAAGAGGTCTTCCGCGCTGTGCATCCGACAAACTTCAATCAGGCAGTGGACGCAGCGAGGCTGCTGGACATCCCGCTGATGTGCCTCCATTGCCCATGCGACAACCTCGCCCAGCGTTTCGTCCAGACGCGCATAGATAAAGCAAAGCCGGAACGGGTCTCGGACATCATCGACCTCCTATCCGCCATCCCCGAGTTCGAAATCGCCATGCAGCACAACAGCGATCCTGAGGTGTACGTGGGCGAGCGAAGCAGGCACGCGGGGAGGATCATGGTCAAGATGGCCGGTGGGACAGCGCTGCCGAAAGAGGCCTACGACAGCCTCTCCAAGGCGGGCGTGGGAACGGTGGTGTGCATGCATCTACCCGAGAACCATATTGAGGAAGCTAGAAAGGCGCACATCAACATAGTGGTCTCGGGGCATGTGGCCTCGGACTCCCTCGGCCTGAATCTGGTGATGGACCGACTGGAGAAGAAGGGGGTCGTGGTGCATCCCTTCTCCGGGTTCATCCGGGTAAAGAGGAAGTGAGGCGGAGTTCACGTGAGCAGGGGACAGTACCAGGAACGACCGATGCGGATATTCAAGGACCAGTCCAAGCTTTCCTTCGACTATGTCCCGGAGATGCTGGTGCATCGCGAGGCGCAGTTCTCCAAGCTGTGGATGCTATTCCGCCCGGTGCTGGAACAGGGGATCTCCCAGTCCGCATTCCTCATCGGGGCGGTCGGGACGGGAAAGACGGCCACGTCCAAGCGCTTCTGCCTCGACCTGGTGGAGGAGGCGCAATCGAAGGAGAAGGCGATGGACTTCGTCATTGTCAACTGCCGCCAGCGCAACTCCGAGAGCAGCGTCCTGCTCCGGCTGGTGACGCACTTCGACGAGCATTTCCCCGACCGGGGGTTCTCCTCTGCCGAGATGCTCCGCTCCCTCCGGAAGCACATCGAGAAGCGCAAGATACATCTGATCGTCGTGCTCGACGAGGCGGACGTGCTGCTGCGCAAGGGTGCTGGAGACCTGATCTACCACTTATCCCGCTTCGACGAGGAGAAGGTGGGCGGAAGGGCGTCGCTCTCCCTCATCCTGATCTCGCAGAAGTACGTCCTAGATATGCTCGATCCTGCCTCGTCGTCGACGTTCAAGCGCGCCAACGCCATCATGTTCGACAAGTACAGCGCCGAGGAGCTGGCGGACATCGTCTCCGAACGCGCCGCCCTGGCCCTCTTCCCCAACGCCATCAGCAGGGAAAGCGCCAGCCTGATTGGCGACATCGCCTCGGAGTTCGGGGACGCCCGCTTCGCCATCGAGCTGCTTGATAAGGCTGGCATGCTGGCAGAGGAGGAGGGAAAGAGCGCGATCAGCGCCGAGCACGTGCGCGCCGCCAAGGCGCTTACCTACTCCGTCGTCACCGAGTCGAAGATCGACGAGCTGGACAAGCAGAGGAAGATCGTGCTGCTCTCCATCGCCAGGGTGATCAGGGACCAGGCATACGTGACCACGGGCGAGGTGGAGAAGACCTACAAGGTTGTGGCGGAGGAATTCGGGGAGAGGCCGAGGGCGCACACCCAGTTCTGGGCCTATATCCAGGACATCGCCAACGAAGGGCTGGTGGAGACCAAGGTGGTGGGCGACTCGCAGGGAGGCGGGAGGACTACATACATCTCGCTACCCGACATCCCGGCCAAAGTCCTGCGGGAGCGCTTGGAGAGCTCGATACATTGATCCACCTGCATCCAGAGCGACGGTAGAAAAGTAGTTTAGTCGGCGCTCGGTTATCACGCTGGAGGATGGGTAAGTGAAGCGGACGCCCCTCTACCAAGAGCATGTCGGGCTTGGAGCGAAGCTCATCTCCTTTGCCGGCTGGGACATGCCGATATACTACACTTCGATCATCGAGGAGCACGTGGCGGTCCGTCGTTCGGCGGGCATCTTCGACGTCTCGCACATGGGCGACCTGATCATCCGGGGGAAGGGGGCGAAGGAGCTCATCCGTCGGCTGATCACCAACGAGCTCGAGGGGCTGGAGGTCGGAAGGGCGGTCTATGGCCACATCCTCGATGAAGAGGGTCGCATCATCGATGACGTCATCGTCTATCATTGGCGCGAAGGAGAGTACCTCATGGTGCCCAACGCCGCCACCACCGAGAGGGTGCTTGCTTGGGTCAACGCGCATAAGACGACCGAGGAAGTGATCGACGTCTCCGAGCGCCTGGCCTGCATCGCTTTGCAGGGGCCGGCAGCAGCGGAGATCCTGAAGGAGCTTACGTTCTTCGACCTCTCGGCGCTGAGGCATATGTCCGGAGCGTTCATGGAGCTCTTCGCCGAAGGGCAATGACATCGGCCAGCTGATTGGCGCCTTCCATCCGTCGGGCTTCCTCTGCGACCTAATCCCGCGCCAGTGCCGCCCAGGGACCAAGGGCACTCTGGGGGATTTCAGCGAGACTTGTTACGTCTCACGCACCGGCTACACGGGCGAGGACGGCTTCGAGATCCTGTTGGAAAGGGATTCCGCATCGGCACTGTGGCGGATACTGCTCCACATCGCCAAGGAGCGGGGCATCGCGCCCTGCGGGCTGGGGGCGCGCGACACCCTCCGCCTGGAGATGGGCTATCTTCTCTCTGGAACTGATTTCGACGGCACCCAGACCAGCTTGCAGACCGGGACCGCGCTGGGTCATCAAGCCGGATCACGATTTCATCGGCAAGGAGGCGCTGGCACGGCAGCAGGCCACCGACGGCTACGAGCGCCTGATCTGCCTCGAGCTGCTGGAGAAGGGCGTTCCCCGGCACGGCTACCTCGTCCATGCTGGAGGGGAGGAGGTCGGCAAGGATCACCAGCGGGACGCTCTCCCCCTGCCTGAGGAAGGGCATCGCCATGGGCTATGTCCGCCCTCCGTACCACATGCTAGGCGCGGAGCTCGACATCGCCATCCGCGGCGCGAGCGTCAAGGCGAAGGTGGTCAGCGCGCCGTTCTATCGGAGGAAGAAGGGATGAGGCCCGGTCGGGAACGCTCATCTTCTATCCCCGCCCCCAGAACCGAGCGAGCCGATTGCCGCATGAGAACGGGGACCGGAGGTCAGCTTGTCGCGCGGTTCTAGCAACAACGTGGTCAACACGCTGCTCGAGCTCCTGGCCATCAGGAGCGACCACGCCCCGGGAAGGACGGAGATCGCCTCCTATGCCTACGATTGGCTGGAGGATATCGGCATGAGCGTGTGCACCTACGGCGAGCAGTCCATGCCCGCCCTCTGCGCCACCAACGGCAGCGGGGGCCTGATCCTCTCCGGCCATCTCGACACCGTACCCGAAGGGACGAAATGGACTCGGGACGCAGGGGAGGTTGTGGCCGGCAAGATCTACGGCCGCGGAGCGGCGGACATGAAGGGCGCCTGCGCATCCATGCTCCAGGCGGCCCGTCATCTTATGAAAGATGATTTGCCTTTCTCCATCTTCCTGACCACCGATGAAGAGGACAAGATGACCGGGGCCTCCGCCCTGAGCGAACTCGACGTCCTCAAGGAGGCGAAGGGTGTGCTGATTGGCGAGCCGACTGACCTCCTCCCCGCCTACAAGGAGAAGGGCATCTCCCGCTTCAGGCTCACCACCCATGGAACGGCGGTGCATGCCAGCCTGCCCTGGTTGGGCGAGAACGCCATCCAGAAGATGAGCCGGCTGCTGGAACGGCTCTCCTGGCTGGGGCAGAGGCCGGAAGGCCCGACAGAGGACATGACCCTATGCATCTCCATGATTCGAGGGGGAACGAAAAGCAACATCGTCCCCGATAGGTGCGAGGCGGAGATCGACGTGAGGTTCCCCACCCCGCTCACCTACCGCAAGGTCAGGACGATAATCATGGACGAACTGATGGGCGAGAGCTACGACATCCAGATGCTCTATGAACTGGAGGCCTATGAGGCCGACCCGGGCTCGGAGATCGCAAAGGCGGCGCAGGAGCTGAGCAGCTCGGAGCTGATCGTCGTGCCCTACGCCACCGAGGCGCCGGTATACGCCACGATCAACAACGGCGTCATCGTCTGCGGGCCAGGGGCGATGAACATGGCGCATGCGGACGACGAATGCGTGGAGCGCTTCCAGCTGGAGAGGGCGATCGACCTCTATGTCCAGATGGTGGAACGCCTGGCCTAGGGATAGACCCGGGCCACGGTGCGGGGGAATGGTATCGCATCCCGGATGTGCTCCAGCTTGCAGACCCAGCGCACCACCCGCTCGATCCCCAGACCGAAGCCGGAATGGGGCACGGAGCCGAAGCGGCGCAGGTCGAGATACCATTCGTACGTCTCTGTCGGAATGTTCAGGGCGTTCAAGCGGTTGATTAGCTTGGCCAAGTCCGTCTCCCTCTCGCTGCCGCCGATCATTTCGCCATATCCTTCCGGTGCGAGCAGGTCGGCGCATTTCACCGTTCTCGGGTCCTCTTCGTCATCCTTCATGTAGAAGGCCTTGCACTCCTTGGGGAAGTTGGTGACGAACATCGGCACCTTCTCGTCCGCCGTCACCGCCCTCTCCTCAACTGCTCCCAGGTCGCAGCCGAAGCCGAGGTCGTGCCCCTTCGCACTCAACTCCGTGAGCACGTCGGCATAGCGCCGGCGGGTGAAGGGCGGCCGCACCTCCTTGAGGTCGTCGGGATTCCGGCCGAGGAGAAGCAGCTCCTCGCTCCGCTCCCGCAGCACCTGTTCCGACCATGGCGGTCACCAGGTTCTCCTGGATCTCCATGTTGCCCTTGTTGTCCACCCAAGCCTCCTCCAGCTCCAGGTGCCAATATTCGGTCAGGTGGCGCGTGGTGCGGGACTTCTCCGCCCGGAACGACGGCGTCAGCGAATAGACCCGGTCCAGGGAGAATATCAGCGCCTCCAGGTACATCTGTGCGCTCTGGCTGAGGTAGGCCTCCCGGTCGAAGTACTTCAGCTTGAAGAGGGTGACGCCGCCCTCGCATGCGTTCTGCGTCAGGATCGGCGGCGTCACCTCCACGAAATCGTTCTGCTTCAGCCATTGCCTTGCGCCCGTCCATGAGCGAGGCCTTGACCTTCATGACCGCCGTCTGCTCCCTCGAGCGGATCCAGAGGTGGCGGTTGTCGAGCAGCAGTTCCTCGCTCTGGTACTCCGTGATAGGGAATGGGTTCGCCGTCCCGACGACCTGGAAGGAGCTGGCTCGCATCTCGAGGCCGCCGGGAGCGCGCTTGTCCTCGAATATTCTGCCCGCAACGATGACCGAGGATTCGATGGCAGCGGCCTTCGCCGCTTCCAGGTCAGCATCGGGCAGGTTCCCCTTCTTCGCCGTGACCTGGATTATGCCGCTGGAGTCGCGCACCACCGCGAACACTATGGCTCCGCTGCTCCGGGTCCGGTATATCCAACCGCGAATGGTTGCCTCCTCCCCGGTGCGGGCCGATGCCAGAACATGCTTGATCGACTTGGGCGCGCTCATGCTTCGGAACAATAACATACGGATATCTTTCAGTTTCGGTCCCGAGCTGAACTCGCCATGTCGCCCGCCCTCGGCCTGCGACTGGTATGCTTAAACCAGGGAGTCTGCAATATCCTCCCGTGCGCCTCCGCCCCGCCACCCTGAGCGACCTGGAAGAGATGATCGAGATAGAGCGCTCCTCCTTCGGAGCCCAAAGCTATCGAAGGGAGCTGATAGAGCAGCTACTCACCGGCCATTCGTTTCATAACGTGATCGTTGAGGAGAGAGGAAAGCGAGTCGGTTATGCCACCTTCTTGGAGGACGCGAGGAGGAAGAAGGCGCGGTTGGTAACAATCGCAGTCAGGCCGGCCTATCGCGGTCGCGGCCTGGCGAAGGCTATGCTCAAATTCCTGGAGCAAGAGATGGCGGGGCTGGGATTGCGCTCGGTATCCTTGGAGGTTGGGACATCCAATGAACCGGCGAAGAGCCTCTACCTCTCCCTCGGATACCGGATCGAGGGCACCATCCCGGATTACTATGGGGAGGGCAAAGATGCTTTCTACATGGAGAAATCGATGGAGGCGAGCGCATGAAGGCGGCGGATACGGCCCGAGTCTTTCCGGGAGAGGGGCTTTTCCCCTTAATCCAGTTATTGCGCGCCGGAGGGGTTATGGATGCTACTTCTTACCAAGTTCTTATATACTAAACCAATCATTCGCCGGAATGTCATCAACCCTCGTGATACCGATTGGGCTAGAGGTGAGTGAACGATGGAAGAGACCCTGTGCAACGTTGAATTCCTCAAGAACAACAATACCTACATCGCAAGAGTCCAGAGCGATCTAGGTGGAATGCGGGAGTATCGCTCCTCAAGCTTCGAAGAGGTGCTGGAGCAGGTGATTATCGACCTGCAAGAGGAATTTGAGACCGCAATATGATCCGGCCCAGGCACGGGAATGTTGATTTAGGACCGATCTTCTGACACGGGACGAAATGTGCCAAGAAGGTAGCTCCATCCGGCTCCAGGAGGGGTAGGAATGCAGGAGAACGAGAAGACAGAATATGAGGCGGTGATGTCCACCTATTACGGTGATGACCAGGTCACCGCATTGATAAATCTCAAGGTAGACACCAAGGACGTCGACAAGATTGCCGAGAGGGTCTCGGGGTTCCTTGCGGTCGAGGATGTTTTTCTAGTGACCGGGGACACGGACATCGTGGCGAAGGTCAAGGTGCAGACCTATAATCAGTTGAAGAGGTTCATCGTAGACGACCTTTCCAAGATCGACGGAGTGAAGGACACCCGGACGCTCATGGTCGTCAGCACGTTCAAGGAGCGGGGCGAGCTCCGGTTCGACCCTAACGCAGAGGTCAAGGAGAACAGCAAGTAGACCGCTCGGGTCACGATTAATGAGGTGATTTCAATGGATTCAGACGCGAAGCTCAAACAGATTATCGAGGTCCTGGACCAGTTGGCCGAGGACACGTCGGTGCCAAGGAACATACGCAGGGGCGCTACCAGCGCAAAGGAGAGGTTGCAGCAGTCCAAAGAGGCCATGGACGTCCGCGCTGCCAGCGCAGTATTCATTCTGGACGAGCTGGCGAACGACCCCAACATCCCATTGCACGGTCGCACCTTGATCTGGAACATCATCAGCCAGCTTGAGATGATAAAATAGGTTGACCGGGTAGTTGGACCAGGCCGCATTCGGCGGCTTGAGCCGACTGGCCAATGCTTTTGCCAAAGATTTATCAAGAGCACGGCGTTTAGCTGAAGCACACCCGCGGCTGTGGTCTAGTGGTTATGACTGAAGCTTCCCAAGCTTCAAACTCGGGTTCGAATCCCGGCAGCCGCACTTTCCCGTTTATCCATTCGTATTCTTATGATTCAAACAAACGGCAATTGCAACAATGCGCAAACCATTGCGTTTCCTTCTTTCAATCGACTGGGGAATGCGCAATCATCACGGGCGGCAATCAGGTCGACTTTGGCCTTCTCTCGAAGCCACCCATTTCATCATCACGCCTCTAAGCGAAAGGGGTGCCTCTCGATATGATACTTAAATCCGCAGCATAGCGGGGAAGGAACCATATTATTTCACGACCTGCAAATGGCTCAATGCTCATGCCTGTGGTGCTGATCAGGCCAATGCACGTGGCTGTGGACCATCTCTTCGTGCACATGTTCATGAGAATGCGGCTCTTCCTGCCCCTCTACGTGGACATGTAGATGATGCGGGTCCACCCCGTGGATATGGGTATGTGTCACTGCGTCATGCCGATGAGTATGCCCATGTCTCTCGGTGAGCACTAACCACACTCCCCCGATCATCAAAACGGTGGCACCAAGCAATGGCCATGTGATTGATTCACCCAGGATCAAGATCGAGGCAATCGCACCGACGAAAGGGCCGAAGCTGAAGAAGGTTCCCGTCCTCGATGAACCCAACCCTTCCAGCGCTTTGATGAAGAGCACCAAGCTGAGGGCATAGCTGAGCGAGCCGAGCAGCAATGCGAAGAGGATGGTCGCATTGAAGGGGATCTGCATGCCCAGCAGGATTGCCAGGCCAATAGAGGCCGTCCCCGCGATGATGCCTTTCAGTTGAGCAATCTGGGCTGGATCCTTGTTCGAGATGCGCTGAGTCAGATTGTTATCAATGCCCCAACAGACCATTGCCAGCACGATAAGAAGCAGACCGACGATATCGACCGCACCAGGGCCAGGGCCTAAGGCCAGAAGGACACCAGCGAAGGTCATCAAAACTAAGGCGAACCAGAGTCGCCTGCCCGCATATTCGTTGAACACGAATACGGCTATGATTGCCGTAGCAACTCCTTCCAGGTTCAATAGCAGTGAGGTGGCGAATCCAGACGTCGTGGCAAGGCCGATCATCAAGGCTATCGGTGCCGCGACGCCCCCGGCCAAGACGCGCCAGCAAGCCATGGAAGGGCCCTCTTCTCCAAGGGAGAGGCTTTGGCCGCCGTCCTTGAGGAGGGGATCAGCTTCCTGATGCTTGTGAATAGGAAGAGGCCAATGAATGCCCCTAGGTAAAGAAGACCCGCTAGCGCCACCGAGGGCATGTCTGCCACCAGCAACTTGGCAATCGCCGGGCTGATGCCGAAGAGCGCGGCGGACAGCATCACATAGACCGAGGGCTTCTTATCCATCCGAACCTGCCGAATTTTGTCTTTCAGGGGAAGGCTGACAATCTCTATCAAAGTTGTGAGAAGAAGAAGCATTGGATACCAGTTGCGCCTGCGGAATAGGAACGAACAATGCAATTCAGCAGCGGGACTCCCGCCACCATTCGGCCTTGTTGAACGATGGCCTGACCGCTGGATTTGGGCTCTTTCCTGTACGCAAATGTGACGCTGTAGTCTTATCAGTAGTCAGCTCTTGTTTGATAGCCCAGGCTCGTCATTCGAGGTTGACCGTCCTCTTTCTCCCTTCTGACCTCAATCTATAGCGGTCCCGAAAGCGTGGGAAGGAAGTAGCCGATGATAGTGGCGAATATCCAGATCAGCACTGCAATGACCAACGCCCTGACCCACCCGATCTTGTAGAGGGCTCTCAGCGCCAACAGCCAGACGACCCCAGCTACGATGGCTGCCAATAGACCGTTGCCCAGCAAGAAGTACGTCAATGCGTAGATCACCGTGCCGATCACGGCCGCCAGAAGTGCCCTGGCGAATCCCTCCTTCTCCCCCATCAGCTTGGTGACAACGTAGATTATGACCGTGGAGACCAGTAGTGCAACGATCAAGCCTACGATGCTAGATACATCGACCATAAGACACCTGTTCGTGCCAGTGGTATATTAATCATGCCCCTAAATCCAGAAGCGTCGACCCTCCGGGTTTGCCGTTCTCGGCCTAAGCCAGATGCGCTCCGTAGATCAGGAGATAAGCGATAAGGAGCGCATGGAGGAGGAGGAAGATGGGGACGAGCTTGAACTTCAGCTTCCTTGTCTTATGATGAAAGAGCCTCATTCCCGAATAGGCGCCGAAAGGGCCCATCAGGGCGGCGAGTATCAACGTTCGCTCTTCGAATCGGCGCCCTCCTGCAACCGCCTTGCCCTTGTCGAGTCCGAAGACGACGAACGCGATCACGTTCAGAATGAAATATGCTAACAGGATGGTATCCAGGCTTGAAATCTTATCATCCCTTTGAGCGGCTCCGGACCGCATCACTTCTTGAGCTTAAAGCCGATTCCCTCGAACTCTGCCACCAGATCGTCCCCGGAGTAGACAGAGACGGCGTACACCGACCCTTTATCGTCCTCTCGCGCCTTCCGCGCCACGGCTGTCAGCCGTCCCTTGGCCGGCTTAAGATATCTTATGCTCGCCGACATGGCTACCTGAGGATACTCCCCTTGATTGGCTGCGATTGCGAAGGCCTCATCGGCCAGTGAGAAGACAGCCCCGCCATGCCCGATGCCGAAACCGTTCAGCTTGTCGTCGAGGTCCATCTCCACGCGCACCTCAATGGGACTGACGCTCAGCACCCTCGCCCCGATCAAGGCTGCATACTTGCTCTGCATTACCTTCTCCATCCTTCTGCTGGCATCCCGGGGGATGTCCATCCCGCTGCCCACCTTCAATCCGCTCCCGCTATCCTGATGAACGGAATGACGGATAAACCCGCCTCGTCCGCGCAGCTCTCGTCGCGCCCATCTTGCGATCTCCCACAGGACCATGACCGCAATTCAAGATCAACCAAGGCTCGCCATCAGCTCCGCCAGGCCCCGCATCGCCTTCTCGCCTTTCTCCGTTATTGAGTATGTCCTCCGCCGCCGCTCGGACGTGATGTAGCCTGCGTCCTTGAGCGCACGCATGTGGAACTGCAGATGTCCGGTCTTCATGTTGAGCGCTTTCCCGATCTCGGACATGGTGCATTCGTGCTGGCGCAGTATCCTCAGGATGGTAAGGCGCCACGAATTGGAAAGCGGAGCGATGACCCGCTCCACTTCCTCAGGGGAGAACGCGGCATCCTGCTCCTTGCCCTTTATCTGGACTGCCTCATTGCTGCCCTGCAGCAGCTTAGGCCTGAGGGTGAAATAGGCAGACAGAAGCGCTTTCACATCATGGAGGGCCTCTACGGCCTTGATGGAGCAGCCTGGATCGAGGCAAGGCGAGGAATCACTGCAGATTGTGGTCTCGATCTCCGTCTAGAAGGGCCATTGCCCCTCCCTGGTCCTCTCGCCTCACCATTTCGATCGCTTCCTCGATCTTAGAAATGATCTGCTGATGGCAGGCGGTCTTCAGGGCGCAGTTCGAGCTCTGCCCGCGCTTGCGTCAAGCCTGACCCGATGGTTCGGCGGCCTTCCTCCGCCAATATGTCGCGCATCTGCGCGACGAAGGCCGACTTGAAGTCCTCCAATCTCAGCTGGACCAGCCTGTCGTTATACTCACCTAGGTCGCTCCGCAGGGAGCGAAGCTCGCTCATCAATTCTTTCTCTGTCATTTTGGTATAGAAAATTATGTCTTGATAATATTTAAATATTGTTCAGACCTACTCTTCCTTAGGTGAATGAATGGTCAAATTACCAACTGAAGTCATGCAGGCCCTCAACGCTCCCAAGGCAGGAAAGGTGCTGGTCACCATCAGGCCCGATGGCAGCCCCCATGTGATCCAGGTCGGCAGCATAATGTCCCCGGATCCCGAGACGATCGCTTTTGGCGCGATCCTGATGAAGGAGACGGGAAAGAACCTCGAAGCGATGAAGAAGAAGAAAATCGACGCGTCTATCTTGGTGACCGTGGAAATGAAGTCTTACCAGGTTAGAGCGACGGTCAAGGAAGCCCTCAGCTCCGGACCGCTCTTTGACAGGATGAACACGCACCTCAAATCGATAGGGATGAAGGCAAACGTGGTCTGGACTGTCGAACCAGTGGAGGTCTGGGACCAAAGCCCCTCCTACGATGCGGGAAAGAAGATGGCCTGATCCGCAAAAGAAGAAACCCTTTCGCATTTTTCATTTTCCTAGTGCCGAGATCAATCTTGCATCAGTGTCGAAGACGATGGCGAGCCGTCTGTTAGCTGTTCGTTGCTGCAAGAACAGGCGGATCAGCCCTGAACGTCCGAGGATCTCGCTCTCTGTGCCAGCCGAGAAAGACAGAGTCCACCTTCCCCTTAAGCGCAGTCACCTACTCCTGCGTCCTAGCCCGGAGGACGGCGGAATCGACGTGCAGGGCAAACTCCAGGTACTCGCGGTGGACGATGTCCGCATCGCCCTTCGTCAGCTGCTCTATCTCCCTCTTCAGCATCTCACAGGCGACGATGCCTATCCTGATCCTGCCCTTATCCTGCGCAATTCGGTTGCTCCGAGCGTGCAAACGTTCTGCTCTTGTATTATGACCTGAGCAAATCACTTCCGCTCACTACCACTTCTTCTGTTTGCCTTCGCCCGGGGGGCGATGCACCCGGAGGAAGTCGCGGTGGGCCTCGGTCTCCTCCTTAGTATGGAAGGAAGGTGCCGGTGCCCTTGCGGCGAACGGTTCCGCCGCCTCGGCCTTGCTTCCCGCCTTCTGAGAGAAGAAATTCGGCGTCCTGAGCCTTTTCGAATAATGCCCCATCATCGACATGGCGCCGAAGAAGTAGACCACCATGGCCGCGATGGTCAGCCACCAAAGGTAGGTGAAGACGAACGATATCACCAGCATCACCAGCAGACTGGCAAAGATGAACATCGAGACAAAGCGGCTAATGGTGCCTCCGTCGCGCGAGGTCACCCCCAGGTTGTCATAATTAATGGTCCGGACGATGGGACGCAGCTCCGTCTCGACCATGTAGAGTATCCATACCGTCAAGGCGACACCCGCGCCGAAAAGAGCAAGGTGCAGCAGACCGTCGGCCGCGGCGACCGCGATGAGCATGATGAAGTAGAGCACCAATGCCAGTTCGATGCGGCGACCGCGCTTGTAGAGCCTCAACGGCGCGGGCAGGACGATCTTGCCCAAGGTGCGGGAGATGATGGCTCCGCCATGCTTTGACGTATTTTGGAAGCATGCGGGAGATCCCGTGGTAGATCCGGTCGCTGAACCGCATCAGGACCGGCGTGATGACGCTTAGGATGAAGCAGAACGCACCGGCGAATGGGTAAAGCTGAGCGCCCTTGGTCGCGTTGACTGCGATGGAACCGACGCTGGCATACATCACCGACTCCGCGCCACGACCGCACATGGACGCGCCCATGGACGTGGCGGCCCTGCCCGAGAAGCCGAGCAGGAAGGCCAGGGCGCCGGTCACCAGCAGGTCGCCGATGATGACCAGGGGGACCGCGATCGCGACGATCCAAAAGATGCTCGGGAACAGGCGCGGGTCGATCAGCATGCCGAAGAGCACGAAGAATATGGCCACGAAGGCATCCCGGATGGACCCGAGCTTCGTTTCGAGGCGGTCGGCAATCTTCGTCTCGGCGAACACCATCCCCATGAAGAAGGCACCGATGATCGAGGGGACGCCGCAGAATTCGGCGAGCGCCGAGGATATGAATACCATCCCCAGACCGAAGAGCACGAACAGCTCGTCGCTCCTGATCTTGGTCAAATGAACCGAGACCCGGGGGATGATCCAGATCGCGATGATGATGAAGAACGCATAGAACGCGCCGATACCGATGAGCATGTGTATCAGGTCAGGACCTCCCAGCCCGACCCCTCCGGACTTGATCACCAGCCCGCCAGCGATGGTGAGCAGGATCATCGAGATGAAGTCCTCGACCACCACCATCCCCAGCAGGAACTCGGTCTCCGGATTGCTGAACTTCTTCAGCTCCATCAGGGACTTCCCGGTGATCGCGGCCGAGCCCATGGCCACCACTCCGGCCAGGAAGACCGTGTCGACCAACGGCCAGCCGAGGGCGAGACCGATCATGATCCCGATGAACATGTCCAGTCCGGTGTTGACCAGGGCCAGGAGGATCGCTGGAGCCTTGGTCTTCTTCAGCTTGGTTATGGAGAACTCCAGACCGACGAAGAACATCAGCAGGGTCAGCCCGATCTTCGACATGTAATCGATGAAGCTAGTGTCGCCCACGAACCCTTGGTAGGTCATCCCGAATAGGTCGAAGTTCATGTGCGGGCCGATGAAGATGCCAGCGATGATGTAGCCGATGATGACGCTTTGCTTGGCCCGGGACGCGATGGCTGCGCCTATGAAGGCGACCAGCATTATGAGACCGACCTCTAGCATGACCTCTTGCGCTGCGACCATCCTTATGACGCTTCCTCGAAATATTGCCCCGATTTGTCCCTTTCTTCAGCTACTTGCAGCACTGCGCACCGCATGACTGGTCGAGTCAAAGCCATCTCTCTTCTGACGGACCGGCCCACGTATTTCACCATCTTTGGTGAAGCCCATCGCTCTCGGACCCGATTTGCGACAAGCTCAGTGCATCCCAATTCGTGATGTTACTACTGGATATAAAAATACTTTCCAGGATGGACAACTGCCAGATGCCCTGGGCAAAGACTTGGTGACCGGAGCGACCGGGAATCGCAGTGGCCAGGGCCATCTGAGGAAAGCACTACCAGCTCCGCAGCCGCCCTCTTCTTGGCTGGACGAAGCCGACTGTGGCTACGAGCGACGAGTTATATTTATCCTCAGTCCTCATCCCAGATTTGAATGGCAGACAAGTGGCATTGCGAGACCGAGGAGGTTGTGCTCGCCCGACTCGGCTCTTCGCCGGAAGGCCTTTACGAGGGGGAGGTCACCCTGTCGTTGCAGCACTTCGTCGTATATGCCCCGGAGGAGGCCCGATGATCGACATTGACGGCTCCGAAGGGGAGGGCGGAGGCCAGATGCTCCGCACCGCGACAGCGCTATCGGCCCTCACTGGCAAGGCCGTCCGCGTCCATGGAATCCGCGCCAACCGACCGAAGCCAGGGCTGGCGGCACAGCACCTGTGCGCGGTCAGAGGGGTGGCGATGATCTGCGGGGCGCATGCCGAGGGGGCGGAGGTCGGCTCCACCCAGATAACCTTCACGCCGGGAGAGGTGCGCCCGGGGAAGTACAAATTGAATGTGGGGACGGCCGGAAGCATCACCTTGGTGCTACAGGCCTGCCTGCTCGCCTCGGCAAGATGCCTCGAGGAAATCAGGCTGGACATCGTCGGCGGGACGAACGTGCGTTGGTCCCCTCCCATCGATTTCTACCAACGACTGCTCTTCCCCCGATTGGCCGACCTTGGCTTCCAAGCGGAAATGGTCCAGATGCGCCGGGGTTTCTATCCCGAGGGCGGGGGGCGGGTGGAGGTCCGCTTCCAGGCTCCTCGAAGGGCGATCCCGCTGGCGCTTGGCGAGAGGGGGAGATTGCTGGGCGTGGAGGGCATCTGCTTCTCGCAGAACCTGCCCGAGCATGTTTGCCAAAGGGTAACTACCGCTGTCAGGAAAGGGATGCTGGGCAATACGACCGAGCTCACATCTTCCAGGAGCGAGGGGGCGTCCACTGGGGCGGGGGTCTTCCTAATGGCGAGATACGAGCACGCCACACTCGGAGCGGATTCCTTGGGGGAGAGGGGCGTTCCGGCGGAGCAGGTCGGATCGCTGGCCGCCCGGTCGCTCAGGCTCGAGATGGATGGGAAGGGGACGCTGGACGTGCATGCCGCGGACCAGCTTCTTGCCCTACCTGGCCTTGGCCGATGGAAATTCTCTATTCCGCGTCCGCGAGATGACCAGCCACCTGAGGACGCAGCTGGAGCTGGTGCGCAAGTTCCTGGGCGTAGAGGTGGATATCGGTCGAGACAGCGCAGATATGGCAGAGGTCAGGGTCTGCCCTAGCTGTACATGACGTTGGTCGACTTCTTCCGCCCGAGCTCCTCCTCGGCTGCCGCCTTCTTGTGGATCTCCTTCAACGTCTCCTCGATCAGCGCCGCCTCCTTGAGCAGCGGCTTGAGGTCCAGCTCCACGTGCAGCAGCAAGCGGTCGATGACGGTCATGATGGCCGCGGCCGCCCTCGCATCCGGATAATCGGCATGCGCCTCGGAGAGTAGAGTGGCCACATCGAAATCGCGGGCCACGCCCTCGTTCAAGAGCACGCCGGCGAGCCCCGATATCACACCGTTCTCGAAAGGCTTGACGTCGTTCTGCTTCAGCATGTGCCTGGCCGAGGCGGTCGATGCAACGCCATACACCGTCATCGACCCATTCGGCTCTTCCTTCTTGGGGGCCGACCGGTCGCTCGTAGGCTGCCAGTTCCAGGTCCTGCGATGCAATGGCCATCGCTTCGATGCGCTCGGTACTCCTCCCTGGTGAGAAGCCCCTCGGGGCTGATCATCATCTTGCACTTGTGGTCCTCCGCCCAATCCATCATGGCGATGGCCAGAGGCTTGAGTATCTCTTGGGCAGGCTGGAACTCGGAAACGAAGACTACGATCTTCTCCTGCCCCCTGTTGCCGAACGCCCCGGAATAGACTCTCACCGGGGAAAGCGGCAGCTCATCGCGGATCAATGAGATGGCGGGGAAATAGACCGAGTCCACCATGGCTATCTGCTCCAGCTTGAGGAAGCTGACCAGATAATTGGCGACGATGGAACCCACTAGCCCAACGGAGGGGAAGCCGTCAATGACGTAAGCGCCCTTGATGTTGGTTTCCTTGATGTCGATGATGTCAATGCCGTTCATTGCCAGATTATTCCCCTTTCCAGTACTTATGGGTTGTCAGTTGAGCCCCGGTCAGCAGAACGGACTTGGAGAAGGTTTATGGAGCCATCGGGAGCTTTCAGGGTGATGCGCCCCCACATCGTCGTCAACTGCGCGATGACCGCGGACGGAAAGATCACCAGCATCGCCCGGAGGCAGGTGAGGATCTCCTCGCCCGAGGACATGGAGCGGGTCAAGTCGCTCCGCGCTGGCTCGGATGCGATCTTGGTCGGAGTGGGAACCATCTTGGCCGATGATCCCCACTTGACGGTGAAGGCGCTCCCGCCGGAACAGAGCCCCTTGCGGATCGTGCTCGACTCCCAGGGGAGGACCCCGGAGGGCGCCAAGGTCCTGGGCGGAGGAACGCCAACGCTCATCGCCACAGCGAAACGATTGCGCCAAGACCTGGAAGGGAGCGCAGGTCCTGCGCTGCGGAGAAAGGCAGGTGGACCTCCAGTGCCTGATGGACGAGCTGGAAAGGAGGGGGGTAAAGCGCCTCATGGTGGAAGGGGGCGGGGAGACCATCTGGTCGTTCTTCAAGAATGGCCTGGTGGACGAGTACCGCGTATTCGTGGGTAGCCTCGTCCTAGGCGGGACCGATGCCCCCACGCCGTGCGAGGGCCAGGGCTTTCTGGAAGGGAATGCGATACGCCTGCGCTTGATCAACGTCATGAAGATGGGCGAAGGGGCGCTCCTTTGCTACGAGGTGGTCCGAGATGCCGCCCGACCGGCCTAGGTTCGCCGTGGATGAGATGCTTGGAACGCTGGCCCGGTGGCTCCGCGTCATGGGCTATGATGCCGTTTATGAAAAGGACCACAATGACGACGAGATCGTCGATATTGCGAAGAGAGAGGGCCGCATCCTGCTCACCCGCGACCGGGAGCTCGCGGCCAGGATGGAGAGAGGGGATTGTACGTCGTCTCCGACCGATTGGAGGAGCAGCTGCGGCAGGTTTGGCAAGCATTCCGCCTGAAGCCGGACCAGGACCTGGCGCGCTGCACCGTCTGCAACGGGGAGCTGGCGGCGATGGAGGAGGAAAAGGCCGGGAAGGTTGTTCCGGAGGGAGTCTTCCTCATGAACCGCGAGTTCCAGCAATGCAAGAGTTGCGGCAAGGTCTATTGGAGGGGCACTCACTGGCTCAACATCAAGAAGCGCCTGGCGGCCCTGGACCCGGATCAGATCTTGTAGTAATCCTCGCTGACGATCTTGCCCGTTCCGGCGTTGATGATCAGGACGCCATGGACCCCTTCCACGCACCAGATGGGCAGATAATAGATCCCTTGGTCCACCAGCTCGATGTCCTCCAGCTTCGGGGCCACCTTCTTCCGCTCGGTGATGGTGGCGCTGTCTTCATGGCTGACCATCTCCCTTTCGGAAGTGTGCAGGCGCAGGATCTCCGTTCTCACCAAGCCAGCAGCGGTATCTGGTTCGACCAGCGGCTCCAAGCGACGGTGCCCCTGCTCAAGCGCAAAGACCACGTCCGACTTCGCGTTCCATTCCTCCACCTTCTTGGTCAAGGCATTGACCGAGAGGCGGCCGCGCTCGATGGCGACCTCTACCCCATCGAGAACGATCCTGCATGAGTAGTCGTAGACGTAATAAGGCACAAGCTCCAGTCGATGACGGAAGCCGCCGACGGTGCGCATGCCGATCTCCTTCACGTCGTGGACGTCGATCGTTGGCCGAATGATCCTCTCCCCCACCTCCGCTTCCTCCAGCTGCGACAGCTCCGCCGCCGAGACCATGCGCGGATAGTCCGTCGCCAGCAGCTCGTCCACCAAGCCATGGTCGCGGTCACCCAACAAATGCTCGATGCGCGTCCGACCGATCTCGTGCACCACTGCCTCCCTGTCCCAGATGATCAACCCGGGGTCCAATTTCTCCGGCGGGATCTCGGGCAACGGTACGAGGCTGACGACCACTTTCTTACCCGTGAACGTTCTGTAGCGATCGAGGAACGCAGGGAGGATATTCTCCTCGCCTGCGCCGATCAGACATATGATGACCTCCACGTCCCCTTTCTTCGCGAGCAGGAAACCGTCCCGTTCCATCACCTGGAATTCCCTCGAACTGAGGATCTCAGTTACGACGGCCTTGAGGGAGGTCACCGATGCACCCGTCACCTAATTATGGTCTGGCATAAAACCTTTTTTGCACTGGGCCTCGGACACCATGGATGCAATTCGTCATGGAGCGGATTGCAGGCAAGAACCATCCCTTCCATGGCACCCATCTCCGGCCGGAAGAGATTGATACTGCTGCCTATGTTATCGGATATGATGAGGCCGCTGCGAGCTCTGGCAGCATTTCTGATAATTGCAGGCGCCGCCCTGACCATCTACGGCGTCGCCGCTGGCGAGATGCAGGTCGCCTTGATCATATTCGTGCCAGTCATCACCGGCAGTTCGATCGTCGGCATCCTGGCCATCGGGTCGATAATCGTGGGCGTCTTAATCGCTATGGCCGATGCATTCCTGGGAGCGGGCACAGAAAGTCCGCAAGAGGCAGTCCCTGCTGAAGGGCAGGCGAAGGAAAGGGCCAAAACGGAATTCGGGGGCGTCATGCTCATCGGGCCGATACCCATCGTTTTTGGCTCGAGCAACAGAGCGGCATTGTATGCGCTGCTGATCGCATTCGTCATCTTGGTGTTATTCGTCCTGGCATTGTTCCTCGGCGGCTAATTGGAGCGCTGCTTCCTCCAGGCTTATTTTCTCGCGC
This sequence comes from Methanomassiliicoccaceae archaeon, assembly GCA_963768775.1. GTDB lineage: Archaea > Thermoplasmatota > Thermoplasmata > Methanomassiliicoccales > UBA472 > FEN-33. Next base: position 147,572 of record CAVYIY010000008.1, read on the forward strand.
TTGGCAACCGCACGGATCTCGCTGATGATCAGAATATAGGCGTCAAAATCGAAGCCAGCGTTGCGCAGGCTCCGGCCAAGCGCTCTCTCGAACGGCTCCGCGTTCCGCTCCTTCTCCACTGCCCTCTTGAGCGCCTCCCGCTCCGCAGGGATCATCTCTTCCAATCCTCGACGACCTTCAGGAAGTTCTTGAAGATGTCATAGCCATGCTCGGTGTTCTCCACCTCGGGGTGGAACTGGAGCCCGTATATCGGACGGCCAACGATGCGGACCGCCTCGATGGGGCAATTGTCCGATCTTGCCAAAACCTTGAAATTCTTGGGAAGGACGCTCACCTCGTCGTTGTGCGATTCCCAGACGGTGAAGGTCTGGGGCAGGCCGATGAAGAGATCGTCCGACGTCGTCGACGTAGAGCGTGGTCTTACCGAACTCGGGGATCTTCGCTGGAGCGGTGGCGCCGCCGAAGTGAGCCGCTCATGAAGTGCATACCAGCGCAGATGCCGAGGATGGGGAAATCGGCCTTGTCGAGGTATTCTCCGTTATTGCCCATCCGCGCGGACTCCTCTGCCACGCGGGGCGACCCTCCGGAAAGGACGAGTGCATCGACATCTCCGATCTCATCGAACGGCGTGGTGTTGGGGATGATCTTCGTCTCCACCTTGAGGTATTTCAGCACTCGCCATTCGCGATGCGTCCATTGGCCGCCGTTGTCCACGACGTAGACCTTCATTGGGGCTGATAATCGTGCCTTGACTAATAAAGACATGGCCGAGCCTTTGGACGGGAAACTTACGACCTTCGGCCCAGCAAAGATGGCAAGGTTTAAGTCCCTGGTATGGTTGGGAAATAACGATGAGAGCGGTGCTGTTCGACCTCGGTCACACGCTGATTAACTACCACAACGACTGGAGGGGACCGGAACGCAGGGCGGTGAGCAACGTCGCCAAGCTCGTGTGCCAGGCGACCGACACTTGCGATGAGAATGCGGTCGAGGTCTATCTGCTCGAGCTTCTCGAACAGGGAAGGAAGCGCAAGCTGGTCGAGCATGTGGAGATACCGCTGCCAGAGGTCCTGGGGGACTGCTATGCCCGCTTCGGCTGCGATACCGATGATGGCCTGGTGGTCGAAGGCATGGAGGCCTTCTACGCCGTGCTGCTGGAGAAGAGAGAACTGGTGCCAGGCGCCAAGGAGATGCTGGAGAATATCCGGGCCCGGGGATGCAGCATCGGATTGATCTCGGACGTCGCCTGGGGGCTCACCTCGGATTTCCCCATGAGGGACATGAAGTATTACGGCCTCGACGAATTCTTCGACGATTTCGTGTTCTCGACCGACGTCGGGATACGGAAGCCGAACCCCCGAATCTTCAAGCTGGCACTGTTCAACATCGGTGCCAGGGCCGAGGAATCGGTCTACGTCGGCAACAATCTCCAGGCGGACATCAAGGGAGCGCTCGGAGTCGGCATGGCCGCCGTCCTCAAGCGGTCGGATTTCTACGAGCACGACGACAGCATCGTGCCAACGGCGAAGATCTCCACTTGGGATGAATTTGGCGATTGGCTCGACGAGCATTAACGCTCCCGATCCGGCTGCTGATCGCATCTTTCTGAGCAAAGGATATCTTAACGCCATCGACCTCGATTCATCCCCGTTGCCTAGCAAAGAGCGGGAAATGGCCGGATGCTTCCATCGTTTGACCGAAGGGGAGGCCAGCTACTGCATCCTTCAATCGAACCGCCTGCTCGAAGCGGATTCGCCCCATCGCTCGTTCGTATTTCATGGCTCGAAGGAGGGGCTCTTGCTGCTCTGCGATAGGGCAATGCTGGCAGTCTGCCCGTTCAAGACTGAATCCGACGTGGCCGAAAGGAATCGGTCGGGCCGCCTCGTCCCCTGCCCTCACTGCAAGCGACGCCATTTCGAAGGCTCGACGGCGAAGCGCCTTTGCGAGGAATGGAGCAGCGTGAAACTGGTTCTGAAAAAGATGCGCCAAGAACAACCTAAAGGTCGAAGGTATTACGACATGGGGACTATCCAACTCCCCTACTCCGATAGCACCCCTGATCTAGTCCGTCGCCTGATCTGGATCAGGGTGAAGGGTGCAGTGTTGCGGCGGGACCACTACGTTTGCCAGGATTGCGGTGCCGACTTCGGAGGGAGAAGAAGGAAGGCGTTCGATCCAAACGCTTGTCGAGGGAGAGGCGGCTACATCTGGGAGAGCCTTGAGGTCCATCATATCATTCCTCGCTCCAAGCAGGGCAGTGATCATCCTGGTAACCTGATGACCCTTTGTCCCGGCTGTCATCGCAAATACACTTCGGGACTGATGATCGAATTCGTTGAGGAGAGGAGAAGGGTGTGCCAGATAGTGCGGTCAATAAGAGAACTTCCGGACGACCGCGACGAATGGGACTTTCGCGGAGAATAGAGCGGTCATGCAATTGACTCCAACAACCGCAATCGACCCAGTTACACCATGATTGCTTTTCTCACTCCCATTCGATCGTCGCCGGAGGCTTATTGGTGATGTCATAGACGACCCGGTTCACGTTCTTCTTCATCTCATTGGTGATCCGAACCGATATGCGCTCCAACACCTCGTGTGGCACCTTCGAGTAGGCGGCGCTCATCCCATCGATGCTCTGCACGGCCCGGATGGCGATGGTCTTGCCGTACACCCGATTGTCGCCCTGGACGCCCACCGACTGCACCGGAAGCAGGACGGCGAAATACTGCCAAGGCAGCTCCATCTTGCCCTGCTTGGCCGCCTTCTCCAGCTCCTCCTCGACGATCGCGGACGCCTTCCTGACAATGTCGACGTATTCCGACGTCACCGGTCCGATGATGCGGATCGCCAAGGCCGGACCGGGGAAGGGCTGGCGCTCCGAGACCTCCACGCCCAAATGACGGGCCAGCTTGCGCACCTCGTCCTTGTAGAGGTCACGCATCGGCTCGACGAGCTTCAGCTTAATGTCAGAGGGGAGGCCGCCAACGTTGTGGTGGCTCTTGATGGTATCCCGGACATTGTCCCCGCTCTCGATCCAGTCGGGCGCGATGGTGCCCTGGACCAGGAACTCTGCCTTGAACTCCCGCGCCTCCCTTTCGAAGACCCGGATGAACCGTTCTCCGATGATCTTGCGCTTCGTCTCCGGCTCGATGACGTCCCTGAGCGCGGAGAAGAACTCGCCGCTCGCATCAACTATCTTGAAGTTCACGCCGAGGCGGGAGAGCATATTCCTGACCGTTTCCGTCTCGCCCTCCCTCATCATTCCAGTATCGACATAGATCGTGAGCAATCGATCGCCGATTGCCCTACTGACAAGGACGGCGGCCGCGGTGCTGTCAACCCCTCCGGAGCAGGCGATGATGGCGTTCCCCTTGATCGTCGATCTTAATTCTGTGATCTTCTCTTCCACGAACTCCTGAGGATCGAACATTAGCAACCAATCTCCTGGGAATCTTTCTCCACCTGGTCCACCATTTCGCGGCGGTGCTTCAGCAATCCTGCCTTCACCTTGCTGTCGCTGAGCGCAATTATCTGCGCGGCGAGCAGCGCCGCATTGTCCCCCCGGTCTATCCCGACCGCCGCCACCGGGATGCCAGGCGGCATCTGGACGATCGATAGGATCGAGTCGAGGTTTACCTTTCCGCTGACTGGGACCCCGATCACCGGTTTGATGGTGAAGGATGCGACCGCGCCTGGAAGGGCGGCTGAGAGGCCAGCGATGGCGATGAAGACGTCAGCATCGCTCTGCTCAACGATGCTCTTAACCCGCTCCGGGGACCGATGCGCCGAGGCGATGACCATCTTGGCCTCGATATGGAACTTCTTCAGGGTGGAGACGGCCTTCTGGCCGACCTCCAGATCGCTCTTGCTGCCAAGAATCACCAGGACGGCAGACATAATGCCACTCAAAGGATGGAAGAATAAAAGAATTTCGTAGAAGAAATTGGGATAGCGGGCGAATGCCCGCGCTTAGCTCTTCATGATCGCGAGCAGAAAGACGCCGATGGCGATTAAGGCGCCGATCACCGCTGCGATGATGTTCAGGAACGCGGTCCAGATTACCGTCCCGAGATCGACATTGATCGCGTCCGAGAACCCACCGAGGTAGATCCAGAGCAGAGCGACCACGAGGCCGACGACGAGCAGTACCACACCGATCATTCGGCTCTTTCCGCTACCGAAGTAGGCAGTAAATGCACCGGCCAGTATCATGAACAGGCCGAATGTCAGCAAGAGCACGGTCAGGAATTCCATTGTAGACATGTTCTTCACCTTCTCAGAATTTAATGCCAGTAAGAGTCTTCGTGTCGATGACACCGGGGATCGACCGTATCTTGTCCACGACAACCTGCCCCAGGAGGTTGAAGTCGTCGGCCTCGATCTTCGCTATCAGATCGTACTCGCCGAACAGAGGATGGAGTTCCACGACCTCCTTCACCTTGAGGAGCTCATTGTACACCTCGTGCTCCTTCGCGGGCGCCGTGCTTATCAATACGAATCCCACAGCCATTCGTCCACCTACGCCACCATTAATACGTGGTTCAAAATAAAGCTTTCTGTATGGCTGGCTTCTATTGAGGGCACTCCAAGGACGCTCTTCCACCCTTTAGGTCAGGTCGTCATCCGATCTCGATAGCCCTTTCCTCCACGCCTTCCCAGGAGGGTATATTGGTCAGTGACCCGCGCTCCTCGATGACAAATGAAGCAGTCGCGGCCCCTAGCTTCGCGCATTCCCTCAGCTCCCTTCTGCGGTAGAGGCCGGCATAGAACCCAGCGCGGAATGCATCTCCCGCACCAGTGGTATCGACGATCTTCCTCGTCTTTGCGGCCGGGATCTGGATCGTTCCGTTCCGGGTGAGGATCACGCTCCCTTTGGCGCCGAGCGTGTTGATGACGATAGGCACGTGCTCGAGCAAATCTTCCGCCTTCTTCCCCTGCGAATAGCGGAGCGCCGTTCGCAGCTCGTTCTCGTTGGCGAAGAAGATCTCGGTCATCGAGAGCGCCTCCTTGAACATGCTGGCGTTCCAGACATTGTGTATCTCCTGCGCCGGGTCGAACCCGACCCCCTTGCCCAGGCGCCGGCATTCCTTCATTAGGCTGAGGTAGTAGGGCGGCCGACCGGTCATGATGTGTACCCTCTCCGAATCGCGCGCCGCGTCCAGCCGCAGGGGCATCGATTCCATCTTAGCCATAGGGCCCTGGTACACGTAGGCGATCTGGTTATGCCCCTCGTCCGAGATTATCCAGACGGTGGCGGTCTCCTGGTCATCCACGGTCACCAGGTCGCGCAGGTCGACCCCCTTTATCTCCATCAATGACCTGAAATCGCCCGGGAAATCGGGACCAATATAAGAGCAGAGGGCGGTCGGCACCCCGAGACTGGCCGCGATCGTGGCGACGTTCGCTCCGGTCCCGCCGAAGAATCGCCTCTTCTCTTGGATATTGACTGAAGTGTTCAGCTCGGGGAAGTGCTTGAGGGACATTATATAATCGAGATTGGTGTGGCCGTAAACGCAGAGGAACGGCTTCATCAGGTACCCTCTTGCCAGGCCACCAGGTATTTCCTCTGCTCCGGCGTAAGCGTATCAATCCGCAGGTCGAGGGTCTGCAGCTTGAGCTTGGCGACTAGCTGGTCGAGCTCGGAGGGCACATTGTACACTTGCGGTTGTAGCGTCCGATGATTCTTGACCAGGTATTCCAGGGCGAGCGCCTGGATGGAGAAGCTCATGTCCATTATCTCCACTGGGTGCCCCTGCCCAGCCCCCAGGTTCATTAGGCGGCCCTCGCTGATGAGATATGCTTTCCTCCCACCGGGCAGAGGGTACTCGTCGACGAACTCCCTCACCCGCTTCGCCCTCCCCCCGTACTCCTCGAGCGCCTGCTTCGAGATCTCGTTGTCGAAATGCCCGGAGTTGCCGAGGACGCAGCCGTCCTTCATGACCTCGAGGTGCTCGCGCCGGACTATGTCCTTGCAGCCGGTGGCGGAGATCACCACGTCCGCCTGCTTCACCGCCTCGATCATCGGCATGACCTCGAACCCGTCCAGCTTCGCCTCGATCGCCTTGATCGGGTCGATCTCGGTGACGACGACGTTCGCCCCTAGCCCCTTGGCGCGCATGGCGATCCCCCGACCGCACCAGCCATAGCCGGCGATCACGAACCTCTTCCCGGCGACGAGCAGATTGGTGGCGTTCATGAAGCCGTCGAACGTGCTCTGACCTGTTCCATACCTGTTGTCGAAGAGGTACTTCATATGCGCATCATTGACCGATATCACCGGGAAGCGCAGCTTCCCCTCCTTGGCCATCGAGCGAAGCCTGATCACACCCGTGGTCGTTTCCTCATTCGCACCCTTCACCTTATCCAGAAGGTTGGTGCGCTCGGTATGCAGCATCGTGATCAGGTCAGCTCCGTCGTCTATCACGAAGTCCGGCCCGAGGTCGAGCACGGAATTGAGATTACGATAATATTCGTCGCTGGTCTCCCATTTCTTGGCATAGGTCTCCATGCCGAATTTCTCTTTCAGGGCCAAGGCGACGGAATCGTCCGTCGATAGAGGGTTGCAGGATGCCAGCCGCACTTTCGCTCCCGCTTCCTGCAAGGTGATGGCGAGCATCCCGGTCTTGGCCTCAACGTGCAGGGCCATGCCGAGCCTGAGGCCTTCCAGCGTCCTCTCCTTCACCAAGCGCTTACGGATCTCCGCCAGTACCTTCATGTGCGATTCCGCCCACTCCAGCCGGCGGACGCCCTTAACCAGAAGATCGTCGCTCATCCCTGCTCCCGCCTCTCGAATCCTTCCCTTGACGTTTATGGTTTGCCTTCGTCGGCAAGCTTGGTCAAGCGGTCGCATATCAGCTCCAACGACCGCTTCAGGTTGGCCCGGTTGTTGAAACCGGAAAGCGCCTTCCGTCTGCTGGCCTCATCTCTCGACAGCTCAGGCCACATCGCAATCATGTTCGACATCGCCCGCGACAACTCGTCCACGATGGTGATCTGGGCTGCCGTGGCCGTGCGGGACAGAGGGTTCAGGTCGATGGCGATGACTTTCTTACCAAGCTTGACCAAGGCCTCGGCCCGGTCGCCGTCCTCCAATGGAACCAGGACGACGTCCGCAGAGAAGATGCCTTCCTTCGTGCACAATGCCCGATCCGAAGCGATCCCAGGGATCAATGCGTCCGCATCGCGCCCCAGCACCCCCTTGGCGCCGATGGACTCCAAGTAACCGACCACCATCTCCACCCGCTCGGGGCTACGATGGAACAGATTGACCTCGACCGTCGCCTTGACCAGCTTCGCGAAGGCTATGATCTCCTTTCCCGCCAGCGCTGCCGTGTTCCCATTCACCGAGATAATCGGATTTCGCGCCTCGATCAGCAACGCCACCGCCGCCCGCTCCGCGGCCCGGGCGCTCTCGCTCGTGACCTCGCCCAACAGGTAGTCGAATGCCTCCCCTCGACCGTGGGCGATGAGGCCGGTGGTCGCCACTATCCCTTTCCTGGCCATTTCGGACATCAGCTCCCTGGTTACCAGTGAGCGATAGCGCGGATGGTCCTTCGAAACCTGCATGATAGCGGAATCTGCTCCGGACTGATAACAGTTATCCATTGCGGGGGTTCGCAGCCTGGATATGGCAGGATAAGGCATTCGAGCGAGGCGCAGTTCGGTTCACAATAGTACTTTATATTCGAGACAGAAAAGGATATAAAGTTTAGCAAATAATTTAAATACTATTAACCTTATTGGCGTGAAACACCGGATAACAAATAAGGGAGCTGAATACAAATATGAAGTTCCTTGGTGAAGTCCAAGAAGTGACTTTTGACGGAAAGCTGATCGTCAAAGGCATTTTCGCTCCGAGGACTAGGGAAAGGGTCACGGACAACCGTCAAAGACCTATTGGACATGTTTTGAGGGTCTTTGGTCCGGTGGCTGGACCTTACATCACCGTCGCGGTTACCGGTGAGCAGAGCCTGCTATCAGCGATCGGAAAGCAGGTCTATGTCGAGGGGGTAGAAGAGCTTGGCAAAGGCAGTAAAAGAAGGGGCCGATGAAATCGAACGCTGCCCCGAATGCAACAGCGGGCACCTCGTTAGGGACTATGAGCGCGGAGAGCTTATCTGCGAGGAATGCGGCCTGGTCATCGATGACCAGTTCATCGATCAGGGACCGGAATGGAGGGCGTTCGACGTAGAGCAGGGGGAGAAGCGGGCAAGGACCGGCGCTCCCATGACCTACACCATCCATGACAAGGGCTTGTCCACTGAGATCTCCTGGAAGAACAAGGACTCCTATGGAAAGAGCATCCCCACCAGGAACCGCGCGCAACTATACCGCCTGCGCAAGTGGCAGCGCCGCATCCGCGTGTCCAACGCTACGGAGCGCAATCTGGCATTCGCATTGAGCGAGCTCGACAGGATGGCTTCTGCCATGGGCCTGCCGAGGAACGTGCGCGAGACCGCCGCCATGGTCTACAGGAAGGCGGTCAACAAGAACCTGATCCGCGGTCGGAGCATCGAAGGCGTCGTCGCCGCTTCGCTGTACGCAGCTTGCAGGCAATGCAACGTCCCCCGAACGCTGGATGAGGTCGCGAACTCCTCACGAGTCGGTCGAAAGGAGATCGGCCGGACCTATCGGTTCATGACCCGCGAGCTCAAGCTCAAACTCATGCCCACCCGTCCGCAGGACTACGTGCAGAGATTCTGCTCGGAGCTTAAACTCGAGCGGCGAGGTCCAGTCCAAGGCCGCCGAGATCCTCAAGGATGCGGCGAAGAAGGAGCTGACCTCGGGACGTGGCCCAACCGGTGTGGCCGCCGCGGCGATCTACATCTCCTCCATCCTGTGCAACGAGCGTAGGACGCAGCGCGAGGTGGCGGACATCGCCGGAGTGACGGAGGTCACCATCCGTAACCGCTACAAGGAGCTGACGGAGAAGCTCGGGATCGAGATACAGCTCTAGGTCATTCCTTCCCCGCTGCCAACAGCGGGGCACACAATCTATTTATCAAGAACGGTTCATCCAGAGGCAGGTGCGTCATTGTGAACGGACGTCCAATTCTCAAGGGGTTCGCCCTCGGGCTGATACTCGGCGGCGTCATGACGATCATATCTTCGTTCTTCTTGTTCGTGGTCGAGGCGTCTATTGCCTACGGGACCTTAACCGGAATCGTCCTCCTGATCGCTGGCTTCATGCTCGCCGGATTGGAACTGACTAGCGTCTTCCCATTGCTCCGCATCGAGCAAGGGAGCGACTTCCAGGTGAGGAACTGGATCGCCCTCTCTATGCTGATGCGACTATTCATAATCTACACCGCCTTCAATACTATGGATAGCCCCAGCAAGGGGTTCATCACGATTCTGCTGATCCTCAACGTCGTGGCGCTCGCCCTCGAGGGCGTGCTGCTGCTCCTGCTTTTCATTTGGAAGAAGGAATTCCTTCCCAGCGCTGAGGAGATCGAGTCCACCATGAGGAGGATGGGCAAGGCGACCGTGAAAACGGTCTCTGAATGCCCCAACTGCCATGAGATCGTGGAGAAGGGATGGGTCCTCTGCCCCCAGTGCGGCACCGCCCTGCCGCGGCTCTGCGCCAATTGCGGCAAACCCCTCACTAGGAGAGCGGACAAGTGCATGAACTGCGGGGCGATCATCGAGAGGGAGGAATCGATCAAGAGCAGCATCAAGACGCTGGTCGCGCTCTCGGAGGAAGAGGCCAAGCCAGAGGCGAGATCGGTCCGATATGCCCGCCTGGCGGAGGCCTACCTCAAGAACGGGGAGACCGACCTCGCCCTGGAGACCTACCGCAAGGCGATACATTTCTCCGAGTTCGACCGGAAGCGCGCCAATTTCCTGGTCAAGATGGCCAACGTCCTGCACAACACCGGAAGGGATGATGAGGCCATGGAGGTCCTGGATGCGGCCCTGCAGCTCGATCCGGAGGACGTCGCGGGAGCGACTCTCGTCAAGGGACAGATGAAGGCCGACGCCACCGCGACCAAGGCGCGCGAGGCGCTGAGCGCGGGGGACGAGGAGAGGGCATTCTCCCTTGCAGATGATGCCATAAGGATCGACCCCTCCGATTTCCATGGAGCGTCATCGGTTAAGTCCACCATCTTGACCCACAGGGCCGAGAAGCTGGCTGCAGCCGGCAGCACGGAAGAGGCACTGAAGCTACTCGACGAAGCGGTGAGGCTGGACCCGAAGGGCTTGGGCCCAGCGAGTGCTGCCAGGGATAAGCTGGCCCCCAAGGAAAAGAAGAAGAGAGAGAAGGCGAAGAAGAAGGAAATGAAGGCGAAGCTGAAGGCTGCTAAGAAATGATGTCCCGAGGATCGCGCCCAGGCGATCAGGCGGCGCTTCTTCCTAAGGCCTCACCCTTCTCAGGCGCACATAATCCACCTGCGTCTTCGAGACCCTTCCGAAGATTATGTCCTTCTTGACGCCATGTGCGAGGCGGACCGCGCGCGATATCTCCGGCCAGCTGGTCTCGTAATCATAGGGGACGGCGTGAACTAGGTACTTGGAGTGGTGGGACGATGGGTCGCCGTCGTAGACCCGGAAGTGCGAACCGTATTTGAATCCGGTCTTCACCACCAGCCCCTTCGCCCTGAGGTCGTTGTACGCTCTGAGCCGGAGCTCGAAGTCCGACTGGATGAAGGCGGCGCTCTTCCTGAACGCCCCGATCCCCATCTTCTTGCCCGTCTCCGGATTGTGGATCACGACGCGCCCGTTCTCCATGAGGTGGGCGGTTTCGATCAGCGAAAGCTGCAGGGTCTTCCCTATCTTCTTGCCGAAGAACCCGTTGCTGACCAAATGATCGGAATCGGCCTCGTCCATCACCAGGACGCGATCCTTCAGGAGGAACGCTTCGATCTGCTCCTTCTCCTCGGTCTTGATGTTGAATTGCGGAGCGCCGGTCGAGGAGCGGTAGTAGGTTATGTCCCCCTCCTCATCGACGATGGCCAGGAGCAGCTCCTTTCTCGTTCTCTCCGATCGCTCGGTCTCCTCGAACATTCCCTTGATGGTGAATACCGCCCTCTCCGAGATGGCGAGCACCCAGTACTTGGTCTGCGTCGTGGTCGGCGTCCCCCCGCGGGGGAACACCCGAAAGTCGAAATCCCCCGCATCGGGCTTCACGATGTAGCCCCGCTGCCGGAGGTCCCGATAGACGATGTAGCGGATCTCAAAGTCCTGCTGGCAGGAAGCCGCCATCTTGATCAGTCCGGCCAATGGCATCGCCTCGCCGCCGCAGCTCACGGCCAAGCGGTCCGACTCGGCGAGGTAAATCGCCTCCAGGAAATCGAGCTCCAATGACCCGCCGGATTGGGGATAGCCGTAGAATCCCTTGTTGTATATCTGGCTAGCCTCGACGGTATCCTTGATGAGGACTGAATCCCCGACCAGTTCACCGGGCATGATGCCTGATAAAACCAGGCCCCTAGTTAAAGTGTTCTGTGGCGAGCCTCGGGAATGCCATCAGGCCAGATTCCACATTACGCAGCGTGAGCGAGCGCTTAATCGGATGTTGCGGCGTGACAGGGCGCCATTTCGCAAAGTATAAATTTAGGTCGGAGAAATAGGTTAACAACTTAAGGTTAACAACGGTGTTGCAAATGTCCGGTCTGTCAGATCTAGACACCCTCCTGTCAGTCATCGAGAATCCCACCCGCCGGAGGATCCTGGAAGCGCTGGTCCGCGAGCCCCATTACTCGCTCCAATTGTCCAAGGAGCTGGGCATGAGCCAGCAGGCGATCATGAAGCATATGAAGGTACTGGAGGAATCCGACCTGGTACGCTCCTATCCTGAAGAGAGTGACCAAGGAGGGCCGGCCAGGAAGCTATACGTCCCCACCACCAAGTTCACCATAACCGTGGACTTCGGACCGGGTCTCTTCAATGCCGCCATCATCAGGATGGCGCTGGACCAGATGTCCAATTCACTGCTGGACATGCATCACGAGTTCGCTGGGACGGAGCAAGAGAAGGGCGAGGACCTGGCCGAGGTAAGCGACCGGATACTGGAGCTCAGGGAGACGGTGGCGCAGGTCGACCGCCAGCTTGAGGAGCTGCAACGGCAGCGCTCCTCGCTGATCGACACGAAAGAAGGGGCCTTGGAAGAAGCGGGCCGGTTGGTCGAGGAGCAGATAGACGACTATCAGGCGCGAAGGATTATCTACGAGTTCATCCAGAAGCCTGAGCTGGAACTGGAGGAGCTCGCCTCGGACCTGAAGATCCGGGACGACCTCGTGAGACGAACGCTGGAACGAATCAACTGGAGAGGATGAAACATGGACGACAAGGAAAGGATAAGGAAGGCCGCGGAGAAATATGCCAATGAACTGGATAAGGTCCTGAACGATGTCAGTAGGGAACTGGATCGGGCGGCGATCAAGCTGGAGCAGGTGGGCGGAAAGGTGTACGAGAGCCTGCCCAAGGAGGCGAAGGACGCGGAGAAGGACCTGCGCCGCATAGCCAATGGCATGGTCGATGACATCAGGAAGGACCTCCCCAAGCTGCAGAAGAGCGTGGAGCAGATGGGGCGAAAGCTGGACAAGGCCCTGGAGGACCTGCAGAAGGCCGCCCAGAAGAAGACCTAGAAATGATTAAATATTAGAGGCAATGTACTCTATTACCGCGAGTTGTTAACTCGAAGTTGTAATCATATGCCATGAGGTGAATGCTATGGTCGAGGAGAGCAAGAAGAAGGATTTGGCGCCGGTCAGGTACTGGCCGCCGATGGGGTTCGGCCCAGTGAACCTGATGCGCGAGATGGAGCGGATGATGGAGGAAGCAACGAAGGACGTCGACTATTCGATTTGGCCGCCGGCATTGGCGGTCGGGCCGCGCTTCCCGGCAGTGGACATCAAGGACGAAGGCGACCACTATCTGGTCGAGGCGGACCTGCCCGGGCTCTCAAAGGAGGACGTCGAGGTGATGGTAGGGGAAGACGTCCTGGACATCACCGCGAAGAGGGAGGAGAGGGAGGAAGTGAGCGACGAGGGATACCTCCGAAGGGAGAGAGGATTCGTCTCGTTCCACCGCCGATTGAACCTGCCGGATGATGCTTCAGAGGAGAAGCTCGAAGCGAAGCTGGAGGACGGCGTCCTGAAGATCCGCGTCCAAAAGACAAAAGAGGGAATGGAGAAGAGGAAGAAGGTCGAGGTCACGTAGGCCGTCGGCATGGAAATGGAATTGACATGGATTCATCAGAGAAAGTATTGAAGGTCGCAGAGGCGAAGGCGAAGGACGCAGGACGGGGGATCGCACGCATCGATCCAGCCGTCATGGATGTTCTCGGTCTGACCGCGGGCGACGTGGTGCAGATAGAGGGTAAGAAGCGGACGGTGGCGATCGTCTGGCCCGGTTATAGCGAGGATGCCAATCGGGGATTGATCCGCGTGGACGGAACGATCAGAAGGAACTCGGAGGCGAGCATAGACGAGAAGGTATCGATACGCAAGGTCGCGGTGAAAGAAGCGACCAAGATGACTTTCGCGCCGACCGAGCAGCTCCGGATCATGGGCGGAGAGGAATACCTCACCCAAGCTCTGGAAGGACGGGCGGTCACCCGGGGGGACATAATCGAGATCAATGTCATGGGCAGACGCATCGACCTTGTCGTCTCGTCATACAGCCCCTCCTCGGACGCGGTGCTAGTGCATCGGGACACCGAGGTCAAGATCAGCGAGAAGCCGATGAAGGAAGCCGTCGACCACATCCCCAAGGTCACGTACGAGGACATCGGAGGGCTGAGCGAGGAAGTGAAGAAGGTCAGGGAGATGATCGAGCTACCGCTCCGCCATCCCGAGCTCTTCGAGCGACTGGGTGTCGAGGCGCCGAAAGGGGTGCTGCTGCATGGGCCGCCAGGGACGGGAAAGACCCTGTTGGCCAAGGCGGTGGCCGGAGAGACCAATGCCAATTTCATCTCCATCGGCGGACCGGAGATCATGAGCAAGTTCTATGGCGAGTCCGAGGAAAGGTTAAGGGAGATATTCAAGCAGGCGGAGGAGAACGCCCCCACCATCATATTCATCGATGAGATCGACTCCATCGCCCCGAAGCGGGATGAGGTCACCGGCGAGACCGAGAGGCGGGTGGTGGCACAGCTGCTGGCCCTCATGGACGGCTTGCAGGCCAGAGGGAAGGTCGTCGTAATCGGAGCGACCAATCGCCCCAACGCCTTGGACCCGGCCATCCGCAGGCCCGGCCGCTTCGACCGGGAGATCGAGATCAGCATCCCCAACCGCAATGGCCGCCTAGAGATATTGCAGATCCATACCCGCGGGATGCCGCTTGCCCCCGACGTGGACATCGAGAGGCTGGCGGACCTGACGCATGGCTACGCGGGCGCCGATCTGAGCGCCCTAGGCAAGGAGGCAGCAATGCGGGCGCTGCGCCGGATACTGCCGGACCTGGACCTCGAGCTGGACGTCATACCGGTCGAAGTGCTCAACAAGATCATCGTGACCAGGGACGACTTCATCTCGGCGCTGAGGGAGATGCAGCCTTCCGCGCTCAGGGAGGTGCTGGTGGAATCACCAAACACCCACTGGGATGAAATAGGTGGACTGGAAGAAGCGAAGCGCGAACTGAGGGAGTCTGTCGAATGGCCTCTGAAATATGGACCGATATTCGATCAAATGGGCGCTATCCCGCCCAAGGGCATCCTGATCTACGGGCCGCCAGGAACGGGCAAGACCATGCTGGCGAAGGCCGTGGCGACGGAGTCGGAGGCGAACTTCATCAACGTCAAAGGGCCGGAGTTCCTCTCAAAATGGGTCGGGGAGAGCGAGAAGGCCGTCAGGGAAACGTTCCGGAAGGCCCGGTCGGCCGCGCCTTGCATCGTCTTCATGGACGAAATCGACTCGATCGCGCCAGTTCGCGGCGGAGGATCCGACTCGCACGTCACCGAGCGCGTGATATCGCAGTTGCTGACGGAGATGGACGGGCTGGAGAGCCTGCACAACGTGATCATAATCGGAGCAACCAATCGACCGGACATGCTGGACCCGGCGCTCCTGCGCCCCGGCCGCTTCGATCGGATGATAAAGATCGGAACGCCGGACCTGGCGGCGCGGAAGGAGATACTCAAGGTGCATGCCAAGGGAAAGCCGCTGGCTTCGGACGCGGACCTGAACGAGATCGCGAAGCGCACTGAGGGATACACGGGAGCCGACCTCGCCGCGGTGGTGAACGAGGCTACCATGAGCACCATCCGCCGCATCGTCGCCAAGAACCAGGAGATCAGCCCGGACGCGCTCAAGAAGGAGAAGGTGGACATGAGCTGCTTCAACGAAGCTTTGATCAAGATCAAGCCAGTCTCGCGAGGCGAGCTGAGCCGGTACGAGAAGATCGTGAAGGACTTCGAGTACGTGAGGTGAGATCCATGCCAAAGAGGAAAGCGAGCAACGAAAGGAAGGACGAAGACGATCTCTTCAACTCCTTCGACGATGAGCTGACGGAGATGCGGGAGCGCATGGACCGGATATTCGAGGCGTTCATGAAGAACGAGCTCGGGCCGGACCGGGCTCCCTTGGTCTATGGATTCGCCGTGCAAACCGGCCAGGACGGAGAGCCAGTGATGCAGGAGTTCGGCAACGCTCCCACCCCACCGAAGATTAGCGACAAGGTATCAGAAGAGCGCGAGCCGCTGATCGATGTCATCGAATCGGGCGAAATGATCAGGGTGATCGTCGAGCTGCCGGGCGTGAAGAAGGAAGACATCAAGCTCGATGCCCACGAACGACTGCTGGAGATCGAGGTGGACAATGAGTCGAAGCAGTTCCACGAACAGATCGACCTCCCCTGCGACGTCATCAAGAACAGCGTCAAGGCTACTTACAAGAACGGCGTGCTGGAGATATCGATGAAGCGCATCGCCAGGAAGAAGAGGGGCCGGACCGTGCAAGTGGAATGACCTGATTGTCCGATGCGTCTTCGACCGTCGCCATGCCACTCCTTGAGAGGTTTAAGGAAGGAGCTCATGCATACTCGTTCGAGAAATGAGCATGACTTTGGAGATCAAGTGGCTTGGGCATTCATGGTTCAGGATCGATGCCGATGGAGTGAGCCTCCATTTCGATCCGCTCCCGGAGAAATATAGGAAGAAGCTTGGGCTCGCGGAAATGTTGGAGCCGGAGACCAAAGCGGACTTCATCCTGGTTTCCCATTCGCATGGGGACCACTGGGATAGGGAAACCATCCAGTCTTTGAGGGGACCACGTACCGTGGTAATCGCGCCAAGGAAGCCGGCGAATCGGATCGGCGATGGTGCGGTGGTGATCGAGTCGGGCCAGACGCTCTCCTACGATAAGGTGAGCGTGCGCGCGACCCCAGCCTACAACCTGCGCAAGTTCTATCATCGACGGGGGAAGGGCGTCGGATACCTGGTCACCATCGGTGGAAGGACGATCTACCACGCCGGCGATACCGATTTCATTCCAGAGATGAAAGATCTTGGTAAGGTCGACGTGGCGCTACTCCCAATCGGGGGGAGGTTCACCATGGACGTTAAAGAAGCGGCGATGGCCGCCAAGGCGATATCCCCGCGCCTTCTCATCCCCATGCACAATTTAGACACTAATCCCGGTGAGATCGGCCGGCTCCTTGAGGACCAACCGAATATCAGGGTGGAACCAATGAAACCGGACCAGGTCTTTGTGCTCAAGGACGACTAGCCCGATAGATGCTGGCCTTAATGGCATGGCACTGAGCTTGATTGGCAAGCTTCATATAGAAGAGCAGTATGGTATAGGGTCGTGCACAGGGAAGAGTTGATCGCCCGGGTGCGCGAGATCCTTTCGCGAGCGGGCTTCTATGTCTCCAAGCCGCTGAACATGCGAAGCATCAGCTTCGATATCGTCGCCAGGAGAGACAAGACCCTGATCATTGCCAAGATCCTTTCTAACGTCGACGCCTTCTCCAAGGAGAACGCCAATGAGATGAAGACGCTGGCGGAGGCGTTGCAGGCCTCGCCACTAATGATCGGCGAGCGCTCTGGCTCAGGCGATATGGAAGATGGGATAGTCTATTCCCGCTTCAGCGTCCCCATAATCAACCTGCAAACGCTCAACGATTACCTTCTGGAGGGTGTCCCCCCTTTTATTTGCGCCGCACCCGGAGGCCTCTACGTCAAGCTGGACAGCGAGGTTCTGAGGAAGGTGCGGGACGAGAAGGGGATTTCCCTGGGCAATCTGGCCGAGGTCGCCGGGGTGTCCCGGAGGACGATCCAGATGTACGAGAGCGGCATGGGGGCGATGATAGACGTCGCCATCCGGCTGGAGGACTTCCTGAAGCAGCCGCTGGTCATGCCCGTGGACCCATTGGAGTACCATTCGCACGAGAAGGAGCGCCTCTACCAGCTCAAGACGTCGGACCCATTGAGCCGTCAGATATTCGAGCGACTGGTCGGCCTGGGATTATCGGTCACGCCGACGAGCAAATGCCCGTTCGAGGCTTTGACGGCCGACTCCAAGATCCTCATATTGACCGGTGTCATGACCGACGAAAGCAAGATACTGGAGAAGGCAAGGACGGTGTCGGACATCTCCAAGGTCACCGAGCGGAAATCGGTCATTTTCATTGAAAGGATTCGTTCCAAGCCATCGCTCGAGGGCACCGCACTTGTCGGCATGGACGAGCTCAAGAAGCTTGAAGAGACGGAGAGGCTTTTCGACCTGGTCACGGAGCGGAGCGAGTCGCATGCAAAGCGTTCGGATTAACGGCGCCGAGGTTCTGGTCATCGGCGTCCTCAAAGGATTGGTGAAGGAAGAGGAGAAGGTGGCGAAGGCGTTCGCCGACTTCAAGCCCGACGCCATCGGGATATCAACGTCGAAGGAAGAGCTGGAAGCGCTGCGGACTAAGGAGACACACTCCGACTACGAGCTCTCCGCCTTGGAGCAGGTCTATAAGGTGTACATGGAGCATTTCAGCGAGGTCCGCCTGCCGACGCCGGCGTACTTGAAGGCGATCGAGCTCGCTGATGCGGCGCACCTCCCCCTGATACCCATCGACCTGAACGATGAGGAGTTCACCGACGTCTACTGCAAGCGCATCCGCGGCTGGGACATGGTGCGCGAGTCGTTCTACACCCGCTCGATCAGGCGCCGCAGGTACCGGATCGGCTCGGCCGAGGAGTTCGCCCTGGATTGGGACAAGAAGGTGAACCGGGCCAAGGGCTTCAGGCAACTGGAGCGGGACCGGGAGGAGCATATGGCGCTAACGCTGCGCAACATGACCTCGAAGCACAAGCGCATCCTGGCCTTCGTGGAATACGAGCGATCTGCGGGCGTGCAGAAGTCCCTACAAGCCAAGACTCAGGCCTGAAAGCTCGGCAACCAGTTGACACATTATAAATAGCCAGACGAGTTTTTCAAGCATATGGGCGGTCCAGTGGGAACGCATACGTATGAACGGCTATCGGCAACCGTGGACCGATTTGTGATTTGGCTCGAGAAGGACCACCTTCCATTGTTCGGAGTCTTCCTCTTTGTACTAACACTGTCGCTAATCCGCGATTTGCTCGAATATTTCCTTCTCGACCCAAACTTCGTGACCACAGAGCATCCTTGGATTTTCTCTATCGCGCATCACGTTGCATTTTATGTCTTAGTATTCCAGGGTTTGGTTCTTCTACTCTCAGCCTTCTCAGGTCGTGGTATACGCAAATCAATTAATTTTGTATCAACGTTTTACTGGGTCATCGTCTTGCCTCCGATTTTGGACTATTTGGCAGGAAATAGGCAGAATTATGCATATCTGTCTTGGACGGATTTCATCAATGCGTTCTTTCACTTCAGTGGTGCAGCTTTTCATATCGGCCAGGCCGTGGAGGTTGGGGTTGTAATCTTCCTCCTCTTCGCTTATTCAATCTGGATACAACGTCAAAACCTATTCTCCGTTAGGGACAGGGCAATCACCTTTGGACAGATCGGCCTGCTGATCGTCTTCACTTTCGTTTCATTGTTTCTTGTTGCCACTCCTGAAGCCTATCTTCCAGTGGCGCCTCAGAATTTTCCCCAATTTGACACGGTGAAGTATTATCAATGGCATTTCTTCCTGTTCTCCTATTATCTCATGGCTGGCGTGTTGGTGGCCTTAGCCATCAGTTATCTTGCCACTCGACCGAGATTCCGAGGATTTATTCGTAGCATTCGGCCATCGCAAACGCTGTTTTTCGCAGCGATAGTGGCCGCTGGAATTGTAACCGGCTGGAAAGATACGTCAAATTTGGATCTGGTGACGAAGATATTCCAAACACCTTATTGGGTTAATCTGGCATTCGCGGGTGTCTCGATTATTGCCGCTTTGATGGCATGGCAAGTCAGCACAATTTGGAATGATCTCAGCGACAGGATTTCTGACGATCCAAGACGAAGAGGCCGACTCGTGGCGTCGGGGACTGTATCGCCACAACTCATGGTTCAGATTTCGCTCCTTCTAGCAATGATCTCAGTGACTTGCGGTTTCCTACTTTCTGCGCAAATGGGCATTATCGTCCTTATGATCCTGCTTTTATCATATTTTTATTCGTTCAAACCCATACGTTTCAAAGACCATGCTCTCAGCCCGATTCTTTTAGGCTTAGGAGCCTATATGGCATTTCTCTTCGGCTATCTGACGCCGTGCAGCGAGATTGGCTTTGTCACAGCTCCCGGTATTTCCATCCCAATCCTAACTGGGGCTGTAATCTCAGCACCATTGACCACTGAGGCGTTCTACATCGGTTTCTTCATGTTCCTTGGAATAATGATTGGTTCCATCGTGACAGACATCGACGGTTTTCAGGAGGACTCTCGAGCGCGCGTGAAAACCATCTACACAATTCTTGGTCTAGAAAAAGGAAAAAAGATTGCGGCCGCCCTGATTTTGATTGGTGGCCTCACGCCTTTATTCATTTTCAATAACACTCAAGACTATGTGATCTTTCCTATACTAGCAGCGACTGCCAGTCTCGCCTTCATGAGAAGTGAGCGCTCTAGGCCTGTTCTCTATATTGCGCTAATCGGTCTGGTTTACGCCGCGACCCAATACTTGTTTTCATAAGTCTGATCTGAGGGATGAGAAAAAAAGCGATGGAAAATTAGGAAGCATTTGAACAGCAAGATGCGCCCAGTTGTCTCTTCCTTGTGCGATTCCAACGCAGGTATTCATTAATCCTTTATTATCGTGAATTCTTTCAAATAACTTGCGTGCGTCGACTAGATTCAGCATATTATGAAGAAATGGAGAGAGCATGCTAGCTGCCCGAAGATCCCTTGATATATGCATTGCACACTCCGAATCGTATCGATGGAAGGCACTCTTAAAGTCATTGAAATTCAAGGCACTCGATATTGCCTCAGCGGCTAGAGAACCGCTCTTAAATGCGTAGGTCATTCCCTCACCCGTCAGTGGGTTGGCAAACCCGGCGGCGTCCCCCACTGCCAAGGCCCTGGCGCTATGGAGCATAGAGCGCGGAACCAGAGGGATTGGATGCGCAGTAATATCCTCATTCCCTAGTGACTTGCCATATTTGGATTCGGTCATTCTTTGGATGTCCCGAACTGATTGGAGCAACTTCTCTTTGGAGGCACCCTTTGCAACCACGCCGATGTTGGCTCCCAGCGTATGAGGGAACATCCAGCCATTTAGGGGAAAAAACGGGTGAAATTCCAGTTTGGAAACGGGTGTATCGATGAAATGGAACTCAATCTTATCCCCTGCATCTTGTTGCAGCTCCACGTTGGTTGCCACTCCCATGGCAAGGTTTTTTATTGGATATCTCCCGAAGAGCGCCCTGGCGGATCGACTGGTAACCCCTTCGGCTACGATCATGGTTTTGGCGTGAACCGACCCCTTGGTAGTGATCACCTCGATTTCATTCCGACCTTCAATCAACGACTGGGCCCTTGCGTTCTCCCAGAGTTCTGCACCGGCGTCTTCCGCCTTTCTTGCAAGGAATTGATCGAACCGGTCTCTTCTGACGATTCTGCAAAACGTTTCGCCGAAATCGAATTCCTTTCGGCAGTTCTTCATCTGAAATGCAATGCCTTTGATTTCTTTCTCCACCAGGCTTGAAGGCACTTCAAAGGGCACTTGTCTTTCTGCCCGGAGCAACAAGCCCCCCGCACAGCACTTAGCACGAGGTATGGGATGTCTTTCCAGGAGCAGGGTTCGCAATCCCAACTTGGAACACTGGTAAGCAGCAATGCTGCCCGAGGGACCACTACCAGAAACCACTACGTCGTACAACAAATCACCCCATTCCTTTGCTAACAATTAAGATTCGCATTTATCCACTTGTCTGTTGGTGGGCAGCAGAATGGATGGCAAAGTCGAGATTGTATCAATGAGCAATTTGTTAATTCCAACCTTCCCGGATGAATAATCAGCCACTGTTGTTGCCAATGACTCTTGCATTTGGAAATTCGATAGCACCCTTTCATGACCGAGGACTGCAACCGCCCAATGAAGTCCCGGACCAACAAGCCTTGCCGCGTTTAACCGAGGAATTATTGTCCGACGGATCTCTTTCTCATAGCTCTCAAGTGCTGATGCTTTTCCACTCACGTAAGCGGCTGCAACCGCCTTGGCTGCTGCCTTGCCGCTGATCAAGGCTGATGATATCCCTTCCCCAGAGAAGGGGTTGACAAGCCCGGCTGCATCACCGACGACGACTGACCTCTTTGAGCGCAAATGTCTTAGGGGAACGATCGGCAAGGGATGAAAACAGGGCTTTCCTATGGCCTCTGCAGTTCCATTTGTTCTTTTGATATCTTCTTTTATGCTTTGGATGCACCGATGAAATGCTGCTGCAGGATATGATTTCCCAACCACGCTGATTATCGCTGAGGAGCGCAAAGGGAAAACGGCCCCGGTCAAAGGAAAGGATGGGGCTGCTCTCAGGACCTTCTGTCCGTAACTCAAAAGGTACACCTGCATGAGACCGTGTTGAGCGGGATTTGTTCGGATTTCGAGGGCCGCCCCGAGGGCTGCCGAATTGGCGGGCCGTTTATTGAATAATTGATTGGCTAATACACCTTTTGCCCCGTCTGCCACAATTAGATATTTCGCCTCCAATGCCCCCATTGTCGTCAATAGCTCGACGCAATCTCCCTTCTCGGACACTTTTAGCACTTTTGCATTGTCCATTAATTCTGCGCCTTCATTCTGTGCACAGCGCATCAAGAACTCATCCAATGCTCCTCTCCGGACCATTAGGCCAAAGGGCTTTCCTAACCGAACCGAATAATGCTTGCCCTCCACGATGAATGAGAATCCATTGAGCTCGCACTCCACAAGCGCTTCCGGAATTTGGATATCTTGTAAGGCGAGTAGCGAACGGTTCAGTAATCCACCGGCACAACATTTGCTTCGCCCTTGCGCCCCCTTTTCTAATAGTAGAACCTTTAGGCCGGCCCGAGCACCGAATAGGGCAGCCATCGCTCCCGACGGTCCCGCGCCAGACACTATGACGTCGTACACATGACCTCCTCCACCCAGATTAGGGGAAATAATAGAAAAGGGAAAGGGTTTGCTAGGCGAATCAGCGCTTCCTCTTCCTCCCGTCTGCGACAGCCTCGGCCACAACCAGGCCGATAAGTCCAACGAAAGGCAGTAAGACAGTCAGGCCGATGTGAGCGGGTATGGCATTAATTGCCCCCTGGTTGGCGGTCAACACATTAATCGGCTGATCGGTGAACTGCCAGCTGCCGGGCTGTGGATTGTTCTCTATGAGCCATAATGTCGGTGCTGTTCCGGTCGTCACGCCCTTTTGGAATCCCATTACTGCGAGGATGTCAGGAATGCCATCGCCATTGAAATCTCCAATCTGCACCTGAACCGTCTGATACGAGCCGTCTGCAACATTGGTTGCTATGTTCGGAGTATAAACTGGCACCTGCGTGAAGTCGCTGCTACCAGCATTCTGCGCGAATACATAGACTGTGTACCTCGCACCTCCTGCTCCAGTAGCCATTTCCGTCGTGCCTACAACAATGTCAGGCAAGCCATCAGGCTTATGGTTTAAGCTCCACTGGCTACCGATGTCCCCGACTGCTATTGATGTCACATAATTGCCTGCAGGCAAATCACTCAGATACTTCTCGATCTTCCCCCCAATCCCAGCAGAATTGGACCAAGTCACCTTTGGGGAATATTGTTTGATTCCGAGATAATTTACGCACAACGTATTGCGTGCAGTGTCTGTCGTGCCTTGATTGTTGTCTATCACGCGGACATAATAGACCGAGTTTGTCGTATAGTCCAGATTGAAGTTGACGGTCTGCTGCGTCGTGCTTGCCAAGGTGGTCAAATCGAACCACGTAGTGTTGTCAGGCGAATACTGTAGCTGGAACGATTCGTTGTTGCTCAGGCATTTATATGTCATCGTAAGGAGTTCCAACGGCTGAGTCAGATCGTTTGGTATCACCCAGGTCCAATCCAGTACTGTGGTGTTCACATAGTAAGCTTCAATCCACATCGAGTCGAACCGAATCGTGCCGCTTCCACCACCATTGTTGAGGAAGCTCACATCCAGACTCCTTAGGGCGGCCCAGGTGTTTGCTCCATGCCCCATCAAATCGAACGTCGCAATGTAATTAGTATGTGTATTCTTGGGAACGATGCCGGTGGAGGCAAAGGTCGCGCCATTATTCAAGGAGTATAGAATGGCAGCAGTTCCCGCATAAGAGGAATCAGCTGTGAATTTCACCCTCAACACCGCGCTGGACAATTGCTTAGTTTGATACGAAGTATTGGCCAGGAATGACGCGATGTACATCGTCTGAGTGGGCGCGACAACGTAGTTCTGGCCATCGGTATCGCTTGCAAGATATGCAATATTTTGGCCGACAGTGGTGTCGTTGAAACCTTTTTGATCTGGCACCTCTTTGTCTATGGGGTAATTCCAATTGACCTCGGTCAGATTCTCCCATTTGTTATCTACTGCATTTAAATTGGCCATCGTTCCTTTGGCCGATCCAGTAATCCCTGGGCCCGTGGCAAATTCCTTGTTTGGATACCAATAGACTCCGCCCCCAGTAATCGGGGTGGTGTAGAACACTGCTACCTCGTTAGACGAGCTGCTCGTCCGAATAATGTCTGGGTACCCATTGCCATCCATGTCGGCCACTTTTACGCGAACCGTCCTGCCGACGTGATCCCACGGGTTGGTCCCCGGAACTGTGGGCGCAATCCTTAGCAATGAGCCAGGCCCAAACACTTTAGTGTTGTCTCCTGCGGCAGAGGCGGCCTGGCTTAGCCATACATTCGTGGTCCCATTCTCGTATACACCAACGATGTCATCATAGCCATCCTGGTTGAAATCACCAACTGCGAGGTCCATCACCGCGCCGTTGGAGTTAGAGTTGGAGGTGTTCGCCGCGATCCAGGTATTGGTGCCGTAGAGCTGGGTCTTTTGCCAATTGGGCCCCCAATATACGTATACGCCTCTATTGAAGAACATCGGGAAATTATGGCTTGGGCTGTCTGCACCATTGTTGCTTGTGGCATCGTTGAAGATCACCACGTGCGTGTAGGAAACCACGATATCCGTCTGACCATCCCCATTGAAATCCCCTGTGGCCATGGTTTCTGCAATCTCGTTAACCGAATAATATGTGCCTGTATGGGTCCCGGCACCATTCGGTTCGTACGCACTATAGTAGTTTGAATACAGGGAGGTGTCCTCATCCTTGTTGCCATTAGGAGCCCCCCCATTAATGTATGCCGCCCCTCCTGCGATTTGTGGACTATTACTTGGCCCCAATGCGTCAAAACCGGATGCGATTAGATAGGGCGTCGACCAAGCAGAGCCATCGATCTTCTGGTTTCTGAACCAAGCAACACCCACGCTGGGATCCTGATAGGTGACGATTACATCCTTCTTGCCATCGTTGTCTATGTCGGCCGTGGCCAGACCGATTGGGCCATTGTATGTGCTACCAGAAATGGTCGTGGTCTGCCATTGGTCCCTGCGGTCCGCCGTGGCGCTATACCACAGAATCTGATTATTCGAATACGATGCGCCCGTCGCACTCCATGTGTAAGTGCCAGACCCGACACTCGCCACGATGTCATCTATGCTTGCCGGGGCGGTGATGTTGATTTGAGTGGTTAGTGAGTAGTATATCTCGCCAGTGGGTGGCCCGTGATCGGATATCATGCTCACGGTCAGGGTGTAGGCGTTCTTGTTCGGTAGCCACCATCCCTGGTATGCATCCACAGGAATGAAATACACGGTATATGCCACTCCAGTTCCTTGCACAGTATCTGCTATACGTCCTATTCCAGTGCTATTAGTCTTGAATAACTGACTGATTGGTGGAGTGCCATAATTGGGCGTATGCTGGGTGGTATACGGGATGAAGGAAGAGGGGAGAGTATTCACGATATATCTCCCGGAGTAATCACTGACCTTGATCGCCCCGATAACAACCGTGCTCATCGACGGGTCGACGTCCTTCATGAGTATCCTTATGTAAAGGCGATCTGTCACGTTGAAATTGCCATTCGTGTTCTCCAATTTTCCCGTTGTCAGGTTTCCTCTAAGAACCTGCAGCTGTGGATAGTTGGCACCTTGGATCGAAATATGATCGACGATGTTGATGTTCGTACCCATGGTGTCCTTTAACAAAATCTGGAATGGGAATACCAATGGTGAACCCAGGTCTGGGGTGTTAAAAATATAGACGTAACGATAGAATGTTCCATATATGCCACCGTAGACAAAGGCTCCGTCTTTTGAAGGAGGTACCATTGGATTTCCAGTCAAAGGCTGGAGCATTGTAAAGTTATTCGTGAGACCGAGATTCGTGAGTGCAGTGCTATAAATCTCGATCATTACTTGCTGTTGTGGTGCAAATACCCTGGTAATCTCATAAGTGGAAGCGTCCCTTATGTAATAGAAGGTTGTCCCAACCATGCTTCCGCTGGGCCCGCCAGCCTCTCCGCCGCTGGAATCAGGGGGATAAGTACCATTCACAAAATAGGAGCTGTAATTGTTATATGGACCATATTGATTGGTTCCGCCTCCGCCTTTATACAGGATGCTCAAAGTGATCCTTCCGCTGGCGATATGACCACTCAGATCGGTTGCGTTGACAACCACTATTTTTCCATTCCAGTTAAGGTCGGCAACCGCTAAGCTGTTGACTGTGAAAACCCCATCATGATTGGAATCTCCCATTTTCAGCGACGCCCAGCCGGGGTTTAGTGCTGAGGCATCGAGATATACGCTGTTCGTATTCAGGTCGTCATTGGGGTCTGTCACGGTCGCGTAAAAGGCAAATGCGTCTCCCGCATAAGTCGGGGACGGCGTGGTACCTCTAGCGCCGATGATCGGTGGGGAGGGGTTGGATAACAATCCCCCACCATTGAGCGTAACAGTGTAAACTTCAGAATTCTTTACCGTATCTATGATCATTAAAGATATCTTAGCTTTATTTGGATCCTTCCCAACCGGGAAGGTCGCAGACGTGATGTTTACATGCCAGGTTTCACCTGTAGTCCAAGAAGTGCCAATGCTGGGGACGCTGTTCGTGATATTGTATCTCAAAAGCGTTGTATCGTTTATCCAGATGTATATCCCGGTGGCATCGTTCTTCAGTTCCTGGCCACCTTTATCAGAGACGCTGATACTGGCCCAACCCCCAGTTGATGGTGAGTAACCCATGCTTAGGTTGGAGGTCATGTCCGCATAAGCGTGCTCTTGCGGCGTCGGCATCGCGGTCACGAACCACATTATGCTCGAGAACAATGTGACCGTGATACCAAGGATGAGGATGTTTCCGATGATCTCCGAAACACCGTGCTTGTTCCACTTAGGCCTTTTCTTGATATTGCTCATGAGGATCCTCCTATGCAAGGGTAGGCTGCGCTCAGCTTATCCTGAGTTACCACCAGCTCATTATATAAGAATTAGCTGGTAATTACCTGGTTTCGAACTACCTTTTTTTGGCATCTGGCTGTCCTCAGAATACCTCGCAGGCCGGGGTGGAAATCGTGGACCTTTCCCGATCGCTTGGCACGAGGCGCCTGAGTTCGGGTCAGAAAAATAGATATGGTCCGCAAAGTGCTGGGTGCATTGGATGCCTGTACTAGCCCCCCGGGACCGGGTCCTGCTTCACTTATTGGATGCGCGAGGGCACCGTCTGCCTGACCGGCCGTCCCCGCGGATGACGCAGGAGGGCGTCTCGAGCGCTTTGGGCATGAACCGGACGCACATCACTAGGGTTCTGAAGCCATTGCTGGATGATGGTCAGGTCGAGTCCATGAAGGGGCATGTGAGCGGGCGCGACCGGAAGCTGACCTACTATGCCTTGACCGAATCGGGGCTCGCTAAGGCGAAGGAGATACTACGAAGCTTCGGAGACGAGCCCGTAGAGCTCATCGACGCCTCCGGTTCGAGGAACAAGACGAAGGTTCGGGGCGCTCTAGTGCAGTATCCGGAGATCGGGGCGCTTGCGCTCATCGACGCCGTTCAGGAAGGGCGCGTCTTGAAAGCACCGGGGGAGCGTTTCGTTCAGAGCAATGCGACAATAGTGGGCGTGGAGCAGCTCGAGAGGGAGCGCCAGATCGAGCAGGCGCGGGCGTTCCTGGGCTCGCCGTCGGCCCTCCTGGTGATCATCGCGTCCTACGGCTACGGTTCATCGTTGCTCCTGAAGCATACGGCGTTGGAGCTGTGGAAGGGGCCTCTTTTCTGGTTCGACCTCGAGATCGACGGTTCCGCCAAGAGCGTGAAGGATTCATTGGACCAGTTCGCCCGGAAATTGGAGTGCAGCGATTGGTTGGGCCTAGTGGACCGGGAGGCACTGCTCTGCTTCGACAACTATCACGTTGCTGAAGATGCGCTCGTCGACCTCTTCATCGAATTGGTGAAGAGCCTCCGCTCAGGAAAGACGAAGATAGCGGTGGCGATGAGGGGCGAGACCCCTTCGTACAATCGATTCTATCAGCGCCGAGACATCGAGGACGGGACGGCGGTGGAGATCCCCCTGTCGCGGTTCGAGGAGGCGACGGTCAGGCGGATGCTGGGAGATGACATCGATGACGAGGCCTTCCAATTGATCCACATGCTCACCCGCGGACAGCCTCTAGCCCTTGCCCTTCTAAAGGCTGGGGACGTGGAAGGATTGAAGAAGATAAGATTGAGCGAAGAGGTCCGCTTCCTGATGTACCTGCGCGACCGGAAGAAGGGCGGCAAGTCATAGCGATCTGAGGAAGCAAGCGGCGATACAGTTCGATCACGGACAGGGAATCATTGGATTAATACTCTATTCCCGCGCGAGCCAATACGCCAGAATCATAGGGATGCTTGACCATGCGCATTTCGGTGACCAGATCTGCCTCGTCGATGAACAGTTTGGGAGCTTTCCGGCCGGTCATGACCACCTCGACGTTCTCCGCTCGAGAACGGATCACATTCATCACTTCCTGGGGAGCGACAATGCCGAAGTAGGCGATGACGTTCACCTCGTCCAAAATCACCAGGTCATATTTCTTGCCGCTGAGCGCCCCCTTCGCCTTCCTCATGCCACGCTTCGCCAGCGCCACGTCTTCTTTGGTGTGCTTCCCCTTGGTGATGAGCTGATCGCGGCCGTACTGAAAGAGATCTATGCCAGGAAGCTTCCTTAGCGCTGATATCTCGCCATACTCTTCGCCCACCTTCATGAATTGGATGACGCAAACCCGCAAGCCCCGGCCCCAGGCGCGCAACGCCAACCCGAGGGCGGCGGTGGTCTTTCCCTTGCCGTTTCCGGTATACACTTGGATTAGACCGAGTCCGGATGATTTCGAGCACATCGATGAGAGTATGGTATCACGCTCAAAAAAGCCTGTTGCGTTCGGTTTATTACCATCGAACCGCATCGAAGGGCGATGATGGAGATCGAGGTGAAGGCGCCATTGCCCGATGCGGCCAAGGTGAAGAACAAGGTATCGGAGCTTGGAGGAAGGGACTTTGGCACATCAATCCAGGTCGACGAGTACTTCGCCCACCCGTCGAGGGATTTCGCGGACACCGACGAGGCGCTCCGCCTGCGCACGGAGAACGATCTGACCGTGATAACTTACAAGGGACCGAAACTGGACCGGGAGACGAAGACCAGAGAGGAGTTCGAGGTCTCGGTCGCCAACCGGGCCACCATGGCCTGCATCTTGGACCGCTTGGGCTTCCGACCGGTCATCAAGATCTCGAAGAAGAGGCAGATCTTCGGCCTGAAAGGGATCACGGTCTGCTTCGATTCGGTGGCGGGCCTGGGGGAGTTCATCGAGCTCGAGGTCGACGGCGACGACGTCGAAGCGGGGAAGAAGGCCATCTTCTCCTTGATGAAGGATATCGGAGTGTCGGGCAACGAGAGGCGCTCGTATCTCGAGCTGTTGCTGGAGAAAGCTGGCTCTGGATCCAAGAAAATGAATTAGACGGGAGGGCACGCCCCTCCAAGAGCCGTCTACAGATTCTTGATCTTCTCGACCACGAAGTCCTTGATCTTTGGATCATCTGGAATCGTGACCGACTTCTTGAAACGCTCGCTCCCATCTGGGAGGTAGTAGCCGCGAGAAAGAGAGATGAACTCGTTCTCGCCCTCCGGAGTGATTGCCTTCTTTCGAGCGACTTCGATGAAGTTGTTCCGTCCGAAGGGGATCTTCTCAGAGCTTATGGTTACAAAATCCGGCTTCTTGCCCTTTGCGTCTTCGTCCATTGCAATGCCTCCTAAAGCGGCATCTTCCTGAAAAAGCCGGTAGATAATTAAAAGTATCTACAGCGCTGAGCTTTCTGGATTTCCTCACGGTTCGCTACGCGCCAGCATAGGATTCCTAACCTCATTTGAATAGCTTTGCCGAAGGATAGATATAGCCTTTTCAGGATGGACGGGCAATGACTCAGGAGGGTGGGGCGCCACCGACCCCATCGAGCGTCCAGTTCTGCACCAACTGCGGTGCGAGCGTCGACGAGACCTACCGGTTCTGCTCCAACTGCGGAGCACCGACGGGTCCGCAGGCGCATGCTGTTCCCCCTGTGCCTGGGACGCCTTACTATCAACCCATGCCTTACCCGCCCCAGCCAAGGTCATCCTTAGAGACGCTCAAGGAGTTCGGCAGGGGGATCGCGTCGATAGGTCTGGTCGTGCTGGTATTGGTCCTAATCACGAACGTAGCGATCATGATCTGGGGGAGCAGCGTTGTGCTACCAATCGCGCTGGACCCCACGCAGGGGACCTCACTCTTCCTCATCATTCCATGGACGGACCCGCTATGGACGTTCGTGAATGTAACTGGCGTCGCGTTCGGCGTCTACTACGTTCTGCTGATGGTGGCCATCACCACCTCATTCGTCTGGTTGATCTTGAAGAGCAGGGTATCGTTCAAGGACGAGATCTCCTTCCGGCCGCTGCGGGCCGGACACAGCCCTCTTTACATCGTGGGCACCATCTTCTTCGCAGTCCTGGCGTTCGACACCGTTTACGCCATCCTGCTCGCCCTGGCTGGGGTCCAGGTCGTCACCCCTGACTTCCCCGATATGCAGCTTTGGCAATTGCTGCAGGGACTTGCTGCTGCTTCGGTATGGGAGGAGCTCATCGTTCGAGTGCTGTATATCGGCGTGCCGCTGTTGCTGATCGACTTCGTCACCAAGAAGATGAAGGACCCGAGGCGCTACCTCCTCGGCGGCGGCTTCAAGCTGGGGGCCAAAGAGCTCATCCTTCTCTGGGTATCTTCTGGATTGTTCGCATATGGCCACATCGTCTCTTGGGACGCCTGGAAGATTATCCCGGCGTGGATCGCCGGCCTGGCGTTCGGATACCTGTTCCTGCGCCTCGGCCTATATGCCAGCATCGTGCTGCACTTCTCCTTCGATTACCTGTCGGTGTCACTGGACCTGAGCTCCAGCGTCCTGGTCACCCTGACCATCGGATTGATAGCGCTGTTCTGGGAGATTATCGGCGGAGTGTACTTGGCGGTATACCTCCGCCGGATGGTGCTCTTCATCATCGGGGCGGACAGGAAGCCGAAGCCGCAGTCGGCGGCAGCATACCCGCCGGTCCAGCAGCAGGCATACAGCTCCACCGGATACCAGGGGCAGCCACTTGGAAGCGTGCCGCCGCCATGGCCACCTCAGACTTCGGCGCCAAGCGGGGGAATGCCCAGACAACCGTATGCAAGGGGCCCCCTTGGCTCGGGATTCTTCTCCTGCAAGTACTGCGGC
Source organism: Methanomassiliicoccaceae archaeon (assembly GCA_963768775.1). Classification (GTDB taxonomy): domain Archaea; phylum Thermoplasmatota; class Thermoplasmata; order Methanomassiliicoccales; family UBA472; genus FEN-33. The sequence goes on from CAVYIY010000008.1 coordinate 178,749, forward strand.
TGGACCGAGGCCCGCTTCCGCGACGGCCAGCTGGAATGCACCCGTTGCGGCAAGCGAAACTGAATCAGAGCGAAGAGAGAAGGCTCTGCAGCACGTCCCGCGAAAACGTCCCATCGGCCAGGCTGCGCGCCTCGATTACGTACCGGCCATCATAGCCAGAGAGCCCGCGGAGCACCCGCTTGAAGTTGATGCTCCCGGCACCGATAGGCAGGTGCGCGTCTCGGTCGCCGAGGTTGTCGTGGACATGAACGTTGATCACGCGGTCCTTGTATCGGAGGAAGTCGTCGATCGTGCCGGCGGTATGCGCATGGCCGATGTCCAGGCAGATGCCGATCTCGAAACCCTCCAGCAACGGCAGGAGCTCCTCCGGGCCGCGGCCCATCATCATCTGGCCCATGCTGGGCATGTTCTCCAAAGCCACCAAGACCCCACTGTCCTGGGCGGCCTCCTCGATCTCCGCCAGTGATTCCCTGGTCCTGGCGCTGACCGCAGGCTTGTCCAGTATACCCAGCGGGCCGTAGAAGCCCGGATGGATGGTGCATAGCTCGATATTCATCCGGCCGGCCGCCTGAATGGTTTCGCAGACCTGAAGGACCGACAGTTCGCGGGCGCGCTGGTTCAAGGAGCCGATGTTGATATCGCTCAGCGGAGCATGAACTGAGAAATCGATGTCGAAGGCCGAAGTGGCCTCGAGGAATCCCTTCTCGATGTCTGGCAAGTAGTGCTTGCCCTCCCCCACGATCTCCCAGGCGGCGAACTTCTCCCCGACCGAAGCGAGCGCGGTCTCGAAATCGATCAGCGACAGTGCGGGCACGGAAACGGCGATCATGAGATTACCTCCTCCCCGTTGACGGTCACCGGGGCGATTTCATCGATGAGCTTGTCCAGATCGTCGTCCTCGATGCTGACCTCGATGCTGCCCAAAGGCAGCCTTTCCTCCACGTAGCTGATCTTCCCGATGAAGGCGACCTGCTTGTTGATCATGAAGCAGGTGCTCGTCCCCTGCTTCCCGCGCAGCAGTATCCGGCGCGTGGCATCGATTATGCGGTAGGAGCGCACCAGTTCCTTGAAGCGAACCAGCGAGCCGGTCTTCGCCAGGATCGCCCCGTCCAGCACTTCGACCATGCTTTCTGGAAATATATTGAGAATTGCCTTCCTGACCTTCTCGACATCCTCGGTCGGCAAGCACGGCGTTTTGACTGTGACCAAAGGCATTGGCTCGCGATTATGAACGAAGTATTTAAAAGAACACGCCCTGATGCCTCGCAAACGATGAGGAATAAGGTTCTGGAGGCGCTGTGCGAGGAGGGCATTTTCTTAGCTCCAGAGGCAGCGGACTTCGTCCTGAACCAGGACAATCCGCTGGGTTATGTCAGGACGGCGATCGAGGGCATGCCCCAGCTGCCTTTGGTGATCACGCTCCAGGACCTTCGCGACGTCTTCTGCGGGAAAGGAGATGCCCGGGTCTGCCCGGCAACGGCCGCCCCTGAATCCAGGAAGTTCCAAAGGGGAGAGGTCAAGGTGCTCAAGGACATCACTGGCAACTCGACCTGCGAAGGGAACATCATCGATTTTGCCCGATACTTCAACGACCGTTTCCAGACCATCAAGCGCATCCTGGCCCGGCGTCGGGAGCTGGTCGGATGCGTGTCCATCCCGAAGGCGCTCACCTTGGACCGGGACGTCCGCTTCATCGGATTGGTGAACGAGGTCCGGACGACGAAGAACGGTCATAAGATGATCGAGATCGAGGACGAGGAGGGCAAGTGCCCCGCCCTCATCCTGAAGAGCTCATCCCTGATCGACGAATCGGTCATCCAGGACGAGGTCATCGGCATCATCGGGAAGACGAGCAAGAAGGGCGAGATGATAATCGTGGAGGAGATCGTCAGGCCCGATGTCCCGATCAGCGGCGGCATGGCGCCGAGCGATTCCACGTCCATGGTCGCGTTCATGTCCGACGTCCACGTCGGCAGCAACACCTTCCTGCGCGACCGGTGGGGGAAGATGATCGAGTGGGTACGCACCGAGGGCCGGGAAGCGGGATTGAACTACATCGTCATTCCCGGGGACTGCGTCGACGGCATCGGCATCTATCCCGGACCAGGAGGAGGAGCTGGACGATCGAGGACATCTTCGAGCAGTACCAGGTCCTGGCCGAGCTCTGAAGGAGATACCGGACGCGCATCCAGGTGGTCATGCAGCCAGGAAACCATGACGCGGTGAGACCGGCCGAGCCGCAGCCGGCCTTCCCGAGGAGATCGCCAAGATGTTCGATTCCTCCATCATGATGATCGGCAATCCCTGCTACCTGCAGATCGAGGGGAGGACCATCCTCTCCTATCACGGCAAGAGCTTCGACGACCTGATGTCGCGTGCAAGGGTCTGAACTATAATCCAAGCCCATCGAGGCGATGAAGGAGATGCTGAAGCGACGGCATCTGGCCCCGATGTACGGCGGCAAGACGCCGCTGGCGCCGGAGACGAAGGACTATCATGGTCATCGACACGGTGCCGGACATCTTCGTCACCGGGCATGTGCACGGCGCCGGCATCGCCCATTACAAGGGCGTCCGTCTGATCAACGCCTCCACCTGGCAGTCCCAGACCTCGTTCCAGAAGATGCACAACTTCAACCCGGACCCGGCCAAGCTGTACCTGGTGCATCTGGGCACTGGAAGATGCGCCATGCAGGGATTTCTGATATCAGAATGAAATGTGCTTGCCACATCCTAATGAGTACACGTTGATGATGCCGATCCAGAATGAGCAGGATCATCGCCCAACACGCAGCATGCGCATAGGAAACGATATGAGCCAGACGGAACAGATGCTCCCGCCTTCCGGCGATCGGTCATCGAAAGTGATCCTCGATCCGCTGAGCATCATTTCGCCAGCGCTGCCGCCTTCTGCTTGATGCGCTTCAGCCGGAAGATGTTCTCCCTCTCCATCTCCTCGAGCCGCATCTGGATGAAGGCCTCGGCCTCCTGCAGCTCCGGGATGACCTTGAACTCGAGCGCATTGACGCGGCGCTTGGTCTTCTCGATCTCGTCCAGCAGCTTCTTCATCGTCGTCTCGATCTCCGCCGCCTCGATGAGCGTCTCGACCAGGTTCTCGAGGACGCCTTGGCCGCCTCGTCGATGTAGACCGAGGTGCCGATGACACCGTATCCGCGCTTGTCCATCGGGGTGCGGATGCTGTTCGCCTCGATCTCCGGGACGACCAGGCCCATGACGTTCTTGCAGCGCAGCTGTGATCTCCGGGTGGAGCTTCAGGGCGAAGGCGGCCGACTTGACCGCGATGGCGCCGTCGACCGCCTTGGCTATGGCGATCTTCTCCATGGCGCTCTCGCTAGTCCTGGTTGACCTTCTCCCGGATCTCCTTGGCCTGCTTCCAGGATCTTGAAGAACTCCAAGATCAGGCCGTCCCGCTTCATCTTCAGGATCTTGTAGCCGGACTTGGGTCAGCTTGATCTTCTTCTTGATCTCGAGGAGCTCTGACCGGGTCGGCTTGACTTCCGCGCTGGCATCTTGTCACTCGACGCGTCTGCTTGTGGGCCGGGTGGTACTTCTCGATGTACTTCGGTCGATCCTGGTCAGCTGCCTCTCGTCGCAGGTGGCCAGCAGTCTCCCACATCAGGTCGAGGGTGGTCTCGATGTCGCGGTCCTCGTCCCTGCCCTGCCGCACGATGCGCTTCTCGAACAGGTCGGCGAAGTCCAGGAACTTGCGGTCCCGCTCGGAGAGTGCGTCCTTACCGACGATGGCCACCAGGCCTCTCAGGTCCTTGCCTTCCGCGTAGGCGGCGTAGCACTGGTCGGAGACGGCCTTGTGGTCCTCACGGGTCTTGCCCTTGCCGATACCCTCGTTCATCAGCCTCGACAGGGATGATCGCGACATCGATCGGCGGGTAGATACCGGCACGGACCAGTTCCCTCTTGGCCACGATCTGGCCCTCGGTGATGTATCCGGTAAGGTCGGGGATCGGGTGGGTGATATCCTCACCGGGCATGGACAGGATGGGAATCTGGGTGATCGAGCCCTTCTTTCCCTTGATACGGCCAGCACGCTCGTAGAGCGTGGCCAGGTCGGTGTACATGTATCCTGGATAGCCGCGACGACCGGGCACCTCTTCACGGGCGGCGCCGATCTGTCGCAGCGCCTCGCAGTAGTTGGTGATATCGGTCAGGATGACCAGCACGTGGTCATGCCCAACTCGTAGGCCAGGTACTCTGCGGTGGTCAGCGCCAGCCTCGGGCGTGATGATACGCTCGATGGCCGGGTCGTCGGCCAGGTTCATGAAGACGACGGCGCGCTTCAGGGCGCCGGTCCTCTCGAAGTCCTTCATGAAGTACTGCGCCTCTTCGTTGGTGATGCCCATGGCGGCGAAGACCACGGCGAACTCCTCGTTCGTGCCGAGCACCTTGGCCTGCCGGGCGATCTGCAGCGCGATCTCGTTGTGCGGCAGTCCGGACGCGGAGAAGATCGGCAGCTTCTGCCCTCGGACCAGGGTGTTCATACCGTCGATGGTGGAGATACCGGTCTGGATGAACTCGGACGGATTAGTCCCGGGCCCACGGGTTGATGGCCGCTCCGTTGATGTCCAGGCGGTCCTCCGGCACGATCGCCGGGCCGCCGTCCAGCGGCTCTCCGGAACCGGACAGGATCCTGCCCAGCATGTCCTGGGACACGGGCATCTTCATGGTCTCGCCGAGGAATCTGGCACCGCAGTTCTTGTCGATACCGGAGGTTCCTTCGAACATCTGAATGACTACGACGTCATCGGAGGAGTCCAGCACCTGTCCCTTCTTCTCCGTGCCGTCGGGCAGGGTGACGATGGCGATCTCGTTGTAGCCGACCGGCTCGGTCTTCTCGACGAACACCAGCGGACCGGCGATCTGGGAGATGGTGCGGTACTCCTTGGATCGTCATTTACTTCCCCCCCAGTGCTTCGAAATCCTTGTCCATTCTCGGCCGATGATCGCCTCAGCTCCTGGTCCACGTTCTCCTCGAACTTGGACTTGCCCAGCCTGGTGCGCAACGGCATGTTCGAGATGGCATCGACCGAGACCTCGTTCTCCACCGCCTTCTTGGACAGGTCGGCGAACGTCTTGATCGATCTTCAGGTACGGTGTACTGGCGCGCTCAGCGGGGAGTAGGTGTCCACCGGGTGGTAGGCGTTCTGCTGCAGGAAGATCTCACGGATCATCCTGGCCACTTCCAGGGTCAGCTTCTGCTCCTCGGGCAGGGCGTCGGAACCGACCAGCTGCACGATCTCCTGAAGTTCTGCCTCCTTCTGCAGGAGCTCCATGGCCCAGTTCCGCAGCTCGGGGAAGTCCTGCGGCCACGTTCGGTCTTGTACCAGCCGTCCAGCTGTCCGGTGTACAGTGAGTACGAGGTCAGCCAGTTGATGGCCGGGAAGTGCCTCCTCTCACGGAGCTTGGAGTCCAGCGCCCAGAAGACCCGGACGATACGCAGAGTGTTCTGCGTGACCGGCTCGTTCAGGTCTCCGCCTGGCGGAGAGACCGCACCGACGACGGAGATCGAACCGGTGCCGCCGGCAATCGGTGTTGACGCGACCGGCCCGCTCGTAGAACTCGGACAGCCTGGCGGACAGGTAAGCGGGATATCCTTCCTCACCTGGCATCTCTTCCAGCCGGGAGGAGATCTCCCTCATCGCCTCGGCCCATCTGGAGGTCGAGTCGGCCATCAGCGATACGTTGTAGCCCATGTCCCGGTAGTACTCGGCGATGGTCATTCCGGTGTAAACGGATGCCTCACGAGCCGCCACCGGCATGTTGGAGGTGTTGGCGATAAGGACCGTCCTGCCCATCAGGGGCTTTCCGGTCTTGGGGTCCTCCAGCTCCGGGAAGGTGGTAAGCACCTCGGTCATCTCGTTGCCGCGCTCGCCGCAGCCGATGTAGACCACGATCTCCGCGTCGGACCACTTGGCCAGCTGCTGCTGGGTGACGGTCTTTCCGGTACCGAAACCACCGGGGATGGCGCGCGGTACCGCCCTTGGTGAGCGGGAACAGCGTGTCCAGGATCCTCTGCCCGGTGACGCAGCGGGATGTCCGGGGCCGTCTTACTGCTGAAGGGCCTGCCGATACGGACCGGCCACTTCTGCATCATGGTGACCTTCTTGCCGCCGATGATGGCGACGGGGTCGTCGACGGTGAACTCGCCGCGCTTTGATGTCCTCGATAGTCGCCGGAGACGCCTGGCGGGACCATGACCTTGTGGATGATGGACCTTTCCGGAACCGTACCGATGATCTGCCCCTGGACGACCTTGTCGCCCTTCTTGACGATCGGGGTGAAGGCCACTTTGCCGTGTGGTCCAGACCGGGAGCGGTAACTCCCCTCTTGATGAAGTCGCCCATCTTTTCCATCAGGACCGGTAGCGGCCTCTGGATACCATCGTAGACGCTTCCCAGCAGTCCGGGACCCAGCTCTGCCACGAGGGGCTGTCCGGTATCGATGACCTTCTCTCCTGGTCGCGATGCCGGATGTGTCCTCGTATACCTGGATGACGGTCTTGTCACCAACGATCTTGATGACCTCACCCATCAGGCCTTCTCTTGCCCGACCTGGATGACGTCATACATCCTCGGGGAGATGCCGGTTGCCGTCACGACAGGTCCCGCAACTCTATAGATTTCGCCTTCCTTTGCCATTTTAACCCCTCTCGTTCTTGTACAGATCAACGCCAATTGCTCTCTTGACCTTCTCTCGAAGGTCGCCTTCTCTCTCGCCCACCATCACGACGACCGGGGCGATGCTCTCCATCGCCTTCTTCCGGCCGTTGGGGCTCAACATTTCAGGTCAACAGAATCGATGGCGAGCACGCCAATCGTGGAGTCCGCTATGAGCTCCATGAGCTTCTGCTCGTAGTTCTCCGGCTTGACGGTGTAGACGCGCTTGACGCCTCCCAGTCTGAAGCCGAGCACGAATTCGTCGCTGCCCAGAACGGCTATGTCCATTAGATCACCAGTAGTTCTCTTGATATGGTCCGACATCGATGCCGCTCTCCTTGCCGCGAGCGATGATCCGGATGTTGTCGACCTCGATCTTCTTCCTGATCATGTAGTCTATGATCGGAAGTACGGACAACGGATACATGTGCGAGAACTTCTCGGCCTTCTTCAGGGTGTATCGTTTCATGGCTAGGGACACACCCGTCACCGACTTGGTCTGTTTCATCCTCTCCAGCTCGTCCTTGATGTCCTCATAGAACGAAAACTTGGTCAGTTCGTCCGCAAGTTGTTCGACGCTCTCCACTGCCGCCAATCGGGCGAACTCCGCCTTATCGAACTCCTCGCCGCCTTCGATGAAGAAGCTGATGATCTTCTCGGCGCTGAGCCCCTCGCGCTTCAACTTCAGGAGGGTCATCAGATTGGTCACGTCGATTTCCCTGCGGATGTGAAGCATGAGGAATCGCGAGCCTGGCGCGTTCTTGCCGCCAACGGTGGCCAACAGGCCGTCGTAGAACTGCTTGTCCAGATAGTCCTCTACGGGTTGTAGCGTACCCGCGATGTCATACTCGGCCCTAATTTCCTCTGGAATCGCCATGCCATAGGACTTTAGGGCATCGAGGATCTCTGAGATCGATCCGAGGGAGAGGAGGACGTTAAGGTCTTCCTCCTTCAGCTTTCCAGCGGGCACTATGTCCTCTCGTACTGCGTCCAGCGTGGCGCCGTAGTACTTGCCACGGAGAATCGTCTTGACGTTCCATTGGTCCCAGCGGTTCAGATAGGACTCCACCATGTCCCTCAGCTCGCCTTGAGTGAACCCGAGGATCTCCTTGTAGATCCGGGCGAGGTTCCGGCTGGTGCCCAGCTCGATCAGGTTCACGCCTTCGTAGCGGGACGCCGAGCTCGGTCATCTCCGTCTCGTAATTGGTCTCACCCAGGAATCGCCCGATCTCGTTCAGGTCCATCATCAGGAGCTTGGGGTAGGTGTCCTTGTCGAGCAGTGCGCTCTTCTTCGCCCTGACCCTGGCACAGGCGTATGCGTAATTGCCCTTTCTACCCCTGGATGGCCACATTCTTTCACCCGAACAAGATATTTGATACGTTCTTCAATTCCTTCTCCCAGACGCCCTCAAGCATGGTCCTGAAACGATAGTCCAGGCGGAACATGCCATCCTTCGACTCGAGGATGAGCCCGCCTCCATCTCGATTTCTTGTATCGAACCGGCGCCGTCGACTCCGGACAGCAGCTTGGACTCTCCCTTGGGACAGAAGACTTTCGGCTGCGGGATGATTTTGGCTCCATTGGTGAGCAATTTGGCGTACAGTCGGGCCTTCTCCGGATCTGGCATCGTTGCGAGATCCTTCAGGGTGCCCGCAGAGACCGGTCCAGCACGTCCTTCCTCACGTTCAGGACGATCCTCTTTGCCTCCAGCTCGGCGCTCGAAATCTCCTGCTGCCTCAGCCGCCTTATCGTCTCGTCGAGCTCCTTCTGCTGCTCCAGCTTCTTGGCGGCTATGCTCTCCTCCGCCTGCTGGAGAATGGAGGCTTTCTCCTTCTCCGCTATCGCTATAAGCTGGCTGGCGTCCTTTCTGGCGCTCTCCAGTATATTCTCGACCACCTTGTCTAGCGCCATGAACAGACCTCGTTTCCTTTCCCGAGCGCTTAAACCATCTTTGTCCAGAGCAGGATAGCCATGACCAGTCCGAAGATGACGATCGTCTCTGGAATGACAGTCAGGATCAGACCCTTACCGAAGTTCTTTTGGTCCTCGGCCATCGCGCCGACAGCCGCGGCACCGATGTCCTTCTCTGCCCAACCGGACCCAAGTCCGGCCATTCCAACTGCCAATCCTGCGCCGATTGCAATCAAACCTGCTTCTATTGCCATTCTTTTCACCTCTCGCTTGTATTCTCGCTTGTATACTTCCTAACGATCTTTAGCGGATTGAACACTAACCCGCCTCCCTCGTAGAACTTTTGGAATAGTTCGACATAGTGGAGCCTGATTCCGTGAATGCCAGCCGAGATGACCGCCAGTATGAAGATCATCAGATGGCCGATCATGAATATGGCGATGGCCGCGATGATCGCCACTCCCCCGATGGGCGCGACCATCTCTATCGCGATCATATTGAACGCCAAGGCCATGCCCGCCTTGGACATGCCGATGGCCGCCAGACGAGTGTAGGACACGACGTTGCTCATCAGCGCCGGAAGCTCTAATATCGCCTGCCCACCCTCTCCTTTGAAGGAGATTATGATGCCGGGCAGAAGCAGTGCCAGGCCGATTATCATCCGGGGATCATCGAAGCCGACTGGCTTATTGAGTATCAGCACGTCGATGATGAACAGGAATAGGAATGCGCCGCCCAACAGGATCATCGTCCAGCCGACCTTGTGGAACACCGCATGCTTGAATCCGTGCCTGATGCTCTCGTTGTATATCCCCAGGATGTAGCCAATGAGCAGGTGAGCGAACCCAATCCAGATGGTGATGTAAAGCAGGAGCTTGACGTCATGCAGCTTGCTCAGGAAGCCCAGGGAGGGAAGCTGGAAGCCTAAAAGCGAAGACCAGGAAAGCTCATTCCCCAATGGGAACTCAGCATGCAGCTGGTTCATGGTGAATCCGGGCTCAAGCACCCATTGCGGGCCGAAGTGCATCCCAAAGGCCTCGCCGAACAACAGGAAGCCGAATATCGTCGCCCACAATCCGCCGAAAAGCAACATGGTGGAGATGGTGCGCCATTCCTGGCTATGGCACTTTCGCAGCCCCAGGACGCCTAGGGCCATGAAGGGGATGCCGTAGCCGATGTCCCCCACCATCAGGCCGAAGAATATCGGGAATGTGATAGAGATCATGATGGTCGGGTCGATCTCGCCGTACTTTGGCGTCGAGATCAGCTCAGTAAGATAGGCAAACAGATTGACTGGCCGCCTGTGGGACGTTCTGGTGGGCGCCTCTTCCATAACGTGAGCTTCAGCACCGGCATGCGCCTCCTCCGGGTGGATATGCTCCATCCTGGGGGCGATCTCCAATACCTCGAGGTGAACGTCTTCGCCCAATTTGCCTTGAAGGGCCTGCTGCACCTGTGAGATGGATTTCTGCGGGACCCAAGCATCGATGAGGAAGGAGTGCTCGGTCGAACCGATCCTGAGCGGGAATTCGGCCTTCTCCACCACTATGCTGAGGTGCTCTTCCGAGGCCAGGATGAACGCCTCGTGCTTCTTGCGAAGCAGGCTGATCTTCTCCGTGGCTTCTGCCAATGAGCCGCCCAGCGCCTCGAGCTCCGCATCGATGGCTTTCGTCGCTTCCAGCGGGTCTCCCTTTCCAGATGGAGGAGGTACCTCCGTGAAACCGTGCTGAATGAGAATCCTTTGAGCGTCTGCCGCTTGGTCCTTTGCAACGAAGACCGCAACGAATTTGGCATCCGGTGAGGCGAAGATCTCGTATCGGTCCAATGCCTCATTCAAAGTGGCGGCCGGATCGCTGCGCACTATACCGGTGAAGACTGAGAGGTTTTCGTATCCCTTGTACAAGTCGACCTCGAGGGGCAGGACCTCGAAGGGCTCGAGCGCCTGCTTCGCCGCCTCCAGATCGTGGATTCGGTTCTGGATGCGGCTCTTGGATTCCACTGCTCCAGTGATCTCGACGTCCAAGGTGATGAGGACGTCGTCGACCTCTTCCTCTATCTTGGACAACGATATCTTTTCCGCGGGCCTCTTGTCGACCACCTCTAGCTCCTTCTCCGCTGAACGGAGCTTGAGCAGCCTTTGAGACGCCTCCGAGGCGACGGGGAGAGGTGTCCCCAGAGTGAAGCCTTCCTCCTCCGAGGAGAAGTCGATGGGCTGCAGTGCCTCTAGACTGTAGAGTACATCTATGGTTTCCTTGATGCGGGTTTTTGATCCTACGATGAGGATCTTCGTCATTTTATCTGGAAGTAGCATCGACGGTCCTCTCGAAGCGTTCCTTGAGATGACTCTTCGCCCTCGGGATGTTGTTGGCCGCCTTGACCTTGAGCCTTTCTGCCTCTTCCTCGCCCTTCTTCAGGAGCTCGCTTCTTTGCGATGCGATTTTTGCTCTCTCTTGGGCTAATGCTGAGTCACGTTTCACCTTCATTTCGTCCTCCGCTTCCCTGATCATGCGGACAGACTCCTTCCTGGCATTGGCAACAATGACCTTGGACCCTTCTTCGGCCTCGGCAGTGTATTCCTTCGCCTTGGACTCAGCATCCTTGATCTTAACGAGAATTTCTGCCCTGCTCACTGGGCTTCCCCCGAAGTCTGACAGCAATATTCTAGCTTTATTTTAACCTTTGGGAGCAGAGACCGGAAGCCTTGTGTGGCAAAAAGGAAAAAAAAGAGCTTGTTGTTTGCAATTCATCCATGCAATTGCGGATTTGGTGAAATCATTGAACTCATGGAGCATGCCGACGAACGACCACCATGCTCTCGTTCATGATAGCCTTCGAGAGCGGGTCTTCGTATTCGTCCTTATAGATTACTTCTATTATGCCGGCATTGACCAGGATCTTGGCGCACATCACGCAGGGGAAGTTCGTGGTGTATATGGAGGCGTCCTTGATGCTCGCCCCGAAATAGGCCGCTTGGATCACGGCGTTCTGCTCGGCATGGACCCCGCGGCAGAGCTCATGCCTCGTTCCCGATTCAATATTGTTCTGCGTTCTGACGCAGCCGACCTCGGCGCAATGCCTCAGGCCTTTTGGCGCTCCGTTGTATCCTGTGGTCAGGACGCGCTTCTCCTTGACCACGACGGCACCGACCTGGCGTCTGAGGCAGGTCGAGCGGGTCGCTACCAGGTCCGCCATGCGCATGAAGTAGGTATCGTTATCGGGCCGAGACATTATCCCTGGCAGTCGCGAGCGCCCCTAAAAAACTTCTGGTCACCGCATATGGATGGGCGTGCGGAATCGGGGTTGGAGAATAATGAAATAGATTAAGGATGTTTGAAGTGAGCGTGTCCGAGGCGGCCAAGAAGGTCATGGGGGTCGTAAAGAGCCTGCGCGGTTTCATCATCGCCGCCGCCATAGTATTGATTATCATTGGCGCCCTGGTCCTTTACTCCGGAGCTTGGCCGCCGCTCGTGGTAGTCGAATCGAGGAGCATGCAGCACTCGAACGCCGAGTCATTCATTGGCGTGGTCGACACGGGCGATATGGTCATCCTGAAGAAGGTCGGGGGCATCGGGGAAATCCGACCCTATCTGGACAGCCTGGCTGACGGCTATCAGACCTATGGCGAGTATGGCGATGTCGTCATCTACAAGCCTTATGGGTCGGACTCGAGGACCCCGATCATCCACCGGGCGTTGTTGCGAATGGATTACAATGCCAGCGGCGGGGGATTCGACATCCCTGTCTTGGGCGAGATTCCATCCACAATGTGGAGCGTGATCGGCGGGCCGAAAGACTGGCACAATATGAAGTCGGAGATTGTCCTGACGGGCATCGGCTACAATCAGGTCAGCGTCAGGTTGAACCTCTCTCTCATGCTCAGCCACTTCGCTCAGCTCGGCATGGTCCCGTTCGGCGGACTGGTCACCCTGGGGGACAACAACCAGGGCATCGTCGACCAATCGACCGACATCTGCTGGACGCCGGTCAGGGCAGACTGGGTCGATGGCGTTGCGAGGGGAGAGCTGCCCTGGTTCGGGCTCCTCAAATTGTGGATCACCGGCCCGACTCCCGATGGACCGGTGCCAGAGAACTCCAAGACAGACCTGTTCGTTTCCCTGGGCCTACTGATCGGAGGTCCGATTGCCATCGACGTTTCTTCGGTAATCCTCGAACGCAAGGGCAAGCATCCAGTAGCCTGGCTGAAGCGGAAGCTGGGATTCAAAGAAAAGGCCGTGGCGCCAAAGGATGAGCCTGCGCCAGATGCTAAGGTGGCAGAGACCCAGGATGAGAATAAAAAGAAGAAAGGCTCGGAGGCTGCATCACAGCGGTCTACGAGCCAAAAGAATAACAATAAAGGTCGCAGGTGAAGATCAGATCAGCGTGGTCTGGTTCTTCGGCTTGTAATTCTTCAATCCCTGCAGTACCTCATCTTCCTCCAACGTGCGTCTGGTCTCGATCATGGGGACGGCCAGCTCGATCTCCTTAGTCCTGCCTCCCCGTCCAAAGGATTTGACGCGCGCGTGGATTATGCCCAGCATGTCGAGCTCGGATATCAGGTCCGTGACTCGCCTTTGCGTAAGCTGGGTGACCACGGCGGCCTTGCATAGATCCCTATAAGTCTCGTAGACGTCCCCCGTGGTCAGCCGGCCGTTGTTCTTCTCCTCGTTGATGATGATGCCCAGCAGAACGAGCTTCGATTGTGTGGGGAGGGTCTTCACCGCCTCGGTCACGCAATCGAGCTCAATCTTGTTCTTCGCCTTGTAGACGTGGACCTCACCGATCTTCTCGTCGCCTCCCCGTTCGGCGATCTCTGCCGCGATGCGGAGCAGGTCGAGAGCTCGTCGGGCGTCCCCGTGCTCCTGCGCGGCCAGCGCAGCGCACAACGGGACCACGGCCGGCTCGACGATGCCGTCGTCGAAGGCCAGCTTCGCCCTCTGGTTCAGGATGTCCTGGAGCTGCTCGGCGTTATAGGGCGGGAAGACCATCTTCTCCTCGCCCAGCCGGCTTTTGACCCTTGGGTCGAGGAACTCGGTGAACTTGAGGTCGTTAGATATCCCGATCAAGGAGACCCTGGCTTTCGTCAGGTCGTCGTTAATCTTCGAGAGGTGATAGAGCACGTCATCCCCGGATTTGTAGACCAGCTTGTCGATCTCGTCCAGGACGATGATTATCACCCGGTTCTGCTCGTCTATCTTCTCCCGTAGGATGTTGTAGACCCTTTCCGTGCTCCAGCCAGTGAATGGGATGCGCTGGTCGAAGTCCTTGATGAACTGATTGCCGATGTTCTGCAGCACCCCGTACTGGGTGTCGACCACCTCGCAGTTCATGTAGAGGAAGATGACCCGATTCGGCTCCGAGTCTGCCTTCATGATCTCGTTGCCCGAGGTACTTGACGACCGCGGTCTTGCCGGTGCCAGTCTTCCCGAAGATGAGGATGTTGGACGGCCTCTCCCCCTTCAGGGCGGTGGCCATGATCTGCGCCAGCTGGTCGATCTGCTGCTGTCTGTGCGGCAGCGCGTCTGGAACGTAGGAGGGCCTCAAGATCTCCCGATTTCCTTTAAACAGCTGTTTCCCCTTCAGATACTGAGTGAAGACGTTGTCTTCCATTCAATTCTCCCCCTCAATCGCGGATGCGATTCCGAAAAGGACCCACCCCTTTATTTCCGATGGAAATGAACGAATGTGGCTCTACACGGATGCAATCCATGAGAAGCGGAGGATTACTAGTAACTTCTTTTTATCTCGGAGGGGTGAATTCATTATAAGTCTGTTAATACGAACCTTCTAACTGCCGACCCCGACCCCTTCATTTCCGGTGGAGAATCTGGGGCCTTCTCCCCTCCCAGAAGAGGGATGGACGAAAGAGCTAATGAAGGGGACACCGCCTATTCGCTTCGAGATTGGAGATCGATAGGCGCGGAGGGGTATTATTTCAACCCAAAAGGTCGGAATCGTCACATTGGATGAGAACGTTAGGGAGCTTGAGGAGTTAGCGTCGTCTGCCGGATACACCGTCATCTACGAGGTGATCCAGCGCCGGGAACGACCTGAGGCGACCACCTTCATCGGGCGGGGGAAGATTGAAGAGTTGAAGCTCGTTCTTTCGACCAGACCGGTCGAAGCGCTGTTGATAGACGGCGTCCTAAAACCGTCCCAGCATTTCAACCTGGAGAACTCGCTGAAGGTCGAGTGCATTGACCGCGTCAGACTGGTGCTGAACATATTCACGACCAGAGCGAACGACCGGGAATCCAGGCTCCAGGTGGAGAAGGCGAGGCTTCAATATGAGATTCCACTGCTGAAAGAATGGATTCACAGCGCCAAAATGGGCGAGCACCCCGGTTTCCTGGGAGGGGGCGAATACGCCGTCGACGTTTACTACGATTTAATCAAGAAAAGGATAAAGAGGATTGATGAAGAGCTGAAGTCAATCAATCAGTCACATATCATCCGAAGGGGACAAAGACAGCAGAGAGGTCAGGCACTTATTAGTCTGGCTGGTTACACGAATGCTGGGAAATCCGCGCTGTTGAATGCTCTCACTGGTGGAATGGTCTTGGTGGAGAATAGGATGTTCTCAACTCTATCTACTACTACTAGAAAAATAAAGAACATGGATCGAACGGTGTTGATAACGGATACCATTGGTTTCTTGGACGATCTTCCCCCCTTCGTAATCGAAGCATTCAAGAATACGATCGAGGAGATCTTCACTGCTGACTTAGTGTTGTTGACTGTAGACTCTTCTGAAGCAAGAGAAGAGATAAGAAGGAAGATACTCACGTCAAAGAAGATATTGTATCCAGACCTATCACCAGAGAGAGTGATATTGGTTCTCAACAAGATTGATGTCGGCCCCGGTCGGTATCTTGATGAAAAATTGTTATCGGAATGGATCGAATGCTTGGCCATCGTCAAAGTCTCAGCTGTGACCGGAGAGGGCATCGATGCGCTTATGGAACGCGTCTCCGAATTCTTCATACCCCCGAACCGTTTTAAGATAAACCTGCCTCATTCCGACGGAAGCGAGAGCTTCATTTCGTCCCTGCGATCTTTGGAATGTCTCGAAGATGCTCGCTACGACGATTCGATTCATCTGCAAGGCGCATGTGAAATCAAGGACCTTGAGCGTATCAAGGCTCAAGTAGCGCTCTTGAAGGGGACATTCGAACTCGTTGGCCACCATTCAAAAGATGAGCAATAATCGGCCGGTGAAATGCAGCCGAACGAACCCGCTCGGCGGGGGAAGCGCGCGTCGCGTTCTCCAGTGGAAACAAAGGGGTCCCCCTCGTGAATCACTTGATGCCGAGGCGCTTTTTCTTCGCCATTAATTCATCCTCGAAACGTAAGGGGAGCTTCCAAGCGAGATACTCCGTGTCGTCCATATTCTTGATGAAGGCCGCCTTGCTCTCTTCCTCAATCAGCTTCTTGAAGTCACGTACGTTGCGCAGGTAGCCTGCGAGCCAGTAAAGGCCGAAGGCGAAGAGCATGAAGCCGACGATCACGGTCCAGTATGACCAGCCGCCGAAGCCCGCGCTCCCGGCGGTGATGTCCGCGAGGCTGATGACGGTGAGCATGACGCCGACCAAGGTCATCAAGGCCGACAGCTCCAGCGCACGTTCGACGGCGAACGGTTTGGCCATGAGGCGCAATCGGCAGGGGAGTATAATTCATTTTCTTCCTGCCTGGTAAGCTGATTTCAGCCGTTGGGCTGATAACGAAGGAATGCCAACTGCCCATCGTGCGTCGCCCTGCCAACGAGCTGAAGGCCCTGGTCGCGATTGCGGCGGCCAGCATCGTTCTTCTGTCGGCCTTCTCGGATTTTCGGCCGCGATCGACCGACCGCTTCGCTGATCTCCCCGATGGCCAGACGGTTCGAGTGCAATGCGAGGTGGCGGCCGTCAGGCAATCGCCAAAAGGATGGGTGTTGGTCCTCTTCGATTTCGCCGGTGAATCCGTCAAAGGATTCCTGGCCAGCGAGGACGGTCCGCCGCCTGCCGAGCAGACCATGGTGGAGGCGCAGGGGACTTGGTCATCGGGAAGCGAGATGTTCTTCGTCCAGCGCTGGGCGGGGATCGAGGGATCCCTGGCAGATCGGGCGGCGCAAATGGATTATACCGACGCAAGCGATGCGGCAACGGCAGATGTTCCTAGCCTTTGATGACACCGATTCAACCAAGGGAATGTGCACCACGTTCCTCGCGACCGAGATGATCCGGGCGGTCGACGGACTCGATCTGATCGGCCTGCCGAGGCTGGTGCGGCTGAATCCGGCCGTGCCCTGGAAAACTCGGGGGAACGGGGCTTTGTGTGTCCGCTTCGGGAAGGGCAAGGGGAAAAGGAGGCTGGTGGGCCGCATCGGCAGGAAGCCAGTCTACTCCTTCGACAAGGGCGATGAGCCGGAGGATAGCGGCGACCTTTTCTCGACCGGCGCCGAGCTGTTGCGCCGATGGTCCCGCGTCGAAGAGGAGGCGAGCCCCGGCCTGGTGATGTCCAGGATCAGGCCATCGCCGGCGATCTACTGGCAGGCGGTCCGCAGGGTCATCGAAAGGTCGGTGGTGGAGAAGGAGCTGAAGCGGATTGGGGCCGAATCGATGGGGCTGTGCGGCGGAAGAGGGGTGATTGGCGCAACGGCGGCGATGTCTTGGGTGCCGCACGACCGGACCTATGAGGTCCTGACATACCGCAAGAAGGGCCGTTGGGGCAGCGAGAGGTGGGTCCGGAAGGAGGACGCGAGGCTCCTCGACGAACGCTTCCCTTCGACGTTCAACAACTACGATCATGAATCAGATGCCATGGCTATAACACCACATTCCCCCTGCCCGATACTGTTCGGGATCAGGGGGGAATCTTTGGAAGATTTGCCCCTGGCGATGGCGAGCATCCGATCGGAGGCAAAGGATCGCTGGCTGCTCTACCTGACCAATCAGGGGACGGACGACCACGTGATACCGGCCAGAAATCCACCGGTCCCGGGTAGCACCTACCGGATGCGTGGTCAGGTTGTGGCGACGCCGAAGACCTTGGCCGGTGGTCATGTATTCTTCCAGCTGTCGTCCAAGGGGATGGACGTCGACTGCGCCGCTTACGAGCCTTCGAAGGGCTTCAGGGGCAAGGTCCGGGCGCTCCGCCAGGGCGACATCGTGCAGGTCATCGGGGAGCTCAGGGAGCAGCCGCGCACATTGAACCTGGAGAAGTTCGAGCTGCTGGAACTGGCGGAGGTCAGGCAGAAGATCGCCAATCCGCGCTGCCCCGGCTGCGACAAGAGCATGCAGTCGTTGGGGAGCGGTGCGGGCTTCCGCTGCCGCAAGTGCGGCCGCAAGGAGGACCGGTCGAAAGCGGAGTACATCACAGTGGAGCGAGGCATCGAGCCAGGTTGGTACGAACCCCCGGTCTGCACCCGCCGTCACCTGAGCAAGCCGCTCAAGCGGCTGCAGGCCCGACATCGTTGTTAGTCGAACACGAACCTCGGCATTTTTTTATACGGGAAGGGTCTTGCGTCGCCTGGCAAATTTCACTTTCATAGGAATCGGAGAGATATCATGGAAGAAATCGTCATCCTCAGCGCCGCGCGAACGGCGATAGGCAAGTTTAATGGCACGTTGAAGGACGTGCCCGCACCCGAGCTCGGCGCTACAGCGATCAAGGCGGCAGTGGAGCGCGCAGGAGCGCAGCCCGCCGACATACAGGAATGCATAATGGGCAACGTGCTCTCAGCTGGCATAGGCCAGAACCCGGCTCGCCAGGCAGCCATGAAGGCCGGCCTGAGGCCGGACATGGGTTCGATGGTCGTGAACGACGTCTGCGGCTCCGGTCTGATGGCGGTCATCGTCGGTGCGAATTCGATCAAGGCGGGCGAGCGCGAGATCGTCGTCACTGGCGGCATGGAAAGCATGAACAACGCCCCCTACCTGCTCAAGCGCGCGAGATTCGGCTATAACATCGGCGATGGCCTGCTGGTCGACCACATGGTCCACGACGGCCTCTGGGATTACTTCAACCAGATTCACATGGGCATGACGGCGGAGTTCATCGCCGAACGGTTCCACGTGAACCGTGCCGACTCGGACAAGATGGCCTACGAAAGCCACATGAAGGCGCAGAAGGCCAGCGCCTCGGGGAAGTTCAAGAACGAGATCGTGCCCTGCAAGGTGCACACCCGGAAGGGCGACGTCGACTTCCTGGTGGACGAAGGGATCAGACCGGACACATCAATCGAGGCGCTCTCGAAGCTCAAATCGGTCTTCAAGGAGGATGGGGTGGCAACCGCGGGCAACGCCTCGCAACTCAGCGACGGTGCGGCGGCGTTAGCGATCAGCTCGGCGCGCTACGCGGACAAGAACGGGCTGAAGCCTCTGGCCCGCATCGTCGGCTATCACACCGGCGGCGTGGACCCGAAGCACATCATGGAAGCGCCCATCCCCACGACCCACGCGCTGCTGAAGAAGCTGAAGCTGCGGATCGAGGACATCGACCTGTTCGAGCACAACGAGGCTTTCGCCACCGCCTCTGTGGTGGTGAGGAAGGAGCTGGGCGTCCCCGAGGACCGCTTCAATGTGAACGGTGGCGCAGTGGCCTTGGGCCATCCCATCGGTTGCAGCGGCGCTAGGATCCTGACGACGCTGGTCCATGCGATGATCGATCGCGATGCCCACACCGGTTTGGCGACACTGTGCCTCGGCGGAGGGAACGCCATCTCCATGGTGGTGTCCCGGTAGAATGAGACCGGAAGATCGGCGCGAGGCGCCACCCGGCTCGTACGATGCCATTTTCCCCTATCCAGGTTCGGTTCGCCAATAGAATCCCTGCGACCAGGAATTATATAATGAGTAATCTATCACAACTGGGGTATTCATGCCATCCTTGGACGAACTTCTTTCGGCGGTGGAGAGCTACAGAAACGATATGGTCGAAGCGCTCACCGAGATGCTGCGCATCCCGGCGATAGGCCCAGAGAGCGGCGGCGAGGGTGAGTTCGAGCGCGCCCGCTATGTGCGTGAATTGGCTGAGAAGTGCGGGTTCAAGGACATCGAGAACTTCGACGCTCTGGACGAGCGCGTGAGGCTGCGCTCCCGCCCCAACCTGATGCTCAAGCGGAGGGGCAATTCCGATCAGACCGTCTGGATCGTTTCGCACATGGACACCGTGCCCCCGGGAGATCTGGACGCCTGGACCTATCCTCCATTCTCCCCCAAGGTCGTTGACGGCAAGCTCTACGGCCTGGGCGCGGAGGACAACGGACAGTCGCTGATCGCATCAATGTTCGCCGCCAAGGCGCTGAACGAACTTGGCGTCACTCCCGAGCGCAGCACGGCGCTGGCCATCGTCTCCGACGAGGAGATGGGTAGCGACAAAGGAATCAAGTTCATGATCAAGGAGGGCGTGTTCGGGCCGAACGACTTCATCTACGTCCCCGACTTCGGCGAGCCCAACGGCTCCCTGATTGAGGTGGCGGAGAAGCATATCCTCTGGCTCAAGATTAACGTGAAGGGCAAGCAGGCCCACGCCTCTACGCCCGAGCGGGGCATCAATGCCACTAGGATCGGCAACGAGATGGCGAATTTCCTTACCGATTATATGCATGAGAAGTACGCCGCTAAGGACCCTATGTTCGAGCCGAGCATCTCCACCTTCGAGCCGACGAAACGCCTCCAGACGGTGGGCAACGTGAACACCATCCCGGCGGAGGACACTTTCTACTTGGACTTCAGGATCCTGCCCCGCTATGACATGGACGAGGTCCTGGAGACGGTGCGCGGCATCGGGCGCATGTTCGAGGACCGCAGCGGCGTGAAGGTGACCATCGAAATCGAGCAGCAGACCAAGAGCGGGAAGCCCTCCAGCACCGAGAGCATCGGGCTGATGTCGTTGGCAAGCGCGATCAAGAGGGTGAGGGGGGTCGACGCCACGCCGAAGGGTGTGGGCGGCGGCACCTGCGCCAACTATTTCAGGCTGGCTGGCCTCGACGCCTATGCCTGGGAGACGGTGGACGAATGCGCCCACTCCGTCAACGAGTACTGCAAGGTGGACAACTTGGTCAACGACTCCAAGGTGTTCGTCACACTCATGGGCTATCTCTGCTACAACATCCAGTGATCATTCTTCAGGCAAATGAGGAATTCATTCGCCGAACAGCCGGTCGACCATCCACTTGCTGTCGAACTTGATGATTTCCTCGTACCCCTGCCCGGTGGACAGGAACGCTATCGGCTTCTTGATGGCGTAGGCGATTGACAGAGCCGCCCCGCCCTTGGCGTCCGCGTCGATCTTGGTCAGGATGACCGCGTCGATGCCGATCTCCTTGTCGAAGACCCGCGCCTGCTCGATCGCGTCGTTGCCGGCGAGCGAATCGCCGACGAAGATGATCAGGTGCGGCTTCACCACCCGCTTGATCTTCTTCATCTCGTCCATCAGGTTGGCGTTGGTCTGCATGCGGCCGGCGGTGTCGACCAGGACCACGTCCCGCTTGCGCGCCTTGGCATGATCGAGCGCGTCGAAGGCCACCGCCGCCGGGTCCCCGCCCGCGGAATGCTTGATGACCTTGGCGCCCAGCCTGTCGCCGTGAATGGAGATCTGCTCGATCGCTCCGGCGCGGAAGGTGTCCGATGCCGAGAGCACCGTGGTCAGGCCCTTCTTCTGCAGACGGTTGGTCAGCTTGGCGATCATCGTCGTCTTGCCGGTGCCGTTGATGCCAACGAACATGATGACCAGCGGCTGCTCGTGCTTCATCACATAATCGTCGAAGTCGAACGTGTTCACCTTGAGAATGTTCTCCACCGCGTTCTTCAGGGAAAGCCGGATGGCGTCGTTGACGTCGAAGCGGCGATCGACCTTCTTGCCCACCAGGTCCTTCCGCACCTCGGCCTTGATCTCCTCGACGACCGGGAGGGCGACGTCCGCCTCCATCAATCCCATCTCCAGCTGCCAAAGGGTCTCGTCCAGGTCGGACTCGCCGATGCTCTTGCCAGAGGTCCCGACGACCTCGGTCGCGCTAGCTGGAAGAGGCTCTTCCTTCTTCTTCAGCCCCAGGACCCTCTTCAGCGCCTCGAACACTGGACCACCTGGTTCAGGCTTTTCCCTGCAGCTTGTCGTACTCAGCCTGAACCTTCCGAGTGAGGTTGGCAGAGCGGGTCTCGAGAACGGTCATGCTCTCGTTGATCTTCTTCATCGCCTCTACCATCTCGTTGATCCTGGTATCGAGCGTGGCGATGGCCTCTTCCACCGGCCTTTCCACTGTGACGCCGCTCCCGATCCCGACCAACGCCTTAGAATTGAACTCGACCTTGGCGAAGACGAAGGAGTTGCCGCCGATCGGCACCAGGATCTCCTCGCCCTTCTTGGTGTCCTTCCACTTGGACAACGTCTCCTTCGCCCGGGTGTACTCCTCCAATGAATATTGAATGAGCTGCTGCTGCTCCGCCAGGCTCTCTGCCTGCGACCGCATCAGGTCGAGGGTGGAGAGTGCCTGCTTCAGCTCCTGCTCGTTCACTTCGAACCACCGACCTGGTGTTTCACGACCGGGTCCGTGATCTCATCGTTCTTGAGCAAGGTCAGTTCCTGGATGAAGATTTCCTCTCGCCCGACCCGATGATGACTTCCGAAGTTGGAGACGAGCTTCTCCCTCGCAGCCTTCTCATCGGCGGCGGCAAGCTCGACTTTGAAATCCTGTAGATCGTTGCGGAATTCCCTATCTTTGACCCGGAATGTACCAATGACTCTGAAAGCCTGCATGGCATTGCCTCTTGGCACACGAAGCGGAACTTACGAATAAAGCTTTTGCTCATTGGCAAGGCGATGCAAAGCGAATCGGAGGAGCTTTTCCTCTATCACCCAGGTAAGGCATTTCCTGCCGTATCGGTGACCGGAGATACATGCAGCCTGCAATGCGATCATTGCCGCGCTCACTACCTCAAGGGCATGAGGCCGGTGGCGAACGCCGAGGACCTGATCAAGCTCGCGAATGAGCTCGACGCGGAGGGCGCCGAGGGCATGCTCATCTCCGGGGGATGCGACAAGGATGGGAAGGTGCCGCTCGGACCGTTCCTGCCCGCGTTGAAGCGGATCAAGCTAGAGACCAGGCTGCAGATCAACCTCCATACCGGGCTCGTTGGCGCTGAGGAGGCCAGTCAGATAGCCGCATCGAAGGCCGACTGCATCTCCTTCGACCTGGTCCAAGACCCCGAGGTCATTCGCGAACGGTTGCATCTCTCCGTTGGCCCGGAAGCGTATGCGAGCACCTTGGCCGCCCTATTCTCGGCCGGGGTGAAGCGGGTGGTGCCGCATCTG
This sequence comes from Methanomassiliicoccaceae archaeon, assembly GCA_963768775.1. Classification (GTDB taxonomy): domain Archaea; phylum Thermoplasmatota; class Thermoplasmata; order Methanomassiliicoccales; family UBA472; genus FEN-33. The sequence goes on from CAVYIY010000008.1 coordinate 201,638, forward strand.
CTCGTGGGGCTTTCTGGAGATAAGGGCGGATGCGAAATTGCCGCCATAGAGCTGGCCGCAAGCTTCCCCATCGCCGGATTGGTCATCCTCGCGCTCATGCCGACCCGGGGCACTCCTATGGCAGGTGCAAGTCCGCCGAGCAATGGCCATCTGCTCAAGATGATCGAACGGGCAATCGATGCGCTCGACGTGCCGGTGGTGCTGGGATGCATGCGCCCGAGGGGCAACTGGCAGCTGGAGGTCAAGGCCATCGAGCTCGGCGTCCGCCGGATCGCCATGCCCTCCCCCAGGACCGAGACCTGGGCCAAGGCCCACGGCTACAAGCTCATCGAACGCTCGTCTTGCTGCGCGCTCTAATGGTAGATCGCGCCGCTGGCGAACTTGCGCTTCACCGGGAGCATGTAGGCCATCCACCCCCCGTAGGCAACGATGAACAGCAACGCGAAGAACGGCACGTAGCCAAGGAACGTTGGCGAGATCGCCTTGTGGATGACGACGTTGACCGAACTCGCGTCGGAGCGCACCGTGTCCAAGACTAAGTAGTACTTGCCATACGGCAGCGGGTTCAAGTGGATGTCCAACTGATTATCCACGATGTAATCCTGCGAATTGATCCTGAAGGGGATCATCCCCGAGAGGTTGGTTGTGTAGTTGGCGTAGTTCTTTTCCGAAACGAGATAGACCCGGGCAGTCCCGGTGCTCGACGTCACCGTTATTCTATCCACCGAGCCCAGTCCGAGCGGGTCCCGGTCGTAGAAGACGACGAATTCGCTCGCGGCGGTGGAGTTCGTGTTGTGCAGCGTTTCCGTCTGATTGAAGGAGTTCTCGATCGCCTGCGCCATGAATGGAGTCCAAAGCAGGAAGATGACCACTGCGGCGATCACCACCACGACCAGCCCACTGCGAATCGCCTTCTTTGCGATGTAGTAATTGGTCGACGGCGATTGGATCAAACGCATCTCCAAGATCTTGAAGAAGAAACCCTCGACCACCATTATCAAGGCCATCAGCAGGATGAAGTAGATGAAAGAGTTGATCGGCAGGTAGAAGGGAACCAGGGAAGCTCTTCCTTCGATCAGAACCACGATTATCGGAATCAGGATCAGGATGATTATCTGGATAATGAAGAGATAGCGCTTCACTCGCCGTACATTGGCCAGCCTATACCCACCGGCCAGAGCCTCTTTCCCGCTAAGCATGCCTATCGGCAAAAAATGCTATGTGCCGGTTAAATAGTTTTGGTTCGAATTATTAAAGCCAGTATTATGTAAATGAAGCATCCAATCATCAATCCGGAGCCGCTTCACCGTCTATCCAGCATTTTTGGTCGGGCTCTTCGCCACCTCTTCCTTTCCGATCAGGGTCGCCTCGCGGCGACAGACGAGAAACACTGCGGCGAACTCAGGCACTTCCGTATCGCCTTCGAGGACGAACCGCTCGCCCCGAATCTTGAAGTCGACCTTGCGCTGCATCCGCAATTTAACAGGGGCGTCGCCGAAGATCTCCGGCGAAGCGTCCCGCAGCGGGTCGAACTCCTCCAAGTCCCTGCGGTGCATCGCCACGACGCGCAGCCCGGTCTTGCCGTGCAAGGAGAAAGGCAGCCGGATCAGCCTCTTGATGTCGCTGGTGACCGGCTCGTCGACCTGCCCCGCCAGCCTGGGCATTAGGTCCTTATCCATCAGCTTCAGGAACAGATTGGCGGGCTTGTCCTTGATGTCGGCGAGGTTGCTCTTCTCCAGGATCAGGTCCCGGCCCCTTTTCCCAGGCTCTCCATGGAAAAGGTCGTGCCACAGCGCGATGGCGGTCTCCTCCTTCTCGCCCTTCATCCCTTCATATCGTCCCATGGCCTCTTTGACGCTCAGTCGCTCCATCTCGTCGAGCATTCCCACCACGCCAATTCTCAGCCTCCCTTTCCACCCCCCCTCGCCCGGTGCCGGGAACTGCCTGGTCTTGAGCACCATGCTCCTGGTCTTGAACCGTTTCTCCACCGACGAATATTCAGGCATTAACCATTCTAGGTTCAGGTCCGTGCCGGAGATATAATCCACGATCTCCCTTCTCTCATGGCTGCGCAGGGACATCACCCTTGGATCGCTGACGTGCGCGTGATATCCCCTTCCTCCGGAGAAAGTGACCTTGAGGCACGACTCGTCGAACCCGAGATCCCCCAGCAGGTAGTCGTCCAGCAGCCGGATCATCTCCTTCTTAACCAGCGCGAGCATGTCCTGATAGGAGAGCCCCTCCGCCCCGCGGATGTGGTCCGCATCGAGGTCGAAGATCAAATCCGCCCCGAGCCAGTTCTTGTCCTCCATTTTCTCGGCCGCCGGGGACTCATAATAGGCGGAGGAGTAGTAGCAGTGGGAGGGCACGTTCTTCTGCAGGAAGGCATGAAAATCCGCGATCCGGGGGAACTCGAGGTGGCGCTGCACGAACCCCTTGTCGAAGAACATGAAACCGAATTCCCGCCTGCCGAACCGCTCCGGTGGCGGCGGCGGGCTGCTCAGGTAATACCGGCGGAACCGGTCCATCACGAAATCTATCTCGGCGACCATCCCTCTCCTTCCCGGAACGACCAGCCCATGGGTCTCGCTGCTAATGTAACTTGAGCCAATCTGACCAAACCATTAATAATCGCTGACATTTTATCGTTGTCAGTATCGATAAGGAAGCGGTGTTCATGAAGGCTTACATCAAAGTGATGCATTTCAGCGGCGGGAAATCCCCCAGCGAGGTCGAGACCACCCTCAAGGACCTAGGTTTCGCTAAGGTGAAGGGGACCAGCACCTTCGAGGCGGAGGTGGATGACGAGGTCGCGGGCATCGAACGACTGGAAAAGGTGCATCAGGCCCTCGAGGGGATGAACGTCGCCTATACCCCCACGCTCGGCAGGCCCTCGGAGCAGATACCGGAGCAGCAGACGTCGTACCTGGACCACATGGCAAAATGGCGCGAGGCAGGCCTGGACGTGGACGAACTTTCCGAGCTGCTGCAGAGCGACCCGGAGCGGTTCAAGTCTCGAGGATTGGAGATGATGAACGCGCAGCTCGAGCGAGTCCTGATCGACCGGGAGAAGGCGCTCAGGGAGAAGGAAACGCGCGAGCGAGCGGAGAAGGCCCGGGAAACGATCCTGGCGGCGGTTCGCATGGAGGGCGGTCAGACGTTCCATCAACTGGCGGCATTGTCGAAGGTCGACGAGGACACGCTCACGATCATGCTAGACGACATGGTCAAGAAAGGCAAGATTGTGGCGAGGCAGAGCGGAAGACGAGTGGCGTACATAGGGATATGACAATCGGGTCGGAATGCGCTCGATCTATGCCCTTTGGCTATGCTTGACTTCGTCGGAGTATGAAAGACCTATTATTTTTTCAACAGAGGCCATAGCCAAATTGGGTGAAATTTCATTTGGATATGCGTGACCGTATTGCTCTTGCGTCGGCGTCCTGCTAATGGAGTCAAGGGCTCTCCCAGTTCTGTGCGTTCTAATCGGGCAATTCAATTCAGGCCGCCATTTGCAAACTTGAATTAGTCAAACACCTGTAGAAATGATGCTATCAGGCCCCTCGGCCGCTTATCGAGCTCCAGTTGATTGGAACAGAACGGTTCTGGGAATTTACCTCGCTCATCTTGGCTTTATATGATTGCTTTGACCATGAGCCAAGAAGCACAACATCATTAGATGAATAGCAATAGTATGAAAAGGACTTGAAGTATCAGGATTCCAGCCACAATCAGATATATTGTATGGATTTTGCGTTCAAGCCTGGTCAACTGATCCAGGGGCTGCTCATTTTGTCGCCTACGATCTGGAGATTGGGGGAAAGGACCCCTTCTCATCCAGCGATTTGATCCTGGTGCAGGGGGATTGAAGCTTTGGGACTTCCCGCAGACTGGGCAATTCGCGGTTCCTTCAGGCACTTCCGCGCTGCAGTTCCAACATTTCGACATTATATTTCCTGAAAGTTGAGACAGATAACTATATTTAAAAGGCGCGATAGCCAATGAAAGTCCAATCGCCCAAGACAGAAACATTGTGTCTTCCTGATATGATATGACTAAACTTCCTCCTCATTTTCCCAGGTTTTCTTGAGTAAACATTGGTTCGAAGCACTCAGACATCCTCGATTTCGAACAAGATCGGTTTGGCAACCCCCTTTCGGTCTTGCATCCCGATGATGAAAAAAGCATACGCCTAAATAGGGGCATTAAGCTAGCGGGTAAGTTAATGAGTGCTATCGGTGCTGGTGCAAGGATCCTCTTGATCTTTTCCTTGATGTTTGCGATATTCCTAGTCGTAGGTTGGGCCATAGGGGGCTATTTCCTTGGCGATTGGGTAGCAGGAGCTATTTTCTTCCTTGTGATAGCCGGGCTGATGAACGCCATTGCATATTTCTTTTCGGCGAAGATCGTTCTCTGGTCCTACCATGTTAAAGTGGTGGGGGAGGCGGAGGCGCCAAGGCTTTTCAAGATTGTAAGGAAGGTTGCCGAGATGGACAATCTCCCCATGCCGCAAATAGCCATCATTCCTACCGATACGCCTAATGCCTTTGCCACTGGCCGAAACCCGAAGCACGCAACAGTGGCGGCCACCGAGGGAATCCTCAAGCTTCTGAGCGACGATGAAATGACCGGTGTCATCGCTCATGAGATGTCTCACGTCAAGGACCGGGACATTTTGGTTATGAGCGTGGCGGCGACCCTCGCGGGAGCTATTTCCTTTGCGTCGAGAATGTTCGTTTGGGGGACCTTGTTTGGAGGCGGAGGCAATCGGAATAATAACAACCTAATCATCGTCCTACTTGTTGCCATCACTGCCCCCATCGCAGCGTTGCTCCTTCAGCTAGCGGTGTCGAGGTCCAGGGAATACAAGGCCGATTATGAGGGAGCAATTCTTACGGGCAAACCGCTCTGGCTCGCGGCGGCTCTCCAAAAGCTGGAAATACAGAACAAGGCGAGACCTATGAGACGAGGAAATCCCGCAACCTCCTCGTTGTTCATTGTCAACCCATTTAGGGGAGGTACCTTGACCACTCTCTTCTCGACCCATCCGCCCACCCAACAGCGCATTGCAAGACTGGAGGCCATGGCTTCAGACTTCACAGGCGTGGGCGAGAGAATCAGACGGTGATGGTCTCTCACCCCCGTCTGAAAACCAAGCCCATATTTCGGGAGAGAAGAGTGGATTAGACATTACGAATTCACAATAAATATCCCGATTTGAGTGAAGGGATCACTGCCGGTCGACGATTGAAGCAGTCCTTCCTCATTTTATCTCGATTAGGTCGCTCGTTGCGTCCAATCGATCGATGAACGTGTAACCCCGCTTAATGTTGGATACCTCGCTCAGCGTGCGGTGCGAATCGGTGCCGACGCTTATCTTCACCTTATCGTGGAAGGCGCGGTAGTGCCTTTCCGCATGCTCGTAATACGGAATTCCTTGGCGCTTGTAGATCGAAGCGGTGTTGATCTCAGCGAACAGGTGATTCGACGCTAGCAGGTCGGCCACATCCTGTGGGGAAGCACCTTGGAAAACTCGCGCAAAGTCAGTGTGCACCAGGCCGCAGGGGACCTTGATTCGATCGATCAATGGAGCGAGCTCCTCCAGGGAAGAGCCGCCGTTCCACTCGTCGTTTACGAACTCGAACAGCACCAGGTCCAGTCGGTTCAGGCGGTCGACCGGGAGCTCCTGCAAGGCGCATCGCTCCGGATTGGTGTCGATCTCGACCCCCGCGAGCACGCGCAATGAGCCCTGATACTTTTCGTTCAAAAACCCGATCTCCCTGATGTACTCATCCAGTTGGTCGGAAGTCAGGCAGCGGCGGACCTTCGCCGTTTCGAAGTGGTCGGTGATCGCCACATGCGTCAAGCTCCCCTTGGCGGCCTCTGCGGCGATCTGTTCCGGCGAGAAATCCCCATCTGAGTAGATGGAATGGTTATGCAGGTTCATCCAGGCGACGTGATCGCTCATTTGGGATTCCTACTGCACGCGGAATATAAACCTCTTTTCTGCGGTCGCTCGAAATTGAGGGATCAAAAGGAGAGCAGATCCGAACTCCGGTCATCTCACCTGTTCCCACTTTTCCAGTTCCTGCACGCTGGAGAGGGTCCCTCCGCGCTTGATCTCTTCGCGGATCCGATTCTCGCGCTCCATGACGTCGAGAGCTCGGTTCGCGACCTCAACCGCATGCTCCTGCGGAACCACGATCACGCCGCTCTCATCGCCGATTATCCAGTCGCCGCTGCGGACCAACTGGCCGCCGCAAACGATCTCATGACCGATGCCCCCGTATCCTTTCGGCTCACCAGCATCCGGGACGACCAGCCGGGCGAAGGCGGGGAACTCGATGTCCAGAATGCCGTCGATGTCCCGGATCGCGCCATCGATCACCACCCCCCGCACCCCTTTCAGCTTGGCGCTCCATGAAGCCAGCTCTCCCCAAACAGCGACGTCGCTGCCCCCGGCGTCGATGACGATGACCTCTCCGTCCTTGGCTCGGTCGATCGCCTCGACCGGCTTCGCCCAATCGCCTTTGGCGGTCTGGACGGTGAGCACCTTGCCAACCATGCGTTGGCCATGCTTGATGTGCGGCAACAATCCCAGTATAACGCCCTTCTTGTGCTGCGCATCGGCGATGTTGGGCGTGGAGACTCGGGCGAACGCCTCCATCAGATCTGATTGGGAATACTTCTTGATGAGCTCCTTCTGGACCAGCTTGGGATTCAAGAGCGCTTCTTTGACCACTCGGGTCGCTTCCTCGACGTTCTCGTTCTTGATGATCGAACCGCCGACGATGAGAATCGACGCCCCCGCTCTCACCAGCTCTCCGATCCTGGCAGGCGTGATCCCTCCCGCTACTGCCAACGGCACACCGATCTGCGACGCGATTGTGCGTACCAAATCTATCGGTGCGGCCTCTCCCCGCATCTGCTCGTCGATGCCGACGTGCAAACAGACCAGTCCGGCTCCGAGCTTCTCCGTTTCCTTGGCCCTGGCAAGCTTGTCGGGCACGTTCATCAGGTCGACCATGACCTTGGCACCGTACTTCCTGGCCGCAAGCACGGACTCGCTTATGGTGGCGTCGTCGGCCAAGCCCATGACGCTGACCACGTCCGCTCCCGCCTTGACGGCGATCTCGACCTCGAAGGCGCCGACGTCCATGGTCTTCATGTCGGCCACGATGATATGGCTGGGGAAGGCGTGCTTGAGCTCGCGGACAATCTCCACGCCCTCGCTCTTGATGAGCGGCGTTCCCGCCTCAATCCAGTCGGCCCCTCCGTCAACGGCCTCCTTGGCTATCTCCATCGCCCGCTTTCGGTGCATTAGGTCCAAGGCGACCTGTAGGACCGGTTTCATCGAAGTCGAGTACATCACGTCGAGTAATAACATTTGCGCCCCAGCAGGAAAGTAATTTGATTGCCTCAAATCGGGACATCATGGAATGCTGGATAAGCGCAGATTTCAATGCTCACCTGTCCCTAAACCCCTTACTCAACTTTTCTTAAACAATAATCCTGGATGCATCGTCTTCTTTTTCCCGGGCGTTCCCGGGCGGATTAATAAATATATAGAGATTGGTTACTGGCAGTTAGAGGACTCGACAAGCGACATATCTAAGCGAAATAAGGTGAACGAGAATTGCATACTTTGGAATTGGATGGTGTGTCCTCTGGTTACAATAAGCAGGCGGTCTTGTATGACATTAGCTTCGTATTGAAGGAGCCGTCGATATATGTTGTTCTGGGGCCGAATGGCGCTGGCAAGACGACTCTATTCAGGACGATCGCCGGCATACTGGAGCCTTACAGCGGCAAGATCCTTCTCGACAATCAGAACACAACCACTTCAGGTGAAGCTAGGAAAAGGATGAGCTACCTTTCGCAGTACAACGCAATGCCTGAAGAGATGACCGTTTACAACGGCCTAAAGTTCTACTCCGATATTGGAGGGGGAGATCTCGACAAGGCGATCGAACTGCTGGACCTCGAACCGCTGAAGGATAAGAGGTTCTCCGATCTATCACAGGGACAGAAGAAGAGAGCTGCCATGGCGAAGGTGTTTCTGCGTGACAGCGATTTGCTCTTGCTGGATGAGCCGACTGCCAATTTGGACCCCTCCGTTTCAAAGGAGATCAGGGACATCATTTTGAAATTGAGCAAGGATAAGATAATTCTGTATTCTTCGCATAACCTCTATGAGGCGACCGATATTGGCACCTATCTGATCTTGATCCAGAACGGTTCGCTAACGATGTACGATAAGATCTCGAACATAAAGCCAAAGCAGTACAGAGTGGGGATCAAGGCCTCAGAGGACATCACTAAAATGCTTGACGTCCAACGCGAAGGCGACTACTTCGTTTTGAATGTATCGAGCCCCGAAGAGGTAGGGCTTGCTGTCAAGAAATTAGTTGAAAACGGCGTGCAGGTCACTGAGACGCGTCCGCTTGATAATCCGTTGCAGGGGTTCTTCGAGGCGCCAGTTATAGAGGCAGAAAAGACACCAAAGAAGGAGGCAAAGCGCGATGCCAAACAGTAGTACTCTGATCCTTGCAAAGCGAAGCCTCAAGCTTACCAAGGTGAATTCTGGGATGGGAATCCTCCTTGCCTCCATTGGAATCTTCGCATTCGACGTCCTCCCCTTTTTTTACTTTGACGCGCTGACAGTCCTCGTTCTTCTCGCCGTTCCGTTCATGGTACTAGGCATTTTCATATTCTCAACGCCAGTAAGTTTGCTATACGTCTATGACAAGAACAATGGGGTCTTGGAGTATCTCATCTCGCTTGGCTGGAATCAAGGCGACATTTTCAAGCGTTACTTGAAGGCTGCACTATTATTAGGGCTCATTCTGTTCACGGTAGAACTTAGCATAACAATGATAGTGGATATTTTTGCAGGCGCACAAGACTATATTCTTCATGATCTGGCATGGTTAACTCTGATCGCGGGGTTCGGTCTTTCCGTCGTTTCTTTTGTCACAATGGCCATGATCGCCTTCAGTTCGTTACAGAGGCCAGTGGGCGGCAATGCCAACAGTCCCCTTGCCTTGTCGCTGGGCGGCTTATTGATCATACCCACATTTTACATTCAAGCGTTTTCATACGATGTCGCCGTCTTGGTGGACCTAGCCATCCCAATTCTTGCGGGTGGTGTTTCAATATTATTGTTGGTCTTGTCGAGCAGGCTTATTAGAAGAGAGAAAATGCTCCCATGACAAGTATAGCCCAACAGTGGTCGAAGGAGCGTGCTCTCCATCCCGTCGGAGAATGAAAAGAACTGCGAAAGATTGAACAAAGTAATATTACGGCGCGAGGAAATAGTCCCGTTATGGCCACGGCGAGAGAGCGGGAGAGATGCGTTACCGGGATCGAGGGTTTGGACAACATCCTGGGAGGAGGCATCCCGACCAACAACATCGTCCTGGTCACGGGCACCGCCGGCACCGGGAAGACGACACTGGCGTTCGAGTTCCTGGTCCGTGGCGCGGTTAGTGGAGAGAACGGAGTCCTCATTACCACTGTCGAATCGAAGAGCAAGCTCCTGGCCAATATCCCGTCTTTGGTCTTCTATGATGAGAAGACGCTAGGCAAGCGGCTCACGATTATGACCTTGAAACAACTGCTGGATGAAGCAGGTATCTCAGACGGAGTGGCAGGCGAGTCAGTGATGGACATGCTCATCACGATGATGGAGAAGCTGGTGATCAGCACGAAGGCCAAGCGTTTGGTGATCGATTCGATCGATACCATTCTTCCAGATCAGAAGGACGAACGACTTGACACCTATTTCCTGACGAAGTTGAGTCAGACGCTCCATGAACAAGGTTCCACTGCGCTCTTGGTTTCCAAGGCTGCAACCGCGGATAGCGGGACCGGGTCCGTGGCCGACGGCATCATCCAGATGGGCAACCTCGAAAGGAAAGGCGATCTGTTGCGGACGATGCAGGTGCCCAAGATGAAGGGGACGGCGCACTCGCGCGCCAAGTATGTGATCGACCTGACAGCGGCTGGAGTGCTCGTCACCACTCTGCTCAAGGGAGGGCTTTAGATGTCCGGAGGACCTGCATTCGAGGATTGCATTGAAACTTGGAGGCGGTCGGTCCTTCGGTCTCGATCGGCCTGGAGATCAAGATCGAATCCTATTTCGACGTGGTGCGCGGCCTCATCGAGGACTTCGCTTCGAAGAATGGGATGAATTGCATCTACGTCACATCGTCCGTTCCCTCGGCCACCTTGAGTTCCGCATTGCAGGCGCTTGGAAGCGAACACCGAGGGGTTGAGGTTCATCGATTGCGTCTCCCATACGATGATGGGGGCAATACATCGGGTCGATAATACGGTGTTACGTCGAAAACCCGTCCATGCTGGAGAATATCATGCTCAAAGTGGAATACTTCCTGCGCCTGGCAGGCGACAAGAAGACGGTCGTGGTATTCGACTCGGCGAATTCCTTCGCGATTCACAATGACCCGAAGATGCTGTCGGAGTTCTTCACGATTATTCTCAATTCACTGAAGGCCAGAGAGGCGTATCCAGTCGTCCTGATGATCCCTGATCAATTGAAGGTCGATGTCAAGGAGATGCTGGGCATGGTCTGCGATGTGATCATGCCAATCGATGAGGAGCGCCAACCTTAGATCATTAGCCAGGTTGTTTCATCTTTGATTCCAGAACGCAAATATTTATATTAGGACAAAGGAGAATATCTCGGCACGGTAGGGATTCTCCCTACTAGGAGGACTTGACAAATGAAGAAGATTTGGAAGATCCGTAAGAACTCCGAGGCAGTATCGCCAGTTATCGCAACCATCTTGATGGTCGCAATCACTGTCGTACTGGCGGCCGTTCTATACGTAATGGTCATGGGGTTCAACACCGGGTCTGGTGGTAACGCAACAGGAGCTCTTGACGCAAACAAGGTCAGTGCAACCCAGTACCGCGTGAGCCTTCTGTCTATCACACAGAATAATGTTAGGAACGATTCCGTGACCCTGATTGTTGTACCCAGTACAGGAACCCTGACCCCGATCCCATTCATACACATGATTGGATCTGGAGCCACTCTTGGAGCTGGTGACTACATCGATATCCATACCACGACTGGTGTTACTTACACTGTCACCATAAGGGACAATGCGACCAATAACGCAATTGCGACCCTCACCTTCACGGCGAGCTAAGTTGTGATTCTGGATTGCAATAAACCCCTTAACATATTTTCTATTTCAAGCATCCTCATTTGAGTCTTTTGCCAGCCATTCACCATGCGCATGGAGCATCGGTCTTAAATTGAAGGTGACCTTGCAACCATGATGCTAATCTGTGCAGTTGGAGTCGCGGCACACCACCGAAGCAAGTTACGCGGACTGCCACTCAGCTCGCCCGTCTGTCATCATTGAATCAGAGCTGGGTTTGTCATCATCGTGGCATAACAACAATTCTACCAATGGCAATAAAGTTGACGCAACTGTCCATTGCCGTTTTAATATCAGGACTAGCATTCTTGGAACGTCATGAAAGCTCAAGCAAGATCAGCGGTGTTGACGAAACGTCTGAGAATGATGTTCGGTCTGATCTATATCATCCTTCTTATCATCGCAGCATTCTTCCTCCTTCCCGACTATTGGTATCTCTGGCTCATCCTTGTATTGATTGTTCTCATCAGGGTAATCAGTTGGATATCGAGGAAGCAGAATTATCAAATGCAACAAGTGCAAGACCAATTTCTTCATGGAGAAGCGACGCTTTACCTTGGCTCCAAAACCCGCAGATCTCTATGGGGGCGAGAAGTCATTCAAATGCCCCAACTGCGGAAGCTTGGATGTCATTCCAATCAACAAGAAGTAATGAAATCCAAGACCAATGCTCAGTTGATAAACGACTCCAAAGATGCATCTCTGGGCAAACGGCTCTATTTCGTACTCGTCTCGGACGTCCTTTGCATCGATCTTGGTCTGCGATCCTTATGTGGCAGTCTCATCGCAATCACAGTTGTCTGGGAGACCTTGTCCGACCATCGCTGTCTCGGATCACCTTGGGTCGCAAGTCCGGCAAGCGTGTCGATGGGCAGGAAGATGTACCAGAAGAACTTCGGGACTGAGCGGATGGCCGCCTGCACGAAGCTTCCCTTATCGCCCAATGAGACGACCCTGAGTCCCATGAGGCGCTTCCCCCAAGTTCGTCCGAACAGCCCTTCGAGGAGCAAGCTGTAGACGAAAAGCCCCACTCCCGAAACCAAGCCGACGAGATAGGGATCGTCGATGCTCCCCTTCACGATCAAGGCTAGAGATATCGGCATCGTCACTATCGCCAGATCGACTATTGCGGCGACCAAGCGTTTCAGCCAATGTACCCGCAGCTCATGATTGCTCGATAGAATATCGAGACCGGTTTGCATCCCATCCACCCGTCCCTATATGCTCCGAAGAAGCTCTTAAGGGTTTGCGTCAGACAATTGTCATGCAAATCGAATGGCCGGAAGAAACAATTTTTAACAGGGACATGGTACGATGGGCGTCATGGTCGTTCTCTACATCTTCGACGAAGGCCAATGCGACCCGAAGAAGTGCACCGCCAAGAAGCTCCTCCGCTTCAAGTTGGCGCAGCCCTTGGCCTCGCTGCGCCGCCTGCCCCGCGGCAGCATCGTCCTCGATCCCCACTCGGAGAAATCGATCTCACGCGAGGATTCCGAGGCAGCCGAGAGGCACGGCATCGTCGTCCTCGACCTCTCCTGGAAGAACATCGAGTCTTTCCCCAAGCTTGGCGAGGACTTCCGCAGCCGCTCTCTCCCCTACCTCCTGGCCGCCAACCCGGTCAACTGGGGCAAGCCGATGAAGCTCACGTCGGCGGAGGCATTCGCCGCCTCCCTCTACATCATGGGCTTCAAGGAGCAAGCGAAAAAGGTCTTGGAGAAGCTGTCCTGGGGCCTCGGCTTCCTGGAGTTGAACAACGAGCCGCTGGAACGGTACTCCGAAGCGAGGACGAGCGCCGAAGTCGTCGCCATCCAGTCAGATTACATCTAATCAGCTCAGTTACGAACCTCCCTCCCATAAGTTAAGATAGATGGCGGTCGAGCAAGTGGAAATGATCTATCCCTTTAGAGCGTTTACCAATCCCGTGCGCGAGGCGCTTTATTTTAGCCCCGAATCGCATAAAGGGAAGGCCGCCCTGAAAGAGCGTGGCGGAGGTTGCCATTTTGCCAGACGATTACTCTGACGAGGACGTTATCGCGAGGTGGGAGGAGTTCCTTGAGTCCAGCGACTATCGGTTGAAGGTCATCGAGGTCGCCGATCATTATCCGGAGCAACGCTCCCTGCTCATCCCCTATTCCATGCTGGACCTGTTCGACCCCGATTTCTCGGACCACATCCTCCAGCATCCGGTCAGGTGCTTGCATCTGGGCAAGCAGGCGGTGAAGAAGATGCTCCCTCCGGGCAGGGAGGGGGTGGACGTGCACCTGCGGCTAACAGGACTTCCGGCGGAGAGCAAGGTCGAGATCCGGCGCATCCGCAGCGAGCATCTGGGCAAGCTGATCTCCGTCGAGGGCTTGGTTCGAAAGGCTACCGAGGTCCGGCCGAAGATAATCGACGCGCTGTTCCAGTGCATGCGTTGCGGCGCGGTCATCAAGGAACCGCAGGAGGGCATGTTCTTCAAGGAGCCGCTGGAGTGCTACAAGGATCAGGGCGGTTGCGAGCGGACTTCGAGTTCCACCAAGTTCAAGCTTCTCTCCGAGGAGTCGAAGTACGTCGACACGCAGAAGATCGAGATGCAGGAGAGCCCCGAGGGGCTGCGCGGCGGAGCGCAGCCTGAGCGGCTCACCGGCTTCATCGAGGACGATCTGGCCGGGTCGGTGGCCCCGGGTGACCGAGTGGTCATGAACGGCGTCGTCCGCTCGGTGCAGAAGGGCACGGTGCAGAAGTCCACGCTGTTCGACATCAACCTGGACGTGATGTCGGTGGAATTCAAGACGCACGAGTACGAGGACGTGGTGATCAGCCAGGAGGACGAGGAGGAGATACTCGCTCAATCCCGCGATCCGGCGCTGTTCAAGAACATCATCGGCTCGATATCGCCGACCATCTACGGCTACGACCGGGAGAAGGAGGCTATCGCGCTGCAATTGTTCGGCGGCGTGCATAAATCGCTCGACGACGGCACGAAGATCCGAGGCGACATCCACGTGCTGCTGGTCGGCGATCCAGGTGTAGCGAAGTGCGTCACCGGGGATGCCGATGTGCTCCTGGGGGACGGAACGACCAGGCCGATCAAGGAGATCGTGAAGGAAGCGGTAGCCAAGGGGGAGGTCCAGAGCGTCGACGACGGCGTTTGGACGCCGTTGGATATGATAGGTCATGAGCTTCTCCATGCGCGGGGCGATCGAGCCGGCCAAGGCGGTCAGGGCGTGGAAGCGCACCGCCCCGCCGCAAGTTGCTGCTCTTCAAGACCAAGGGTGGCAGGAAACTCACGGTCACGCCGACGCATCCGTTGTTCGTCCAGAACGCCCAATACATCCAATTCCGCGCCGCCAAGACGATCTACCTCGGTCAGTGCATCGCCATCGCCACCGGGCCGGGGACATGCGGGCCGGACGAGACCCATGGCCGCCGCCGCGGCCTCGATTGGGACCAGGTGGAGAGCATCGAGCCGATCGATGCCGCCAGAGCCGTTCGTCTACGACCTGGAGGTCGACGAGACGCACAACTTCGTGACCAACGACATCATCTCGCATAACAGCCAGATACTGCGCTACATGTCCGACCTGGCGCCGAGGGGCATCTACGCCTCCGGCAAGTCGTCCTCGGCCGCGGGCCTGTGCGTCGCTCCCGACTCCAAGATTTTGGTCGACGGAAAGCCGGTCAAGATCGGGGAGTTCGTGGAATCGAAGCTGACCGCGCCGAACGAAACGAAAGCCCGGCATTTGGACGCAGGAGACCAACGGGCACAAGGTCGCGTCGGTCAAGACCGGCCTTGATCGAGGGCAAGGAACTGCGGTCGGTTTGGAGGTTAAACACCCCTTCATTTCTTGTGGAGATAATCAACTGCTGGGGGACATAGGATAACGCTTACACCGGAAACAAAGGTTATGGCGAAGGCGATTCGGCATGGTCGGGGCTTTCTCGCGATGTGATAGCCTTTCGCCGGGGGACGAGGCTTTGGTCCGTAGTCGATGGTGAAATGAGGTGGGTCGCTTTGGCAGAGAAGCGCGAGGTCCGGGAGAACCTTCCTTCCCACGTTTACGATCTCACCGTCAACGACAGCCATTGCTTCATCGCGAACGGGTTCGCGGTTCACAACACCGCCGCGGCGGTCAAGGACGACTTCGGCGAGGGGCGATGGACTTTGGAGGCAGGCGCCCTGGTCTTGGCAGATATGGGACTAGCCGCCATCGATGAGCTCGACAAGATGACCGATCAGGACCGGAGCGCGATGCACGAGGCGATGGAATCCCAGTGCTACGACGCCGATACGGAGGTTCTGACCAAGGACGGGTGGAAATACTTCTCGGAATTGGTCGAAGAAGATAGGATTGCGACCCTATCCCCAAGCGGCTACCTGGAGTATCGGAAGCCGGTCACTTCCTTCTCTTCAATGTATGAAGGACGACTTTTCAGAATACGGACCAGTCAACTCGACCTGGCGGTCACCCCCAATCACAACATGTACGTCAGCGTTCACCGAAGGGCGGGCGAGTGGGGGGAATATGGACTACGAAGAATGGACCTTCTGCCTCAAGGGAAGCAGCTCAAATTCAAGAAGAATGCGCTCTGGAAGGGCAGGGAATCGGAATGGTTCATCCTGCCCCCGGTGATGAAGTTCAAGAATCAGAACGATTCGGGCGCTCTCACCGAAGCGCGAAGATATCGAATGGATGACTGGCTCGAGTTCTTGGGGTACTTCATTTCGGAGGGGTCGGTCCAGTTCACGAAGGACGTGCCCTACCGGGTCAACATAAGCCAGGTGTCTTGCAAGGACAAGATCGAAAGGATCAAGAATTGCATCGAGCGATTGGGTTTCAAGTTCTCCTACGATGGGCACAACTTCGCCATCTCCGACAAGCAACTGGCATCTCACATGTCAGAATTGGGGAAGACGGGTGACAAGCATGTGCCAAGAGACCTCCTCAAGCTTTCTTCAAGGCAGCTGAGCATCCTCCTCGAGGCTCTCATGTTGGGAGACGGCACGATAAGCAATATGACCGGTCACAGGGTCTATTGCACGTCTTCGAAGAGACTCGCAGATGATGTCCAGGAGATTGCGCTGAAGTGTGGAGTCGCAGGGAACGTCCGTCTCGTCAGCGAGCCCGGTAGGAAGAGCATCATCAAGGGGCGAGAGGTCGAGTCGACGCTCCAGCACTTCAATGTCTCGATCCTCGATGGAAATGGCAGGAACACCTGCGAGACGATCGCCTCACCCATCTGCTCTCTGGTCCTCGGGACTTATGTCATGAACTCGGGGATGACCAAGTGCGTCGAGTTGAGCAAGGACTCAAGCATTGAAACAGAAGAGTATTCCGGCATGATCCACTGCGTTGAGGTGCCGAATCATGTCATTTACGTGCGGCGCAATGGCCTCCCGGTCTGGTGCGGGAACAGTGTCTCCGTAGCGAAGGCCGGCATCACCGCCCGCCTTCAGTGCCGCTGCTCCATCCTCGGCGCCGCGAACCCCAAGTATGGACGGTTCGAGGAATCGCAGTTCATCGCGGACCAGATCGACCTTCCTCCGGCGCTCATGTCCCGTTTCGACATGATCTTCGCCATGACCGACAAGCCGGAGGCGGAGAAGGACTCCAGGATCACCAAGCACATCCTCAGCGCGCACCGGCGCGGCGAGATCTTCGAGAACGAGGACAAGATGGTGGAGGATTCCGAGGACATCAAGCGTATGCTCCTGGAGACCGAGGGCCTGAAGCCCACCTATTCCAAGGAGTTCTTCCGCAAGTACATCGCCTATTCCAAGCGCTTCTCGCCCATCCTGAGCGACGATGCCATGAGGCTCATCACCGACAATTATCTGATGATACGCAAGCAGGGCGAGGGGGAAGGGAAGTCCGTTCCGATCACTGCGCGTCAGCTGGAAGCATACGTTCGGCTGTCGGAGGCGAGCGCTCGCGCTCGTTTGAGCAAGGTCGTCACCCTGGACGATGCCAAAAGAGCGCGTCGGCATCGTGGAGTACTATCTGCGCAAGATCGCCGGGGAGGGCGGCGGGCTGGATATTGACATCATCGCCACCGGCACCTCGAAGTCGCAGAGGGAGCAGATACTGGTGATCCGCGACCTGATCCGCAACAACGCGGAGAAGACCGGCATCGGCATCGAGCAGCTGATAATGCTGGCGAAGGAGGATAACATTCCCGAGGAGCGTGTCAGGACGTTGCTGAAGCGCCTTGCCGATAATGGGGAGGTCTACTCGCCGCAGGGCGGGTTCTATAAGCTGGCCTCGGAGGGTAACGAATGATCACCGTTCGAGTGTATCGAAAAGGCTCGGACACGTTGGTCGCGGCCTGCGACAAAGAGCTGCTGGGTAAGACCTTCAGGGAGGGCGAGCTAAGGTTGGAGGTCACCTCGTTCTACGAGGGCGAGGATGCGAACGAGGAGATGCTCCTCAACAGGCTCTCGTTCTGCACCGTGGCCAACCTGGTGGGCAAGAAGACCGTCTCCATCGCCACCAAGCATAACTTGATTAACGACGATTGTGTAATCACGATCGATGGCGTGCCCCATGTCCAGCTGGTGAAGATGTAATATGTTCTGTGTCCGTTGCGGACGCGAGGGCTCCACCTACGAGAGCCTGTGCGTCGAGTGCTTCCTGGAGAACACGCGCTTCACCAGCATCAGCGATCATGTCGACCTGATGATCTGCTACCATTGCAGAGAATATCTTATCAATGCGCGTTGGAAGAGGATGAGCCTGGACGAGGCGATACGAGAGGTAGCGACGGATGCGATCGTGGTGAGGCGCGGCTCCGAGCTGGCGCACGTCCGCGCCGAAGTGGACGAGGCCGACCCGCGCAACTTCCACGTGCGCTTGTACATAGACATTGAGCATGGCAACCTCAAGGTGAAGGAGGATCTGCACACCATCGTCCGGCTCAAGAACACCGTCTGTCCCCGCTGCTCCAAGATCATTGGCAACTACTACGAGAGCATCATCCAGATACGCGGTCGGGAAAGAAAGCTCTCCGAGGGGCAGAAGGAACGCATCTACACCGCGCTGAGGAAGCGGGTGGACGAAGCGCAAGAAGAGAACCGGGAGATGTTCATCTCCAAGCTGGAGGAGGTCCCCGGCGGCTTCGACGCCTACCTTTCCTCCATCTCCCTGGCGAAGTCGATATCCAAGGAGCTGGGCGACCGCTTCGGGGGCGAGGTCAAGGAATCGTCCACCCTGGTCACGCAGAAGGACGGCAAGGACGTTTACCGGGTAACGTACTTGGTCCGCCTGCCCTCCTACCTCAGGGGCGAGGTTGTCTCGCTGAAGGGCAAGCCGCATCTGGTGATATCGATCGCCTCCAACAGCACCAAGCTGCTGAACCTGAAGACGAACGAGCCGATCAACCTGCCCAACGCCGACCTATATGAGGTCAGGGTGCTGGCGCGCAAGCAGGACATCCTGGACGCCGTTGTGCTGAGCGAAACGGCGAAGGAGCTGCAGATCATGCACCCAATCAATTTCAGCACCATCGAGGTGCGCAAGCCGCCAGGGTTCAAGCACGAGGGCGAGACAGTGAAGGTTATCATCCACGAGGAGGAGACCTATCTCCTCCCCGGCTGATCTGCGGGGAATTCAGATTCGAGGAGCTGCGCGAACCTTTGCGCCGCCCGCTCGACCTCCTTTTCGTCTCCTTTGATGACTACCAGATTCCCGCGCTCCCTCCAGTTCTCCTTGGGCAGGGAGGACACGCGGACCTTGAACTCTTTCACGATGATCTGGAACAGATGCTCCATTTCCGACTCAATGTGCCTCACCCAGATCTCCCTCTCGGTGATCCCGTCCGCCTCTATCAGGGGGAGGACGTGCTCGCGGAACATCGCCAGCATCTCCTTGGGGAAGCCAGGGAGGCAGATGATCGTCATGCCACCCTTCGTGGCCAGGATCCCGGAGGCTATCCCAACAGGGTTCCACAGCGCCTTGCTGCCACGCGGGACCATTGCCATTAGCCATGCCTCCTTCCGCGGTTCGACCTCATTGCCATGGCGCCGGGCGAACGTCTCCCTCAGCCATCCCGCGGCATCCTGGTCCAGGACCAGAGCCTCGTCGAGGTAGCGCGCCACAGCATGCCTGGTGAGGTCGTCCAGCGTCGGCCCGAGGCCCCCGGTCACGATGACCAGTGCCGCGCCGTTGCGCTCGCATGCCTCCAGCTCATCAATCATCGCCTTCGGGTCGTCCATGACCACGGCGATGCGGCTGATGTGGGCGCTCCTGGCGCGGATCAGTCCGATGATCTCCGCCGGATAGGGGTCGGTCTGGCCGGTAAGCAGCTCGTCGCCCACGACCAGGAGTTCGATGCGCATGCCTAACCGACCATTTCCCTTCGCTTGAAGAGGATCAGGCTAAGGGCGCCTAATACCAGGGTATATCCGAGCATGGTCACGACCGCGATGGTCACATCAGGGTAGAAGTTGTACAAGGTCAGATTCTGCCCTCCTACATGCATCGTCCGGCTGAAATCGACTGGATATGGCGTCTCCAGGATATAGCCCACCGAGCCGCCAGCGAACGAGAGCGACACGTCCGGCTTCACTCCTCCGAGACCTCCCACGGTGGAATCGACTATCGGAAGGATCAGAAAGAGCAGCGCGAAAGTGAAGACGAGCGCTCCGGTCGAGCCCTTCATCAGCGCGCTGAGGAAGAACCCCACCCCGATGCAGGCAATCGCGTAAAGCAACGCAAGCAGCAGCGAATAGAACGCGAGGATGGTCACGCTGCCAGTCACTGCCACTCCGGAGATCATCGCCACCCCATACCAAATAATTACGGCGCCACCGATGATGATGACACTGGCTAGGAACTTGCCTGCGAACAGGACCGACTTCTTCAATGGATTGGGGAAGATCAGATAACCAGTTCGGTTCTGGTATTCACTGACGATCGCGTCACCGGCGAACAACGTCGCCCCGATGGCCAATAGCAGGTTGATGGCGTTGGGACCGGTGAAAGTGGATATGAACCCATTTGGATCGTTGTTGTAATGGTGCCCGAGCAGCGGCGGCAGGGCGAGTATGAGTAACAACAGGATCGTCTCGAGGACGAGAAAGCCAAGGAGCCTCCTGCTCCTGAGGTGCTTGTAGATATCGTAGCGGGTTACGAACATCAATTGCTTCAAGTCCGAGGGCGGATTCCGTTTCAGTATGGTTGCCATTTCTATCACCTCGAGCTCTTTATCAAGCTCATGTACAGGGTCTCGAGCGCCAAGCCCGATTCCTTGAAGGAGACGATCTTAAGGCCTTGCGATTGCAGGTACAGCAGGAGCTGCGCCTGCTCCTCCTCTCCTCCTTTGAAGTCCAACTGGAAGTTATTCGGTGTCAGGACGTTCAAGAGCTCGACTCCCTGGTAGGTTCGGACCTTGTCCATCGCTTCCCCGGACACCTGGTTGGCGAGGCGCACCTCCAATCGCTTGCTCTCGACCTTCGACATCAATGCGCCCACGGTATCATATGCCAGCAACTTGCCATGATCGATCATGGCGACCTCGGAGCATATCTCCTGCACCTCGTTGAGCATATGGGACGACATGAACACGGTGTAATCCCGCTTCTTGAGCTCTAAGAGGACCTCGCGCACCTCGACCATGCCTCGCGGGTCCAGGCCAGAGGTCGGCTCGTCAAGGATGATCACGCTCGGCTCGTGAAGCAATGCCTGTGCCAGCGCTATCCTCTGTTTCATTCCTTTGGAGAACTTGCCGATGCGGATGGCAGACCATTCGGTCATCTTCACCAGCTCGAGCACATCCTTGCTTCGCTTGCGCGATGTCCTCCTTGGACATGCCCCGCAGAGACCCGAGGTACTCGAACGTCTCCATCGGTGTGAGGAAAGGATAGAACTCGGGCGTCTCGACCACCGCTCCGATGTCCGAGAGTGCGTTCTTCGGGTCGGAGACCACGTCCACGCCGTTCAGGTACGCCTTCCCTGACGTGATGGTCAGCAGATTCGTGAGCATCTTAATGGTGGTGGTCTTCCCCGCACCATTCGGCCCGAGGAAGCCAACAAATGAATTCCTCTTGACCTTGAGGTTGAGGGCATCGACGGCCTTGAAGTTGTTACCATAATCCTTGGTCAGATTCTCAAGAACAATCGGGTCTTCCATCGCCAAACCTGCCTAGAGCGCATAGGTAGCTCCTATAAAAAGGGATATCGCTCGCTGACCGAGGGGCTTCTTAAACCCTCAGGGAGATGACTTCGTTCAGCTTTACGATGGAGAAAACATCGTTGCGATCGACCAAGCTCATCGAGGAGGTCACTGTCAACCTGCTCCGCGTCGCGGTGACCACGCTTCCGGACGACGTCCTGGGGGCGCTGCGCGATGCCGAGAGGGAGGAGACCGACGAGGTCGCGCGGACCCAGCTCCGCACCATCCTGGAGAACGTTGCCGCGGCGGACCGATTGTCCCTGCCCATGTGCCAGGACACCGGGATGCCGATATTCTTCGTCAGCGGCAAATGCCTGCCGAACCTGGAGGAGGGCATCCGCCGGGGGGTGAGACGGGCGACGGCGGAAGTACCGCTGCGGCCGAACGCGGTGCACCCGATCACGCGGCAGAATCCCGGCGACAACATCGGCAAGCGCGTACCCACCATCCATTACGAATACTCGGACGAGGACTTCACGCAGCTGACGGTGATGCCCAAGGGCGCCGGGTCGGAGAACATGAGCGTTCTCGCCATGCTCACGCCGTCGCAGGGGCTGAAAGGGATCAAGAAGTTCGTGCTCGACACCGTGGTCAGCGCCGGCGGCAGGCCCTGCCCGCCCACCATCGTCGGTGTCGGGATCGGGGGAAGCGCCGATCAGGCGATGGTACTGGCCAAGAAGGCGCTGCTGCGCCCGCTGCACATCGGCAATCGGGACCCGCAGCTGGCAATGCTGGAGAGCGATCTGAAGCAGGCGCTCAACCTCACTGGCATCGGACCGATGGGGCTGGGTGGGAAGACCACGGTCTTGGGGGTTAGGGTGGAGGAGGCGTACATGTCACACCGCGAGTCTGCCGGTGGCGATTTGCCTGCAGTGCTGGGCGGCGAGGACGCGCCTCGGCCCGGATTGCCAAGGACGGCTCGGTGAAGTATTCGAGGGAGGGGTTCTGGTGAAGCTGAAGACTCCCTTGTCGGAGATGGACGTCCGTTCGCTGAAGGTGGGCGACAAGCTGACCCTGGACGGCATCATGTACTCCGGCCGGGACGAGATGCACGCCCGGGCACTGGAATATGCCAAGCAAGGTAGGAGACTGCCTTTCGACCTTCACGGCGGCGTCCTCTATCATTGCGGACCGATCGTGAAGAAGGATGGCAGCAAGTGGCGAGTCATCGCGGCCGGACCGACGACGAGCAGCAGGATGGATTCCATGGAGCCGGAGTTCATCGAGCACTTCGGGGTGCGGGCCATCGTTGGGAAGGGCGGGATGTCCCAGCCGACGGTGGACGCCATGGCGAAGCACGGCTGCGTCTACCTGGCATTCACCGGGGGAGCGGCGGTTCTGGCCGCTGGCGGGATCATGAACGTCGAAGGCGTGGAATGGCTGGACCTGGGGATGCCCGAGGCGATGTGGGCACTGGAAGTGAAAGGGTTCGGCCCCCTGATAGTCGCGATCGACGCGCATGGCGAGAGCCTGTATAAGAAAGTGAATGAAGCGGTGGCGGGCAATCTGCCGAAGGTGAGGAAGAGGATCGGGCTCTAGCTCATTTCTTCTTCAGCTTCTCCTTTTTGTCTTCCTCTTCCTTCTCCTCGTTTGCCAGCATATCGGGCTTCTTGACCGAGCGCACGCGGATGAAGATCGCGAAGGCCATTATTATCACGGTGACCAGCAAGCCAACGATCATCAGCGAATGCGTCAGGTCGAGGTCGCCGATAAATCCCTTCAGCCCCTCGACCGGGGAACGGGACATTATCGGATCCACGCGCTTATCCTCGAAGGGCGCCAGTGAGACACTGACAGTCTTCTCTACCAGTCCATCCTTGGACAGGCGGAGCACGTATTCGCCCGATTGCAGGTTGCCGAAGGAGTAGTTGCCGAAGGCATCGGTCTGGGCCTGGCGTATCATATTCCCTCCCAACAGCAGCTCGACGGTCACGTCTGCTTCGGGGGTGCCTGCGACGCTCACGGTCCCATAGACTCGCGCCGGCTGGACCACCAGGGAGAAGTTCACCTGTTCGCTGTTCCCTCGGGTCACGATCACCGGGTCCGAGGCATAGGCGGTCCAGTAGCCCGGCTTCTCCGCCCTGGCCACGTAGACGCCCGGTTCCACCACGTCGATGGAATACTGGCCGAACGGCGCCTCCGACTGCGAGGTGAAGTTCTGCTTAGCATTGGAGAGGGTGACGGTCACCCCGTCCACGGAGACGTTACCCGAGATAATGAAGCCATAGACCCTGCCGAGGATCTCATTCAGGGTGATATCGACTCCGGCGACGTTGTTGGGCCCGACGAATATCCCGCTGATCATATTGGTCGAATAGTTGACCTTGCTGGCCGACAAATCGTACAGTCCTATTGGAAGGGAGATGTTGTACACTCCGGCGTCGTTGGTGAAGGCGAAGAAGGTGATGCCGGTCGTTGTGTTGCTCGCGCTGACGTTGACGCCCGAGAGCGGGTTACCGCCCGCATCCCCGACCTGACCGGTGACGAAGAAGGGGTCTGCTGCAGACGCCGATGGGACGGCTGGGACAAGGCAACCGAGCAGCAGCGCGCAGAGTAGGACGGCAGTCAGGTTCTTCAAGGGTTCTCGCCGAACAAAAGCGGTCTTCCTTTTTAAGGATTCGCAGCCTGGGCCTCGCCAAGGAGGACGACCGCCGTCGAGAGTCAAACTCGCAGCGGAATTCGGATGGCCAGGTGGCATCCGAGCAACGCCATATTCGCGGCTCTGGAGGCAAAGTAGTAATAGGGGGATGGTCAATGAAACGTGCTTTTAATCGAGGCAGCAAATGGAAAGGATAGCTCAGAGGAGCAGCAAGAAAGAGGTCATGGCCCTGATGGACCCGCTCATCAGCGAGTGGTTCGCCGGCAAATTCGACGATCTGACCGAGCCGCAGTCCTATGCCATTCCGATGATCCACGAGCGGAAGAGCGTCCTGGTCTCCTCGCCCACCGGGTCCGGGAAGACGCTGACGGCCTTCCTCAGCATCATCAACGAGCTCTTCAAGTACGCCAAGGAGGGCAAGCTGGAGGACAAGATCTACGCGGTCTACATCTCGCCGCTGAAGGCGCTGGCCAACGACATCAACCAGAACCTGGAGGAGCCGCTGCGGGAGATCGAACGAGCTGGCCGAGCGAAGGGCATGCGAACATGCCGAAGATCCGGGTGGGGGTGCGCTCCGGCGACACCTCCCAGTGCGGAACGGCAGAAGCAGCTGCGCAAGCCGCCCCACATCTTCATCACCACCCCGGAGTCGCTGGCGCTGGTGCTGGCCGCCCCGAAGTTCCGGGAGAAGTTCGTCCCGGTGGAGTACGTCATCGTGGACGAGATCCACGAGATCTGCGACTCCAAGCGCGGGGTGCTACCTCTCCCTGACGCTGGAGCGGCTGCAGGCGCATGTGCCGGCAGGACAAGCT
This sequence comes from Methanomassiliicoccaceae archaeon, assembly GCA_963768775.1. Taxonomy (GTDB): domain Archaea; phylum Thermoplasmatota; class Thermoplasmata; order Methanomassiliicoccales; family UBA472; genus FEN-33. Next base: position 226,390 of record CAVYIY010000008.1, read on the forward strand.
TACTCGGATCGGGCTCTCGGCCACGCTGGCCCCCATCGAGGACATCGCCGCGTACCTGGTCGGCTATGAGGACGGGGTAGGTCGGAACGTCAACATCGTCGAGGTGAAGACCAGGAAGAACCTGGACCTGAAGGTCATCTGCCCCACCGAGGACATGACCGCCTCTGCCGTACGAGATCGTCAACGCCAAGATGTACGACATGCTCAAGGAGCATGATCGAGGAGCACCAGACCACCATCGTCTTCACCAACACCCGGACCGGCACGGAGAACGTCGTCTACAAGCTGAAGGAGCGGGGGCTGGAGAGCATCGAGGCCCACCACGGCTCGCTGGCCAAGGAGACCCGGCTGGACGTCGAGGAGCGGCTGAAGAACGGCCAGCTGCGCTGCGTGGTCTCGTCCACCTCACTCGAGCTGGGCATCGACATCGGCTTCGTGGACCTGGTGTGCCAGATCGGCTCGCCGAAGACCGTGGCCAAGGGGCTGCAGCGCATCGGGCGCAGCGGGCACTCCCACGGCAAGACGTCCAAGGGCCGCATGATGGTCTTCGAACTGGACGACCTGGTGGAGTGCGCGGTGCTGTGCCGCGCGGCGCATCGCTCGCAACATCGACCGGGTCACCATCCCGGAGAACTGCCTGGACGTGCTGGCGCAGAGCATCGTGGGCATGTCGCTGGAGAAGCGCTGGGAGGTGGAGGAGGCCTATCGAGGTGGTGCAGGCGCTCCTATTGCTACCGCAACCTCAGCCGGGAGAGCTTCCTGGAGGTGCTCCGCTACCTGGGCAGCAAGGACGCCTTCGAAGGCGTTTACTCCAAGATCTGGTACGACGAGGACGGAGGGCGCTTCGGCAAGAAGAAGGGCGGCCGCATGATCTACTTCCTCAACCTGGGCACCATCCCCGAGGAGGCGAACTACAAGGTGTTCACCGAGACGGGGCGCCTTCGATCGGCGACCTCTCCGAGAAGTTCGTGGAGCGCCTGGCGACCAGGGACGTCTTCGTGCTCGGCGGCAAGATCGCTACGAGTTCGTCCGGACCAAGGGGATGAAGGTCTTCGTCAAAGTCCGCCTCCGGGCGCAAGCCCACCGTGCCGTCCTGGACCGGCGAGATGCTGCCCCGCTCCTTCGACCTCTCCATGGAGATCGCGCCGCTTCCGCCGGGAGATGGCGGCGAAGCTGGACGAGCCGAGGAGGAAGATCATCGCATGGCTGGTGAACGACTTCGACATCGACAACGGTTCGGCCCGGTCCATCCTGTCGTACTTCAGGGAGCAGAAGGCCGCGGTGGACCTGATCCCCAACGATCGGAGGCTGGCCATCGAGGGCTACATCGACATGGCCGGCAACCGCAACATCATCTTCCACTTCCCCTTCGGGCGGCGGGTGAACGACGCGCTCTCCCGGGCGTACGCGTTCCAGGTGACGCCAGCGCTATGGCTGCAACGTCTCCGTGTCGGTCGTCGACGACGCCTTCATGCTCTCGATCCCAGCGCAAGATCGAGCTGGCCGACGTCCAGGCGCTGCTGAAGTCGGATCAGCTGGACGACATCCTGCGCCGGGCGGTCAAGGACTCGGAGCTGTTCAAGCAGCGGTTCCGGCACACGGCCGCCCGGTCGCTTCATGATCCTGCGCAACTACAAGGGGCGGGAGGTCTCGGTGAACCGGCAGCAGGTCCGTTCCGGCTACCTGCTGGACTACCTGAGCGACCTGGAGGACGTCCCGGTCATCGAGGAGACGTACCGCGAGATCCTGGAGGACGTGATGGACATCACAGAACGCCAAGGCCGTGCTCGCGTCGATCGAGTCGGGGGAGATCACGGTCGCCAACATCGATTTCTCCCCCACTCCTTCGCCGTTCGCGCACAACGTCGTTCTGGCCGGGATATCGGACATCGTGCTGATGGAGGACCGCTGCTCGCTGCTGAAGCAGCTGCACCGCAAGGTGCTGTCCAAGGTCATGGAGGGAGAGCTGGACCGATTCGAGTTCGAGGAGGAGAAGGTGGATGCCTACTTCCGGCGCAAACGCGGTCGGGCGGAGAGCAAGGAGGAGATCATCGACCTGCTGCGGCGCACCGGCCCGTTGCACATCTTCAAGGAGAGGGGAAGGAGCGTCTATCCCTATTCCGCTCAGGAGAAGAGCGTCATCGATGACTGGTCGTCTGAGCTGCTGGAGGAAGGAAGAATCGTCTCCGTCTACACCGACGACGCGACCTTCGTCGCTGCCGAGGACTTGCCGATTTATGGCACGATCATGAGAAGGGAGAGGGCGTTGAGCGAGGCGGACGAGAAGGTTCTGAGCGCGTTCGACAATTCCAGGACTGCCAACGAGCTGGCGGATGCGCTGCGGGTCGACACGGACAAGATCGTGCGATCGCTCCACGTGCTGGAGACTACACAGGCGGTCGGACGGACATCGCACAAGGGCGGCAAGTGGCGCTACGCCCGCCGGGTGTTCGAACCGATGAGCGGGGAGAAGGCGCTGGATAAGGCAATTTCGCGCTTCGTGTCGGCGTTCGGCCCAGCGTCGGTGGAGGAGATCGCCTTCGCCCTGGGACCGGAAGAGGCGGCGGTGCGCCAGGCCGTCTCCGCCCTGGTGGCCGAAGAGGTGCTGGACGAGGGCCGGTTCCTGGTCTCCGAGCAGCCCCAATACATGCTGAAGCTGGACCATCTGCGCTTGCGCAGCGCCGGCCGCGAGGTCTACGACCACCGTAGCATCGAGAGCTACCGCCGCTCCAAGCTCAACGGGCCGTTCAAGTCGATCGAGGAGGGCCTGCGCTTCCTGGGCGAGGCGGGAATGCAGCTGGACCTGTTCCGGCGCGTCGAAGGCTTCGACATGTCCGCCTGGGAGGCGATGCGAACGGACGGCAGGGTGCTGCTGGGGCGCTTCCTCCGCGGCCGGGTGAGATACATCTTGGCCGAGGATACCTCATTGTACGTCGCCGCCTACCGGAATGCCGGCCTGTCCTCGCTGGACCAGCGCATCCTGGATGTGCTCGCCGCCCACGGCGGCCTCTCGATGCGCGGCCTGGTCTCGGTCCTCGGCATGGACAAGGAGCAGGTCAAGGAGAGCCTGGACCGTCTGGACCGGAACGTCTACGTGGTGCGCCGCTACGAGGAGGGGGAGGACTGGGCCAGGGAGAACACCTACCTCCCCTACGAGGTGGCAGGGTACCAGGGGGACGCGCAGCTCGCCATCGTCAGGCGCTTCGTCTCCGCCTATGGCCCGATACCGTTCTATGCCATCACCACCTATAGCGGCTTCCAGCCGAACGAGGTCCGGTCGGCGCTGGCCAAACTGAAGGTGGAGACGATAACGGTCGGCGACGTCGGGCAGGAGATGTACCTGCTGCCCGAGGAGCTGCCCAAGTTGAGCTCCTTCAAGGCGGAGGAGGAGGGGGTGAAGGTCGTCTCCCTCTACGATCCCGAGGTGCAGCCGATGTGGGCGGAGATCGCCTCCCGCTTCGGCGATTCCTGGGTCTTCCCCATCATTGCTAACGGTCGCCTGGTGGGCGCGTTGGAGAAGTGGAACATGAGCGGCTGCGTGGACGTGCGCTCGCTCGACCTGGACGATCCGGGCATGCTGCCGTCGGCGCTCCGGGCCCTCGACGAGGTCATGGAATATTCCAAGCTCACCGGCCTGGACATCGTGCGGCTGCGCGAGGTGCTGGGGAAGCCGACGGAGGAGGTCGGCCCCGAGGTCACCAAGGTCCTCGAGGAGTCGGGGTACTTCCGCATCGGGACCTACTTCGCCAAGGGCCGGCTGGTCCCCCGGGTGCTCAGCAAGGCGGAGGTCCTCGCCTACGTCTTCCAGAAGCAGCGGGTGGCAGGCAGCAGGAAGTACGACAACATCCTCACCGCCGTGAGGCGGATGGGCTCCCTGCGCTCGGACGGCGAGGCGTTCATCCGCACCAGGGTGAAGGTGTCCTTGAAGAAGCTGCACGAGCAGGGCATGCTGATCCGCGCCTCTTCCATACCGGAATTCTCCACCTATACCACGATCCAGCAGGCGTCGCTCTACCGGGCGGCTAAAGGAATCGAGCTGGACCAGGACATGCGGTCCCTGCTGGAGATGCTCGCCAAGGAGGGCGCGGTCTCCCGGCGCCGGCTGTTCGACCTGAGCCCCGTGGGAGAGAAGAGGACGCACGAGGCGATGCGCAAGCTCTTCCTGGGCAGCTGCATCTATTTGGACGGCGCGAACCGCTTCCGGGCCGTGCCCGCGCTGGAGATGGAGCGGGCGGAGGCGCGGAAGGCGGTCGTCCGCAACCTGTTCGAGAACTTCGGGCTGATGAGCGCCGAGAACCTCGCGCGCTTCATGAAGTTCGAGCTGCGCATGCGCGATCTGAGGGAGGTCCTGGCGAAGCTGGAGGACGACAAGGTCCTGGTCAAGGGCTTCTTGGTCGAGGGGGACGACGCGGTCCATTGGATGCTGGCAGCCGACGCGGGCAAGGAAATCGCCCTGCCCAAGGACGAGTTCATGCTCACTCCGATGGACAACCTTTCCTATCTGCTCTATCCGATGATCCGGGAGCGGTTCGGGACGTGGCAGTACGTCGTCTTCCAAGGCACGGAGATGCTTGGTGCGTTCAAGGGGCGGAAGAAGGGCAGGGACCTCTACGTCTACGACATCGTCGGTGGAAAGGAGGTCAAGCGTATAATGGCCGAGGGCATCCGCCTGCTGAACATGACCATACGCGAAGGGCAGGTCGGAGGAACGCAGGAGTGGGAGCTGCAGGAGTTCTATGAAAAAACGCACCCGGGCGAGGTCTGACTACTTTTCAATCTTCTTGTTCCAGATCCCGGCGGCCTTCTCCTTCTCCAATATCAGGTCGGCGACCTTCTTGCCGGAGAGGAGCATTCCGCCGAATATCGGCCCCATGCGGGGCGCGCCCATCACCGCGTTGCAGGCCATGCCGGTCACGAAGAGGCCAGGGTACACTTCGACCGTGTTCTCCACGGTCATCATCTCCCCGATCTCGGCCCACATGCTCTTCTCGCCTTCGATCTTGCCGGTCGGGGTGTTGAGCTTGCCCACCTTCCTGACCACAACGTGCACCACTTCGGCCGGATGGCCCGTCCCGTCGATGACGTAGGTCCCGCGGACGGCGAGCGGATCTACGTGCAGGCCAGCGACCTCCACCGCGCTGGAATTGATGACGACGCCGCAGATCCGGTCCTGGCGGATGACGACGTCCTCCACGGAGATGGTGTTGTAGAGCCGCGCTCCGGCATCGATGGCGGATGCGATTAGCTTCGCACTCGCCTCGACGGAATCGGCGGTGTAGTAGCCGTCGCCGGAGGTCTCGAGCTTCACGCCGATCTCTTCGAGCAGGTGCTTCGACTCCTCCTGGACGACGATGATGGGGAAGGTCATCCCTCCGCCCCACATGCCTCCGCCGGGCGTGAGCTTACGTTCGAATATCACGACCTTGAGCCCGGCCTTCGCCAAGTATCTGGCGGCGGTGAGGGAGGAAGGCCCGGCACCGGCGACGATCACGTCCGCGTCGAGATCGGAAACGAATTCCTTGGCGAAGCGTTCTACGATCTTCCGGGAAACGATCACTTCATCAATCGGCATCCTAAACACACTTCCGTTCGCGCCCCTTATCGCACGAGGAGCATTTTAGAGTTGAGGTGATCCTTCGTCGCTCTTCATCGGCGCGCGTCGCAAGACGCCGATGCTCGACGAGTCATTTGTTGCGGTCCCCGTCTCTCAGCCATCGCCATGCGACGCTTCCAGCAAGAAACCGAACTAATAAGTGTTAAATATCGTTAATCTCTTGCTAGCTTTCATGAAGATACCGTGTGAGCTGATCGTTTGGTATGTCCTCCCTTCGATTCGGCGAGAGCTAGCCCGAGAGCTGGTAGACAAGCACAATTTCAGCCAAGCCGAAGTGGCGAGGCGGTTCGGCGTCACGGACGCAGCCATATCCCAGTATCTCAAGGCGAAGCGCGGTACCAGCAAGGAGATCGAGAACAGCGGCAAGTATGAGGACTTCAGGAAGGAGGTCGAGGCGGCTGCGGTCCGCATGGTGAACGGGTCGGACATCGTCACCGAGACCTGCCGGATCTGCGAGATGGTGAAGAAGAGCGGGATGCTGGTGAAGGTGTACGAGACTCGAACTGGCGTCGGGGCGCCTCAGTGCGTTACCTGCAGGATCGAATGATTAGCCCTTCCTGACCAATCTGTTCTTTGCATCCTGATCGTAATAGATGTACTCCTGGGCATAGCCGGCATAGCGCCCGAAGTGCTGCCTGGCCCAGGCGCTGACCTTGCGATAGTTCCCCTGCACTCCGTACCTCTGCTCCAGCACCCTGCAGATCCTCACGTCGATGGGGAACGCCTCCAGCTGATCGAGGCTGAAGATCGCCACGCAGTCCGCCACCTTGTTGCCGATGCCATCGAATCGGACGAGCTCATTGACGCAATCCGCATAGCTGGAACGTCTTAGCGAATCGAAGTCGACCTCGCCCTCATGGACGCTCCGGGCGAACTCTACGAACCGATCGCAGCGATATCCCAGACCGCACGTTTTCGCTTTGTCGTTCTTCTTTAGGATCTGATCCGGGGTCGGGAAGGAATAGGTTCCCGCGGACAATCTGGTGCCGAAGGTCCGACACACCTTCTCCACCATCTGGATGATGCGGGGTACGTTGGCATAGGTCGCCAGGATGAAGGAGGCAGAGCATTCCCAAGGGTCTTGCCGCAGCAGCCTCAGGCCGGGGTACTTGCGCAGCAGCCCTGCCACATAGCGGTCACTGGAAATATCCGCGATGATGGCCCCGATGTCATCGTCGCAGCGGAAGTAGTCGCGGACGGCGCGGTCGGAGAACGACGTCTTGACGTCCACCTCGTCGCCGCACTGCTGGAGTACGATCTCTGCTCCGGCAACGACCCCTCTCCAACGCCCGTTCTCCTTCCTCCAGCGGAAGGCCTGTCCGCAGGAAAGGGTATGGTCGAGGTCTATTTTCCCCAGGTCCATTAGACCTTCCTTGCTACGAACGCCATCAGCTCGCTGCTCTTCTTGTAGGCGGAGAAGGCGTAGTCGCCGTAGGTCTCGATCACATCGAAGCCGCAGCGGTTGAGGAGCTCGACCGCCTCCTGATAGAACATGATATGCAGCGTCAGGCTGGTCGTCACCCGCCTGATGTCCCTGTCCTGCCGGGAGATGTCGTAGAAATAATGGATCGTGGTGCTCTGGGTGGCGCTGTTGAATACCTGCGCCTCGAACTTGGAGATGACCTCGCCCTTCGAGGTGATCTTCGTTCCTCGATGGCGCACCAGGTTCTCCGGCCGATCGAGGCGGGGGTTGAAGACGCTGAGCGAGAGCAGCCCGCCGGGGACGAGATGGGAATGGATGTTCTTCAGGGCGTCCTCCATGTCAGTGCGGTTGAGCAGGTGGAGCAAGGAGTTGAACGGAATGAAGGCGAAGCGGAAGCGCTTCTTCGTCTTGAAGCTGCGGATGTCGTCCTGGATGACGTCGATGTTCCTTTCCACGGCTCCACCGATCAGGTCCAGCTTCGCGCTGAGCACGTCGAGCATCGCCGGACTGCGGTCCACCCCGGTTATTTCGAACCCCATGTCCGCCAGGGGGATCATGACCCGGCCGGTGCCGCACATCAGCTCCAGGATCGGCCCCCCGGTCCTCTTCGCCAGGGTATGGTAGAACTCTATATCCTCGTTGAAGTCCTCGTACCAAATATCGTAATACTTGGCGCTCTGCTCGTATTCGTCCAGTACTTCCTCCATCTCTTTAGCGCTTGTATCCGATTTTGCGGAGGAACTCTTTTCTTTCTTTGACGTCTTCATCGTTCTCCACCCCAAGAGGTCCTTGACCGTCTATCACCCCGATGACGCCGCGGCCTTTAGAGGATTCCGCCACCACCACCTCGAGGTCGTTCGCGGTGGCGCAGAAGATGCTGCAGACCTCTGGCACCTCCTTGATGCGGTTCAAGGTGTTGACGGGATAAGCGTCGCGCATCACAATGAAGAAGACATGTCCCGCGCCGATGCGCTTGGCGTTCTCGATGGCGCATGCCTTGAGCTCTGGGTCGTTGCCTTCCGCCCGGACCAGCCTTGGTCCGGAGGCTTCATTGAAGGCCATGCCGAATTTGATGCCGGGAACAGCGGTCACCAACGCCTCGTAGACGTCCTCGACCGTCTTGATGAAATGGGATTGCCCTATGATCACGTTCACGTCGCCCGGCTTCTCGATGTGCACGCTCTCGATCTTCATGACCTTCCCGTCTCATTGAATGTTCGAATCGGACTTAACCTTTTCACCGGAAGCATTTGGACGCTCGGCTGAGCGCTTCATTTGCGGCAAATCTAGATATTCTGGCATCTCCTTTTGCAGCCTATGATCCGGGTCGGGCCAGCAGGATATCCAGTGGGCAGCAAGGGGCCGATCGATGCGGTGGAGAGGGCGCACGCCTCCGGTTTCACCGCCCTGGAGATGCAGTTCGTGCGCCAGGCGCGCATGCAGGAGGGCATGGCGCTGGAGGCCGGTGCGGCGGCACGGAAGCTCGGCCTGCGCCTCAGCGCTCACGCCCCCTATTACATCAACTTCAATTCGCTGAACCAGGAGACGGCGAAGAAGAGCGAAGAATGGGTATTCCTCACGGCGCGAATCGCGCATTGGCTTGGCGCCAAGGTGATAGTCATGCACGCCGGGGTCACCCAGATGGAGGACCGGAAAGGGTGCACCGAGAACGTGGTGAAGGGCGTCTCGCACTGCCGGGACCGGATGAAGGCGGAGGGGATCGATGATGTATCCCTTGGATTGGAGACCGGAGGGAAGAAGATTGCCTGGGGGACGCTCGAAGAGGTGAGGGACGTCATGGACCGGGTGGAGGGCGTCGTCCCGGTCATCGATTTCGGCCACCTGCACGCTCGCAGCGACGGCGGAATGCGCACCAAGGAGGACTTCCAGAAGGTGCTCGACGAGTATCAGCGCATATGCGACGCTCCGCTGCATTGCCATTTCTCCTGCATCGAGTTCACCGAGGCGGGGGAGAGGAGGCATCTATCGCTCGACCGGAAGCAGCCGGACTTCGCCCTCTTCGCTGACTGCATCAGGGGCGGCAAGCACGACATCACCATAATCTCCGAGACGCCAGAGCCGGAGGAAGGGGCCAAGGAGATGCAGAGGATCCTCGCCAACACATCGACAGGAGGGCGTCATTCTCGCCGGTGAATTTTCTCAACGACAATTATTTATGCGAACATTTGGGTAGTGTTTCCAGTATCGGTGGGTCCAATTGACTGAAGATAGAATCGCAGGTTCATCGGGCGGCGAGGCCGAGGATTTCGAGTTCGATTGCCCCGAGTGCGGCGTTCACATCAAGGGAGAGGTCTCCAAGTGCCCCAAGTGCGGCGTGGAGTTCGTCATAGAGGAAGTGGCGGAGGTCCAATGCCCCGCCTGCGGCAAGTACGTTCCCGCGGACGCGAAGTCCTGCCAGAGCTGTGGGGCGCAGTTCGAATCCGAGGCGGTCCCGCCTCGGCCGACATCGCAGCCAGTCGCGACACCGTCCGTTGCGCCTTCTCCTGATCCAGTGGTGCCGAAGGAGAAGACGAATCAAGAGGCGCTCCGCAAGCAGTTCCCCGAGCTCGTGGCCGAGGTCAAGCCGTTGCTTGCATTGGCGAACGAGTTCGGCATGAGTGTGTCCGAGGGGAGGCGGCTGATAGACAAGGCGGTCCGCTCCGGGAAGGACAACGACGTCGTCTCCGCGGTCAACTACGTCAAAGAGTGCAAGACGAGCATCGTCTCCGCACTGAACGGCAGATTGGACCACGACGTCGAGTACCTAGAGAAGCTGGCGAATGTCGCGAAGTCATTGAACTCCAGCCCAGCGGTCCTGCTGGACAGCATCAAGCTGATCAACGAGAAGAGGGCAAACGGCGATCTGGAAGGCGCCTTCAAGGAATCCGCCAACGGAAGGAAGCAGGCGGAGAAGCTGACGGGGAAGTACGTCGAAGCCAACGAGCTATGCGAGGGATTGGAGAGGCTGATCCAGAGCAGCGAGAGGTTCTACGTCGACGTCCGCGAGGCGCGCAAGCTCCTGAGCGAGGCGAAGGACGCCGGGGAGCATGGCGACTGGAGCATGATGGGGATACTGGCCAGGAAGGGCAACGAGGAGATCCTCAAGACCATGCCTGATATTCTCCATAGCGAGCTGAAGAAGGCCAAGACGTTGCTTCTGGACGCGAAGGCGGAGGGCAAGGATGTCACCATGCTGGTCAAGCTCCTCAAGGAAGCGGGGAACGCCCATCGGCAGAAGAGGTACGAGGAGTCATTGGAACGGCTGATCGAGTTCAAGACGGAATCCAAGCACCTTTAGTCCTATCCAGATGCCCGGATCACTTCCATCTCCCTTTCTAGTATCGACCGTTCCTGCGACTTCAGGGCCTCGGGGTTCAACGAGAGAAGGAAGATCGCCTCCCTTTCCGACACCTGATCGACCAGCATGCGCAGGAAACGGATGACGCCGTCGAAGCTGGTGTTGCCTATCAAGTACTGGATGTCGTCGAGGAGGACGATGGAGCGTTTGTTCTCGGTCATGAACTCCTCGATGATGGCGATGATCCGCTCCAGCGTCGGCGACACGGTCTTCTCTTCTCTGGACTCGTGATCGGTGAGCCAGAGCAGCTGGATGTCCGCGCTTCCGATCTTGCTGCGGAGCAGCTTCGGGTTGCTGCGGATGATGCCCAGGCCGCGGTAGCCCTCCCTCACCTTGAAGGCGAGCATGCGATGCCCGATCTCCGGCTTCTCCTCCTCCAGGAGGTAGCTGTGCCCGTTAAGCAGTTCCACCTTCTGCGAGGGGGTCTTCTGCACGTTGCTCTCGTAGCGGAGGATCTCGTGGGCCAGTTCCAAGCGGATCGTCGATTTCATCAGCGAGGAGAAGGCGACCACCCGGTTCAGCCCGCCCTCCAGCTGGCGCACGTTGTCCTTGCACACCTCGGCGATGAATGCCAGCACGTCGTGGGGCACCTTCAGGTCCTCGCTCTTGATCCTCTTGTCCAATATGGCCACCCGGGTCTCGAGGTCGGGGGATTGGATGTCGGCGATCAGGCCGGACTCGAAGCGGGTCACCAGCCTTTCGCTCAATGATGGTATCTCCTTCGGCTGCCGGTCGGAGGTGAGCACGATTTGCCCGCCTTTCTCGATGATTGCGTTGAACGTATGGAAGAGCTCCTCCTGGATCCGTTCCTTGCCGGCGAGGAACTGGACGTCATCGATCAGGAGGACGTCCGCCCCCCGGTAGGTTGCCCGGACCTCATCCAGGCGGTTCGTGGCCAATGCCTCGATCAGCTCTGACTCGAAGACCTCCGTCGGCGAGAGGAGCACCTTCTTCTCCGGATGGTTCTTGACGACGTGGTTGCCGATGGCATGCAGCAGGTGCGTCTTCCCCATACCCGAGCGGGAGTAGATGAACAGCGGGTTGTACGATTTCCCTGGTGTCTCGGCGGCGGAGCGGGCGGCCGCCTCCGCGAACCGGTTGTTCGGGCCGGCGACGAAAGTGGTGAAGGTGAAGCGCGGGTTCAGCGTCCTGCCGTAATGGCCGGGCATCTGCTGCGCCGAGCAGGTGGCGCAAGCCCCCTTATCATCCAGTGGGCCGCCGCAGAGCTCGCAGCGGCTCTCCTCCCCCGGCTTCGACTGCTTCTTGTGGTACTGGAGGATGAGGTCGTAGACGCCGTCGATCTTCTCGTCGACCTTCTTTCGCTCCAGGTCCTGCTGGATCTGCTCTTCCGCCTCCGTTTCCTCGTAGCCCTCGATGCGGCGGCGCAGGCTCTCCAGCTCGGCCTCTACGTCGAGCAGCCTCTCCGGGTCCTTCATCCTGCGGAAGAGCGATTCTGCTTCCCTTTCGTACCCAACGGTGTCGAGGAAGCGGAGCACCTCCTCTAGTCCCTCGAGCCTCTGGATGTTCGACTCGAAGTAGGGGATGGCCCGGGCGGCGGCCTGCTGGTCGGTGAGGTAGAGCCGGATGAGGTTGCTGACGTTGTACCCCTCCTTGGCCCAGTCCTTGATCTGCGAGGCCACCTCGTCCATGCGGCCGGCAAGCTTCTTGACCTCCTCGGCGTTGCGGGGACTGCTGAGCGTGCTGGGCGGCATCAGCTCGACCCGCGTTATCTTGGCATCCAGATTCCCTTGCTCGATGTCGCTGACCGGGACGCGGCTGTGCAACGAGATCGTCGCATCGGGGAGCAGCGAGTCCTCCCAGATGAACTCCACCGCCTTCCCGCCCTTGTAGTACCGTTCGGCGTGTGATGCTCCCGCTTTCTTGAAAGAGTAGATCGCGATCAGCGGCTCGCCGGAATTGAAAAGGATGATGCCCTCGCCCTTGTCGGCGTTGAGCTCGAATACCAATCTCACGTAGCCAGTGAAGGCGTACTTGCGGACGTCCTCGAGGACTCGCTTGAGCATCCCCTCTCCCCCACGGTATTTGTCCACCGTCTGCCCATCTGGAATGCCCAGGTCCACCAGCAACCCACCGTCCGCAAAATCGCGCTGGATTCGTATATGATTCGTGAACTATAAGAATAACCGTCGGCCGGAATATTGGAGCGGAAGCGGGAACGGGACCGCAATTCCAGGGTAAGACCAGCCGAGAAGCGTTCAACAACAAACCTTTAAATCAGAGCACGTTTTGTTGGGGAGTTGCCTGCCACTGTAGCTCAGCGGCAACTCTGGAGCAATTCGTTCCAGGGTCGCGAGAGAGCGACAGTTTCGTAAACTGTAGGTCGGGGGTTCAAAACCCTCCAGTGGCTCCACCAACCCTTATTTCTTCGGCCTATCCTGCTTCAGGTATTCGCGCACGATCTTGATGGCGCAGACGTCGCCGCACATCTAGCAGCCGTTGGTGTCCTCCGGTGCCCCCTGGAGCGGTACGCCCTGGCCTTCTCTGGGTCCATGGCCACCTGGTACATGCCGCTCCCAGTCCAGCTCCTTCCGGGCCTGGGCCATGCTCGTCGTCCCTGGCCTTCGAGCGCCCCCGGGCGATGTCCGCGGCGTGAGCCGCGATCTTGCTGGCCATGAGGCCTTCCTTGACGTCCTCCGGTGTCGGCAGGCAGAGGTGCTCCGCCGGAGTGACGTAGCAGAGGAAGTCGGCGCCGTCGTAGGCGGCCAGCGCCCCACCGATCGCCCCGGTGATGTGATCGTAGCCCGGGGCGATGTCCGTGACCAGCGGCCCCAGGACGTAGAACGGTGCGCCGTCGCACAGCGCTCTTCTCCAGGCGGACGTTGGCCTTCGATCTGGTCCAGCGGGACGTGCCCCGGGCCCTCGACCATGGTCTGCACGCCGGCCTCTCGGCCCGCTTCACCAGCTCGCCCAAGGATCGATCAGCTCGTGGATCTGCGCGCCGTCGCTGGCGTCGTGCATGCAGCCGGGGCGCAGGCCGTCCCCCAGGCTGATGGTGAACTCGTACTTCCTGGCCATCTCCAGCAGGTAGTCGAACTGCTCGTAGAGCGGGTTCTCCTTGCTCGTTGTGCAGGATCCAGGCCACCAGGAACGAGCCGCCGCGGGAGACCACGTCGGTGATGCGGTCCGAGTGCGCGCAGCGGTCTGCACGGTCTCCTTCGTGATGCCGCAATGCACGGTCATGAAGTCGACGCCGTCCTTGGCGTGCTGCTCGATGCCGTTGAAGATGTCGTCCTCGTCCATGTCCACGACCGCGCTCTTGCGTGCCATCCGCAGCCCAGTCTGGTAGATGGGCACGGTGCCGACCGGGATGCGGACCTCCTTGAGCACGGCCGGCGGATGGCGTCGATGTCGCCGCCGGTGCTCAGGTCCATGATGGCGTCGGCGCCGTAGCGCACGGCGATCCGCGCCTTGCTCCAGCTCCTCCTCGACATTCACCCGGTCCCGGGAGGTGCCGAGGTTGACGTTGACCTTGACGCTGAGGCCCTCGCCGATGCCGCATGGCTCGGGGCGAGTGAATGGGGTTGCTGGGGATGACCGCTCGTCCCGGCCACCAGCCTGCGGCGCATGACCTCGGGCTCGAGACCTTCCTTCTTGGCTACCGCCTCGATCTCTCGGCGTGATCCGCCTTTGCCGCGCGTTCCATCAACGTCATCGCTCACCTTACCTCGCCGTTGTTATTTGAACCTTAAGACCTCCACCCGGGGAAGGCTTAGGCTAGCAGAAAATGATATCCCCAAGGGGCCCGTTTTTAAGCTAGTGATGCTGACCTATCGAAGTATATATAGCCAGATGTTGAAGGAAGGGTATAAATATCACCAAACCTTTAGGTTATGCATCGAAGGGATGGGGAATTAGAGTCCTTGCTAGCCAAGGACATCCAGATTTCTCTGTCAATCGAAGCCACGACGTTCGAGGGCGAGCATAATGGAAGACACTAGCTACACGGCCGATAGCATCCAGGTGCTCGAGGGCCTGCAGGCCGTGCGCAAGCGGCCAGGCATGTACATCGGCACCACCGACGCACGTGGGCTGCATCATTTGGTTTACGAGATCGTCGACAACAGCATCGATGAGGCGATGGGCGGCTTCTGCACCCGCATCGACGTCATCGTGAACCCCGACGGAAGCGTCACCACCATCGATGATGGTCGAGGCATCCCCACCGGCATCATCGAGAAGTACGACAAGCCGGCGGTGGAGATGGTCATGACGACCCTGCACGCCGGGGGCAAGTTCGACCGCAAGAGCTACAAGGTCTCCGGCGGACTTCACGGGGTCGGCCTGTCCGTGGTCAACTCACTCTCCGAGTGGCTGGAGACGCACGTCAGGCGAGAAGGGCAAGGAATGGCATGATGCGCTTCGAGCGTGGCAGTCGTGACCTCTCCGTTGCAGGTGATCGCGGACGCCTGCGGCACCGGGACCACTCATCACCTTCATGCCAGACCCGGAGATCTTCCCGGACACCAATTTCGACGACGAGACCTTGGCCCATCGCTTGAGGGACCTGGCCTTCCTGAACAAGAACGTGATCATCACTTTCAAGGACCCGCGGACCGGCAGGGACGAGAAGTTCCATTACGAGGGCGGCATCGTCGAGTTCGTGCATCTCACTCAACAAGAACAAGGCCGATGCTGCACGAGAAGCCCATCTACCTGCTCGCGGAGCGGGACGGCGTGGTCGATCGAGCTGTCCATGCAGTACACCGACGCCTACAGCGAGAGCATCTTCTCTTACGTCAACAACATCAACACCATCGAGGGCGGGACGCACCTCATCGGCTTCCGATCCGCCTTGACCAGGACCATGAACGATTACGCCAAGGAGTACAGGACTTCTGAAGGAGAACGACGAGCCGCTGAGCGGCGACGACGTGCGGGAAGGGCTGACGGCCATCCTCAGCATCAAGGTGCCGGAGCCGCAGTTCGAGGGACAGACCAAGACCAAGCTGGGCAACAGCGAGGTTCGGGGCATCGTCGAATCCACGTCTAAACGAGAAGCTGACCGAGTTCCTCGACGAGAACCCGAAGGTCGCCGAGGTATGCGTCGAGGCGATGCATTCTGGCTTCGCAGGCCAGGGAAGCGGCCGGAAGGCCCGGGATCTGACCCGAAGGAAAGGGTTACTTGGAAGGCGACGGCACTGCCGGGCAAGCTGGCCGATTGCAGCGAGAAGGACCCGGCAAAGTGCGAGATCTATCTCGTCGAGGGAAATTCGGCCGGTGGCTGCTTCTCGGGAGACACTAAGGTAGCATTGGTCGATGGCAGGGAAATCAGCTTCGAGGAACTGGTTAAGGAGCAAGGCGAGGGCAAGGAGCACTTCTGCTATACTATCCGAAGAGACGGAAAGGTTGGACTGGAACGAATATTGAACGCCCGGATTACAGAGAGGAATGCCAAAGTCGTTAGAATTCGGCTAGACAATGGCGCGGATATTATTTGCACACCAAATCATCGCTTCATGTTGCGATCGGGAGACTTTCTCGAAGCGGCCAAGTTGAAGACTAGTGATTCGATCATGCCCCTATATCGCAAGCGATCTAGCATGTCAGAGCCTCTAATCACAATTGAAGGTTATGAAATGGTGTGGGATCCTCGCAGCGACATGTGGCTATTCACGCACGTTCTTGCTGACTGGTACAACCGATGGAAAGGAGTCTATGTTGAATCGGATGGCGCACACTGTCATCATGTTGATTTTAGCAAGATGAATAACAATCCAACGAATATCATACGATTGCAGTCAGAGAGACACTTAGACTTGCACCGAAACCATGTTGCTATGACTCTGCATCGTCCAGATGTCATTGAAAAATGCAGGAAGTTAAGGCGCTCACCTGAATTCCGATCTCGCATGAGCCAGAGAATGAAGGAGCCTAGGACACGAAATATTCTGTCTCGAAACACTCGAAACCAATGGTCGGACGAGAAATACAAGGCCTACATGGGTGAGTGCTGGAAGCGGTATTATTCTGAAAACGAGGAGTACCGAAACGTCAACCCAGAGAGATTGATGGAAAGTCGGGACAGATATTTCAGCGATCCGACGAATAGGAAGGCCCACGGCGAGGCCAAAAGGGAATACTTCAGAAGGAACCCTAATGCGAGGATCAACCTCTCAGAAAAGGCTAATAGCGAGTGGAGTGACCCAGGGCTCAGAGAGTGGCAGAGTGCCAAGACCAAAAAGCAATGGACGCCCGAGTTCCGGAGTCGAAGAAAAGCGGCGCTCAATCGGACATATTTCAAGAAAACGATTGCTTCGTTGAAGGGCTTCATCAATGAATCCGGGTACCTGGATCTTGAGGACTATAGGGCATTTAGGATTGAGAAAGGGGACAAATCAATACTCAGTTTCGATACGTTCTGCCATCGCTACTTCGAAGGGGACGAGAGTCGGACGAAGGACGCGATCGCGAACCATAATCACAAGATCGTCAGCATCGAGCCTTTGGATGAACATGTCGATGTCTACGATATCGAAGTGCCCCATACGCACAATTTCGCCCTGGCCGCAGGTGTATTCGTTCACAACAGCGCCAAGATGGGCAGGAACCGCGAGTTCCAGGCCATTCTGCCGCTCAGAGGCAAGGTCCTGAACGTCGAGAAGGCGCGCATGGACAAGATCCTCAAGAACCAGGAGATCCGCAACCTGATCACCGCATTGGGCACCGGCATCGGTCAGGAGTTCAACCTGGCCAAGGCCCGATATCATCGGGTCATCATCATGACCGATGCCGATGTCGATGGAGCTCACATCCGCACGCTGCTGCTGACGCTCTTCTTCCGTTACATGAAGCCGCTCATCGAGAACGGCTACATCTACATCGCCCAGCCGCCTCTTTACAGAGTGGCGAAGGGCAACAGGGAATTGTACGTTTACACCGAGAAGGAAAGGGCCGACGCCATGGCCGAGCTGGGCAAGAGGGGCGAACATCCAGCGCTACAAGGGTCTGGGAGAGATGAACCCCAAGCAGCTCTGGGAGACGACCATGGACCCGGAGACGAGGATGATGAAGCAGGTGACCATCGAGGACGCGGTGAAGGCGGACGAGCTGTTCACCGTTCTCATGGGCGACGAGGTCGCAACCGAGGAAGGAGTTCATCATGTCGCATGCCAAGGAAGTGGAGAACCTGGACATCTGAGGTGTGCACATGGCTGATGACACCGATCCAGAATTCGTAACAATCGGCGCGAGATCCGGTCTTCACTCACAAGGTCGTCGACCGGCCCATCGAGAAGGAGATGAAGAAGTGCTACATCGACTACGCCATGAGCGTCATCGTCGTCAGGGCGCTCCCGGACGTCAGGGACGGCCTGAAGCCGGTGCATCGCCGCATCCTGTACTCGATGTACGACATGGGGCTCACCTCCAACAAGCCGCATAAGAAGAGCGCCAGGGTGGTCGGAGAAGCGCTGGGGAAGTACCATCCGCACGGCGACACGGCGGTCTACGATTCGATGGTCCGCATGGCCCAGAAGTTCTCTCTGCGTTACCCGCTCGTCGACGGGCAAGGCAACTTCGGTTCGGTCGACGGCGACGAAGCGGCGGCCATGAGGTACACCGAATGCCGCCTGGACAAGATGGCCGAGGAGATGTTGCACGACCTGGACAAGGACACGGTCGACTGGGTCGACAACTTCGACGGCAGTCTGAAGGAGCCATCGGTCCTGCCCGCCAAGCTGCCGAACCTGCTGGTCAACGGCTCGTCCGGGATCGCGGTCGGAATGGCCACGAACATACCGCCTCACAATCTGCGCGAGGTCGTCGACGCCATCATCTGCCATGATCGACCATCCAGAGGCGGAGGTCCTGGACCTGATGCAGTTCATCAAAGGCCCGGACTTCCCGACCGGCGGCATCATCTACGGCTATCAGCGGCATCATCGAGGCGTACCCGACCGGCAGGGGCAAGCTCAAGGTCCGCGCCAAGACGAAGGTGGAGGACACCGCCGGCAAGAAGCGCATCATCGTCACCGAGATACCCTACCAGGTCAACAAGTCCAACCTGATCGAGACCATCGCCGAGCTGGTCAAGGACAAGAAGATCGAAGGCATCACCGACCTGCGCGACGAGAGCGACCGCGACGGCATGCGCATCGTCATCGAGCTGCGCAAGGACGCCATGGAGGAGATCGTCCTCAACCAGCTGTTCAAGCACACCCAGATGGAGGTCACGTTCGGCGTCATCAACCTCGCGCTGGTGAACAACGAGCCCCGGGTGCTGACGCTGAAGGAGATGCTCAAGCATTACCTCGCATACCGCAAGGAGATCGTCATCCGCCGCACCAAGTTCGACCTGGGCCAGGCTCAGGAAGCGCGACCACATCCTGCAAGGCCTGATCAAGGCGGTCGACGCGCTGGACGAGACCTTGCACATCATCCGCTCGGCGCAGAGCCCGGAGGAGGCGCAGGCACGGCCTGATGGCCCGCTTCGAGCTGGACGAGGAGCAGGCCAAGGCCATACTGGACATGCGCCTGCAGAAGTTGACCGGTCTGGAGATCGAGTCGCTGAGGCGGAGTTCCTGGAGATCGAGAAGCTCATCCGGAGCTGGAAGCCATACTGGCCGACGATGGCAAGATCATGGGCATCATCAAGGACGAGCTGCTCGAGCTGCGGGAGAAGTACGGCGACGACCGCAAGACCGAGATCGTGCACGACGCCCTCGACCTGGACATCGAGGACCTCATCCCCAACGAGGAGATGGTGGTCATGGTCACGCAGGACGGGTACATCAAGCGCATGCCGCTGGACACCTACAAGCAGCAGCGCCGCGGCGGCATCGGCCTCATGGGCATGGAGACCAAGGAGGAGGACAACGTCACCGACATGTTCGTCACGTCGACGCACGACAACATCATGTTCTTCACCAACCGGGGGAGGATGTTCATGCTGAAGGCCTACCGCATCCCGGTGGGCAGCCGGCATTCGAAGGGCAAGCCGATCGTCAATCTGCTGCCCAAGCTGGAGGAGGGCGAGAAGGTCATCGACAAGCTGCCGGTGAAGGAGTTCGACGACAAGCACTATCTGGTGTTCGCCACCCGGAAGGGCATAATCAAGAAGACGCCGCTGGACGCGTACAACAACGTCCGCTCCAGCGGCATCATCGCGCTCGGCCTGAGAGAGGGCGACGAGCTGATCGACACCAAGCTGACCGACGGCACGAAGGAGATCATCCTGGCGACGAAGAACGGCCGGGCCATCAGGTTCGATGAGAGCGACGTCCGCCCGACGGGCAGACCGGCGCATGGCGTGATCGGCATACGATTGTACGAGGGCGACGAGGTCGTCAGCATGGCCATCGTTACCGCAGAACGCAAGCTGCTGACCGTCACCGAGAACGGCTACGGCAAGGTCTCCATCGTCGGCAAATGGGAGACCGTGGAAGGGCCCGGCCCCGGAGGAGGAAGAGATCGTGGAGATCGAGCCGGAGGGCAAGGAGCCGGTCGAGGAGAAGGAGGAGCGGGACGAGTATCGCAAGACCCGCCGGGCCGGACGCGGCGTGAAGGCTCTGCGCGTTACGGAAAGGAACGGCAGGGTGCTGGCGGTGCTCGAGGTAGGGGATGACGACGGCATCATCATCGCCACCGACGGCGGCAACGTCATGCGGACATCGGTCTCGGACTTCCGCGTCACCAGCCGGGTGACCATGGGCGTGCGCGCCAAGCGCCTGGAGGAGGGCGAGAAGGTGATCGCCGTGCAGCGCCTGGTCGGGCGAGAAGGACATGGAGGCGGTGGCCGAGGTCGAGGTCAAGGAGGACGTCAGCATACTGCCGGCAGAGGACAAGGAGAACGGTGCTGACCGGCCGAAGGACCAATGCGAGAACGGCGACAAGTGAGCTCGGCTGGCAAGACTCCACCAACGATTCCTGGTACAAAAGTATTATATTCGCAACAATGATTGAATTGCGTCACGTTCCGCGGTGCGATAACATGTTCAAGAACTCCATACCAGGCCTCGATAAGGTCTTCCGGACAGACATCGAGCCTCCAAAGGTCGTGCTCGTAACCGGGCCTCCGGGATCGATGAAGACCAGCTTCTGCTACTCGCTCATGTCCTCCTATCTGGAGAAGAGCAAGGAGTTCGGGCTGTACGTCACGCTCGAGGAGTCCGGCCGCAGCCACCTGGTCAACATGAGGTCGCTAGGGCATGAAGGTCAGCACCAACCTGGAGATATCCGATTTCACCGACCTGCGCGAGCTGGACGAGGTGATCGAGGTCGACTCGCCCACCGATTACATCCAGTTCGTGGAGCAGAGCCTGAAGTACTACAAGAAGAAGCACGGGGACCGGTTCACGGTCTTCACCCTGGACTCCCTGGGGGCGCTCTACACCCTGATGGAGGACCAGGAGGGCATGCGGAAGAAGATGTTCTATTTCTTCAAGAGCCTGCGCGACCTCAATCTGATATCGTTCGTGGTGATGGAGCGGTCGCTCGGCACGCCGTCGGACCTGCTGGGCAACGAGGGCTTCCTGGTCGACGGCATCATCGAGATGGGGCTGGACCGGACCCGGGGGAAGCTGGCGCGCTACATGCGGGTGGAGAAGATGAGGGCGTGCGAGCATTCCATGGAAAGGCACACGATCGAGGTGAGCGAAGGCGGCCTGACCGTTCTCGGTCCGATGCTATCCTGAAATGAATCTGGCTCAAAACCATTATAGTCTATTTCGGCAATATGACCGGTCGCTTAGGGGCATATGAAGTGAGGAGGAATACGATTGTCTGGTGAAGGCGTTCCAATCTGGCAAGTCATCGAGGAATTCAAGGACAAGATCAAGGCGCAGGAGGCGGACCTGAAAGAGCGCAGCAAGGGGCTGGATTCTCTTGAGGCGTCGCTGAGGGAGCGAGGCCAGTTCCTGGACCAACGCGAAGAAGCCTTGGTCTCCAAAGAGAAGGAGATAGAGCAACGCGATCAGGTGCTTATTCCGAGAGAGCATAACGTCTCCAAGAGGGAGAAGGAGCTGAGCGTCCTCGAGGAGCAGCTTCGTTCTCTACAGGAAGAGGTCAACCAGGCAAGGGCGGAGATCCAGAGGCGCGACAAAGAATTGAACGACAAGGAGAAGGTCGTGCTCGAACTGGCAGAACGGTCTACCGTCCACGAGACCCAGATGAAGGATGCGATCGGACGCATCAACGCCGTCGAAGAGCGTGTGTGGACGGAAGAGAAGGAGATCCGCAAGGTCGTGGAGGAGCTATCGGCCCGACGCGAGGAGGTGCTCGCCAAGGTGAAGGTGCTCTCAGAGCAGGCGGCGCTATTGGAGGAGAGCAAGCGCCTGGTTATGGAGGAGCAGAGACGCTTCGTGGAGTGGGAGAGCACCCTGAACGACCGCGAAAGCGCGTTGGGAGGCCGGGAGAGGTCGCTCAGCCGCAGGGAATCTCAGGCGCCGATGGCCAAGGCCGAGGAGGCCAGGCCGGAGCCGAAGGTCGAACCAGCGGTAGAGGCCAAGCCCAAGATGGAAGATGCGGCCAAGCAGGCAGAGCCAGAGGAAACGGAGGAGCTGGAGAGCGACTCGGAGACCTTCTGCCCCGAATGCCGGACCATCGTGAGCTCGAAGGCCGAGACGTGCTACGCCTGCGGCGCAGACCTGAAGAACCCCCGGCCGGCGGAGCCGAAGGTGGAGATCAAGCTCGAGCCGAAGGCCGAGGCAAAGCCGGAGCCGAAGGCGGAGGAGCACAAGGCCGAAGCGAGCGCTGCGGCGGAGGCGAGCGAAGAGCATTCCGCGGACGCGAAACGCTCGGTCTCGATCCGCAAGATAATCAAGCGGAAATAGGCGTCCGCAACTAGCAATTCTCGCGCACGAAAAACGACGTGCGGTGATGCTTTTTTCAGGCATCTGGCAGGTAATTCGCAAAATGCCACTTGTAAAGATACCTATTTATATCCAGATTCGTTTAATTAGGCTCTGGTGGAACTTTCGAGTTAAGGTGGGTATATGGATAATGGTTCCCTAAAGAGCAAATTTGCAAGCTATACGATTGTCTGGTGCCTTGTATTCTCTATGTTCGCCGGGTTACTAGTGGTAGGAATGCCGAGCGTGGCCAAGGCCCAATTGCCTTCGATCTTGCCAAACGGCGATGTGATCATAGGATCGGATTATGAACTGAGCGCATGGCCGTCTAATCCCAACCTTCATGGCTCGACATATTACATGGACGGTAATCTGACCATTCGTGCCGGAGGCGTCGTGACCATCGAGAATGGTACCTTCAGCTTCACTCAGGATACCGGTCTAAATCGGGCACCTGGCGGTGGCGATGATCATATTTACACGCTAACAATAGAAGACGGCGGGCAATTGATTCTAATAGGAGCCACCCTGACCACCCACCTCAACCAGTTGTTCGATTACCCGAGCCTCGGCGTATTAATCCAGAACGGGGGCTCATTGATCGCGACAGATTCGGTACTCAAGTTCCCCGGGCACATCCTCATCGATGAGTCCACAGCGGTCCTGACTAATACAACGATTACCGGTCATAATGCCGCTGATATCAGCAGTTATTGCAATCCATTTTTCTTCCCAAGCGACTATTTCGATAACTCCGCGGACCTGTTGATCTCGTCTAGCAACGTCAAATTGATAGATTCGCGTGTGGAGAAGATATTCCAGCTCGATAACACTACCATTCCAGTATCGACCGTCTTCAATCATGATTATTCGTTCGCGCGCGACACCGCAAACCGTGATGGTGTCGAGTACTCAGTCAAGAGGCATCCGAGCCAATTCAGTGGTGTGCTTAACACAGCTGTCGGCCCGCTTGCCAACCTAACCGCTGATGACTTGAAGTATGTCTCGGTCGCACCAGGACAGAGGCTATACATCGATGCCACAGCGTTGAGCGGCATGGCGTTCCCAAGCTCATCCGACTTCGCGGTGTCTCTCAACATAAAGTACCAGACCGATGCCGGTTATACTACTGGCAGTTACGTCCAGACGGGATTACAGAATGGACCGTTGGCGAATACCATAATTCGACCCAGCGATACCAACACTCCATTCTCGGCGAACAAGGACGTCGTTGCGACCGCCAATTTAGGGCTGATGTCATCGGTCGATCTGGCCAATCTCAATGTCAGCTTCATTAACGCTGACCCAGCAGGAAAAAGAGTGCTGATTAATGAAGTCTGGTTCAGCATCGATTTCTCCATGATGACCTATAAAAATATCACGGCAGCGTTCTCATCTGATATACTTGGAATCAATTCGTTCCTGGACGTTAATTTCGATTCCAATAACCTAACGCACAACCAGCTAAACGTCATTGACAACTCAGTGGCATATTTGTACGGTGTCTGCGGAAATGAAGAACTAACCGAATGGAACCGCTATCCAGCCTATGAAATCAATGGAAGGGCTATCGAAGTATATCCATTGAACAAAGGATCCACTGATAATACGGGACAAAGCGTATTCGATTTGCGAAGCAACGATTCCATTCCTTATATTGTGACTCCAACATCATCAACGATGGCAATACAGAACTTTGGTATCAGTGGTCTGTCAGGCGACGTTGCCTCTGTTGTCCTCACAGTAAGCTCGACCACCGCCTCTGGCTATGGCACCAACCAACGCTATGTTGAGTGGGGGTCTACTTTCTCTAATATGCAGAACACTTCGATCCGACCGACCTACAACGGTGGCGTTGAAACGACCCAGACTTACGACCTGTTCGGTCAAGGAGTGAACAGCTTCGCTCAGATAGCCAATCTTAAGGTGCGCTTCGTGAACACTGGAGCAGGAAACGTCCTATTCGACCAGGTCGCTCTCGAAGTCACCACAACCGCTTCAATTTATGTTTACAGGTGGCTCGATTTCAACGCGTTTGACGAGCAGCATCTGCCGATCAGCGGGGCATATGTGAACGCGACATTGCAGCTCACCGGTGAGCCATCATATTACGTCACCGCTGCTGGCGTGTCCAGTGTGCCGCCAGCGGACGTCCTGGCTTATCTCGGGAAGACTTCAACAGATTATGTCCAGACCAATCAGTCCGGTTCAGCATTGATCCCGCTACTGGCAGAGTATCTAACAATGCGTGGCCAGCTGTGGAACCTTCAGGTGCTAGGGCCGTATTCGCTGGCAATCGAATACCATAATGCCACTGGTGTGGCGTTCGAAGATGAATCTGGAGTATCTTGGAACGTCTATCCCCAAATAGCCTTGGACGACCAGACAACGACCGTTAATTTCACCATGAACAACTTGTTCCTGGACAAGCCCGATCTTAGCGTGACGGGATTGGTTCCAGATCCGACGACGATCTACCTTAGCGATTCTGTGACATTCACCGCCAGCATCAGCAACCTCGGCCTGACCGGCGCCCGCGACATTGTGGTGAACTTCACCGATTCCATGAGCGGCTGGTCGTTCCAGACAAGCATTCCGTTCCTTGCAGCAGGCGACTCAACGACAATCGATGCCTCCTGGATCGCGATGCCCGCTGGATCGCATACTATTACCGTTCGAATCGATCCAAACAATGCTATATTGGAGGTTACACGCAGCAACAATGATCGCTCGATTCAAGTGAACGTTCTGCCGAACCTGCCAGAATTGGCTATCACCTCAACGGACATAACGTTCAACCCTCAGCCGGCTTTCACCGGGCAGTATGTGACTGTAACGGCCAATGTCTCCAATGTGCTCGGTCGAGCTGACGCAAAGAACGTCTCTGTGGCTTTCTTCAATGGTGATCCGCACAACGGTGGGCAATGGCTGGGAACGACATTAATCAACGTTACCGCTGGAAGCACCAATTCCACATCATTCAGCTTCGTGCCGACCCAGCTTGGAACGTACGACATATTCGTATGGGTCAACCCATCACGGAACCCATCTGAGTATTCCTATGCCAACAATCTTGCCTCAAGACAGATCTCGGTCCATTTGACGTTGGATGAGTCAGACCTGATCGTGGACGGCCATACGACCTTCACGTTCACTGGTGCTTCGTTTAGCCATCGGGGCAAGATCGTGGTCAAGGACAACGGAACCCTGGTGATCATTGGCGCTACCCTCAGCATCGACCAGAACTTCGACAACGAGTTCGGTATCTATGTAATTGATAATGGCAGCATCGTGATGTCCCAGGCGGCCCTGAACTCCAACCGTCCGATCTGGCTCTACCTAATGGACAAAGGCAGGCTGTCAATGGACAACTCGACCTTGTTCCCAGCGATAAGCGTTAGTCTCGACAACGAGGCTCAGATTTTCGCTTGGGGAAGCACCATCTCCTATCGCCTGATAGCGCCGACCTCATCCAATGGGGTCGTATATGTGTATAACTCCACGTTCTCCTCTGGATTGACCGAGTTCGGAGGCAACGCGCGAGGCTACTTCACCAGCGTGGCGATCCCATCCATCAGACCTTTGAACAACGCGGTGGTCTGGAATTATCACTGGATCGACGTCTATGTGGTGGATGGCAACAACATGAAGTTGCCCAACGCCACCGTGGACCTGGCCCGATATGACATCGGCTATTCGCTCTATGCTTCGAAGATGACCGATGCCACTGGCCATGCGCTCTTCCAGGCACTATCGGAGGTAGTGAACTCCACCACGCACAGCCCGGCATTCCTAGGCAACTATCGCTTGAACGCGACCTACCTATTCGGAGGAGTGAGCTACAACACCTCGGTCAACACATCGGTTTCTCTGGCACCATACTCCGAGCCATTGATGCGCAACGACCCAGCGGTGACGCTCAGCATTCCTGGAGCGCTCCCAGACCTGGATCCTCCGCTGACGGTCTCTGATAGCGAACCATTGCGCGGAACGAACGTGACGCTCTCGACATCGATCAGGAACATAGGTGTTGTGAACGCATACAACGTTCTTGTTCGGTTCAAAGACGAAACCTCGACCATCGCGTGGTCGATGGACGTCATTATCCAGGCCATCGCGCCCGGGCAGATCGTCGACATTGAGGTCATGTGGACCGCCTCCTATCCGCTGGGCAATCACATATTGTCTGTTACCTTGGACCCTGAGAACACCATGAGGGAGATGAACAAGGCGAACAACTACAACTCGACCGTGGTGAACGTCAGAGGCGTCTCCGTGCTTTCAGTGGGTACGGGAGACGTATCCCTCCTGCCGCTGAGCCCGACCACGAACAGCAGCGCCGTCATCGAGGCGGTCATACACAACTCTGGTGATATCACCGCGAACCTGGTCAACATGTCATTCATGGACCGGCTTCCGAGCGGTCAAACGGTCTTGATTGGCTACGACGTGATCCCGTCGATCCTGGCTGGAAGCAGCGGGGTAGCGACCATCAACTGGGTCCCGAACCGGCCCGGCGTTAACACTCTAACAGTCACGATCGAGTGGGGGGTCCCGAGCCAGAGCATCAGCAACAATAACGAGACCCTGTCTGTCCTGGTGAAGAACTATGCTGACCTGGTCCCAACTACGATCTCATTCCGCAATGGAGTGCCGGTATATGTAGGCCAGCAGGTCACCATTGATGCCAACATCAACAATGCCGGAGAGACCACCGCGAACAACATCGAGGTCTCATTCTGGGTTGGCAGTACACTGCTCGGACAGACATCGGTAGTCCAGCTGGCTCCCGGGCAATCGGCCGTGGCCAGCATGACCTGGGCCGTATCACCGACTGGAGTCAGAATACAGTCACGCGATATCACCGTCGAGGTTAATCCGGAACAGCTCATCCCTGAGATACGGTACGACAACAACATCCGGGTGCAGAGCGTGAATGTGGTCGACAACCGTGCCGACCTCACGTTCATCGGAGGCATAAATATCACGAGTGCCAACCTCTCAGTGGA
Source organism: Methanomassiliicoccaceae archaeon (assembly GCA_963768775.1). Lineage (GTDB taxonomy): Archaea > Thermoplasmatota > Thermoplasmata > Methanomassiliicoccales > UBA472 > FEN-33. The sequence continues at coordinate 253,601 of CAVYIY010000008.1, forward strand.
AGAGGCCGTGATCGGACAGACCGTAAGGATCCGCGTCAATGTGACCAATGACGGTTGGACGGCGGCGATGGGAGTGGTCATCCTCTTCAGCTTCGTCGATTCGGACAACTTCGTGATCAACGTCGGCAGTCAGACGTTCGACTTCAACGCGAACCAGACCAGGCAGGTCGATCTGTACTATGCCGTTGGCGTGTCGGGCGTGACCATTGGCAATTACACCATCAAGGTGACCGCCGATGCGAATGCCATCGTCAACGAGACCAACGAGACGAACAACCTGGTCACCAGGAGCTTCGTGGTCAATGCGCCCAACCCCAGCATCGACACCTCCCTTAGCCAATACGAGATCAAGCCAGACGCCGACATTATCATCAGCGGGGTCATTACCAACTCGATCAGCCACAGCGAATTGAGCGGAGTCCAGGTCATCGTGGCCATCTACAACAGCCAAGGTGTGCAGGTAAGCGACAACCTAACCACCAGCACCTCGGGCACGGGCTCCTTCAGCAGGTCGATCCATGTGCCATCAGATCTCGCGGACGGCTATTACAAGATAATGGTGACAGCGATTGTTCCGGGCGGCTCTCCAGTGACGCAGGAATCACCGCAATTCCATGTCATGCCCCCGGGATCTGAGATAGGCGTCCCGCTGTGGGTGTGGATTCTGGTGATCCTCATGGTGCTGGCCATCATCATTGGCTTCTCTGTCTACCTATACAAGTACGGACTGGGCCGGATGGTCGAGTGCGGCGAGTGCGGCGCACTCATCCCTGAGGCATCGAAGCGCTGCCCGAAGTGCGGCGTGGAGTTCGAGAGCGGGACGGCGAAGTGCAGCCAATGCGGTGCCTGGATTCCAGCGATCTCCAAGGAGTGCCCGGAGTGCGGCGCCAAGTTCGCCACCGAGCCCATGGTCGAGGAGGAGAACGAGTACATCAAGAAGATGCGCGGCGAGTACGAAGAGTTCGTGAACCCGTACCGCGAGCAGGCGAAGAGCGCGCTGGGCAAGAAGTACTCCGAGGCCAAGTTCGCCGAGTGGTGGAAGAAGCAGCCCTCCTACGTCACCTTCGAGAGGTGGCTCTCCCAGGAAGAGGAGAAGCGCAAGGTCGCTGGGACCGCTTTCCCCTGCCCGGTGTGCGGCACCCTCAATCCCGAAGGGATCGGCAATCTGCCACAAGTGCGGCACGGTCTTCGATGCCCTCAAGGGCGCCGAAGGGGCGCCCGAAGGAGCGGTCAAGGAAGGCGAGCAGAAGCCCCTGCGCCGAATCGTGCGCCGGCCGGCGGAGAAGAAGCTGATCCCCAAGAAGGATACCAAGCCCGAAGAGGGAGCTCCGGCTCAGTCAGAGCAGCCCGCCGAAGTGAAGACGGAAGAGCAAAAGGGCCCGTAAATCCGGGCTGAAACCTCAACAAACCCTTTCTCTTATTCTGTTTTTCTTGATTCGCTGAGCAAGAGCGCTGTGCACCTTGCCTCGAGCCTCATGCGTAGCGATCAATGAGATTGGAGAATGGAGGAATCAGTAAGAGAAGACAAGGAAAAGAGGGCGGTTTGGCGCCTAGACCGCCATCTCTTGCAGCTTCTCGCGCACTTCCTTGCCGACCTTCTCCGGGTTCTTGTAGTAGGCCGAGATGATCTTGGCGACCGCCCGGTAGTTGTCGACGCCGGTCTTCTTCATGTACTCCAGGATCTCGACGCGGCGCTTCACCTCTCGCTCCATCTCCCTCGGGGACCAGTTCTTGATGGTGCGCACCTTCTCGAAGATGTACGAGTGACCGGAGTAGTTGAACGTGTCATCCGCCGGGTTCCAGGTGAACACCGCGTTGGTGATGAGCTCGCCGGTCTCCGGGTCCATGCCGACGATCTCGGTGAGCGACTTGACCCTCCTGGTCATCTTGGTGCCGACCTTGACCTGGGCCTGGAGCATGACGATGTCCAGCGCGGTCATCAGCGCCCGGGGCAGGTTGATCGGGTCGTTCTCCATCCTGTGGACCATCGCCTGCACGTCCTCTGCGTGGAAGGTCGAATAGGAGGTCTTGCCGGTGGCCATGGCCTGGAAGACCACATAGGCCTCCTTGCCACGGACCTCACCGACCATCAGGTACTGCGGCCTCTGCCTCAGCGCAGCGGTGAGCAGGTCGAACATGTCTATCGCCGCCGGTGGATGACGGACTTCTTGCCGCCGAAACCCTCTCTGGTCAGGCCGGGGATCCAGTTCTCGTGGGGCAGGTTCAGCTCGCGGGTGTCCTCGATGCTGATGATCTTCATCTGCGGCGGGATGAACAGCAGGACGGCGTTCAGCGTGGTGGTCTTGCCGGAGGCGGTACCGCCGCACACCAGCATGGAGCTGCCGAACTCGGTGGAGATCCACAGGTAGGCCATCATCTCCGTGCTCATGGTCTTGAACTTGAGCAGGTCGATGGGCGTGAACGGGTTCTCCTTGAACCGCCTGATGGTGAAGGACGATCCGCTCTTGGTGACGTGCTTGCCCAAGCGTGGCGTTCAGCCTGGAGCCGTCCGGGTATGGTCGCGTCCAGCATCGGGTCTGGCCACCGAGATGTGCTTGCCGCACTTCTGGGCCAGCCAGACCACGAACGAGTCCAGTTCCAGCTCCTTCTCGAAGCGGATGTTGGACTTGATGGAACCGTACTTGCGGTGGAATATGTAACAGCGGGATGTTGACCCCGTCGCAGGAGCAGTCCTCGACGTTCGGGTCGATCATCATGACGTCGATGACGCCGTAGCCGATGAAGTCCCGGCGCAGGTAGTACAGGATGCGTTCCTTGGACACCGGGTTCAGCGATGACGCCGAAGATCCTTCAGCAGCTCGTCGGTCGCCTGCGCAGGATGTCCACCTTCTCCTTGACGGTCTTCCTGATCGGTCAGGTTCAGGGTCATGATGAGCGCACGACTTCAGCATGTCCAGCAGGTACATCTCGTCCTCGGACAGCTGCGGTTCGATGACCTCGTAGATGTATTCGGAGGCGATGTTGTCGAACTTGATGCGGACGATAGGAATAGGGCTCGAAGACGGCGTTGATCTCGACCTCGTCGACGTTCGGCTCCGCGATCTTCGGTATCTCGGTGATGACGCCGGTGCTGCTCGACGGTGACTTTGGTCGGGACCGTGACCTTCATCGGCCGGTCTCTTGACCTTCAGAAGGAACTCCATGTAGCTCGCTGTTGAGGTCCTGCCTCGGGAGCGCTTCTCGCTCGATCTCCGGTTCTTCTCCAGGACCTCCTCGGTCTCATCGATCGTCCCTTTCACCGCTGACTGCCATGACTCAGACCTCCTAGACTCTGGTACCGAGCAGTCCGATCAGCAGCATGATGAAACGAATGGCGCATGCCGTTCTGCGATGCGCCCGTCCTGCAGCACGCCGGCAAGAATGCCGTCGCCGAAGGCGTGTATGACCACGATGATGACGAATATCAGCTGCATCTGCGGGATGACATCGATCTTGATGGTGGCTGGCATGTTGGTGATATGCGGCCGCCTCGGCCCCGGCGGCCACCTGTGCTCCTGCCTCTGCCATCTTCGGTAGGAAGGTGGTGTTGAGGATGAAGATGGTGGCGATGAACACCATGAATGCCACGTAGATGACGACGGTGTAGGTGGACATCGCGATGCTTGCGCTCGTCTCTGGCTCAGCATGGTCTCGCGGGCATCGTGCGCGACCATGGTGAGCACGTCGGCGACGCTGCCGCCGGCATCGTTGGCCTTGATGATGATCGACATCATCCTGTTGACCAGCGGGGTGTCGACTCGCTCTGCGAACAGCCTCATCGCCTCGGCCGCCGGCACACCCCAGTCGATCTGGGCCGCCATGCGGCTGGATCTCGGGCGTCAGGCCGCCGTACCGGCCACGGGACGAGACCTTGATCGCCTCGGCCAAGGTCATGCCGAAGCGGCCCGCCTCGGCAACATCGCGCAGGAAGTCAGGTAGTCTGTTCTCGATCTCCTTGATCTTCTTGTACTTGTAGGTGGTATAGAAGCCATACGGCCCGCAGATGGCCATCAGGCCCAATGCCACGTAGTCGATCCACATCAACGGGGTCTCCAAACCGCCGATGGCATCGAGGACGCCGATAGCGAACAGAATGGCACCTACGACCACGTCCGATGATCAGTAGGAGGCTGGCTATAGTCCTTCTTGCTCCTGCCCAGCTCCTTCAGACTCAACTGTTCTTCTTTTGCCATTCTGAGCACCTCACATCGGATGACTCCTTGGTCGAGTTCCAGATGAAGAATATGAAACCGAACTGGGAGAATGGGTATCATCAGTCCCACGACCAGCCAGAGCAGCAGCACGGTGATGCTCGGAGCTCCCTCCGCCACCGGGCACGATGGCCATGATGGCCATGATGACGACCAGGAACAGCGGGAAAGCGACCACGACCGTGACGAACGATTCGGCCATCAGCCCCAAGGATCTCCAGCTGCGCCCGCATCTCCAGCTTGTGCCTCCTTCTCGAACTGCTCGGCCTTCTGCAGGAAGTATGGCTTCAGCTGACCTCCGGATGTGGAGGTGGTGACGACTCCCTGCAGGAACTCCTGGAAGCTTCTGGGAAGGGGTGCGCTGCGCTGCCTTGCTGATGGCGGTCAGGATATCGATGCCGAGCAGTTCGGTATCCCTGGTGATCCATTCCGCCTCGCTTCTGGATCTCGCCGTAGATCGGCTGGCGGGACAGCTCCTTGAAGATGACATCGATGTTGACGTCCGCCGAGGCCATGGCGGAGATGAAGCTCATGGCCGGCCCGATGCGCTTGTCGATGTCGCGCCCGCGGGTCTTCGCTTTGACTGCCGGGAGTCGAATTAAGGACCACATAGGTCAGAATAGGCGGGATCACGACCATGAGGATCAGGAAGATCAGCACAGTGGCCGCATTGATGCCCAGTACGGCTATGAACAGTCCGCCCATAGTAGCACGCCGATCGACCGCCGCGATTATGAGCACCAACATCGTGGTCATCCATACGTAGGCGACGAACTCCTCCGGCCGCATCCGCATGTGCGCCTGCAGCAGGCTGAGCTCCAGCTTCGGGTTGGGCTTGGCCCGCAGATCGGACCATCTTGCCGATGGTCCTCCAGCAGAACTCCTGGTACTTGGTGAGCTTGACATAGTCCGGAACGGCACCGTCGGGCAGCATCGACCAAATGTGGGCCGAACTCCTTCTCGCGCTCCTCGGATCTTCTTGGTGTTCAGGTAAGCCCTTCTTCGAGCTCTCCATTCGAGCGAAGATGTCTGAGACCTCAGGCGCCAACTTCCAAACCTCCTTCTTCCATTTCCTTGCGGACCCGGGTGATGGTCTTCTCCGGATTCCTTGTAATAGGCATTGATCAGGGCCCAGATCTTGCGGTGATCGGTCATGTCCTTGTAGACCATGTAGTTGACGATGTCGACACGCTTCGGTTAACTCCGTCATCATCTCGTCGTGCGTCAGCGACTTCATCTCCATGATCTTGTCGAACAGGAACGAGTGGCCCTTGTAGATGAACCGGTCCGTCGCCTGGTCCCACTCGATAGACGGTGTTGGTGATGAGCTCGTTGGTCTCCGGCTCGAAACCGACGATCTCGATGACCTGCTTCATCCTCCTGACCAGGTCGTTCCCGACCCGGACCTGCGTTTGGATGAGGACATTGCGCAACGCGGTCAGCAGTATCCTGGGGCAGTTGATCGGGCGGGTTCTCCAGACGGTTGACCATGCTCTTGACCGAGTCGGCGTGCATGGTCGAATAGGTGGTATGGCCGGTGGCCATGGCCTGGAACATGATGTAGGTCTCCTTGCCTCTGACCTCACCGACGATGATGTAGTTCGGCCTCTGCCTCAACGCCGCTCGCACCAGATCGTACATGTCGATCTCGCCGGCAGACTTGCCGTCGGCCGTCCTTCTCTCCCACGCCGGTACGGGTCGTGCCCGGGATCCAGTTATCGTGCGGAAGGTTGATCTCCCGGGTGTCCTCCATGGTGACGATCTTGGCGCCTGGAGGGATGAAGAGGGCGATGGAGTTGAGGGCGGAGGTCTTGCCCGATGCGGTGCCGCCGCAGATGATCATCGATTCGCCGTGCTCCACACCCAGCCAGAGATAGGCCATCATCTCCGGGCTGAGCCGTTCCTGTACTTTATCAGGTCGACCGGGGTGAACGGCTTGTCCTTGAAACGACTGATGGTGAACGTGCCGCCGCGGGTGGTGACCTCGCGGGAATAGGTCGCCTGGACACGGTGGCCTTCCGGCGGTCGTGCCGTCCAGGATCGGGTTGGATACGGAGATCTGCTTGCCGCACCTCTGCGCCAGCGAGACTACGAACGAGTTCAGCAGGTCCTCCGTCGTCGAACCTGAGTTCGGTGCGTATGCTCTCGTACTTGCGATGGAAGAGGAATATGGGGACGTTGCACGCCGTCGCAGCTGATATCCTCCACGTTCTCATCGCGCATGAACGACGTCGATCACGCCATAGCCGACGAAGTCGCGGATGATGTAGTAGCCGATCTTCTTCTTGGTGATCGGCATCGATGTGCATCCCCCTGGTCTCGAAGAACGAGTCCACGCTCTGGCTCAGGTACTCTGTCCTTGTCGAACTGGGTCAGCTTCTCCCACTCGTAGCCGAGGGTGCGTTGGAGCGTGTCCTTGACCAGGCTCAGAAGTTTGGTTTCCTTTTCATCCAATTTCGGCTCGATCGGTTCGACCCGATACTCTGAGTTCTCGCTGTTGAAGGTGACTCTGATGTAGCTGTACGGATCATAGACCGGGTAGATGTCCGTCACTTCGATGTTGGGATCGGTAATCTTCGGTATCTCGGTTATGCCCGAGCCTCGGCCCCTGGACCACTCTATCCGCTGCTGGAGCTGGCCTACTGGAAGGCGGACCACCGTAGCTCGCTTCCTGGACATGCGCCTGAGCACCTTCAGATATGAGTCCCTGACCTTGTCGGTGACCTTGCCGCTTGGCTGGAACTCGTCTCCGCTGCTAGCCGCCTTCTGATCTGCCTGAGATGCGCCAGCCCCTTTGTCCTTCTTGATCCCTTTCATCGCATCCAATCCTCCTCAGGCCAGATTAACCGTCATTTGCATGATCGCCTTGTTGTAGTTGAAGAAACTGACATGGTACAGGGTCAAAGTGACCGTGCTTGTGTTAGCGTCCTGAGCAACATCGTAGTCTCGATTTACCCCAGTGCTATTGATATTGGTGACCCCGCTCAGATAGGACGTGAGATAGTTGTACCAGGCCTGCATGTACAGGGTCTTGATGTTGATGGTCACTGGCATTGCATTGCTGCTGCCATTGTCATATACCTGGCTATCCAAGTATATCATATCGATATTGACTCCGGCTGTCGACGTTCCATCGAGGGTCGAATTGATTCCGATTAGGGCGATCTGGGTCCACGATACGTTCAAGCGAGAAGTGACTGCGGGTTTTTGGACGTCTAGACTCGGTACTCCTCTAATCACCTGACCATCCAATTGCTTGACGATGATGGCCCCATTCTCATAGGCGACCCACTGTTGAACATAATATCGGTTGGGTGCGTAGAGTTGGAGCATGCCTCCGCTCACATCAGTTAAATGGAAGCTTTTGCCATTCAGGCTATAGGTGAAAGCCAGATTAACCGTGCTATTGCCCACTCCATAAGGTGAATAGATCAATTCTCCAGCGGTCGGGGAGGCGAATACCGGGATGCCATTGGCCCCCAGCGTCACAGGCCCGTACATATTTAGGTCGGTCCGGCCGGTCACTTCCGCCATTACCACGAGGTCGTCGACCTTTCCCTTTATTCCGCCGAACTGGTCCATCGCCTCGCTCATATGGGTGCGTTCGTTATCGATCATCCACACTGGGACATAGCTGTTGGTGAACAAGGTGAGGAATGTGAGGAATACTAGTAAAGCCATGATGGTTCCCACGGTCGAGGCTACGCCTTCTTCATCGCGCTTGCGCCTCAGAAAGCGGCCGTTCTTACGATTGCTTGATTTGGTACTATCGGGGCGAGTTTGCATCCTAGACCAGTCCCCCAGCTGACTAAAATGAGCACAAAGTTAGTATTTAATTGTATTGACATGACTGGCTAAATGCGAAATAATGATTTTTGGTTTTGATAATAATCGTCGGACGACTTATGCCAAATAGTTGACAGATCGCCTGAAATTCGGGGGACGAATTGCAGGTTGAGAAACCTCATTTTTTCAATGCTGCAATCATGTAAGAAATCCATAGGAATGAAGGCGCGTTCTCCATTCTCATTGCGCACCCTACGTGCCTCAAAATAACCAGGCCCCGGCCATCGATTGAGGTGTCCAGGTTGGCTGTCGGCAACTATATAACGGCCTTCCCCTTTTTCCGATAGGCACGCCGCAGTAACTCAGTTTGGGAGAGTGCAAGACTGAAGTTCCCTCATCGAGGGGAGCTGAAATCTTGAAGTCGCTGGTTCGAGCCCGGCCTGCGGCACCATCCACATTTTTCAAGACGGCCGGCAAACTTCTATAGCCGATGGGCTCGATTAGGGAATGGACAGCATGATACAAATCCAGGGATTCGAGATTAGCATGATCGAGGCCAAGAGGTTCTCTAAACAAGGAGAGAAGCTCAACAACATCAGGGTGGATCACAATTCCAGCGTGATCCAAATCAACAAACTCCCTGATGGCAACGCCTTGGTAGATTTCCGTTTCACCACCAACTACGTCGGCATGGGGTACATCAAGATCGAGGGACAGTTGGTCCTCGTTGGCGAGATCGGACCGATCATCGACGAATGGACCAAGACCGGCTCCATGCCGGCTGATGTCGCGAATATTGTGCACAACACGGTCGTGCCGAACTGCATTCCCACGGCTATGCTCGTTGCCAGGGACATAAGGCTCCCGCCACCGGTGCCCTTCCCGCGCATCAACATCCAACAGCAGAAGAAGGCCGGCTCGGCCTCGAGCGGCATGGAAGTCGCTTAGGCTTCGGCCACCCTGAGAGGATAGCAGACTAGCGGTAGCTTTACTGCGATTCTCATGAAAAGGGCTGACTCTCGTTCTTGGCCTAAGCTCACCTGATGTGATCCAGTGAGAACGATCCGATGTTCAGGCCGTGCTTGCCGACCGTGTAGCGTATGTACGACCGGGACTGCACGTCGCAAATGCCCTGGACCGAGAACAGGCTCTTCAATTGGTCGAGTTTGAAATCGATCATTCCATCCATGATGGACCCGAGCATCTGGATCTCCTGCTCGCCATGGACTCCCTTCTCGATTGAGTACATGGAGACGGCACCATCACGCTTGCGTCGCCCGCAGAAGGGACTGAGGAAGCGGAAGGCGGTGTTCGGATCGGAATAGGCGATCAAAGTGGACAGCGAGCGGAAGGCCAGGCGGTAGTACTTGTGTTTGCTCTTGTACTCGTTGGCAACATGCTCGGTCGCCTGCATTATCTTATCGTGATCGGTAGGCTCATCGATGTAAGTGGTATACGGATCGTTGGTTACCTCGCCCATCGCTCGCGAGTAGGAATCGATGTAGTGCACCAGTCCCAGCTTCTCATATTCCTCGTAGCCGGAGACGATGTTGCGCATCTCGTCTCTGATGTCCTTCGGCGTCTTGTCGGTGATGACCCAGATGCAGGGGACCCCCTTCTTCAGGCCATCGGCGGCGAATTGGCCGATCATGACCTCCTTGCCGATGAATGGCGGTCCGTGGACCAGCACGTTGGAGCCGAAAGGTATGCCCCCGAGCAGCAGGTCGTCCAGGCGGGCGCTGCCGGTCTTCACCTTTGCCACGGTGAACTCTAGCGCCCTCTCTTCTTCCTTCTGCTGGATCTCGTCGCCGATGATGCCCTGCTCCCTCAGCCGTAGTTCCTCGGCCTTGGAATTCAGGAACTTCTCCTTCGCGATGAGCTCCTCTTCCTTGTGCGAGACCTCTTCCTTCAGCGCCTCGATGCGCTTCTTGAGCTCTACCTCTTCGATGCCGACGGCCGCTTCGCGCTTGGCCTCATCGACCTTGTCCCTTTCGCCGGTAAGCAGTTTCTCGCGGTAGTCAAGGTCCTCTTCTCGCCTCAGCAACTCCTTTTCCTTGTAGCCGACGACCTCCTTGATCTTGTTGAGCTCGTCGTCGCGTTCCCTGATCTCGATCTTAAGCCGGGCAAGCTCCTCCTCCATGAAGAGCACGCTCTTCTCCTTGGTCTGGATCTCGTGAAGCTTCTGGTCCAGTTCTTGGGAGCCATCTTTGGAGGACATCCTCGCCAGCCCCAGCTCCTCTTCCTTCTGCTTCAGCTCCAGGCTCTTGCGCTTCAGTTCCTCTGCGAGATATTCCACTTTGGCCCGGTAGTCCTTGTCCTTCTCCCGGTACTCTGATTCCTTGTCGCGCAGCTCAGCCTGGAATCTCTCCTCCAGGTGCTCGCCGTTCCCTTCATGGATTCCGACGTCCCCTTCGAGGAGACGATTGGACAGCTTGTGCTCCTTCGATTCCAGGAGGCTCTCCCGCTCTTTCAGCTCGAGCTGCCTTTGGAGCATGGCCGCTTGGTCCTTTGGCATCGTGGCAACGGCGTCCTCGTACTCCTTCTTGATCTCTTCATTCAGCTTTATGAGCCGGTCCACTTCTATTCTCAAAGTGACATTGTGATCGAATAGCGTCTGGAGCTTGCCCACTAGATCGGAACTTGCCATGTCCATGGGCACGCCTTGCTTTTGCAGCTGTTGGACTATGGTCGATTTCAGCTCGGCGAGCTCTTTCTCATACTGCTCCGCCTTGCTCTTTAGCTCCTCGGCGTCCTCGGAGAGCACCTCCTCGACCTCGATGAAAGAATCGGTTCCTTCAGCCTTGCCGGGCTCGTCCTCGTTTAGCCAGCTGAGCAGGCTCTCCTCTTTCCCCGACAACCACTTCCTCAGGTCGTCGTTCTTGGGATTGGAATCGGCCACCGTTCCATTCTGGCCCGCGTCGTCGTGAACGTTCGTCAATGGAGCGACCGTTCCATCGTATTTTCCGTTAGACGCTCTGCGATTCCCACCCAATCGAACACCATGCCTATCGCATTATTTACATCTCTCACCACCGGGGGGATATTTTATTATTTCGCTCTCCGAATCGATTCTGGTCTTAGTCTGGGGTCGGCATTTGATAATAATCGGGGCTTCCCCAAAACTCCCGTCATTTTCGGTCGAATTTGCCGTTGATTGGCCGACCTCCATCATGGAAAAAGGTTATATATCGCAGAAATAGCCTTACTAAGGGTCTAGGCCAGAGGCGAAAAATGGAGACCAGGGTGCACGTCAGAATCGACCGTAACAGCGACCTCACCCTAAGGGAGGTTCTCAAGAAAATACAGGAGATTCAGGCCGAGAATCCTGACCTGGACGTCTTCTTCGACGGCGACCAATACGCCATCTGCAGCCGCGCGCGGAAGACCGCCGAGAAGGCCTAGAGAAGAGCATTCATTTTCCTAGAGCATGATTTCGGAGTAAATTGAAAATATCAGGTTCTGTTACCTACGTGTTATTATGGTAAAGAAGTCCGACGTCCTCAGAGAGAAGGTCAAGGCCATCGACTTCGACAACATATCGACGGTCAAGGACCTGATCGATGCCTACAAAGACAGCTCGGTCCAGAGCCGAGCTCTGGCCACCTGTGCGATGGCCTATGAGAAGGCTCTGAAGGACGAGGCGCGCCCTACGATCATGCTCGGCCTCGCGGGACCGCTGGTCGCAGCCGGTCTGCGCAAGGTCATCGCGGACATGGTCAGCTACGGCATCGTGGACGCCATCGTCACCATCGGCGCCATCCCGTACCAGGACTTCTACCAGGCCCGCGGCTACTCGCATTGGAAATGCTCGCCGCGGATCGACGACCTGAAGCTGCGCGAGATGTTCATCGACCGCATCTACGACACCTTGGTCGATGAGAACAAGTTCAGGGAGACCGACGCGGTCATCGGCAAGATCGCGGGCGAGCTGGAACCGCGGGGATACTCCAGCCGGGAGTTCATGCAGATCTTGGGCTCTCATTGCGCAGACGATAAGGACTCGATACTGGGGAACGCGTACAAGTACGGCGTCCCGGTCTTCGTGCCGGCGCTCAACGACTCGTCCATCGGCATCGGCCTTACCGGGCTGTATGTGGAGAGGCGCAAGAAGAACAAGGAGTTCATGCGCATCGACCCGATCCGCGACAACTGGGAGCTGACGCAGGTGAAGATAATCTCCGACAAGACCGGGGTCATCTACATCGGCGGGGGCGTTCCCAAGAACTACATCCAGCAGACCGAGGTCATCGCCGAGACGCTCGGCTACGACAAGGGCGGGCACCATTACGCCATCCAGATAACCATGGACGCCCCGCAGTGGGGCGGCCTAAGCGGGTGCACCTTCGAGGAGGCGCAGTCCTGGGGCAAGATAAACCGGGATGCCACGAAGTCGGTGGCCTACGTCGAGGCCTCCATCGGCCTCAGCCTGATGGTCGGCTACGTCCTGCAGAAAGGGCTGTGGAAGAAGCGCAAGCGCCTCCAATACGATTGGGACGGGGACATGCTGAAGACCTGAAGCAGAAGCCGCTCAAGGTGTGATCCCTCCGATCGGCAAACCCCTTCTCTTCGAATCTTCTAAGAACTGGAGCGATCGATGAACCGACTTGGCCGCGCGACCATCGCCATATGCAATTCCTACGACCCGAACAGCTTCCGTGAGGCGCACCGACGGATTCTGGCACGAGCTGGACCGCTTGCCTTGGCCTTCGATCTCAATCTGGTCACCTTCGGCTTCCCTTTCCCCAAGGACCTGACCACCCCGCAGGAGATCGCTGACTGGGTCGCGACGACCACTTCGATCGGCGAGGACGGATCTTACCTCAAGGAGCTGACGGCCAAGGGACGCTTCCAGACATTTCCCTACTACAATAAGGGCTTCCCCCCCAGTTGGGAGAGGTAGTGCTGACGACCTGCAAGCCGAAGGCAAGAAGAAGAGAAGCGTGGATGAGGTGGTCGGGATGCTGAAGCACGGTCGGAGCGTCTGTCTGATCTTCGGCACCGGGCCGAAGGGTGTTCCCAAGGACGTGCTCGAAATGGCACCGAATCAGCTCGACATCACATTCGGCGGATACTCGCTGGAGACGTGCACCGCCCTAGGGGCGGTGGCCGCAGTGCTGGCCCACAAGCTCCGCAGTTGATTGGAGTGCTCTCAGTAGCTCGAGTAGTCCAGGTCGAGCCTGGAGGAACCAGCCCCTTCGCCCTCGACCACTTCCCCGACCGCCCGCGCCCCCTTCCCCAAAATCTTGACGGCCTCTTTGGCCTTCTTCTCGCGGACGATGATGGCGAAGCCCATGCCCATGTTGAAGGTCTGGTACATCTCCCTCTCCTCGATATTGCCCATCTCCTGCAGCAGGCCGAATATTGGCTGCCGCTTTAGCGGCTTTGAGATGTCGAAGCGGACCTTTTTCTTTAAGCGGATGAAGTTGCGTAGCCCTCCGCCGGTCACGTCGACCATGCCCGTGGCTTTGACCTGTTTCAGCAGCTTGAGAACCTGGCGCACATAGATCGTGGTGGGGGTGAGCAGCTCCTCACCGACGCTCTTCCCCAGCTCCTCGAACTCCCGACCAAAACCTATTTCGTTCCTCTCGAGCACCCTGCGGGCCAAGGTCATGCCGTTGGAATGGATGCCGGACGAGGGCAGACCGATGATGATATCCCCGATCTTAATCTGGTCCCCCGTCACGATATTCTTCTTGTCAACGAAGCCAAGACAGCATCCGGAAAGGTCCACGCCCTTGACCAGCTCGGGCAGGACGGCGATCTCCCCGCCGACGATTTCGCAGTTGGATAGATTAGCTCCCTTCTGCAGCCCGACCCCGATCGCCTCAGTAATCTCAGGGTTGGGCTTGTCGATGGCGATGTAGTCGACGAAGGCGAACGGCTCCGCTCCAACGCAGATCGTGTCGTTGACGTTCATGGCCATGCAGTCGATCCCGACCGTGTCCCACTTGTTGAGCGCCTCGGCGACGAGCAGCTTGGTCCCGACGCCGTCGGTGCAGAGCGTCAGGGCGGTGGATCCGAAATCGATCAGGCTGGTGAACTGCCCCTTGACTTCCATCATCCTGCCCTTGCCAGTGCGGCGGTACCTCAGTTCCTTCACCAACGAAGCGATGGCGGCCGACTTGGAATCAATGTCGACCCCCGCCTTGGCATAGGTCATCGGGAATTTGGGCTGAGGCATGGTGACCTTGAAATCCTTTGATTCAGAAATAACCTTGCCCTCAGCCTTTTCTGGCGATTTCCGCCCCTTCCAGGCAGTGATAGACTCTCTTGAAATCGAGTTCTTGGTAAACGGGGCAATCCTTGCACAGGCAACCCTTTTTGGACTCTATGCAGAAGGGGCTCTTCATGACAACGCAATAGAGCCTCTCGCCGCTGTTCTTGGCGCATTCATTGTGGGTGCTGCAATCAAGGCACTGGCAGACATCCATCCTAGAGAATATCCACTGATCGAATTCCTTCTCTGACATGTCCTTGATCCTGCTCTGGTCCGCACTTGGCCTGTGGACGAATTTCGTCATTTCTTTACCTCCGTTAAGTTTCAATTCCTCTTTGCCTATTTGAAACCGCTTAAACAAACCTTTATCAATACCATGTGATTCATCGCCACGTGTCGAAACGCTGGCTAGCGGAGCGCAGAAACGACCACTACTACAAGAAGGCGAAACAGATGGATTACCGCAGCCGTGCCTCATTCAAGCTCATCCAGATTGATGACAAATTCAAGCTGCTCAAACCGGGATCGACCGTGGCCGATCTCGGCTCCGCGCCAGGCGGATGGCTGCAGGTCGCCAAGGAGCGGGTAGGCGAGAGGGGAAAGGTCGTTGGGGTCGACCTCCAGCCGATCGAGGAGATCCCTGGGGTGGAGACGATCAAAGGGGACATGCGCAAGGAGGAGACCGTCCTGGACGTCGAGGAGGCCCTCGGTGGCAAGGCCGACCTCGTCATTTCGGACATGAGCCCCCACATCTCCGGCAGCTATGCCATGGACCATGCCCGTTCAGTCGACCTCTGCGAGCACGCCTTGGAATTCGCGCAGAAGGTCCTGAAGCCCCACGGCAACCTGGTGATGAAGATATTCGAGGGGGACATGATGCCGGAGTTCATGAAGGCGGTGCGTTCGCACTTCAAGGAGGTCAAGCTGTTCGGCCCGGACGCTTCGCGCTCCTCGTCCTCTGAGATTTACATCATCGCCAAAGGCTTCATCGGCTAATCGGGCCGCGCACACTTCGTTCGACGCGGAATTCGCATAACATGATTTATGTTGTGGACTTGCCTTTCATAGTACGATGAAGACTTACATCACCGTGTTCTTCAGCACCGAAGGGGCCAAGCCCTCGAAGGTATTCGATGCCTTGAACAACCTCGGCTTCGAACCGACCACCGGCAACTTCGACGGCGTATACCGCTGGGACAAGCAGGCGACCTTGGACGATGCCATCGGCCTGGCGGACATGGTCGTCGCCACGCTGAAGGGCATGGGCGTCATGGTTAAGCTGGAGACCGTGGGCAACAGCGGACCGGAAGAAGAGGAAGCGGCCTGATCGCGATTTGGTGATTGCCATGAAGTGCGGAAAGATCGTTTGCATCGGGCAGAACTATCGCGCCCACATCAAGGAGCTCGAGTCGGAAGTGCCCTCGGAACCAGTGATATTCCTGAAACCCTCCTCCGCCTTGATCAGGAGCGGGGAGGAGATAATCGTCCCACCGGACCTCGGACGCATCGATTACGAGGGGGAGCTCGCGGTGATCATCGGAAAGCGGGCGAGGAACGTGAGTAAGAAGGAAGCATTGAATCACGTGGGCTCCGTGGGCGTGTTCAACGACGTTACCGCGCGCGACGTCCAGTCGGTTGCGCGAAAGGCAGGGCTTCCCTGGTCACTGGCGAAGGGACTGGACACATTCGCCCCGCTGTCCGAAACGAAGCCCATCTCTGAGGTCGGGGACCTGCAGGACCTCAAGGTGCTAACGAAGCTGAACGGCGTCCAGAGGCAGAATGGTCGCACCTCCGACATGATCTTCCCCGTCGAGAAGCTGATCGAGTACATCGCCCGCTACATGACTCTGGAGCCAGGCGACATCATCGCCACCGGCACGCCGGAAGGGGTCGGTCCGATCAAGGGTGGCGATATAGTGGAGATAAGCATCCCAGGCGTAGGGGAGCTGAGGAATCCGGTCCGCTTTGGAACTAGATGATCCTCCAAAACCCATATTCTAAGAGTTGATCCTTCGCGTTTTTTCAATCCCAGAACCGCTTCGTCTTCGCGTAGTTGATCTCAGCGCTCAGGATGTCGCGGAGGAAGTCATCCTCATCCTCATAGAAACCGGACAGCACCCTCGCGGCCGTGTCCGGTCCGACCCCCCTGGCCGCCAAGGCGAGCAAAGCCTTCTTACCATGCCGGTTGACCAGGCTGGCGTTCTTGAAGATCCGCTTGACCTCGGTCTCCTCCTCTTCGCTGAGATCCTCCTTCTTGAGCAGCCGGACGTTGTCCTTGTAATAGGTGGAAAGGGCCGCGACCATCCTTCCCCCGCATTTGTGGCAGATGATCTTCTTGGGCGACTCCCGCACCTTCAGGCGCCATTGGGTGGAGCAGTTCAGGCAGGTCATGTGCATGACCTCGTCCTCCAGCCGGTTCTTCAGCGCCATCAGTATGGAATGGTCGGCGCGAGAAGGGGATATCAGCTCCTTGGAGCGCTCCAGACCGGCCCGGCCGATAGGCGTGAGCCTGGTGATCTGCATCTCCAGCTCCCCGCTCTCGATCATCTTGACCGCGCGGACGGTGCCATCGAGGTCCAGATCCTCCCAGAGCACGCGGTTCACCGCCTCCTCGAACAGCGTGCTGCCCTCGTACGCATCGAAAAGGCGGTTGAAGTTCAGGCTCTGATAGTCGGCATCTTTCTCCACCGCCCCGAACTTCTTGGCCACGTGGACGAAGCGCCATCGCAATGATGAGGAGTTCTTGATGACCAGTCGGACAAGTCCTTCCACGTTCTCCGGGCTGATGCCTCTCAGCGTGTCCACGATGAGCGAGGGCTTGATGTCCCGGGGCAGCTCGAGCACGATCCGGTACGGGTCGGTGTGCACTGCGATGCTCTCGCCGAGTCGCGCGGACAGCAGGACCGAGAGGAGGCGGGACAGTGGTCTCGTTGACCTTCGAGCCGAAGCAGACATTGAGGATGGCCAGCTTCTTGCCGATCTCGAGCGTGATGAGCTGGTCGGTGGGCACCATGCCCTCCTTCCGCTGTTCCTTGAGGTATTCCCTCGCCTTGCTCGACGGCCTGCGCGTCCCCGTTGTAATCTTCATAGTTCTCCTGGGCTCGAAGGTGGCCGACCTCCAGCGCCACATCGAACGGCACCGGGATGTCCTCGCCGACCCAGGAGGGGATCGAGCCGATCTCCTTCACCTGCTCCACCAGCAGCTCGTCGTCCTTGAGCTCGACGATCCGCCAGGACCTTCCTCTGGTGATGAAGGTGGCGAACGGCTCCGCGAACGACACGACGAACGATTCGTCCAGCTGCCCGACGATCTTGCGTGTGCTCAGCTCCCTGATCTTGTAGGTGCGCTCGTCCGGGATCATCGAAAGGTTGTCGTAGAAATAGCGCATCCCCCGTGAGCTCTTCCGGTACTCGTCTTGCCCAATGAAGACCAGGCCGATCCTGCCGACCTGTTCCAGCACCTCCTCGAACTTCTCGCGGGTCAGATGACCGGAACGGATAGGAGCGGACGCACCGTCTCATAGGCTTCCTTCTTGCTCACCGTCCCGTTCATGGTCATGGCCACGATCTGGTTGGCCAGCACGGTGAGGGGGCATTGCCTCACCCGCAGCGGTTCCAGCTCCTCCTTCAGGGCCTTCCGGGCGATGACCAGGGACTCGGCCATCTCGTCCGGCGAGGAGGCGATGATCGCCCCCTCCGACCTCGCTCCCACCTTGTGCCCAGCCCGCCCCATGCGCTGGATCAGGCGAGCGACCTGCCGGGGCGAGTTGTATTGGATGGCGAAGTCGGCACTGCCGATGTCGATGCCCAGCTCCAGCGAGGAGGTGCAGATCAGGCCCTTCAGCTTCTCCTGCTTGAAGTCCTCCTCCATCTCGATGCGTATCTCCTTGGAAAGCGAGCCATGATGGACGCCCACCGCCAGATTCTCGTCCCAGACGTGGTAGCGGGCGGCCAGCGCCTCGGCGGTGTCCCGGGTGTTGACGAACAGCAGGGTGGAGCGGTGCTCCTCGATGATCTCCCGGCAGCGGCGCATGCAGGCGATCAGCTGGGGATCGCTCTGCAGCGTTCCGGCCAGGTCCTTGTCCTTCGACAACACTTCCGGGCTCTGCACGGTAATGCTCATCTCCTTGGAGACCTGGCTCGGACGATCGTGACCTTCCGTCCCACCCCGCCCAGGTAGTTGGCGACCTCCTGGACGCTCCCGACCGTGGCCGACAGGCCGATGCGCTGGAACTCGCCGGCCACCTTCACCATCCGTTCCATGGCGACGGAGAGCTGTGCCCCTCTCTCGTCGTCGGCCAGCTCGTGTATCTCGTCGATCACCACGAACCGGACGTTGGTCAGGTGCTCCCGCAGGCTCTTGCCGGTGAACATCACCTGCAACGTCTCCGGCGTCGTGATCAGGATGTCCGGGGCCTTGGCGATTGCCTGGATCGCTCGCTGGTCGAGGTGTCCCCGTGTCGCACCGCCACGTCGAGGCCCAGGGCCTCGCCGAACTCCTCCAGGCGTCGCAGCATGTCCCGGTTCAGCGCGCGCAGCGGGGTGACATAGAAGCACGGATGCCCGGACCTTCCGACTGCAGGAGGTTGTGCAGGATCGGGAGCATGGCCGCCTCGGTCTTGCCGATGCCGGTGGGCGCGACCAGAAGGACGTTCTCGCCTTCCAGCACGTGGGGGATCGCCTGGCGCTGAGGGCCGGTCGGCTCGTGGATGTCCTTTTCCTTCAGTACCTTGCGGATGCGTTCGTCCAGGAGCTCGAATACCATAGGTAAGCGCTGCAATATCGAGAAGGTAAGAGTACTTTAACCTATCGAGCGAAGGACCGAACGACGCATGGTCAGGAATGAGTTAGCGCTCACTTCTTCTCGGCCGGCTTCTCGGCCGGGGCGGCTTCCGCCGGGTTCGTTGCCTCCACCAGCAGCTCGGACAGGTCCATGACCTTGATGTTGGCGCCGATCTTCTTGGCCCCCTGCTGCAGGTTGAGCACGCAGAACGGGCAGGTGGTGAGGATGCGCTCCGCTCCGGTGTCCACGGCCTCCTTGACCCTCTCGGCGGCGATGTTGATGGCGAAGTCGTTGTACTGGGACTTGTAGCCGCCTCCGGCGCCGCAGCACTGGGAGTTCATGCGGTTACGTCCTCATCTCCACCAGCTCGACGCCGGGGATGGCCTTGATGACCTCTCGCGGCGCCTCGAACACTCCGGAATGCCGGCCGAGGTGGCACGGGTCGTGGTAGGTGACCTTGACCTTGATCTCCTTGGTGAACTTGAGCTTCTTCTCCTTGATCAGCTTCTGCATATACTGGGAGAAGTGGAACACCTCGAAGGACGGATTGGAATAGAAGCTGCCGTAGTCGTGCGTGGTGGTCTTGTAGCACCCGGCGCAGGCGGTGACCATGGCCTTGGCGCCCATGTTCTCCGCGACCGTGATGTTGTTGACCGCTGACTCTCGGCTCAGCGTCGGTCTGGCCGGTCCGGAGCATCGGGGAGGTGCAGCACCACTCGTTCTCGTCCATGATGTTCTGCTTCACGCCCGCCCGGTCCAAGCTGATCACCGCGGCCTTGCAGATCTGCGTCATCCTGTAGGATGCGGTGCAGCCGGCGAAGAAGACGACGTCGGGGTTGACTCCACCCGCTTGATGCCCTCAGGGAACCAGGCGCCGCGCTTCTCTGGCGGCTCGCCATACGGATTCTTGACGTCCAGGATGCGCTCCCGGATCTTCTTGTGCGCCGGCATCGGGCCCTTGCCCTGCTCGACCACCCACTCGCTGACCTTCTCCCAGAACTCGGCGAACTCGATGCTGACATGGCATACCGACCAGCATGCGGCGCAGCCAGTGCAGCGATAGAGCGCGTCGACGAACTCCTCGTCGACCTCGACCTTTCGCCCCAGGATGGTGTCCATCGGGGTGCGGTTCTGCAGCTGCTTCAGGTAGAAGACCTTGCCGCGCGGGCTGATCGACTCCCAGGGCTTCTGGCCATAGGTATCGCAGACGCGGACGCAGTAGCCGCACTGAAGGCAGGCTGACAATTCTCGGTTGATGTTCGGGAGCTTAACCATCGAGGCACCTCATGGAATATTCCTATCGGCCGGGATGAGCATGGGGCCTATCGCGGATAGGCTGGTCTTAAGGCATGGAACGTAGGTATTTATTTGTTTGTCCGGCGGCAACTGGATAGGCCAGGTTCCGCAAATCCTAACGGGCTTAATAATGATTTCGGAATTGTCTCCTCATCCATCGAGGATCGGTCCGTATCCGTACCAGGCCCCTTCGAGCTTCAGCAGGCGCAGGTTCTTCTCCAGCAGATCCCGGTGCGTGACCTCCCAGTCGGCGAGCGAGCGGAGCGTGCCCTTCAACTGCGCATCGTCCACCTTGTCCTGGGCCTCGACGTACATCGCGATGCTCTTCTTCTCCACTTCCACTCCCTTCTCCAGGGCGTTGATCTCGTCCTCGAGCAGCATGCAGGAGTTCGGTTTGGGGATGAAGACGCGGTCGGGCACGATGCTGAGATAAGCGGACGACGGTTGGACGCAAGAGACGTCGCACTGTGATTGGAAGTGTGCTATCTCCTTCTCCACGATCGCCTTGTGCTTCCCCTCGTCCTCCATCAGGCTGCGCAACAGGGCTGCGCCCCGGGCCTCCTTCACACAGGTGCTTAAGTTACGGTAGAACTCGATGCCGAAGTTCTCGATCTCGAGGGCCGCCTTCAATATGGAGATGATCATCTCGACGCTCTTTTCCTTGGCTTCCTCTGTCTGCATGTTTCTCGTCCGAATAACATGAACGCTGGACGTATATTAGCGCAGCGGTCGGATGCTGGCGCAAGCCCGCTCATGTGAAATTACAGACGGGCTCCGGCCAATCATCAGGTTCCGGCTGGGACCATGCAAGCCTTTTTGACTGCTTCGTCGCATTTGTTGAGGGAATAGAATGAAGGAATGCCGAAAGGACTTCAAGGTCGTGACCGAGGAAGAGGTCAGGGCCGGGACCGGCAAGGGATGGAGCGAGTGGTTCAAGATCCTTGACGAAGCTGGAATCGCGGAAAAGGGGCACGACCCAATCGTGAAGCATCTCCGCAAGCACTTCTCGCTGAACCAGACCTGGGCACTGGCAGTGGCGGTGCGCTACGAGAACGATCAGGGGTTGCGCAACCTCATTGCTTGATCGGCATCGATTATATCTGGCCCTCTTGTTTCAACCCGGATCGTCTCCAGTTGTTCAAAATAAGGTATCGGCGTTCTTTGTTGACCTGGTGTTGGCATTTCACTACTGGCTTAGCTGACGATATGCCGGGACGAATGTCAGTAGAAAAAAATCTCCCGATTCTGATTTTCGACCTCACATACAGACTGATGAAGATAGATTGGAGCGGGGTGAGTCCATAGCTTCTGGCAATTACTCTCGCAAGAGGTATGTACTAATATGGCCGTTGTCCAGCTGGGGTAAATTGAAGATAAGTAGCTGATGTTCGAGGATTCTGGATGATTGACTGAAAACCTGACCAAGAAGTTTGGCGATTTGACGGCAGTGGACGATCTTACCTTGCATGTGAAGGAGGGAGAGGTCTTCGGCTTCCTTGGCCCGAATGGGGCTGGAAAGACCACCACCGTTAGAATGCTCAGTTGTCTGATCTCCAAAACCAGTGGCGAGGCTAGGGTAGGGGAATACGAAATCGGGAAGAAGGAAGATTGGATAAAAATCAGAAAGATGATTGGACTGCTTCCCGAAAACACCGGTCTATATGAGAGCCTTTCCGCCTACCAGAACCTGGACTTTTATGGACGGTTAAACAAGCGTTCCGAAGCACAGAGGAAGGAGAGCATCGAGCATTTCCTCAAACTATTGGGCTTATGGGAAAAGAGGGACCTGCCCGTGGGATTGTTCTCCAAGGGGATGAAGCAAAAGCTGGCCATTGCAGGGCCCTCGTCCATGATCCTCAGGTTCTATTCCTGGACGAACCGACCGCGAACCTAGACCCAGAAGCCTCGAAAACGGTAAGAGACTTCATCCTCGAACTAAAAAAGAGAAGAAGACCATCTTTCTCAATACTCATCACCTGGAGGAAGCGGAAAGGATCTGCGATCGCGTGGGAATAATAAAGACCAAGCTGGTGGCGGTAGGTGCTCCAGAAGTATTGAGGCGGTCGCTCTTGGGACGAAAGACCGAAGTCCGCCTTGAACTGGTCACTGATAAGATCGTTGCCGCGGTAACTAGGCTGGGCGCCAAGAAGGTCGAGACCCTTGGTGACAAGCTGTTGATCGATGTTAGTGATCCTGACAAAGAGAATCCAGACGTCGTGGAGGCGATCATCGCAGCAGGAGGCCGCGTTCGATACGTCACCGAGATCGGTCCATCACTGGAAGACGTGTACCTGAAGTTGGTAAGGAACGGATAATTTGGATCTGGAAATGGCATGGACGATCGCGAGGAAGGATCTCAGCACGTTCAGGCGGAGGAAGAGCATCTTCTACGGTGTGGCCCTCCTCCCCCTGATCTTGGCCATCCTTCTATCGGCGCTCGTCTGGGTGGTTATGCAACCCCCTGCTGTAATTTCTGATGCGACTCTCACAAATCTGCTTAGCTCTCTCTCCTTCGTCTTCGTCATCATCTCCAGCTTCATATCCACCGGGATATCGTCCTACAGCATCGTCGGCGAAAAGGTAGAGAAGAGCCTGGAGCCGCTTCTCGCATCGCCCGCCAGCGACGATGAGATACTGCTTGGAAAATATATCGCCGCGTTCATCCCGACCATAATCGCCATCTACATCGCCCTAGGGATCTACATGGCCCTCATCGATGCGCTGACGTTGGGACGGATAGGCTACCTTTACTATCCAGACCTGAGCATGGCCATCATCCTGCTCATGGTCGCTCCCCTGACCGCCTTGCTTAGTGTCGGTCTGAACGTCTTAATATCCTCAAAGGTAAATGATGTGCGGACAGCAGCCCAGCTGGGAGCTCTCGTTACGCTGCCATTTTATGCTATCTACGTAGGCTCGGAGATCGGAGCGATACCCCTTAACGCTACGAACCTGCTCATTTTGGCTGCTGCCCTCTTGGCCGCAGCTGTGACCCTCTTCTATCTAAGCCGGGCCATCTTCCAAAGAGAGGAGATTCTTACTAAATGGAAGTGAACGCTGCACATACCGAATAATCACCAATATCAAATCAATAATGCAGTATTGGCGAAACCCTTATAACTGGGTAGGAATTAAGCGGCCGAATGGTGGGCATTCTAACCTGCCTGTCGCTCCTCGGCATTTGCATCCATTGGAGCATGATATCAAGTTGTGAGAGCATTGCTCGGTGACTACCTATTCCCGGTGATGGTGATTGTGGCCTTGTGCGGAGGATTCGCATCTGTCTTGTTGAACCAGCGGCATAGAGCTTGCATCGGCGTTGCCTTCGGCTCCGCCGCTCTATTCTCCGCCTTCGGGATAGTCGTCGCGCTCGAGGTCTTGAGCACCGGTCCATTGGTGCTTTCCCTGCCCATCAGCAGCGTCATCGGCCAGCTCTCCTTCGGCTTCAATGTCGTCGTTGATCAACTCTCCGCCTTCTTCCTCATGGTCATCTGCACCCTCGCTCTTCCGGTATCGATCTATTCCTTCGGCTATGTCAAAGAGTACGAAGGGCACTATGGGCTGGGACGGTTCGGCCTGCTGTTCAATCTCTTTCTCTTCTCCATGGTACTTGTGGTCACCGCTGGCAACATCATCGTATTCCTCATCTCCTGGGAGCTGATGTCGCTCTGCTCCTATTTCCTGGTCACTTATGAAAGTCGGGACACCGAGAAAGCAGCGGCTGGCCTGATCTATCTGGTGATGACGCACCTGGGCACGGCGCTCATCATGCTGGCGCTGCTGCTGTTGGCGTTCCAGGCCAACTCGTTTGAGTTCTCGGCGTTGAAGGACATTGGGCTGTTCATGGGTGCGGACGTGCGCAGCATCGCGTTCATCCTCCTGCTCATTGGATTCGGGACCAAGGCAGGCATGGTCCCTATGCATGTCTGGTTGCCCAAGGCGCATCCAGCCGCTCCCAGCAACATCAGCGCTCTCATGTCTGGCGTCATGATCAAGACCGCGATCTACATGCTCATACGTACTTACTTCGATTTCCTGGGGATCAACGGCCCGGCAGACGCCTGGCTCGGACTGTTGTTCCTGCTCATTGCCTCTGTCTCCGCCCTAATCGGCGTGCTCTATGCCTTGGTCGAAAAGGATATCAAGCGCATACTGGCCTTCTCGAGCGTCGAGAACATCGGCATCATTCTGATCGCGCTTGGCGCTGCCATGGTGTTCAAGGCCTATGGTTTGAACGAATTGGCCGCGCTGGCCTTGATCGCGACCCTGCTCCACGTCTTCTTCCACTCCCTCTTCAAGGGCCTGCTCTTCTTGGGGGCGGGATCGGTCCTTCACGCAACGGGGACGCGCAACCTGGAGAGACTGGGCGGCTTGAGCAGGCGCATGAAGGCCACCAGCGTGCTCTTCTTCGTCGGTGTGCTGTCCATCGTGGCCATCCCGCCGTTCAATGGCTTCGTGAGCGAATGGCTTATCTTCCAATCACTCCTGTTGTCGTTCAGCCTCAACGACGTCCTGGTCAATCTTCTGGTCGCCACCGCGCTGGGGATGCTGGCGCTGACCGGGGCGCTGGCGGCGACCTGTTTCGTCCGCTTCTACGGCATGACCTTCCTCGCCCGACCGAGGAGCAAGGAGGCCGCGGAGGCAAAGGAAGTCCCGAGGAGCATGCTGTTGGGAATGGCAGTGCTCGCGGCCCTCTGCCTGTTAACCGGACTGCTGTCCACTTACATCATTCCCGTCGTCGATTCGGTGACCGCCCCCTTCGCCGGGACGAGCATCGCGGGCAAGCTCAGCAACGGGCTGGTGCTCGAGACGCCGGTCTCGTCGTTCTCCAGCATGTCCCCGATGCTGATCTCGATAGTACTGCTTGTCGCCCTGCCTTCTCTGTATTTGATCGCGACTCGATATGGAGGAAGGAGAATGGTGCGCATTGGCGACACCTGGGACTGCGGAACGCCCCTGAGCGAGCGGAACGAGTATACTCCCACGGGCTTCGCCCAGCCCCTGAAACGCGTCTTCAACAGCTTCTATCGGGCGCGCACCAGCACGGCCGTGGAGAAGGAATCGGACCCTTACCTGCGCAGGCTGATCTACGAGACGTCGATTCCCGAGGCATTCGAGGACTACCTTTACCGTCCGATCGCCAAGATCGTGACCGGGCTGGCGCGCAAGGGTGGCGTGATTCAGACAGGCAGCATCCAGGCATACCTGGCATACATTTTCGCCATTCTGGTGCTGCTATTGATAATCTTCAGGTGATGCCTTGAACGACCCTCTGCTCGCTATCGTCCAAGCGGCACTGATCATTGGCCTCGCGCCATTGGTCACCGGCATAATCCGCAAGGTGAAGGCGGTGCTTCAGTCGCGCCGCGGCCCGCCAATTCTGCAGCCCTACTACGACTTGGGAAAGCTCTTCCGCAAATCCTCGGTCGTTTCTGCGGACGCGTCTTGGATCAGCACCATCACTCCATACGTTTGCATGGCAGCGATGGTCGTGGCTGCCCTCCTGGTGCCGGTCTTCATCACCGCGTCATTCGGCATTATGGGAGACCTGATCGTTGTGGTCTATCTCTTCGCCACCGCCCGGTTCTTCATGGCCTTGGCGGCATTGGACGCAGGGTCGACCTTCGGAGGCATGGGCAGCAGCCGGGAGATGATGATCTCCTCGATAATCGAACCGGCGATCCTGCTCGCAATCTTTAGCGCCGCCCTGATCACAGGTACCACGGACCTGGCCGGGATATCGCAAGTGCTGGTAGTCGGCGGGTACGATCTAGTGCGGCCGACGCTCTTCTTGGCCTTCGCGGCGTTCTTCATCGCCACCCTTGCCGAGAATGCACGGATACCGTTCGATAACCCCTCCACCCATCTGGAGCTGACCATGATCCACGAGGCCATGTTGCTCGAGTACTCCGGGAAGCAGCTGGCATTGATGGAGATGGCCAGCATGACGAAGCTCGTCCTTTTCATCACCATCGCCTGGGGCGCGTTCTTCCCCTTCGGCATGGCCACAGAGATCTCGCTCGTACCCATCGCAGTCGGAGCGATCGCCTTCCTGGTGAAGCTGCTCCTGTTCGCCTTGGCCATCGCCCTGATCGAATCCTCCATGGCCAAGATGCGTCTGTTCCGACTGCCGAACCTGCTCACAGGTTCGTTCATACTGGCCTTCCTGGCCGTGATGTCGTTCTACATTCTATGAGGCAACTATGAGCACTCCCCTCGAGTTCAACGTGATAAACGGCCTGGCGGCCCTGGTATTGCTCTGCGCCTTCGTCGCCGTCTCCAGCAGCCGCATGCAGGCACTGGTACGCACCTTTGCCCTCCAGTCGCTCTCCCTGGGCGTGCTGGCGGCGAGCGTGGCCTATTTCACCGGCTCGACCCAAATCTATGTGGTGGCCGGGCTGACCATCGGCCTGAAGGCCTTATTGATCCCTCGCATGCTGGCCTACATCATGAGGCGCATCAAGGTGGAAAAAGAAGTCGACCCGCTGCTCAACATCCCTTCGTCATTGTTGGTATCCGGAGGGTTGACGGTCCTGGCCTACTACGTGACGGAGCCGCTCATCGCGCACGGCGAGGCGATCACGCGCAACGCGCTCGCCCTCTCCTTGGCAGTGGTCCTCATCGGCTTCTTCATCATGATCAGCCGGCGCAAGGCGATAACCCAGGTCATCGGCCTGCTCATCATGGAGAACGGACTGTTCATGGCCGCGATATCCGTGACCTATGGAATGCCGCTGATCGTTGAGCTTGGCATCTTCTTCGATGTGCTTGTCGCGGTGCTGATAATGGGTGTGTTCGCCTTCCGCATCAATAACACCTTCGATTCGCTGGACACCAGTTTCCTGAGGAGGCTGAGGGATTAGATGATCGAGCTTCTCCTCGCCATCCCAGTCGCCACTGCCATACTGTGCTACCTGATGCAGGGGAGGCGAGGGATAGAGGCCATCAGCACGATTGGCGCTGCTGCCCTATTCGTCGCCGTCCTATTGTTCGTTTACAGGGTGATGGTCGAAGGTCCGATCTACGAAGGCGCCCTGTTCATGGACTCCCTGTCGGCCTACATGCTACTCATCGTGGCCTTCATGGTCTTCATCGGCGCGGTATACTCGGTGGGATACATGGGCCACGAGTACGAGGAGAAGCAGTTCGGCCTCGGGAGGCTGAGGTACTACTACACCTTCCTTCACATCTTCGTCTTCACCATGATACTGGTGTGCGTCGCCAACAACTTGGGGATCATGTGGATCGCGATCGAGGCAACCACTCTCGCCTCGGCGTTCTTGGTCAGCTTCTACAATCGCGACACGTCGCTCGAAGCCGCATGGAAATACATCATCATCTGCTCGGTGGGTATAACGCTGGCATTGCTCGGCACCATCTTGGTCTATGCCTCCTCCGTCAACGTGGTGGGGGAAACCTCGAACGCCCTTGACTGGACGACGCTGCGCTCTATCGCCGGCAGCCTGGACAAGGACCTTCTGCGCATCGCCTTCATCCTGGTGTTGGTCGGCTACGGCACCAAGGTCGGTCTGGCGCCGATGCATACCTGGCTCCCGGACGCGCACTCGCAGGCGCCCACCCCGGTCAGCGCCCTGCTCTCCGGCGTGCTGCTGAACTGCGCCATGTATGGCATCCTGCGCTTCCACATCATAAGTACCGAGGCGATGGGCCCAGGATTCTCAGGCTCCCTTTTGCTGCTCTTCGGCATAGTCTCCATGATCATCGCCGCGGCCTTCATAATCATTGCCAGGGACATCAAACGCTTGCTCGCATACCACAGCATCGAGCACATGGGTATCATCGCCATCGGGTTCGGTCTTGGTGGGCCTTTCGGCGTCTTCGGGGCGCTCCTGCATATGTTGAACCATGCCCTGGCCAAGTCGCTCCTGTTCTTTGGAGCGGGGAATGTGCTTCTCAAGCTGAAGACCAAGATAATGGAAGAGGTTCGAGGATTGGGGCAGCATATGGCCGCGACGGCAGTCCTGCTCATCATCGGGATGTTGGCGCTGGCCGGTTCTCCGCCCTTCGGGCTGTTCATCAGCGAGCTGAGCATTCTATATGCGGCAGTGACTCAAGGCCAGGCTCTGGTTGCAGCGATCTACTTGCTGTTGCTCATAATCATCTTCCCAGCCTTGCTCTGGCACGTCGGAGGCATGATCTTTGGCAAGCCTTCCGAAGAAGTCCCACGTGGAGAAGTCAGCCGCCTCAACGTCTGGGTCATGGTGGTCTTGGCCGGGGGGCTATTGGTGCTGGGCCTGGTAATCCCTGGTCCGCTGGGTGAATTGATCAAAGGAGCCACATCGTTGTTCGGAGGAATGCCATGAACGAGCAGCTGATGAGGGAGATCGTCGCCTCGATGGCGGCCGAGACTGCAAAAGGGATCGTGGGGACGCGGCTAAGGGGCAATAACGTCTGGATGACGGTCGAGCGGGACGCATTGCCGAAGATTGCTGGCCACATTCACAATTCGTGGGGAGCGACGTTGGTCAGCATGCACGCCGTCGACAACCGCTCGGCAAGCTCCGATTTCAAGCTGTGCCTCATCCTGGCTCTGAAGGGAGAGGATGATTTCGTGACCTTGGTGACGTCGGTGGATGCCGACAACCCGGTCTTTCCCAGCGTAACGCCAGAGGTCTTCAGCGCTGACTGGTATGAGAGGGAGATACACGATATGTTCGGGCTCCGGGCCGAAGGGCATCCGGACCTGAGGCCATTGGTGCTCTATGACGATTGGCCCGAGGATGCCTTCCCGTTGAGAAAGGACTTCGCCGTCGATGCTAAGGTCCCGCGGATTCCCAAGCCCTATGAGTACCGCAAGGTCGAGGGAGAAGGCGTCTTCGTGATACCTGTGGGCCCAGTGCACGCAGGCGTGATCGAGCCCGGCCACTTCCGCTTCAGCGTCGCTGGAGAGCCGATAATCGACCTGGAATTGAGGCTGGGATACGTGCACAAGGGGATCGAAAAGCTGTCCGAACGGATGCCATACGGCAACGGTGTGCAACTGGCCGAGCGCATCTCCGGGGATAACGGCTTTGCCCATTCTCTCGCCTACTGCCAAGCGGTGGAGGCGCTATCCAATGTGAAGGTCCCGGAGAGGTCGAGATACCTCCGCTGCATCTTCGCTGAGCTTGAAAGGATACACAACCACCTCGGGGACGTTGGCGGCATCGCCCTGGACACTGCGTTCAGCGTCGGTGCGCAACATGCATACATCTTGCGGGAACGGATGATGGACATCAATGACCTCCTCACAGGAAGCCGATTCCTGAGGGGGGTCAACTGCCTCGGTGGGGTGAGGAAGGACATCGACAAGAGCCTCGGGTCAAAGCTGATCGAGCGCCTGGTGCTGGTGAAGCTTGACTTCCATGATTTCTATGAGGAGGTGACCGGGACGCCGTCGATAATGGACCGGCTGGAGACGACAGGCGTCCTGCCGTTTGAGGCGGCGAGGGATCTCAACGTCGTCGGTCCGGCCGGAAGGGCGAGCGGTGTCGACCGCGACGTCAGGCGGGATCATCCCTACGCTGCTTACCGGAACCTCAGTTTCAATGTGCCGGTTCTGAGGCAGGGCGACGTGAACGCACGCTTC
Organism: Methanomassiliicoccaceae archaeon; assembly: GCA_963768775.1. GTDB lineage: Archaea > Thermoplasmatota > Thermoplasmata > Methanomassiliicoccales > UBA472 > FEN-33. The sequence continues at coordinate 283,483 of CAVYIY010000008.1, forward strand.
CAGGTGAAGTCGGAAGAGATCCTCGAATCGATCAGCATCGTCGAGCAAGCGGTGTCCAAAATGCCTGAGGGCGAGCTGCGCACGGAGTTCCCGATGCCCGATTCGGGCAGGACCGCCATGAGCTTGGTTGAGTCCCCCCGTGGCGAGCTGGTGCATTGGATCGTATCCGGGGACGGGAAGCCATTCCGGCACAAGATCAGAGATGCCTCATTCCACAACTGGAGAGCGATGGAGGTGGCGGTCCTAGGCAGCATCGTCCCCGACTTTCCGCTGGTGAACAAATCATTCAGCCTGTCGTATTCAGGGAACGACCTTTGAGGTGAAGCATGCTGGAGACAATTTGGAGCGGATTGATGAAGAGGGGTGCGGTGACAAATCGCTATCCAGATACTCCTTACACGCCATATGAAGGGCAAATGGGAATGCCAAAATTGGATGCGAGCAAGTGCAGATCCGACGGGGCCTGCGAGAAGGCATGCCCGACTGCCGCCGTTCAAGTCGCTGCCGACCATCTGAGCATCGATCTCGGACTCTGCATCTTCTGCGGCGAATGCATCCGCGCGTGTCCGTACTCAGCCCTGACGATGTCCAAGGAGTTCGAGCTCGCAAGCAAGACGAGGGAGGGTCTGGTGATTGTCTATGACATCCATCATTGATGATGTGGAGAAAAGCGGAAGGCAGCTGGAAGCCCGAATCAAGAAGGCCTACGGCCGCTCCCTGGCCATTCGCGAGGTGGATGCTGGGTCATGCAATGCCTGCGAGGTCGAGGTGAACGCCCTTACCAATCCGATCTATGATATCGAACGATTCGGTCTGCACATCGTCGCGTCGCCGCGCCACGCGGACGTTCTGCTGGTGACCGGGCCAGTGACCAGGAACATGGAGCATGCTCTGATGCAAGCCTATCGGGCGACGCCTGACCCGAAGATCGTTATCGCCATGGGAGCATGCGCATGCAGCGGCGGCATCTTCAAGGACTGCTACGCAACCACAAATGGCCTGGACAAGCTGATTCCGGTCGATGTGTATATACCAGGGTGCCCTCCGCGACCCCAGGCGATTATCCAAGGGTTCATGGTCGCCCTGGGCAAAATGAAGGAGAGGGCGGGAAGCGGCAGGTGACCGGTCGGGCTCACTTGACCACGATTACCGTGCACCGGGCGTTGCGCACGACGTACTCCGACACCGAGCCGATGAGGACCCGGTCGATGGCCGTTTTTCCCGATGTGCCGACGATGATGGCATCTGCCTTGATCCTTTCCGAGGCGGTCAGAATGGTCTCGTAGGGACTCCCGGCCTCAAGCATGGTCGTCACCTCCAGGCCTCTCTGCGTGCCCTTCTGCTTCAACTTGTCCAGCACATCCATGCCGAACTTGATGATCTTCTCCTTGTCCTCTTCGGCCTTGGGGCTGACAACGAAGACGATGTACAGGGTGGCCTTCTGCAGCGAGACATAATCGAACGCGTAATTGATCGCCTTCTCAGAATGCTTCTTTCCATCCGTAGCCAATAGCAGATTCACAATCGCACCTTCCCGTATGGCATTACGCTGCACCAGCATCTATCTTTCTCTCTCCTCTTGCTCGGTCCAGCGGTTCGGTGGCCTCCCTTTTGGACGGCGAGTTCGGCCAGACTAAGAACCTGATGGACGGTCCTCGTTCGATGAAGAGAATCCAGCGGAAGATGAGGAGTAGCCTGCATCTCAACAGGTGGGACCACCACGTCCCTTCGATCTCTGGCATTCCTTCTTCAATTCTCAGCAATTGGTTGAGACTCATCCAAACTGGGATGTAAGAGCAATGCGGGCGAATTCGTTTGCTCGTTGAAGGGCAAACTAAATCTAGCATTCGAGACACTTGAGTAATTTGTCCCGCAGGAGCACGTGAATCCGATGCGCTCTCGGTCGCTTTCAGCGATAGGGAATGCAGCAGGCCGACTGCGGATCAAGTTCGCGATGTTATCAGCCTGGACCGACGGAACCGTTGAGATGGCGAAAAGAGAAGGAGGGAGAAGTATGATGACTCTGAACGACATGAAAAAGCGCCAACTGGATGAGATACTGGACCTGATGAATCGGGAAGCGGAGATGATGCTGTACTTTGAGGAAGGGAGCAAGGAATGGAAGCACGCCGAGGACGTCCTCCTCTCCCTTAAGCGGTTCGCCGAGAACCTGGAGCAGCACGAACGGACCTATCTGGAGGCGGGGCTCATGGAGCATAAGGACATTCACGATGTCTACTGGTCGGGCAATGATGCCAGATCGAAGCATCAGAAAGAGAAGTTCGCCAAGCTGGATGCCGAGGGAAAGCTGAGGAGCGACGAGGAATGGCAGAAGGGTGGAGGCTTGCGATAGCTGCAATGCGGACGTCGACTTCTGCCAATTCCGCATGTGAGCGATACCGGCCAACACCAGCCTGAGTATTGCGCGAAGTCCTGGTCACTCAGTCAGGAGCCGTCGTTCAATCTCTTCGAGAAGTAATGCACGGTCGAATCATCCCTGTATCCAACCTCCTCGAACAACCTCACCGATGAATCGCTGTGATCTTCGATGAGGCAAGAGAAGACCTCCAACCCACGTGTTTGGAAACGGGTTTCCATTTCCTTGATCAGCGTTCTTGCCAGCCCCTCCCTTCTATGATCCGGCCTTACCGCCAGTCGGTTGATCCAGCCCTTTCGGCCGTCGGTGGTGCCCACTAATGTGCCAACTATTTCCCCTTGGCACTCGGCTACTATGAACAATCCGGTCGATCCCTCGATTTCCTTGGCAATCCTTTCTCTGCTGTCCCGGCCTTTCGGTCGGAATGGAAGCCCGCACGTGCACCACAACCCGATGACCTGATTATAATCATCCATTCGGAAATCGCGCAACGCGAAGCCCTGATCTGCGCACTCGCATCTTCCGTCCATTTCTCTTCGGAGGATGAATTCGCCTCGGAAGAGATAAAACCGGTCGTGACCGTCCGCAGGACGTTGAACCCGGACGATCTCTCCGCATCCTGGAATACGAACCACGGAAGCACCTGTCCGGATTCTCATTGGCGCTCAATCGCCGCGTCCCAGAGAGTTTATTCCCTAATAACGAATTGATCGAGATCGAGCTGCCTGCGCCGCGCCTCGATGATGGTCGCATCGACGATAGCTTCGAGCCATAATTGCGCAAGGAGTTCATTGGTATGGGAGCGGTGGCATACTATGCAGAGGGTTTTGAGATTGGAGGGATGGTCGCTTCCGCCACGTTCCCGAGGCACGATATGATGCACCTCAGTGAACCAGCTTGGGATGTCGGACAATGGTTTCTTACACTCTTGACAGGTGGATGAGTCTCGAATGAGCACACGTCGGCGCACCTCCTTCCAGCCCCAGGCTCTCAATGGAGCAGGCATGTTCTCATGGGACAGGTGCTCGCAGCTGCCCTTATCGGTCCACTGGCCCCCCTTCTCCAGACACATATGGATTTCGTGCGAGATCATGCAGCGCTTGAAGTCGAAAAGAGTGGGGTGCCGCTTTCCGCACCGGATGCATCTGCCAATGAAGGTTGACCGGCTTTTGGCCACGTCTAGGCTGGTCTGATGGTCCCAGGCGCGTTGCTCGCATTTCTTCTCAATCTTGGCGTCGCACATCCTGAGCTCAGGTTCAACTCCAAGTTCCCCTCCGCCGATCCATTCATGATGTTCCCTCAGGCATAGAGAGGCTCGTCCAGGGCGGTCTTGGTAATGGCACCCGATCATTGTTGTGATATCGAGGCTTCACCTAAATTAACCGCTCGGGTCGGCTATCAGGGCGACTAATCTCCATTCCTGCCGCAGGGCCTTGGTTCTGCTACACGTCGATGAACGTCTTCTTTATCCAGGTAAGGATGTCGTCGCGCATGCTCCGCATTGCGGCCAAGCATCCCTCTTCCGTCTGCGGGGTGCCCTTCGGCTCGTTCACGCTATGATGCAGATGTTCGGCGCGTCAGGGAAGAAAGGGCAGAAGTCGTCAGCATCGCCGCACAACGTCACCGCATAATCGAACCGCCTCCCGGTGAACTCGTTGAGGTGTTTGGGCCGGTTGTTCAAGATATCTATGCCCATCTCCTTCATCATCACGATTGAATAGGGATTGACGTTGGTGGGGCTGCTTCCGCCGCTGCTCGCTTCCAGCTTGTCCCCGAACAACTTATTGGCAATGGCTTCGGCCATTTGCGATCTGGCAGAGTTGTGCGAGCAGATGAAGAGTATCTTCGTTTTCGCCATCTTTCGCCTCCTCAAGGGATCGCCGAAGGGTCCCATGAGACCCTTCTTTCCTTGTCGATGGAATCGATCTCCTTCATGTCCGAATCATTGATCTGGAAGTCGAAGACGTTGGCATTCTCGATGATGCGCTCCTTGTGCGTCGACTTGGGGATCTCCACCAATCCATGCTGTAGCCCCCAGCGGATCATGATTTGGGCGGGGGTCTTGCCGTAATGAGAACCGATGCGCTCCAGGATCGGAGAATCTAGCTTCCTTGCCCGGCTCAGAGGGCTATAGGCCTCCATCTGAATCTTCTCTTTCTGGCAGAATTCCAGCAGGTCCTTCTGATACAGCCAGGGATGAAATTCTACCTGGTTCACTGCGGGCACGACATCGGCATATCCCAACGTCTCTTTCAGATGTGCCACAGTGTAGTTGCTCACCCCGATGGCCCGGCATTTCCCATCGCGCAGCAATTTCTCCAGCGCCTGCCAGGTCTCCTTTCTCAATCCTCCACCTGGCCAATGGATCAGGTACAGGTCCACATAATCCAATCCAAGGGCCTTCTGGCTTCGCTGGAACGCTTTGAGCGCCGGCTCGTAGCCATGCTCGTTGTTCCAGACCTTGGTAGTGATGAACAAATCCTCTCGGTCCAGCCCGCTCTCGGCCACAGCCGCGCCGACGTCCTTTTCATTGCCATACATGCTGGCTGTATCGATAAGTCGATATCCGGCGGCCAATGCGTCCAAACACGCGGTCTTAGTTTGACCCCCTGAGGACATTTGGTATACTCCCAGCCCAAGGATCGGCATCTTGACCGCATTGTTGAGGCTCACCCTGCTTCCGATATTGAGATCCATTTCTCTCCCTTGCTGAGATTATCTGCAATAACTGGCATATAAGCTCGCGCACGGAATTCTTTCAGGCAGCAGGGGTCGTCCTCGCATTCCGTACTTCCGAAAAGCTCAGCCAGTGACTAATGAGTCGTCACGAGCTCTGTGACTTCAGGACGCTATCGATACCGTTGCCTTGTAAGTGGACAAAGGGAATGTACTTGAGCAGGATCTCCCCGAGGCGCGTTATGATATCGATGTCAGGGCTAGGTTCCGAGATCCCCTCGAATGGGAGATCATACTTAGTGCTCATGAACTGCACCAGATTCGCCTGGTCTGCGTATCCCTGCAACTGCTTCCCCAAGCGGTCTATGCTTTCATCGCTCGCGTAGCCGGGGATGATCCTCAGGTATATCCTTACCCTCTGGCCTTTGAGCAGCTCCAGGCTCTCCTTCAATGAGCTCAGGTATGCTCGGACCTCTTCTTCGGTCAGCTGAGTGAGCCTTTGATGCAAAGCGACGTCGTCAATCGGCCCTTTGATCTCGATGATGTAGCGGGAGACGAATCCGATTGTCTCCTTGAGCGCCTTGGGGTCCGACCCAGTGGTCTTGAGGGTAATCTCTTTCCCCCTCCGCTTCAGGGTCTTGATGAGGCCGATCACCTCTTTCTTCTGCAGCATTGGCTCTGCTCCGCCGATGTATACCTTGTTCACGACGCCGTCCGAGAGGAACGCCAACGTTTTGTCGTAACTGCTGTCGGTCCGAGGGAACGAGGCGTGACCGCAGTAACGGCATTTGAGGGGACAGCCAGATAATTCCAGGGTCGCGTTGCCGATCTTCTTTTGAAGCGAGATCAAGCGCACGTTTCAATCATGTTGCCTGCGGGATGATAATTCTTGCCATCATAGTATCTCAAAGGGAAGAGGGAGATGATGAACGTGGAAGGTCGATTCGTGGGAGCGGTCCGCTCTCTCCATTCCTATCTTGGTTCAGTTGATTCAACCTACTTGATTTGGGCCCGCTCCGAACCTCTCTCTAAGCACCTCTCGGACCGCCAAATAGATCACCGTCGTCCAGGCGGTGACGAAGACGGTGATTATGACGCTAAGGTCATCAGCAGTTTCACCAAGTCGTCAGTTAGCCAGCTGAATGCCGACTGAAGGGAGGGTGAAAGGGCGTTTGCCAGATGCGTGAAATCGAATGGGAACACGTTCAGCAGATAGATTATGGACACGATGGTGAAAGCGGAATTGAAGATCTCGACCGGGCGGACGACATTCCTCTTTCGCAGAACCAGGCGCAGGGCAGGGTGGAAGAGCCCCACGACTGCCACGGCATAGAAGAAGAAAGCCTCCAAGCCTCCGAACTTTGCGGTGAAGAACCCGCTGTTGGACATCTAGCTATCGACGAAATAAGCGATCAAGATAACAATGGCCGTGATTGCGATCACGCCCCATATCAATCGACCGTCCTCAGATTGTCCTTCGCCGCCTCTTTCTTTGCCGCGCTGTGCAACCATGGTACCGTCGTTACGTCGACCATCGATAGCTATTTCATTTTAGATATTATTTTTGTTCGCCTTGCCGAAGATGTTCATTATGGCTTTGCCTGGATTGAGCGGCTCGGATCATTTGGTCGGCGCCCGGAGCCTGGCCAGATGGAGGGGATTACGGGCGGTATTCCCTGACCCTCTCCGCCATTTCCGTCAGGCGTGTCTGGACAAGATAGTTGATCGTCCCTTTGTCGAAGCCGCCGTCCGGGCTGCGTTCGCCCGCCTTCACGCCGGTCAGGACCTCGATGCCCTGCGCGATGCTCGCAACGGGATAGATGTGGAATTGTCCCTCTTTCACGGCGGCAATTACTTCGTCCTTGAGCATCAGGTGCTGGACGTTGCTCTGCGGCATCATCACCCCGTTCCTGCCATTCAGGCCGAGCAGTTTGCAGACCTCGAAGTATCCCTCGATCTTTTCGTTTATTCCTCCGATGGCCTGCACCTCTCCCTTCTGGTTGACCGAGCCGGTAACGGCTATGTACTGCTTGATTGGCTTCTCCGCCAGCGCGGACAATATCGCGTAGAGTTCGGTGGACGAGGCGGAATCTCCGTCTACGCCAGAGTAGTTCTGCTCGAACACCAGCTTGGCGGTCAAGGACAGCGGCTGTTCCTTGGCGAACATTCCGTTCAGATAGCCACTCAGTATCATCACGCCCTTGGTATGCGAGGGTCCGCTCATCTGCGCCTCTCGTTCGATGTTGACAATGCCCTCCTTGCCCACACCCACCGATGCAGTGATCCGGCTGGGCATGCCGAAGGCGTAGTCTCCAGTCGACATGACGCTCAGCCCGTTGACCTGGCCGGCCTTCTCCCCCGCGACATCGAGGATGACGATCCCCTTGCCGATCGCTTCCTCTATCTTCTTCTGGATTATATTCGAACGATAGATCTTCTCTTCCAAGGCTTGGTTGATGTGCTGTCGCTTGATTAGCTTGGCCTTGGCGGTCTTCGCATAGAAGTTCGCTTCGCGGATCAGGTCCGCGATCTCGGAGAACAGGGTCGACAATTTCTCCTTGTCCTCCGCGAGGCGGGAAGCGTGCTCCACCACGGCCGACAACGCGCCTGGTTCAAGATGTAGCAGCTTCTCCTTCTGGCAGAGGGTGCATACGAACTGGGCATATTGGTTGATGTTCACTTCGTTGCGGTCCATGTTGGTGTCGAATGCCCCCTTTACCTTGAACAGGTCCTTGAATTCTCGGTCCGCGGTATAGAGGACCTCGTAGCTGTAAGGATCACCCAGAATGATCACCTTGGCATCGAACGGAATCGCCTCCGGTCTCAGGGACTTGGTCATGATATACCCGAATTTCACCGCCGGGTCCTCGATCTCCAGCTTGCTGGTGGACAGGGTCTGCTTGAGGCTCGGCCAGGTCAGTGGATCGCTGAACAGGCCCTCTACCGGGACCACCAGGAAGCCTCCGTTTGCCTTGTGCATCGCCCCGGCCCGGACCATGGTGTAGTCAGTGAACAGCGCTCCGAACCTCGCCTCCTTCTCGGTCGCGCCGAATAATCTGAAGTAGGAGGGGTTGGTCTCGATGACAACTGGAGCCCCGACGGTCTTCGAGTTGTCCACGATGAGGTTCACGACGTAGTTGTGGGCAGGGCTATCGATCTGGATGGGGATGCCCATCGGGCCGGCCTGTTTCTGGTCCCCCGCCATTAAGGCCGCGAGGTTGTCTAGAACGTTCGCTTTCACCTCTTCCAGGAAGGCGATAACCTGTTCGTACGCTCCGAACTTCTCCCTCAGCAATGACATGCGAGGCTCGATGACGTAATTGGCGACGTCCCGATTCAGCTTGTTCACTTTCTCCTCGGCCTCTTTGTCCAGGTCCCTGAGCTGGATCAGGCCTTTCTGCACCTCCACCTGCAGCTCGTCCCTCTTATCCTCGATCTTCTTCCGGATCTTGGGCGGCATGTTGGCCAGGTCTTCCTCGGAGACCGGCTTGCCCTCGATTACGGGCACCAGCAATAGTCCGATTGGGGATTGGGTGATTTGGAATCCGGCTTTTGAGGTCAGGCGGCTCATATTGGCTATGAAGTCCTTCCGCTTCTCGTCCAGGCTGTGCAATGCGGTCGTGCGCTGCTGCGAGTATTCGTTGCTCTCGAACGCCTCGCGCAGAGCCGTGGTCAGACCGGAGACGAGCTTCTCCATCTCCTTCTTGAACTCCGCGCCCTTTCCGGCGGGAAGGCGCAGAGCGCGCGGGCTGGTCGGATCCTTGAAATTGTTCACATAGCACCAGTCATCCGGTGCCGCCCTCTCCTTAGCCAGTTGTTCGATGAAGCTCACGATTGCAGTCTTACGCCCAGTTCCCGGGAGGCCGGCTACGAAGATATTGAATCCCTGGTTCTGGATGCGAAGGCCGAATTGCAGAGCCCGGACCGCTCGATCCTGGCCGATTATTTCCATCAACGGTGACAGCTCTTCTGAGGACTTGCACTTGAACGATATTTCTGGGCAAGTGTTGCGGCACTGCTCGGGTGTGAGTTCCTTGATCAAGACTATTCCCTCTTAGCGAAAACATTGTACCACCCCCCATGTAAAACCTACTATCAGCTTCCGAAAGTGGAGAACGGCGGCACCAGCACTCGGCAAGAAGTATTATCCTCCCGGATAGCGATGAACCAGCAATGGCGGGGAAGCAGAGAACCAAGAAAAGCTCTGGCAAGGATCTCAATTCTATCAAGTCGGTGATCTTGTTGCGATTGGCCCAGGGCACGGTCGGCCGAGCCGAGCTGTTGGCCGAGCTGAAGGAGCAAGGTCTCGACTCCCAGATGGTGACCCAAAGTTTGAATGAACTGGTCAAGGGTGGCTCTGTTCGAGTGGAGGGAGAAAGGAAGAAGAAATGCGGTCTTCGCCAGGATTTCCCCACTTTCAAGATGGTCTTTGGCCTCAGTGCAGCGGACGGGAAGGAGATGGACTTTCTGGCCACAGCGTACGCGAAGTCGATCCTGAGCGACGAACTCTTCCCGGTGCTGACCAGGGAGTTCGTCCGATCCGCCATCCTCTCGACGCTTCTGCTCCTGACCATGCCACCGGTCGACCGGGCCAAGGACTCCTCGCTATTGCTCCTGCACAGGACGGTCTACAAAGACCCCTACACCTCCTCCGCCATGCAGGGAATCGCCGGCTCCCTGGAGGCGATTGGGTTCCCGGGCGCCCTGAAGAACGGCTTAGTTGGGCTCAAGACCAAGACGGAGAGGGATTCCGCGACCTATTCCAAGCTGGAGGGCTTGGCCGAGGATTATCTGTCGCGCTTCCTCGGCGACAAGACGCCGCTGCCTTCCGCGCTCGAAGGCTGCCAATCGCTTCTCTTCCCAGAGAAGGAACGGGCGGAGATGCTGGAAATATTGCGCCGCTCCCCCTTCGCACTGAGCTTCCTGCTGGCGAACGAAGACAGGTCGCAAGGGACGGTCATGTCCATCGTGACTCCCTTGCTGTTGCCGGCGCTGGAGCACATGTTCACGCTTTTCGCCCTGTTCAGACTGTTCTCGTCTTCCGATGTCAAGGCTTACATCGAGGACAAGAAGAAAAGGGCCGATAAGGAGTTCAGAGAAGTGGTGGATAGGCGGAGGGCGGGAATGCAGCAGCCTTCGCATTTGCTGTTGGCGCTTCGCTCATGCCGCATGGCCGAAGCGTCTTGATTATCGGAATCCGGAACCAAACCACCATGGGCAGTTATTCGGCTGAGCCACCTCTGAAAAGAATGTGAAAGGAGGGGTCCAGGATTCTCCTGGCGCCCCTGATAGAAAAGATTAGCGAACGAAATCGATACCCTCGCCGCCCTTGCGGCCTTCGCTCGAGACGTTAGATCCGAGCTTGTCCGGGCGTATGCCCAATCTGGCCGCGACATCGTCGCTGCCTCCGTTGAGCATGTATTTGGACTTCGCCCCGGTGAAGATGACCAGCACCTGGACCTTCCCCTCGTTCTCAGGGTCGATGGAGCATCCCCAGATCAGCCTGGCGCGGGGGTCGATATTCTTGCCGACCAATTCCGCCGATCGCTGCGCCTCCTCCACCGTCATGTCCGGGCCGCCCACCACGCGGATGAGTGCCCCCTTCGACTGCTTGACGTTTATATCCCCTAACATGGGGGAGTTGAGAGCTTCGTTGACCGCTGCCTTGATGCGATCGTCCGAGTCCTGATCGCCCTCGCCCATACCCACGAAAGCCACTCCTCCCTCGTTCATGATGGTCATGATGTCTGCGTAGTCTAGGTTGACCAATCCAGGCTTGGTGATGATCTCGGTGAGCCCCTTGATGGTCTGCATGAGCACCTCATCGGCCACCTTGAACGCGGCCTGGACTGGCAGCTTCGGGACCAGCTCGAGCAACTTGTCGTTCGGCACGACGATGGTGGTGTCGGTGACCCGGCGGAGCTTGTCCAATCCATCCAAGGCATTCTCCATCCTTACCGTCCCTTCGGATTTGAAGGGGAGGGTGACGACCCCGATGGTGAGCGCCTTCAATTGCTCCCTGGCGATCCGCGCGACAAAATGCGCCGAGCCTGTTCCAGTTCCGCCACCCATACCAGAGGTGACGAAAACGATGTTTGCCCCGTTAAGGAAGGCGCGGATTTCCGGCTCGTTCTCCCGCGCTGCCTGCTCCCCGATCTCTGGAATCGCTCCAGCGCCCATTCCTCGGGTGGAGACCTTGCCTATCAGTATCTTCGTCGGGGCATGCACCGTCAACAAGTGCTTGGCATCGGTGTTTATCGCTGCCAATTGGGCTCCGTTTATTCCGGCCTCCACGCAGCGGTTGATGGTATTGCATCCACCCCCGCCACAACCGATGATTTTGATGCTAACCTCAAGCTGGGCTGCGATCTTCTTGATCTCTTCGTCGGCCACGGAATCGGGCACGACGGCCTGCACGGTCGCTGCCTGTGCTTCTTTCTGTTTGATGTTTTCAAGCGCGCTTTTTACCAAGGAGTTTGGCATGTGCATCCCTCGTAGGACATTTGTCTGACGGTCGATATATATGTTGGCATCCAAAGCGCTGAAATGAAGGAAGAACAGCTCATTTCTTATCGGAGGTCACTATCGGGTACCTACCGGAGGAGAGAGCATAGGCACCGCAGACAGCCGGCCGAGGGGGATATTTCCAAAGGTTCCACCTCAGGTAAGGGGCCTGATCTATCTCACGTCGTTCTCCTCCATAGCCTACGGCTTTCTGATGATGTCAGTAGCAGCCTATCTTCCTGAGGTAGGGATCACATCTGGCCAAGTGGGGTTGCTGCTGGGCCTCAACGGCGCGGCGCTGGTAGTCACAGCCGTCCCAGTTGGATTGTTGGCGGATCGGATCGGTAGGAAGAGCATCTTCATCTGGGGTCTGGCCGGCCTCTCCCCCATCATGCTGGTATACGCCTTCACCACGGACTTCTCCTTCTTGGCAATCGCCTCCATCTTCGCCGGACTGGCCGAGGGGGCCTTCCTGAGCACCTGGAACGCGATGATCGCGGACCAGACCGCTCATGGCGGCCGAGAGGAGGCGTTCTCGATGAGCTTCATCTTCAACACCTCATCCACCTCCATCGGATACGCCCTGCCCCTGGCATTCCCTGCCCTTCAGGCCTTGACTGGCATGGATTCCAGAGGGATCCACTCCGCGGCCTTCTTCATCCTCGCAATCGTGGCTTTCATCTCCCCGTTGGCGTTACGCGCGCTACTCTGCAACTACAACGACAGGGCCGAGTTCGGCACGACGAGCATCAGGAAGATCCGCAACTTGCGCGTCATTCTCAAATTCTCGGCCATCAACTCGTTGATCGGACTGGGGGCGGGATTCGTCATCCCGCTCATCCCCACCTTCCTGTTCTTGCGATTCGGCCTTGCTGATACCTATACTGGGCCTTTGCTCGCGCTCTCTGGCATCACCATTGGGCTGGTCTCTGTCTTCAGTCCATGGCTTGCGCGCAAATATGGCATAGTGCGGGCGATCGTGCTGACGCAGGGCATAAGCACCATATTCATGTTCGCCATCCCGTTCATGCCTGATGCCCCCACTGCAGCCGCCGTGTATCTGGTGCGGTCCGCGCTCATGAATATGGGAGGTCCCTTGGTGGACACATTCATGATGGGGATTGTGAGCAAGGAAGAAAGGGGGGTAGCCAGCGCCATAAACATGGTCATTTGGCGGTTACCCAATTCTGTCACGACCATCGCCGGAGGCGTCCTTTTGGCCAGCGGTCAGTTTGTGCTGCCTTTCATCATCGCAGCCCTGTTCTATATCCTGGCGATAAGCCTCTTCTTCCACAACTTCAAGAACATCAAGCTGAAAGGCTGAATGGCCTGAGGACCTTCACTCGGCCACTGGGACGAAGAGCCACACGGCAAATGACAGATGCTCGTTATTTTGCATTCGAGAGATCAAGACAAACTTTTTATCGCCTCGGTTGGAATCTTGAAATGTCAACTATGTCGTTCTTCAAGAGAAAACAGGCGCCAACGAGCGCCCCAAGAAAGGACAACGTCGTCAATCTTTCAGAGGCGGACTTCGATGAAAGCATTCATCGGAACGATGTGGTCATGGTCATGTTCTGCAAGCCTGAATGCCCTCACTGCATACGCATGGAGCCCATCTATCAGGAATTGAGCGAAGAGATGGTCGACAGGGTGCTACTCAGCAGGGTCAACATCCTGACAAATGTCAATCTGAGGAAGAAATATGAGGTCACTGGAACCCCGACCTTTGTCTTAATCAAGCATGGGGACGTAGTGGGGTCGATTCGAGGTGAGTGCACCAAGGACATGCTGAAAGAGGAGATAGTTAGGCACCTCTAGCAGCGCTTTCCTCGAAATTGGCGATCGTTATTTCGCGTTCCTGCCCGCTTCATTAGCCTCTTACGAAAGTGCCCCTCTCAAGTTCCCGGAAGGCCTCGTCCAGCTCTTCCTTGGTGTTCATCACGATCGGGCCACCCCAGGCGATCGGCTCTCGAATGGGCTCGCCTGAGACAAGAAGTAACCGCGCTCCACCCCGATTTGCCTCGAACGCCACCTCTTCGCCTGCCGCGATGATGGCCATTTGGCCGGTTCGAGCGACGGATCCCACTCCATCCGAGACGCTGCCGCTGAAGACATAGGCAAACGCATTCCTTCCACTTTGGACGCGATGCATGAACCTGCCATCTTTGGGCATGGTGACGTCGAAGTAATCTACCGGCACGACGATGTCCTTGACCGGTCCAACTGCGCCCGCCATTCTTCCGGCGATGATCTTCACCTCGATATCATCGGCCAGCGTTACTCTCGGGATTGTCTTGTAGGAGACTTCTCGATAGCGAGGGGGCATCAGCTTGTTCTTCTTTGGGAGATTGACCCAGAGCTGGAACCCCTGGAACATTCCTTCGTAGCGTTGCGGCATCTCCCGGTGAATGATCCCGCTGCCGGCGGTCATCCATTGAACATCGCCGGAACGGATGATGCCCTCGTTGCCCAAACTGTCCCGATGTGTGATGCTCCCGGAAACCACGTAGGTCACGGTCTCTATGCCTCGATGCGGATGTTCTGGGAAACCTGCAAGGTAATCGTTTGGATTGGAGGAGTGGATGTCGTCCAGCAGAAGGAAAGGGTCGAGCCTCGTCGTCTGGTCGTGGCCGAAAACGCGGTATAGATGGACCCCTGCCCCGTCGGTCGTCTGATTGGCGCTTATCACTCTTTCGAAGGGCCGGTTCTGGGCCATGATTTTTCAGTGTGTGCTCGAAGCTAATAAAGAATTTGTGCCGACGTTGATCCAACTATGATTGATGAGGAAGTCATCCAGAACCTGGCGCGCTGAGAAATAATGTGAGGCTTTGGTAATCATGTTCCGAAGGAGAGCCCTTCGGTCATGTCGGCGGTGGAGAACATCGTTCCTCGATTGAGCAGATCCTCCGGGTCGAAAAGCTCCTTCACCTCATGGAATGCCTGGTAGGTTCTCTTACCGAACTCCTGGACTAGGAAGGGTGCGCGATTTCGGCCCATGCCGTGCTCGCCGGTCATACTCCCGCCATACTTGAATGTGATGCGGAAGCACTCCTCCGCCAAGCGTCGCAATCTCTGTTGCCAATCGTCGCTCGGGATCAAGGGGCGCACATGGACGTTGCCTTCCCCCACATGGCCATAGATGATCACCATCAAGCCCTCATCCTCAAATAGACGTCGGATGTCCTCAACGAACGCACCCAGATGGGGCACGGGCACTGCAAGGTCGTCGGCGAAAGGAATGAAGCGATGCTTATTGTCCTCATGAGCCCTCTTGATCCGCAGTAGCATCCCTCCGCGCATCTTCCAAAGGGCGGATTGCCGCTCAGGCTCCTCGATCCATAATGGTCGGAACGCTTTGCTCTTCAAGCGCTCTTCAAAGGCTCTTCCGGTGCGAACCGCATCCTCGTCGAACTCTACTATCAGAGATGCCTGCATTTCTGCCGGCAGGCTCCAGCCGCTCTTGCGCAGCTCTTCTGTGCCGTAGCCGTCCATCAATTCCAAGGAAGAAGGCTTGAATCGCAGTATCTCAGGCACTAGCGAGCAGGCTTCCTCCAGCCCGCTGCAAGGAACGAGGAATAGGGTCTTACTGGTCGGAGCTGGTATGAGCTTCAGCTCCACTTCCGTCAGCACGCCCAAGGTTCCTACCGATCCCGCCATTAGGTGGGTAAGAATCTGCCCTGGATCCTCGTAATTCACAAATGCTGAGAGATTGTATCCGCTGCTGGATTTCACACCCTTACGGTCTTTCAGCACATCGAAGACTTCAGCGTCCCCCTGAAGCTCCTCCTTCAATCGCGATAGGCCCGATGTCAGTTCCTCTGGAAGGCGCCCCCTGGAGTCCAGGATGCCGAAGCGCGGATTGAACAATCGGACGGAATTCAACCATCGATCGACGCTTCCATACTTCACCCCCCGAAGCCCGGTCGCATTTGTCGCGACATTGCCTCCTATTGTGCAGAAGGAGCTGGAGCTGGGATCGTAAGGGACGATCGATCCAATCGCTAGGGCGCTCTTCATCAAATCGCCATGCCATACACCGGCCTGAACCCTTGCCAGGTTATGATCCAGGTTCATGATCGCGTTCAGCTTCATCGTTGTCAGGATCATTCCTTCTCCCACCGCCGAGCCGGACTGGTTTGAGCCCCCCCCTCTTGTAGTTATCACCACCCCTCGCTCCAAGCCAGCCTCGATCAGCAGACCTAGCTCGCTCTCATTGGCCGGCATTGCTACGCACCTTGGTCGGATGCGATAGCCGCTCATGTCCCGACTGAAACGGTCCAGGGTCTGTTCGTCTTTCAGGAAATCCGCTGCTCGATGGCCATTCTGGTTCAAGCCTGGGTCACCTTGTAGGTCGAAGGATTCGTTGCCTTAAGAATCGCGCTCACCGAACTCTGATTAAACCCCTTGAAGCCTGATGCTCTCTGGATCAGCTCTAAATGGCTTCCAATGGCGCCCTTCTCCTTGAACTCGTTTAACTTCGACTGGTCAAAATGACCCGAGTGCCGTAACCGGTCCAATCTTGTCTTCTCCACATGCCACATTTCTCCGGTCGTGAATAGCTGACTGAGGAAGGTGAAATCTGAAAAGGGCTCCATGCAATCCGCTCCGCTTCTCGTCAGAGAAGATCGTGCTTTATCGAAATCTACTCGGATAGCCATGTGATGCATGCCAGCCTGAAGGAAGCTCTCCCCGTGGAGGGCAACCCATTGACCTACCGTGCCTTGCCGATCCAATTCTGGCAAGGGTTGATGGGCAAAGTCTCCAGAATTCTCTTCTGGAGCGAGATCGACATCGGCGAAGACCGCGGCACCAGACGTTGGATGCTCCATGATCTGCGCGCCCCATCCCGCTATTTCTCCGGCATAGAATCGTTCCCTTGGCACGAAACCCAGCACCTCCAGCAAGCGGATCAAACGGTGAAAATGACTGCGGGAGCTCCGAAACGTGAGATGATCGCGATTGGCCCATCCCAGTCCCACTTCGTCTTGGGCCATGCCCTGTATACGGGCTGCAGAATTGCGTGATTGCCAGTAATCGGTCTCGCTCCGTTCGAACGCATCAGCAAGGCGTGCGGGGTCCAAGTCGCTTCTGAACATGGCTATCAACCCTTCGATTGCCTGAATGCCTGCCTCATCCGATTGTTGCCTTCTGTCCCTAGAGCGCAATGATTCCATGGCGCTCATGTATACGTCGATATCTTCGGCTTGGGACACCGCGAAATCATTGCTCCCCCGCCGCTCGACCGCGATCAGTGAGGCCTCATCGCTCGTCTTCATCTCAAGCCGTCGCAGGGGGGCGTATCGCTCCCCTTGGATGTCGTCAGGTATGGACCAGATCGATTTGAACGATTCAACATCGTCCACTCTTATTGCCAGTTCGGTTTCGTTGCCGTGGAATCTCAATGGGAACAGATTTGTTCCACGCGACAGGAACACCCCTTTTCTCGAACCATCCTCAGTGAAACCATGCTTGGCAAGCTCGTCCCGGTCTAGCATTTCCTGGGGCAAGGAAACGTGGTCGATCCAATCGAAGAAACGCGTAGATGTCCCAGACTCGATCATCGCGCCAACCCTATCTGCGCGAGGGCACTGGTCGATGATCCAGTCTACTAAATGGCGTAGATGCTTATCCGCTTCCGGTGCGAGCTGCCAATCGAAGATGCTCAAACCCGATCACCCCCGATTTCTTTGAGCCCGAGGGATATGAACTTTACCAAGTCAGGCCGGGATTGGCGGTGGTGAGGATTTGAATTGAAATGAATGGGTGGCCAACGGATTCAAAGTCCAGCATCCTTTTAAAGGAGGCCGAGCCAATCCTCACATTAATACCATGGCCCTGATTGATTCGATAGCAAAAGACATGATTCGCAATATGGATAAGCAGGAGCGCGAGCGCTTCGTCTCCCGCATGCTGGACGCATTCTTCCAGACCATGAGCATCGATGAGCGCAAGGGGATCATGATCAAGTTCATACCTGACCTCGTCAGCCGGGTCATGGAGGGGATGTCGCCCAGTGACCGTAAGATGGTCGTGGAAGAGGCGATTTCCGCCATCGCCAACCCAAAACCTGAGGCAAAAGAGAGGGGACCAGAGCATCGATGAAACGCTCGATATGATCATGAGCAGATTGAGACACGATGCCACTCGTTGCTAATCGGCAATCATCCATCACGGGTGCCCCTTCTCATCGCATCCCTGTCCGGCCTTAGATAATTTGAAATGGTCCCGGTGCCGTCAAGAATGGTCGTCATCAATCGACGATCGACGAATGCCATTTGAAGATCAGGATGGGGCGCTCTGGACAATTTGTCGAATGATTAAGAAAGGAAATCACATGGACTGGATCGATGAAACCGTTGCGATTGGAAGTTGGATAGACGCTCGCTGCGTTCGAATATTGAAAAGAGAGAAGATCGACCTGATAATCGATTCGAGAACACTATTCTCCAATAGTCCGGGGAAACTCAGCAACGAACCCGATCTGGAACGGGTTTGCCGGATGGCGGAATTGATGATCGAATTTGCAAACCTGAAGGCCAGGGTGCTGGTGTTTTGCAGACATGGGAAGGATCGCAGCCCATTCCTGGTAGCGGTGTATCTCAGCCAGAAGCATGGGGTGCCGTACGATGAAGCTTACCGGATCATAATGGACAAGCGGACGAGGACGGTCTATCATCCTGAATGGGTGGAAAGGTTAGGCTCGTACAAGAAAAAATGAGCATCCGCATGATTAACTGCCGACGAGTTCGGTCTTCCTGAGAGCAGGGATCATTCCCGGCTCGCGCAGGCGAGCACTGAATCATCCAGCGCATAGCGGAGTCTCGGCGCTACCAGGAATATCGAGCCGTAACCGAAGAAGTTCTGTTCCGCAACATCATAGATTGCCAGGCTGCAATACTTTGCTTTCAATTCGCCCAGATTGGCAATGAATTCATCCTCGGGATTCTTGCCATCATCGTTTATGCATCGATTCAAAGGCTCGAGGACTTCGCTCTTCAATTCCCCAATCCTGGCCTTCAGGAGGCCCATGGCCATCCATCGGCTCGATATTCCCTGGAAATGCCTCATTATGACGAGTTGGGCCACTAGGACAGCGATCAGATCCGGGAGGCCGACGACGAGCGGAAGGTCCTCCGTGGACAGCAGCTCGATGAGCGTGCTCCCTGGAAGGAGTATCGCCCCGAAGAAGAGGACGGCGCAGACTATGAGCAGCCCTGCTACAACGGTCGACAGGAGGGCGAATTCTAGCTTGTTTCTCGAATGTGCCTCCTTCAATCTGGTCCTGATGGTCCTGGCGATCCTGGTGATCCCTTGGGCGTGCGGCTCCAATACGAGCATGAGCACGTAGAACAGGAGGATTAGAACGATTTGCGTTGATATGTTCCCTGCCAACTGCGTGCCGATCGTGTTCGAGAGGAATCCGAAATCGATGGCATAGACCAGGCCGATGGCGAAGATGATGGAGAAGCTGAGGGCCAGGGGGACCATGCCGCCGAAGAAAATGGTCAATCCGACCTCGATCGCAAGCCTCCTCCTCCTAAAAATCAGGTGGCTGGCCACATCCTTGAATTGGACATACAGCTTCTCGATGTCGATCCTGTCTTTGATCTTCGTCTTCTCCACGGTCGTCGTCGGAATCAGAAGGATGACGAAATTGTACGAGTACAGCAATATGCCAACAATCAACCAGAGCAGCAGGATGCTAGGATTGAGATAGATCAGCGCTGCCCCGAAAATGATGAAAGCGCAGGCGAGGACAGTCCCAAGGGCTTGCCCCTTCGACCTTTGCTCCACCCGCTGAATGAGTCCCTCTTCTCTCTTGATCTCCTCTTCCACTTCCTTTCTGAACGCGGTCAGCTCATCAGCGCTGCAATAGCCCCCCTGGTTCCCCCATATGTCAATTTCATTCGTAACAACTTGAGAAAATCATCCATTATAACTATTTTGCTGATGCGCCATCCGCAATAGACATTGCTTCTCGCGGTTCATGCATCGATGCACCTTTTCTCATTCCCATTAATGAGAAATGAGAACAGAAAACGATATTAGAGTGTGATTGGCTTAGCAACATCGGGTTTGGAATGGGCAAGAAGGAGAAGGTGGCGTCAGTCCTCCAGTTGGTCGGCGGGAAATCGGAGAACGTCGAGAAGATCGTGGACGAACTGGACAGATTCTTTGAAAGCCTGAACGCAGAGATGGAAGGCTGGAAGATCTCAATGGAAGAATACCCGGACGGAACTAGGATTTTCGCTCGGTTTCAAATGCTGTTGAAGAAGTAGGTGTCGTTCTTGAGCGAAGAAGAGCAGGAGCAGACGAAGAAGAGCAGTGCCTCCGAGAAGCCGGAGATTTGCGAGAATCCGCTGCTCTGCCCGGAGGAATGGGAAGCAGCATCCTGGAGAGAAGGTCCTCGGGGAATATCACAAGGACGGCCCAGCTGGCATCTCGGTTGAAGAGGCGGACCTCGCATCTTTCGAGAGGTACTGGAATAGCAATAGCGAAGGCAACCTCAGCAGCGAGTATCATAAGGAAGGCGCCCCTCATCTGCATGAGCCGCGGGTGGTCACGGAGAAGAAGGCACCCCTGCCGCAAGAGGCGGCGGAAGCAATCGCGGCGCCGAAGACCGAAGAACCGGTCGCAGGCGGGGCAGCGGTCGAGAAACCGAAGGAAACCGGAGCGGCTCCAGAAGAGCCCCTGGCCAAATCCATGATTGATAGACCGATCAACATCCACACGCTTGAGGTGTTGAGCTATGCTGTGGTCCGCGCGCTTTTCAGTCAAGGAATAAGCTTGCCGATCAAGCGCGAGGGCATAATCGATATGGAATTGAACGTGAAGGGCAAGGACGTCATCCTCGACACCAAGGAGTTGTTCCCCATCACCGTCCCGGAGCTAGTGATCTGGCGGGTGATCTATGCTTACAAGGGCAAACCGGTCGTGGAACTCGGGCGCGGGGTCAAGAAGGGGCTCAAGATCCATGCGTTCAGAGCCCTAGTGATGCTAGTGGACATCTGGCGGGGAAATCGCAAGCAGAGAATAATGAAGAAGAGGCTTGAGCGCGCGAGAGAAGGTGGCCAGGTAGGTTAAGATGATGGAATCCAGCGGCACGCAGTCAAACACGCGACGAGAGTTCTTCCGCGACATATTGCGGCGGATCCGCATCATCATGGCCGAGCAGTACAAGCTGAAGGCGGTCTCCATCAGGCCGATTGGCGGAGGCGGATCCAGGCTCTCGGTCCCAGTCAAGATAAGAGGCATCAATGAACAGGGGAAGGAGATCTTCTATTTCGGCAAGATAATCGGGAACAGCGAGATCATTACCGAGCGGACGATCCAGCTTTTCAAGAACCTCTATCTTGCGACCAGCGACAGGGAGATGATGTTCGGGGCGATCAAGTCCCCGGAAGAGATGACCAAGTACCAGTACCGGGTGCTGCAATCGATCTACGACCTGGGGATCCCGACCGCGAAGCCGCTGGGGTACCATTCGATCGACGGAAAGCTGTACCTGCTGGTGGCGGAGTTCCTCCATGCCCAGCCGATCTCCTCGGTGAAAGAGGTGAGCCCGGAGATATTGGAAACGGTCTTCGGATACCTGAGGAAGATGCACCAGAAGGGGATATATCACGGGGACATCAAGCCCGAGAATATCATGCTCGGAGACCGCATATACATCATAGACATCGGCAATTTGTCCGATACCGCCTCCCCGATTCTGAAACAGGCTTACGATCTGGCTTGCCAGATAGCATCATTTGTCGGATGCTGCAAGCTGGAGACGATCATCAGCATTGCTCGTAAATTCTACAGCAAGAACGAGTTGAAAGCGGCAGCAGAGTTTATGGACCTGGTTCAGAGGAGGCCAGACATCGACCTTCCTGATGACAGGAAGAACTACTTGATTCACCTCATCGAAAGTCTGTAAACCCTGCTTAATGAGTTTGGGGCGGGCCCCACTCACTTTTCTTCTTTGCGCTTGACCAGGGCGACGGCATGGATCTCGATCCTCATGCCTTCCTTCGTCTCCTCAACCGAGAACTTCCACTGCTCCAGGACTGCCTTCATGTCCTTGAACATCTTCTTCAAATCTGCGCCCTTCTCGCTCAGAACTTCACTAACGTCCTTGTCAGCCATGATTGATTCCTCAGGCAGAAGCTATTGAAGCCCATCCCTTATTAAAGATTCGGAATGGGCCAGTCCGTCACAGTCTGTAACACGCAGTCTAGATGAGCCGAAAGAATGTCGCCACAGATCATTTCGAGTGTCGTGAGGAACCTGGCTTTCGGTCATCTCAGAGAGCGTCGATCATCCTCTCGTAGGCTTTGGTGTCATAGTTCAGCCTCATATCCGTGTAGGTCAGCCTTTGCACTTTGCCCAGGACCTCCTTCGCGCTCCAAGGCCGCCCATACAGACCGCCGATCACCATGGCTATGCCGGTGTATCCGTTCGGGTCCCGTCCATCCAGCTCGTACCGGTCATTGAGGTAAAGCGCGATCTCGAATGCTTCCTCTGGGCTGTCGGTCCATTCGAGTATCTTGTCCGCCCAGTATGCCCTCAGCGACCCGTGGATTGTCCCAGTCTTCACCATTTCCATCTGGGCCGCGTTCCAAAGCGGGTCATGTGTCTGCGCAGCCTCAAACTGCTTCAGGGCATAGATGTGCTCCCTCGGATCCGAGCGGTGGTCATTGAGGGATTTCCTGGCCCATTCGGGGAACGCCCCCAAGGTGTCGTATTCCGGTGTGTGGAGGCAGAAATTGTCGGAAAGCTCTTTCTTGACGATCAGCTGGTCGAGGTATTTTTCCCTCGCCGGCGCCGGGACATCCGCCTCCCTCACCTTCAGAGCGACGCTTTGCGATGAAATCTGCCCGAAGTGGAGGTAGGGCGACAGTTCCGACTGTCCTCGGGCGACTGGGTCCATTATGTTCTGATGATAGCGGGAGAGCCGGTCCTTGATGAAATTGACCAGCACCTGCTGCGCCGCGTTTTCGCCTGGCACTATCCCTTTTACCTCCTTGACGCTCCGGTCGATTTCCAAGCGATCGAGCGCCCTGTCCCAATCGGTCGCTTCGTTTTCCGGTGTCCAGGGATGGTTCGATTTCACCATTGGCGGATACGCGGTCAAGAACTCCTCCAAGAGAGGCGTTATCCGCTTGCGGAAGGTGGCATAATTGGAAATCCTCCGTTTCGAGGCGACCCAGCAGGGGACTATGTTGTGCGCGTCGACCTCACAGATGGGAATATCGATCTCGCCGGCCAGTCGCCTTTTCCAGGCGCGCTTGATGCGCAGTGGATCGAAATCCGTGACCACCATACCAGCTCCGACCGAATGCAGAAAGGAGGGCAAGACGGTCTCGGGATAGCCCTCCAAGAGGTAGAAGCCCATCCCGTATGATTTTGCCTTCGCCTCTAGCTCTCGAAGCCCCCTGATCATGAAGCCGAAATGCCTGAGCGTCCCTCCGAGGAATTGGGGGACCAGGCAGAAGGCGATGCAGAGTTCAACCTTTTTCTCATTGGCTTGATCGATGGCATAGTTGAGCGCCCAGTTGTCGCCAATCCTCTGGTCGCGGCTCATCCAATAGACCATCTTCCCTCCCGGGTATGGACGGTCCCTCAACTTCCTCACCCGCCTCAGTAGCGTGCCCTCCGTCAATCCGCTCAACCTCATTTCGAATTGCTTATATCTTGGCAAACCCAGGTTATTGAATCTTTCTACCAAGGTCTGGACGATCAGCATGAGTCTACTATTACCTTGCAGCTTCTTGCGGCGCTCATTCGGGCAGCTCCATGAGGCACCGAAAACGTCATTCGATTGGGACCCCCTCTGTCGCCTATGCAGGTCGACCGGGCAGCTTTGGAAAGGCAACTGAGCCGTCAGCTGTTATGGCTGAGGGGCTCTTGGATTTGGCTCCTGAAGGCCAAGGTCATTGGCGATAGACCGTCAGAAAGGCCCCGCCTCAGCGCCCTGGACGTCGGATGCGGTCCAGGCCTGGTGATGGAATTGCTGGCCCCATGCTTCGATGTTACCGGGGTCGATAATGATCCTGGGTCGATAAGTAGTGCAAGGTCGCGAGGATTGGACATCGCTTTGGCAGACGCTCACAATCTGCCATACGAAGACGACAGCTTCGATCTGGTGTACTGCTCGTTCCTAATGCTATGGCTCAACGACCCCATAAAAGCGATTGGAGAAATGAAACGCGTTTCCAAGAATTGGGTGGTTTGCCTGGCGGAGCCAGATTACGGCGGTCGGATCGATCATCCGGCAGAGCTGACCGGCCTAACGAGATATGTGGCGAGCGATATCATGGAGCTTGGAGGCGATCCATATGTTGGGAGGAAGCTGAGGTCGTTCCTCAATCAGAATGGGATGGTGGGAGAGATCGGGGTCCACCAAGGTGTTTGGGACCTGGAGACGATCCGGCATCAATCCAAGGAGGAATGGGCGGGCATCGAAAAGGCCGCGAAGCGGCATGTTGATGCAAGCCAGCTGAGAAGAGGAAAGGCGGTCTGGGAAAGCGCGCTCGAATCAGGCGAGCTGTTCCAGTTCAACCCGGTCTTCTATGCCTTGGGACGAAAGGAGAGATGATCACACCGTAGAGTGGCGGTCCAGGCAGACATAGTCTCCATGCTCCCGTGACAAAGGACAGCCGCCCCCGCAGGTATCCTTCAGACTGCACTCAACGCACTTGCCGTCCAGGAATCCGCGATCCCGGATGCTCTTGCACAGATCGTTGTTCCATATCCTCTGCCAATCATCGGTCAAGATGTTGCCCACTGGCCTGTAATAGCTTTGGCAGGGGAGGACGCTGCCGTCCGGTTCGATGGCCATGTTCAGCGCGCAGGCGGTGCACTGCTTTATCCCGAAGCCGCTGGTGATGGGGTTCAGCTCGCAATAAGGGGTGGGAGTGTACCAGATCATCTTCACATCCTTTTCCGAAGCGATATGCTTTAGCCTTCCCAGAACGGACGACAGCTCCCGGTAGTCGATGCCCTCTGCGCTCTTCCCCCCGCCAGAGCGGATGATGCCGTTGAAGGCGATGTGCTTCACTCCCAGGTTGGCGAGGAAGCGCATCGTCTCCTCGATCTCGGCGATATTGGAGCGCATGATCGTGGTGTTCGTGGTCAGATAGACATCTTCTGTGATGGCGATCTTCAGCCCCTCCAGGGTCTCCTTCCATGCCCCTTTCTCGCCCACTAGGGCGTCATGTACTTCCTCTCGGTGCGATAGCACCGTGATCTGCACATGGTCCAGGCCTTTGGCCACCAGTTCCTTCAGGAATCCTGGTTCCCGCAGTCTCCGTCCATTGGTAACCAGGCCAGTAACCTGCCCGAACTCCTCCGAACGTGCGACCAGGTCCACCAGGCCCGGGTATAGAGTGGGCTCGCCGCCGGTGAACACTATATGAGGCACACCGATCTTCCAAAGCTTCGAGATTATCTCTTTCCATTGATCGATCGTGAGCTCCTTGAGCTCCCTGGGCTCGTTGTAGCAGTGCTCGCATCGGTTCTGGCATCTGTAGGTCAGGATCAGGTCCATCCGGTAGGGGGCGGGAAAGTCGTCCGATCCGAAAGTGAGCTTGTCCGATCCGATGGTGTTGAGCACTTCCTGGTCCCCATGGATGAACCGGACCAACTGCTCCTTGGTCTGGGAATAATGCTCTACCGCCTTCGACCGTTCAAGGTTCTTGTATTTCCGGGTCATGTACTTGGCCATCTGGTCGTCGCTACGCCCCTCGAGGGCCAACCTCACGTAATCGATGGCGGTGCCGTTTAGGAATATGAGGCTCGACGCATCGACCAGCAGGACTCCTTTCCGAGCCGAATCGATGCGCAGATGGAAGCGGTGATGGGCGAACTCCCCCTTGCCGTCGAACTTGTAGACGCCCGGCTCAAGTCCTCTGCCGTGTAGCTCGTTCCACCATCGGCCGAGGTCGCTCATCTTCCGCCTCCGGCGCAGGCACAGGCGCAAGCGCAGGCACAGGCGCAGTGGCAGGATGGCCCGGTGCCGCCGCCCGGTCTTTGAGTGACGGGAACGATGGGGACTGGGTTGGAGATAGGCGCCACCTCCTTGGTCAGGCCGTGCATGTCGTTGACCAGGTTGTTGCTCGCGTTCTTGAGCTTGCTGACATAATCGGACGCGACGCTCCCCCTTCCACTGCCGGGGAGCGGGGTCCCGGCATGGCCTCCGGGAATGATGATCGGGGGGATCAGGATGATGGTGTGGTTCATCCTCCTCTCGTAATCGGGTTCTAGCATCATCCAATCGTTCTTCTCCTTCAGCGCGCTGGCGAACTCCTCCGGCGTGCCCGCTTGCTGCACCTGCTGCCACGCGGTGTCGCATATCCTGCGGTAGTATCCCTTCGTTGCCTCGAGGTCGAAGCCATTCATCTTGTCGGAGGTATTGCGCACCAGCGAGACCATGGCCTGCTTCAAGAGATTCCGGTCGACCAATCCATCTGGCTTGATCGCTTCCAGGTAATTCGTCTCATAGGGATACTCGGCCTTGGCCGATAGCCGCTCCAAACGCATTGGCATCTCCTCAGAGACGACGCGCACCAAGTTCTTCTTGACCAGGGCGAAGAGGACCATGGTGGCCACCATCTCGATCGGCCTCTCTAAGACCACGGCGGCTTCCACTGCGGTCAGATCCCGCCTCGGGCCGGCCCCGATGACGTCCATCTTCGGCTCGAAGTAGTCAGAGGCAAGCTTCCTCGACTTGCTGATCCCGCCCACGATAATCACGGCGAATATCAGTGCTATTATCAACAGGGGCGCAAGGAGCACGATCAGATTGATCAGATCCCCCAAGAGGTTCGGGCCAGGTGGCTCGAAGAATTGGTTGACGAACTGGGCGGGGAACGCCGCTCCGACGTCGTAAAGACCACCCGCTTGAAGGCTCGGGTTGACCGATGAATTTGTCCACGTAGCCACCACCCTCGCGATACTGCTATTGTATTCTATGCTGTTCCACGGATTGCTTTCCAACCACATGGCCTGGGAGATGTTAGAGAAATCCTGCGGGAAGATGACGTTCGTTACCAACAATCCGGTGCTCCCCACCTGAAAGCTCGGATCGAACCAGGTGGGCCGGAACTTAACCCCGACGGAATCGTTGGCAAGCACGTTCCTGTAGACCATATGAGGGACGTTGACAGTGAAATCCAGTTGGAAGGAGCGGGCGCTTTGGATGGCGGATATCGTTGAGCTGGAGAACTCCACGGCCATTCCCGGGTTTACAAAAGGCGAAGGCCCGACCGATAGGGGGAAGTGCTCGATGCCGCCCACGAATATCCTGGCCGACGCCGAGGATGCATCATAGTAGGAGTTGGGCATGCCGACGTCCACTCCATTCAGGAAATCGACGTTGGTGAAAGAGAAGAAATACTGGAGGCCGACGCTCCCGTCCTTCTGCACGGTGACGTTGACGCGCTCCTCGGCCAAAGAGAACGAAATGCTCTGCGCGCTGCCCTCCTTGGCGATGGGGGCGGAGATTGCGCTGAGGGCGAGGAGGACGAGCATCGAGGCGGCGAGCATGCACCCGCAGAATCTGGCGAGCTTGAAACCACGGTCTCTCAATTCCCCCACCATCACCACTTAGGCGCCTCTTCCAACGCCGAAACCGCTCCGCAATAGGGGCAGGTCATCATCACGCCCCCTTGGATCACCTTTAGATTCTTATCCGTCAAAGGCGCTCCGCATGATTTGCAGCGCAATTCCTTCTCCTTCAGATCACCGGACCCTTCCATCTTCACCTGGAAGGTCTGGTTCACGACGGACGGCTTGGCCGCCTCGATTTTGGTGGTGCGGTAGGAGAAGTAGAGCAGTATCACCGCGATCGCCACGAGCGCCACTCCCGTCGCAATGTTCTCCAACCCTGAGGCGATGATGAATATCATGCCCAGCAGGACCAGGAATATGGCTAGGAAGAGCATTGCACCAGTCAGGATCTTGTTCAACTTCACACCTTCCAGATAGATGCGGTATTCTGCTCATAAATCTGATTGATGACGGATGCGGGCTGCCCCTCAATCCCTCGACACGCCTGGACCCCCCGACGTATTGCGGCCATGGTCAGCGATAGAACAGCTGCTTGAATGGCTCCAGGTTCTTGAATGGGCCAATCGCACCCTTTGCCGTGAGGATGTATCTGTTGATAAGGGCCTGCCCCTTCTCGAATCCCTTGTTCTCGTGGATCAGGTCGATGAAATGGCGCAGCTCCTCGTCGGTGATCTGGTCTTGCTCAGGCTTGGACCAGAAGTCTCGTAGCATTGCGCCCACCCGCTCATCCTTGAGCGAGTAGAGGACGGGGAGGGGCAGGCTCTCCTTGGTCAGCCTGGAGCGACATTCCACCAGATCGTTGAAGGTGTCCACAATGTCATCCCTGACTATACAGATCATCCCCAGGCAGCGACCGAAGGTGCCCAAGGCATCGATCTCCTTCGTGCTTCCCCCGCCAAGAATGGCTCCGACCCGGGTATATGATTCAACGTCAGCGCCTTTCATGCGCACGATGCGGAGATAGCTCCTCGGGGTCACATCGAGGTTCCTCACATAGCCGAGTTCCTCCATCTCAGCCGAGCCAAGCTCGAAGAGGCCATCCTGGATGACCTTCACCGCCTTCCTCGCGGTGTTCTCCGGCACCCCCGGCATGTGGGATAACTGGATGAGCCCTTCTATCATCAGTGCATCTCCGGCCAGCAACGCCGCTTCCACTCCGTACCTGCCCTGGATGCTCTTCTTCCCCTTCTCAGTCCTGACGTACGAGCGATCGATGATGTCATCGTGGAGGTCGAAAGCTCCGCCAGCAAGCACTAGTCCTTTAGCCGCCTGTCGGACTGATTTCGCATCGCCGCCAACTGCCTGGCAAGCCATCACCATCAGCGCTGCTCGCGTATAATCGGTCCATCGGTGGGAGAATCTCCTCAAAACCCGCTTAGCCATCGGCGAGGTTATGCGCCTCTGAAGAAGATCATCGAAGGCCTCTCTGACGATTGGCTCGCCCAATGACCGGAGGATTCCAGTGGCATCTTTCATTCGATCAGTGACGTATCTGTTTTCAGGATTTATATGGATAAGTGGTCGATTTGGAATTTGACCAAGGGTCCACGACGACTCGAAAATTGAATCGGCAAGTCGAATTGAAACGTGGGTCAAACCTGGAAATCGTGGATTGATATTGAATTTCATGATGCCAGTTATCAGAATTATATGGCTTATTATAATACCAAAAGCTTTATCTATTATCATTATCCATAATGATAACACTTCCCTTGTGAGGGCTTGGGAAGCTAACGGAGGGGAATAAAATGAGGAAGACCAAGAAGGTCAACGTCATGTCAACGAGCGCCGTGCTTTGGTTTTAGAATAGGAAATCAGAACACGCTTTCAGCAATTGGGTCAATTGTTGATTGCCAAGACCGGGCAAACTCCTTTCTTTCATATTTTTATTTTACTTGCATCCCAAAGTGAATTCTGTAAATTCAATTTTATGTGGATTAGATGGTTATTACATTGAACTCCCTTTCCAAGAACGCCATTTTTTGGCTCTCTATTGTATCTGGGTCCAAGGAGATGATAAGGGTGGAGTCGGTCATGATTATCTCATCTCGCAGGTCGAACAGCATCCTCATGACCTTATCAGAGTCGTTGTTCTCCATGATGTATTCCAGACTATCGATGATCACCACTGCTTTCTCACCCTGACGCAGGTACTCGTTCACTGCGTGCTTCAGAATAGAGATATTTGATGGCTCGATGCGGTTCGGGCCTGGTTGTCTTGCTAGCCATATCACCGGTGTCTTTTCCAATCTATATTCCTCCCGAACGATGTCGGGATGAGAACGCGTGATGATCAGCCCTACTCTCTTTTCGGCCAACAGCGACAAGAAGACTCGATAGGACCTTTCCGGTCGCTTTTCTTTGATCAGGATTAGATTGCGTTCCTTAATTCTTTCCAGGTCCACTGTCTTGATCGCTTTGACACTCGTCTCTTTGACCTGAGAGGGGAGGAACAATCGATATCGCAGGATGCCATAGGCTAAAACGCCAGCAAGCAAAAGGAAACCGGGCGATAGTGTAAATGGGATTTTAATATTCAGACCCTCCAAGCCTTGAAGGAAGAAAGCGTAGAATGCAGGCGAAGCGACGCTTAGTGTCAGTAGACGACTTTGCTTTCGGGTTCGATCCCATTTTACCCCTCTGCAAGTCCAATGAATCATTATAATTGTTATGAAAATGTAAGTAAGGATTATCCCGGTCCAAAGAACGTATCCGAAAGAACTGGTTGTATCCCATCTTCCTGAGGGTCCAATGCCAACATCAGCTGGCATGGTGGCCATGACTGCAGAAAGCACAGCGATTATCATTAGCATTATTTCCTTGTCGCGGAACCAGCCGCTATAACGTTCGTATGGGAGGTATGAAGCCAAATATAGGATGCTGGCGAATAGCAACACAATTGTGAAAAGCATGCCTCGTCCCAGCCAAAGCGCAGTATTATAGTCAGGTGCATAGAACAAACTGGCATCCAACAGAGACCCTATCAGGAACAATGACATCGACAAAAGGAAAGCTTTGGACGTAGGGAGGTCTGGACTCTGCCGATAGACATAGATGCCCAGAGCTATGCCTATGATTCCGGCTATTGGGGAGATCAGCCCCAATGTTATCAGTTCCATAAGTCCTCGCCGCTTGAATTAACAAAAAGTTACGTTAAAAAGGGTTATCGACTGATTTGCAACATTGATAACCAGTTTTATTCAAAGCCAGTGAGTCATTCTCGATCTAATCCGGTTCAAAGTGACAATCAGACATTCAGATCATTCGTCTGCCGGCCGGAATCATTTGAAAGCGGACCTTCATTTCGAATTTAGTTCGCCAAGTCTGATGACATTCCTGGGCAACCTTGATGACCTAGGCGACAGTCACTGGAGCAAAATGTTTAGCGGTTTGGTTTGACCGCATGGATGAGAAGTTGTCACCCACCTTATTCGGTAGGTTTGTTATCATAATGCTCTTCTTTTGCGAGCGCCTCCGCTTTTGTGTGTCGCACAACTTTGTCCTGATGCTCTGGCGGCGAATAGATCGTGTAAAGCTTGAGGTCGAGCTTGTTCGAGGTATTGACGACGTTATGCTTCGCCCCAGAGGGCACGATTGCGGCGAATCCATCCTTGACCGTGTGCTTGACCCCGTCGATGATGACCATCCCTTCTCCCTTCTCGAATCGGAAGAATTGGTCAACGTCTTCGTGGGTCTCCATCCCGATGTCCTCGCCAGGTTTAAGGCTCATGAGGACGAGCTGGCTGTATTTTCCGGTATACAGGACCTGACGGAAGTCAGAGTTCTTCTCCGTGTCCTTTTCGATGTTGCCGACGAATCCTTTCTTGGTCTTCATGTTGAGATTCCTCCTCTTGACATCTACATATTCTTCGATGCGGGTATTACTCTTTCCGTCCCTTGAGCATTGAGACAAGGCGGGGGAGCTTTCCGAGTTCTACGGCCGATTATGATGGCCAAGGCTGCTTCATCGCCATTTCGCGCATTCCGACCGCAGATCGGTGGATTCGAAGACGATACCGCAATTCAGCACTAGATGTTCAGGTCTCTCCTCTTCGACTCGATGTGGTCCCACATTATTGCCGCCGCCTTCCGCGGGTCCGGTTCCACCCAGAACCGAGCATTGACAACGCTCTCCAGATCGCTGGTCAAGAGCTTGACGACGTTGGGGCTGCCCTCGATCCTAGGCATGACCCCCAGCACCACGCTGAGTCCCGATCCGACCAGATAGGTGGCGATCGTCTCGGCCTTCGATGAATACCATTCAGGCGCCGCCCCTGCGACCGGAAGCTGGTCCATTCGCACACCAGCCAAATTTGCCAGGTCCGCGGCGAGGTTAAGAATTCTGGAGTTGTCCACGCATGAACCCATGTGCAATACCGGGGGATTCCCAAGGACCCGCACACCTCGCGCAATCCCTTGCCCGCCTGCTCGATTGCCTTCGGTTGCATCAAGCCCGCCTTGGCACACGCAATGCTGGCGCATCCCGTCTCTACCACCAGCACGTCGCGCTTAATCAGCTCCTTCGCCAGGGCCACATGGGCCGAGTCGTGCTTCACCTTGGGGTTGTTGCAGCCGACGATGCCGGCGCATCCCCTGATCTTGCCTGCCAAGATAGCGTCCAGCAAGGGCTTCAAGCTCCCACCCAAGGCCTTCTTGATCGCCTCCACCGAGAAGCCTACCATGGCCTCGACCGGCTTGTCGGGGATGAATACGCGCTTCTGGTTGCGGTTGGGATAGTTGTCGATGGCCAATTGCACGATCCGCTTCGCCTGTTCGAAGCTGTTCTCAGGGGTTATCTCATAGTAGTAGCCGCCTGATATCCTGGCCTTGGGAGAGGTCGTCACCACCTTCGTGTGGAAGCAGGCAGAAGTATTGGTCAGCGAGGGGAAGATGCACTGATAATCCACCACCATGACCTCGACCGCCCCGGTCGTGATCACCAGCTCCTGGTCGAGATGGTTCCCCGCCTGGGGAATGCCCTTGCGCATCAACAGCTCATTTCCCGTGCAGCAGAGCCCGACCAGGTTAATGCCCTTGGCCCCGACCGCCTTGGCTTTGGTCAACATCTCAGGCAGTCCGGCGGCCTTTACTATCATCTCCGACAGGATGGGGTTGTGGCCGTGAAGCGAGATATTGACGTAGTCCGCCTTTATGACTCCAAGGTTGACCCTCGAGGTCTTGATCTCCGGGCAGCCGAACAGCACGTCCGATATTTCGGTCGCCATCATCGAGCCGCCCCAGCCGTCCCCCAGGGACGTCCTGATGCCATGCGTTAGGAAATCTGGGTAATACGCGCCGACGCCCATGTGGACGCGATGCATCGCCTCCACGATCTCCCGGTCTATCCCTCGTGGCAGCAGCCCCTTCTGCACCCAGATGTCCATGGTCCCTTTCGGCGCCCTCTTGGCCATTTGTAGCGAGCCTTTCATGGTGCCGAATTCGTCGAGCATGGCCAACGAGAGCTTCTCCGCGATCTTCATCTCTGGCAGGGTGGTGTCGATGCCGAACTCCTTGGCGAGCGCCATGAGCTTTGGCTTGTCAGTAATGTGATATGAAGGCGACTCTCCCCGCGCAGTCTTCAGCAGCGTCTCGACCACGTCCCTCCCGTGATCGGAGTGCGCCGCGGCGCCGGTTGCCATATGCTCCAGCAGGTTCCGGGCGACCATGAGGTCGGCGTCCGCGCCGCAGACCCCCCTGGTCCGGTCGCCGCCCATCAGGCGGCAAGGCCCCATGGCGCATCTCTGGCAGGAGACTCCAGTCGAGCAGAATTTGCACTGCGGCTGCTGTTTCTCAAAGCGGTCCCATACTGTCTCCACCCCTTCGAGCATAGTCTTGCGTAGCACCGCTTTTGACGATTCGTCCAACGTTCGTTCTTCGACCTTCTTGTCCACGTTCTCCGGCGTGATTTCCTTTGGAGGTCTCCTGACGCACTCAACCGCGATAATCTCCATTCTTTCATCATCGGCCATGATAGCTCGCCTCTCTTTGGCGAATGCTTGTGAAGTCGATGTATAACAACGTTTCGAATCGTCTTAGCCTTGGACGGTGGTGCTGTCGCCGAACGCCCCGATGCGGCTTGGACCAGGGAACGATTCATCAACATTGGATTATCCGAGGCTGCAAGATAGCATTTCTGTGCACATTTTTATATCTGACAAGGTGGACTTTCACTCATCGGTGAGAAAGTGGTCGGTCCAAAGAAAAGGAAGAGACAGGTCGAACCGACGCCGGACGACGAGGGATTGATCGACGTCGACGAAACGAAGACCGAGGACATCTACGAAGGCGACCAAAGGGACGAGATGCTGGAGGACGACGAGATAACCGCGGCAGAGGACGGGTTCATGCGGGGCAGGGACCTGGCCATGAAAGATATGGAAGCAGAGAGGAAGGCGCGCCGCAAGCCGATAATCCATGCCGACGGAAAGTCGGTGACCTTGAACGAGAAGCAATACGAGGAGGACTGAGGCGGGAGCATCTCGCTTTCTTTCTGTTTGACGAATGCCCCGGAGCAACGGCCGGTAATACATCAGGAATTTCGAGGAAGATTCGGCCAGCAACTGATAGCTGTTCCATGCCCCAAGAACGATAGGAAGTAAATACCCTCGGCTCCACTCCAATTCAAGACGATGACCTTAGCCGAGCTCTTCCAATTGTTCCTTTATCTCAATGCAATCCTGATCGTTATCACCATAGTATTCGTCAGACCGCGGCGGGTCCAGTCGATTTACCTCTGGATCGCCGCTTTCCTTCTTCTTCCCCTCCTTTTCGTGTTGGTCTTCTATCTGTTCTTCGGGAGGGACTACCGTCGGGCGAAGCTCTTCAAGAGCAAGGGTGCCACCGACAAACTGGGCTCTGACTACTTGCGGAAGATGCGGCAGCAGCTTTTCGTATGCTCCGACAAACACGAGGTCCTATGCCGCCATACCAGCATCGCCAAGCTCCTATTGGATTCGAACCAGGCCCTGGTGACCGAGAACAATTTGGTAAGGTACTTCAGCGATGGTGACCAGCTCTTCGAATCGATTTTCAATGAGATCGGAAATGCCAAGCGCTACATCCATATGGAGTACTATCTTTTCCGGAACGATGAGCTGGCCCGCCGATTGGTCCGCGAGCTGGCCTCCAAGGCAAAGGAGGGGGTCGAGGTCAAGTTGCTGTACGATGCCTTCGGAGGGCATTCGCTTCCGAAGGCGTTCTTCAGGGAGATTATCGAATCTGGAGGAGAAACGTCCGTCTTCTTTCCATCATTGCTCCGCCGCTTCAACACCCGGATCAACAACCGCAATCATCGCAAGCTGCTCACCATCGACGGCGAGACCTGTTACTGTGGGGGCTTCAACATCGGCGTGGAATATCTGGGCAAAGGGCCTCTTGG
Organism: Methanomassiliicoccaceae archaeon; assembly: GCA_963768775.1. GTDB lineage: Archaea > Thermoplasmatota > Thermoplasmata > Methanomassiliicoccales > UBA472 > FEN-33. The sequence continues at coordinate 317,976 of CAVYIY010000008.1, forward strand.
CGATTGGCGGGACGCCGCGGTCCTGGTCAAGGGAGCAGGTTGCATCGACATGGAATCACGCTTCATCCAGGATTGGAATTTCGCGGCCGAGGATGACCTCCGGATCGAGGACTATTGCCTGCAGATGAGCCCAGAATACCTTTCCGGGAAGAACGGTCCGGGGCGGTCGGCCGTCCAGATAGTCTCCGGCGGACCGGACACGGAATTCAATCCAATCGAACAGCAGTATCTGAAGATGATCTCGGAGGCGAAGAAATCCATCCGCATCCAGACGCCCTATTTCGTTCCGGACGAGCCAGTGCTGAGCGCATTGCGGGTGGCCGCGCTATCCGGCGTCGATGTCCAGATCATGATACCCTTTAAGCCCGACCATCCTTTCGTTTATTGGGCCACGCTCTATTATGTTGGCACATTGCTCAGATCGGGCGTAAAGGTCTTCCAGTTCAATCCGGGCTTCGTACATGCCAAGACACTCGTCATCGACGGGGAGGTGGCATCAGTAGGGAGTGCGAATTTCGACGTTCGCAGCTTCGAGCTCAACTTTGAAACGAATGCCGTCGTATATGATGCGGCGCTCGCCTCGGAGATGATGAGGGCATTCCAAGCTGACGTGCAGACTCATTGTCAGGAACTGACCTCGGACCAATACGCGAAGAGGAGCTATTGGGTGAAGTTCATGGAGTCTATATCCAGACTCTACACGCCCATCGCTTGATCATCGTGGGCCGTTCGGCTTCTCCGGCCTTCTCGTCCTGCCCAGGTAATGCTTCAGTCGCGGGGCGTTCTGCTCGTAATGTATCCTCATGGCCGGGAAGAAGTAGCGCGAATGCTTGATCATGACTACCGTTCCATTGGCGATCTTGCCCAACGAGGTCTTTTCCGAGCCGACCACGATGTTCTCCCGAGCTCTGATTGTTTCCAAGAACGATTCTGGATCCTCCGCTTCCGCGCACGTGACTACGTTGCCAAGATCGCTCAGAATGTGCCCGTCCGTTCCACCGGTGAAGCATTTCTTTTCGTTCAGGGCAAGCTTCTCAGCCTTGAGGTTGAGAGTGCGGGTCATCCCACCGCAGATCACTTCGACGCCATCGAAGCGTGTCAACAGCGCCATTGGCAGGTACTCATAGTCGATGCATTTCTGCAATCCCTTGTTGAAGAGCAGATACCCATAGGGATGTGCTGCCACGATCAGGCTGCCGTAGCCCTCGCTAGCATCAACGATCTTCTCAGTGCCGAGGTTCGTCGCTAGCCAAGGGCTCTTTCGCTTGTGCCTCTCGATGTGATGATGATAGAAATGCTTCAGGTCGCTGGGTGAATTGAAATAGATCAGGATGTGCGGGCCGTCGGCCGCGCTGACCTCAATGCCCGGAATGATCAAAGTGTCCTTCGCGGCCTCCGAGGCATGAAGGCTTCCGCTGATCACGTTGTGGTCCGTGATGGCCAGCCCGATCCCTGCCCTTCTAGCCTTCTGAATCGCTTTGGCTACCGTCATCTGGCCATCGGAATGGTTGGTATGGAGATGCATGTCGACGCATCGGTACCCGAGCGCTGACAGTGCATCTGGGTTCGGCCTTTCGAACCGGATTTTGTCCGCCGTCGCTATGCTCACTTTTTACCAGCTTCGAAAGGTTACTAGGACAATTGTGCCGATATGAACATTCGCTTTTTTTGATTGGCCGACCCTCCTCGACTCACGAAAGCAAGAAATCACCCATTGCCATATCCTGGGCCGTGAGCGTGCAAGGATTCCTAGGCAACAATGCGGTCATGATGATATTGGCATTCATCACAGCCTTGCTGTTAGGCGGCTTCCCCCAGGAGGTCGTCCTCAGCAACAGCAGCATCGCCATGCTCTCATTGATGGTCATGATGTCGCTGTCCCTGACGGCGCTTCAGCTGAAAGGTCTCAAGGTGAGGAGTCACAGCAAGGCCATTCGCAACGCCTTCCTGCTCTCATTCATCCTGTCTTCGGGAATCACCATCCTCATGAGCTTCCTTTTCCAGGGGGACCTTCGCGAGGGATGGATCATCGAGGCGGCGGTGCCCTCCGCGGTGTCCGTCGTCCCTTTCACGTACGTCTTGAAAGGTGATCTGGAGCCGACGCTGGTCTCCTCGGCCGTTCTTTATTTCATCGCACTGGCCTTCACCCCGCTGCTCACGCTCCTCTTCCTTGGACAGCCGATAGACGAGCTGACCCTCCTGGAGTACGTCGGCGTCCTGATACTGCTGCCTCTGGCGATTTCTAGATTCATGCGACGATTCGAGATAAGCCAGGAGAACAAGACTGCTATGATCAATCTCGCCTTCTTCGTGCTCATTGTGGCGGTCGCCGGTCCCAACCGCCAGGTCTTCTTCACCGACCCGATTCTCCTTTCAGGTCTCGCTGCGGTGGCCATCGTGAGGATATTCGTCGTTGGCTTGCTTTGGAACTGGTACCTCAAGAGGAAAGGTGCTCCGCGGAAGCGGAGGGTGCCAGAGGTGCTTTTCGCAACCTACAAGAATACCGGAATGGCAGCCACACTGGCCATCGGCCTGATCGGTCCGACGGCAGCCGTGCCTGCGACGGTATGCACGCTTGTCGAGATATCGTGGCTAATATTCTTGTCGAAATACCTGTTCTCCGGCAAATCGACAAGCTGAGGGGTTCCAGAGATTGAATTGTCCCAGTCATCTCACCCGACAAAATGGGCGATCGGCATGAGATAATCGCCGATGCCGCTGTGACCTGGAACATACGAAAATTCCTATTCGCCTTGAGTTAGCTTCTCTCTTTCTCTGATCCCTCTATGCAGTAGAACTCGTTCTTCAGTTTGTATTTGATGGATACTGGGCAGGAGGGGCAGATGCATCCCTGATTATCGACTTCGCATTCTGTCTTGCCCTCGAGGCAGAAGAGCAATTCCTCCTTCTTGGAGGAGCATTCGGAATAGGTGGGGCAACGATCGCAAGCACAATTGGGGTGATCCATCTTGCTCAATGGCATGATATTTCACCGTCTATCAAGCACAGTGTCGTGTATAAGAATCCTCGATTGAGGGAAAAGGCCCTTTTGGAATTGCCGAACGCCGCCTCCCGGGAGAGAAAGGCGTCTACGTCCCCTTCTTGGAAAGGATGTCTGCGACGAATGCTTCCACCTTCCTTTGCCAGCCTTCCTCCAATGGACCTTTCAGATTGACGACGAAGACTTTCATGTCTGCCACCTTGATCAGCCCCTTGCCCCTCAGCAACTCATCCATGATCGGAATGCTGCGGTTCCATTTCGCCTGCTCCTCCGGGGAAGGAATCTTGCCGGTCTTCTTGTCCGGCTTTGCCTCGCCATGTGTCGCGATCAGCGCGTACTTGGTTCCTGAGGGCAGGTTGACCATCTTCAGGAAACGGCGCATGCCTCCGATTGGCTTCCCGATGCGCGCCGGGGATTCGAAAACATAGAGGTCGGCTAGGGGGAGCTCCTTCGGCTTGGAGCTGTCAATGTGGTGAATGTTGACCAGATGACCCTTCATCGTCATCAGCCTCTGGAATTCCTCCGCCACTTTCGCTCCATTACCATACTTCGAAGCATGATAGAGTTCGACCTTCAAGGACTCACCATGCAATAATGCCCCTCGGTCGTTTATGAGCCTATTGACGCCAATGCTACCGAGGCTCTTCTGGGTCAATCAGCCAGCTTCCAGGTCCTCAAGTGGTTTTATCTCATCGGGTGGAATCAAAACCAAGAAGCAGCAATGCTTTGATCCAAAACGGAGCCCGTCCAGAGGATTAAATCAATCGTCCCGGTTAGCACCAGCTGGAGGCGAACCTTTTTGCAATAAAATAGGAATTGCAGGGCTGTTTATGCGCAATATCAATCAGAAGAATGCTGGCATTCGGTATCCCATATGTTGATATTCTCTGGGCATTGGTCATGGTCGTATCAGGGGAGCTCAAGAACATCTTAAAACAGAACGGTGCTTTCTTTGATCGCAGTTTCTTAATGAAGATAATGCTCCCAGTACATCGTCCGAGCATGCGTCATCGCCACCAGATCGAAACCAGGATAACCTCCCCATTTCTCCCTCATTCGCTCCATCACTTGGCCTGCGACAGCGTCCCGGTGCCCATGGAACCAATTGTACATCATCTCGTCCTTGATGAATGGACCGATTTCAACGGAAGGTAAGATTGATAGAGTATGGCACCTCAAGTCAGCCAGGTAATCCAATACGAACTGGATATCCTCCTTGGCGCCGATGTTGCCGTGCCCGGCGGTCATGATTCTCCAGGGCAATGTTAACAATTCCTTTAGCGCCTTCTCGTAGCCGTCAATGTAGTGTCCGACGCCGAAGTTGTCGAATTCCAGCTGGCCGGGATGGATCATGTCCACGTTGTGGAGGACCCCTTCGCTCTTGATCAGGATCCAGCTATTGTCGCTCGAATGGCCTTGCTCCGGGGTGCCCATCTCGATCGTCTCGCCCTCGAATGTAAAAGCGCCCCGAGGCACCTTGACCACATCCGTGGGGATCGGCACCTTGTCACGGTACTTGTGAATCTCCTCCAAGCAGGCGGCGCTTGCGACGATTCGTAGCGGTCTTCCAGCATCTCGCGCCTCTTTCGCAAAAACGCTCGCGTCGCCGATATGGTCATAGTGATAGTGGCTGTAGACAACGGTCGTCACGGGAAGTGACGTGATTTCGCGTATCGCCTTCAGCACGTTATCGCCTCGACCGTATGACAGGGGGTCGATTACCATGACTCCCTTCTCACCCACAAGAAAGGTCGACTGGTAGATTAGCGATTCGACCCAATAGGTGCGACTAGTCAGGCGCTGGAGGGTGTACGGCCTTCTCGTCCGCTGGTAGTTGCTTTCTCTGAGCTTCTGCCCAGGCACTATCGGGATATTGCCGGAGGCTTCGATGAGCTCGCCGGGCTTTGAGGTTTCTTTCGTGATACCACCTCTTGGTTTTTACGCTGCAACGGCTATTTCAAGCAACGCTTCTAGGGGCGGGAGCCTCTGTTCGCGTCAATTATGTGTTGCCGTTGGGACCTCAAGGCAATCTCAAACCCATCCAAAACAAATATCACTGGGGTCGTCCCAATCATTTCCGGGGCAGTGCAATGGACATCATTCAGCCTTCGCTTGACGAGTATTCTCGGACGCATTCGACCAACGTCGATAAACTATTCGAAGCTCTGCGAAAAGAGACCTACGCCGGCACAAGCCATCCGGAGATGCAGGTCGGCCCGGTGGAAGGGCGCTTCCTCAGGATGCTGGTGCTGATAACTGGCGCCCGCACCGTCCTGGAGTTCGGAACGTTCACTGGCTATTCCGCTCTGATGATGGCATCCGCCCTGCCGGAAGGCGGGGTGCTCTATACCCTGGACCGCAATGGGGTCACAAACGACATCGCTCAGAAGTATTTTGACAAGGCTTCATTCGGCGGGAAGATAAGAGCGATCTTGGGCAATGCCCGAGATACGATAAGGACCATACCTGGGCCGATCGATCTCGCATTCATCGATGCCGACAAGACCGCCTACGATTTCTACTACGAGGAGGCGCTCAAGCGGCTCCGTCCTGGAGGCGTCGTCGCTTTGGACAACATGCTTTGGGAGGGGGAGGTGTTAGCCCCTGAGGACGACGAGGGCAAAGCGATTGACGCGCTGAACCAAAAGATCGCCCAGGATCCAAGGGTGGAAGCGGTCTTGCTCACGGTCCGTGACGGTATCATGCTCGTAAGAAAGAAATAAGCTCGGGGGCGAGGCCTCAGTTACCTAGAATAGGGAGCGAACCCTTTTTCTCTACATGAACCAAGCCCGAGGAAGCCGGTCCTCGCTATTCTTCATGGGGCCGAACCAGGTGAAGACTAGGAAGGAGCCCCTGCCAACGCCCGGACGCAATGAGGTCCTGGTGCGCTCCCAAGTCTCGGCAGTGAGTGCGGGAACGGAGATGCTGTTATATCGTAACCAGGTGGACGATGGAATCCCCTTGGATGCCGCCCTTTCCGCACTGGGCAAGCCGTTCCGTTATCCGTTCAAGTATGGCTACGCGCTGGTGGGAACGGTGGAGAAGCTCGGCAGAGGCGTGCCCAAGGAATGGCTGGGTCGGAAGGTCTTCTGCTTCCATCCTCACGAGAGCCATTTCATCTCGCCTTTGGCAGATGTAATTCCCGTTCCGAAGGGAATGAGGGTCGAGGATGCAGTCTTCCTGCCGTTCATGGAGACCGCCCTCTGCTTTGTAATGGACGGCAGGCCGCTCGCAGGGGAAAAGGTGGTCGTGCTAGGGCAGGGGGTCATCGGCCTGCTGACCACTGCGCTCCTTTCTTCGTTCCCTCTTTCACGCCTAGTGACGCTTGATGCGATAGAATCGAGACGCCAGCGGTCATTGGTCATGGGGGCGGATCGATCGTTCGACTCCTCGATCACGCCCGCGGAGCTTCTCAGAAGGTCCGACATGGACGATGGCAAGGCCGACCTGGTATTCGAGGTGTCGGGGAATCCCCAGGCCATCGATTTCGCTCTGGGCATCGCCGGTTTCGACGCAAGGATTGTCTTGGGGTCTTGGTACGGGAATAAGCCGTCAACTGTTCACCTGGGGCGGGAATTTCATCGCAGCCGAGTTCATTTGATCAGTAGCCAGGTCTCGACGGTGGCGCCGGCGCTCCAAGGCAGATGGAGCAAGGAAAGGAGGCTGGAGTTCACCTGGAAATTGCTGTACAAGGTGCGGCCATCCAAGCTAATCACGCACAGATTCGGGCTCGAAGAGGCCTCGTCCGCGTATCAGTTGATTGATACCAAGAGCGAAGAGGTCGGCCAGCTCGTCTTCGTATATCATGAGAAGTGATGAGTCATGTTCAGCGTGACTTTGAGCCGGCTATTAGCCTCCAAGCATTTCTTTCCTGATCTGGAAGGCTCGGAGCGAGTGGTGCACGCTCACCGATACCGAGTGGAGGTGACCCTGATGGGAGATCATCTGGACAATTGCGGATTCTTGGTGAACGTGGACATCGTCGCCGCTTTCTTGGAGGGGACTCTCCAGCGATTCGAGGGCAAGCTCCTCAATCGGATGAAGGAGTTCCGCCAGACCCCGCCGTCGATGGAGAACCTGGCCAAGGTCATCTGGTCAAAGCTGGCCAAGGACCTCGACCGGTCGTGCGCCGAACGAATCAAGGTCACGATCTGGGAAGCGGATGATGTTTGCGCATCGTTCGAGCAATGACCCCGGACCATTGAGAGCAAGCTCCAATCTCACTTCGTCAACGCTCTCCTGAACATGGCGGTGGTCGCTGACAGCGTGATCGCTCCAACGAGCAATATCATCAGGAATGCCTGCCCGATCAGGGTCCAATCGTACCCTGATATGATCAGGCTGCGCACCGCGTCGGCCACATACGACACCGGGTTGTAGGTGGCGAATGTCTGCACCCAGGGGGCGAGCAGCTGCTTGGGCATGACCGCGGTCGACAGGAAGAGCATCGGGAACACGAACATGATGGATATGACCAGCGTCGATTCCGAGTTCTTGGTCGCCAAGGCGACGAAGGTTGAGATGCCCGACCAGGCGATCCCGAAGAACATCGCCAATATCAGGATGAGAGCGATCCCGGGCAATCCGGTGGCGACGTCGACCCCGAGCGCATAGCCCAGGACGATGATGATCCCCACCTGCAGAACGATGCGGAAGCCATCGCTGAAGACCTTGCCCATCAGGATCGACGAGCGCCGGACTGGCGTGACCCTCATCTTGTCGAGATAACCCGATTCCACATCATCCACCATGCCAAGACCGCTTTGCAGCGCCGATGATAGGACGGTCTGGACGATGACCGCGGCGCTGAAGAACGTGAGGTACGAGCTGGTCCCGGTATACTGCTTGAAAAGAGGGATGTTCGCCACTGCCTGGAAAGCCTGGGTGAAGAGGAGGAACCAGATGAGCGGCTGGATCATGGAGAAGGTGAGGTTGGTCGGGCGCCTGACCAGCTTCCTGACCCAGCGCGTGAAGATACCGCTGATCTCCATGGGGAACTCCAATTTCATCATTCTAGCGCCTCCTGGTCCGGAAGCCCACCTTGGCCGGCATCTTCACCAGCTCGGTGCGCAGCTGCTTCCCGGTGAACCTGATGAACACGTCGTCGAGCGACGGCTTCGACAGGGTGAGGTTCTCGATCTCCAGGTGCGCGCTGTCCAGGGCCCTCACGATCAACGGGACGAGATTGCTACCGTTCTCGGTGTACAGCGCGACACCCTCCGCACAGTCCGCACCGCCCTTGCTGCAGTCTCGCGCGTCCTTTACGCCTTCCAGTGACGAAACGATCTCGACCGCTCTCTTCGTCACGCTCGGATCGGCATCTCCGACCACTCGGAACTTGATCAGGTCCGCCCCGATCTGCGCCTTGAGCTTGGCCGGCTCCCCCTCCGCGACGATCTTCCCGTTATCGATGATGCAGAGGCGTTGCGCCAGCTGATCCGCTTCCTCCATGTACTGGGTGGTGAGGAAGATGGTCGTCCCCTTGTTGTTCAGCTCCCGGATGTATTCCCATATCGCCCTGCGGCTCTGAGGATCTAGCCCGGTCGTCGGCTCATCCAGAAACAATATCTCTGGGTCGGAGACCAATGCGGTTGCGAGATCCAGTCTTCGCTTCATGCCGCCAGAGTAGGTGCCGGCCCTTCGATCGGCCGCGTCCCTGAGCCCGACCATTATTATCAATTCTTCAACCTTGGCCTTCGCCTTTTCTTTGGGGATGTGATGGAAGCGGCATTGAAGGTAGATGTTCTCCCTGCCGGTGAGGTCCGTGTCGACGCCGACCTCCTGCGACGCGTAGCCGATTATCCTTCTAATCTCGCGAGCGTCCATTTCCAGGTCGAGACCCTTGACCGTAACCGTCCCGGAAGTCTTCCTGAGAAGGGTGGTGAGGACCTTGATCGCAGTGCTCTTCCCCGCACCATTGGGCCCGAGGAACCCGAATATCTCCCCCTTCTCCACTGCGAACGAGATATTGTCGACGGCCCGGATGTCGGGCTCATAGACCTTGACGAGATTGTCTACGGTAATTATGCTGGTCATGACATCAGTACACTAGTTTTGCTCTCGATCAGTCTTAATTCGTTCGGGTCGGTATAAGAAGATGTCTCTTCTTCTTGACGTCTCACGAATTGTCGAGAGCGAGCATCATCTCAACAAGCATCCCAAACTAGTTAGGCAAGAAGGAATGGTCTTCTCAATCAGTTGACCGAAATGAGCAATGGCAAGCCTGCCAGGAAGAAGTCCAATCTTGATAGCCTGTTAGTCGGCGTTGTCCTTCTAGCAGTGCTGGGGGTGATCATCGCGACCGTGTTGCTCTCCTCGCCTGGCCTCTTCAATCCCTCGTACCGGGGGTGCTGGCTGACTCCATCCAATATCGATGAGAATAACCCGGCCTCCCTGAACACGTCGCTGACGTTGCACATCGCCAACAAAAGGCCAGTGTTCGGGTCAGGTGAGATTGTGAGGGTAACGATCACGGACGTGATCAGAGGGAACGCCGCTCTGCTGGTAATACAAAACAATGGTCATGGCATGGCCGATCCAGGCGTGGGCAAGGAGTTCTTGATCGTCCAAGTTCGGTTCGAGAATCTATACCCTCTTGGGAGAGGGAGCAGCATAGCTGATCCTTACGCTAGCATGAACGTGCTCCAATCGGACAATCGCTCGGCGGCGAAGGACATCAATGATACCGTCTCCCCCGGGTTCCCCTCGGCCGGGACCATCGCCCCCGGGGGGAGCGTCGAAGGCCACTTGACCTTCATCATTGACGCCGGGGATCCGACGCCAAGGTTCTCCTACGATCCGGTGGGTCTGGGCGGTCAGTGTCCGACGTTCTGGTTCGCCTTGTATTGACGAAAACGGGAAGGCTTTTTCCGCATCATTCTAGAGAGGGGTTGCGAGAAGGGATCGATTGCATCATCGCCCTCAGTCTCTCTGCGGTCCGGTCGAGCTCGACGAGGCCGATTGGCTTTACCAGATATCCATCGACCTGGCTTTCCCATTCCTGCGCGATGTCGCTTTGCATGTCGAAGGTGAGAGCCGCCTCCCGGACCGTCGGGTCCTTCTTTCTTATGTGCCCCAGCACCTCGCGGGCGTCCTTCTTGGGGAGGTTGAGATCCAGCAGCACTAAGTCCGGTCGATTGGATTCGGACCATTTCTCTATGCAGCGGACCGCTTTGTTCCCATCTTTGACCAGGGTGACCTTGGACTCAAGATTCGTTGCCTTGACGATCTCATGCACCAGCATCTGGTCGCGGGATCATCTTCGATTAGAAGCAGCCATAGCGACGATGGGCCCTTGACTGGTCTGACTTGATTCCCAGCTTCCTCCGTCGCTTTCTTTCGGGGCGCGGTCGTTCTTTCGGTCATGCTATGTTCGATAATCGCCCTGCCGGTTTGTATCCTTTTCCCGCTCTTTGCTCATTCGCGCGCATCTCAATTCCCGGTATGAGCCCAAGTTATTCTGCGACGGACCATTGCGATCTCAAGGGATGAGCGAGATGTTATCCGGCTTTGCAGAGTTTTTCTGAGTATCAGGCCAACCTGGTGATTAATGCAGTAGGCTGATTCGTCTTCTCAATAATGGAGATTGAATCGAGAGAATACGAAATGTGAAAGAATGTGGGCCCGGTCGGATTTGAACCGACGACCATCCGGTTATGAGCCGAACGCTCCACCAGACTAAGCTACGGACCCTTAAGACGCAATTTTTCAGTTATTCCAGAGCTGAATATAAAGGTGTTGGCTTCGAATTGCTTTGCCCGGCTCGGCGTGCCCTTCAAGAATCATCGATTGACGCGATCGCCTATCAGAATCCTCGGCTGCAATAAGCTGGTTGTCCTTTATTGAGCAGTCTTACTACGAGCACCAGCACCGGTAGCTCGACTATCACTCCGATGATTATTGCCACTTGCACCAGCGGCAGGTCGGGGAAAAGGCCGAAGGCGATCGCCAAAGCCAATGGGGAGTTCCTTGCGATGCTGGTGCATGTCAATAAAGCGCATTCCTCATATCGGAGCTTGAGCCAGCGGCTGATGTAATGCGATAGAATGTACGAGATTGCGAAGAAGATGAGCACCGGCAGAAGGACCACCGACAGCGGGCCGGCGTTTTCGATGATCACTTTGGTCTGTCCGGCGAACATGAAGAAGATCGCGACGGCCAACATCAGTGTTTGTATCGCGATCGGCACCTCTCTCATCCGCAGCTCTTTCCACGCAGCTCCTTTGATCCGGACGATGCCGCGGTTCGTCAGCATGGCCAAAGCGAAGGGCAGGAAGATGAAGACGATGACCGTCTCGATGAGCGAACTGAGTTGGAATGGGACTATCTCTCCTGCGAACAGAAAGAGGTAAACTGGAATGAGCAAGATCTGCAGCACGAGTTGGGTGGGCAGCAAGGCCAATCCCAACGATACGTCTCCCTTCGCCATGCCAGTGAATACAAGGAACCAATCGGTGCAAGGGGTGACAACATAAAGTATGAAGCCCAGGAAGATCAGCGGCGTTCCACTCAGGAAAATGCTGGCGAGCAAGAAACCGAGAATCGGCACAATAATGAAATTGACCGACCAGGCAATGCCGAAGAATTTCAATCTCGCATAGGATTTGGCGACATTCCTCAACGGCGTGCCGAGAGCAATTCCATACATCAGGCCCACAAGAGAAAGATAGACGATGGTATTGCTGGCGCCGGCAATACCAGTGAAAACCGGTCCGACAGCGAGCCCCAAAAGCATCGCGGCGATCAAGATGATGGGCTGAGAGCTTTCAAACCTGGTCAGTCCTTCCGCTTCGCCCATTTCGATCTCCGGTGTATCCACGCAATAATAGAATAGTCTTGCCGCTCCATCAACATCGACGAGCGCTCATCAAAAGCAGGTCACGACTTGGTCGCCTATTCAGGCCGGTTTAAAAGCGCCTTCAGGTTCCTGGGGAAAATCGAGAGGTCCAGACCGATCCGCATAAGCTTGTCCTCCATCGCCTTTGCCCTTTCACCTTTGAATTCCCCCTTCAAGAGATATGCTGTCTCTATCTCCGAAAACTCGCCTCCATCTGTGTATGAATCAGCCAAATCCTCATCGTAAGGGCATACTCGCTGGCAATGCATGCAACCGACGATAGCATTATGCGCTGCTGGATCAACCCAATCCGGGAACTCCTTCTCGGCGGATTGCTCATTGAGGAAGGTGAGGCATCGCTCCACCCTTATCAGGAATCGGTCCTCCGTGATCACATCATTGGGGCAGGCTCTCAGGCACTTCCTGCAGGTCCTGCATCCCGGCAGCATCTCCCTCTCACCCCAGGTATCATCTTCGTTATTCAGGTCGGAATAGAATGCCGTCAATCGGACGAAGCTGCCCTTCCTTGGCACATATGTGATATTGTTTCTGCCATAGAGTGTGAGTCCGGAACGGGCCGCCAGTGTCTTGAGTGGTATGAAGGCCTTTTCAAGTCGAAGCGGCTCCGGGGCAACGCTCTCAGACATGACCTTTCTCACCCGTTCGTCGACCTCGCGAACGGATGCATAGGTCGGCGGAACGATGGTCTCAATTCTTCTCCCTTTCCAATGGAATGCAACCTTGAGCTGGGGCTGCGGCACTGCAATAACGATGATGGACTCCGCCTCCGGGAAATCCTCTGGAATTTGATACTTCATGGTGAGGAGGTAGTCGTTGTACAACTTCTCATCCAGAGCGCCGGTGCTACGCAGGCTTCGAATATCCTCTTTCAACTGCTCCAGTCTGTCAGTCGAGACGGTCCTGGCGCTGCAACCGTCGCGCTCCAGCGCCTTCAGAACGGTGCGAATCTCCATGCTCACCGATCAATGCTAGGCGCTTCTAGGCAATCCCTTTTTTCATGCTTTCGCGTCCGATCACTGTTCCGAAGGCGCCACCGGCTCATTGCCATACACCACCCAGCCTTCCCGGGACTCCAGCCAATGGCTGCGATGACGGCCATACTCTATCAGGTATCTCACGCCGACCAAGGCGGACCATATCAGCATGATGATCAGGAATAACTGCAGTAACGGCGACAGATCCACCTGCACCGGGGTCCCCGGGACAGCGAACGATGTGTTCACGCTGGTCATGCCGGTGAAGAACACGTACGTCCACAGCACGATGAACACCGTCGCGACGAGGCCGAAGCAGAGGCGCGAGAACGCGCCGGCCCGGTAGCTGCCGCGGCAGAACTGGACGATTACCAGCACCACGCCGATGGCGATCACGGTCGAGTCCAGGTCTTGAAGCCCCTGGATCGCCTGGTTCAATATCGGTTCGTTCAGGCTGGTAAGCACCGCGCGGAGGGCAAGGACGAAGACCACCGGGATGATGATGTACGACAGGAAGGCGCGGCGAGCGTTCTTCGCCCCCTCCACCAAGCGGGTGTAGCGCAGCTTGAAGTCGGTCAACAACCCCTTCTCCGGCGCGCTCAGCGATCTCAGCTTCCGACTGACCCGGTACTGCCACTCTCTCCTGTAATCGATCAGCTCGCAGACCGGCAGCAGGGCCACTAGCGCCGCATAGATCAGGAAGAGCACGATAATCGGGGCGAGCGCTATCTTCAGGTTGGAGTTCCACAGCGCCTGCTCCAGTGCCCCATCCATGAAGATCGCGTTTACGAACAGCAGTATGAATGGCACTTTCATCAGGCCGAAGGTGAGCCGTCCGAACGAGCCGCGGGGGTAGAAGCCCCAGGCGAAGCTCAGGGCGATGATGACCAGGGCGAACGGGGCAATGGCGCTGGCGATCCTCCCGATTTCCTGCGCCAGAGCGACGTTGCTGGCGACCTGGGTGAGATCATCCAGGATGCCTGAGAGGAGCGAGAGTGCGAGGAATGGCACCAGGAGCCAACCGACATAGGCCCTCTTCGCCGCCTTGGCGCCGTTGCCTATCTTCCCCGTGCGCAAGTTGAAATCGAGGAGCATCGAGTTCACGTTCAGCTGCTTTCCCTTGATGGCGAAGCCGAGCCCGGCCTTCCAGGGTTTCCGTTCGTCGATCAACTCCCCCAGCGCTTCGATCGCTTGGAACCCAGGGATGATCATGACCAGCAGGGCCATCAGATCGTAATCGAAATGGACGCCGTTCTCGAGGAGCCAGCCGCTCAATCCGTGGCCGACCAGGACTAGGTAGATGTAGACGATGAGGAAGAGGACGTAGGCCAGGCTGAACGCCAGACGACCGAAGCTGCCCTTTGGATAGAAGCCGCGCATCCAAGCGATTGGAAAGAGGACCAATCCGAGCAGTAGCAATGAGCTGACGATGTCAGCTAGCACCGTGAACAAGCGAAGTCCCTCGAGCGGGACGTCTATCAGAGCCGAGACCGCTGGCGGGATGAGGAGGAATAGTAGCGCCGGGATGACGACCAACAGCAGCAGCTTGTTCCTCGTTTCCTTCTGCGCCTCCGGGGGGATTCCGATTCGAGGGGAGAAATCTAGTGCCAAGTTCTCCTTGAGCAGAAGTCTGGCCGGAATCTGAGCGCCGACGCTTTTGAGCCAATCCTCTCTGAACCAGAACAGCTCGACGACATAGCCGATTGCGCGGAGCGCAACCAGATAGAGGAGAACCAGGTAGATGCTAGTGAGGTCGAGGTGAGACTGGAGCAGCTCCAACACTCGGGGCAGGTTCAACGAAAGGAGCAGGGCCGACAGATACAGCAATACCAGTCCGGTCTCCACCAGACCGAAGGTCAGGCGAGCGAAGCTTCCCTTCTTGTAGAAGCCGCCTAAGAAACTGGCGGCCACCACTGGAATGCCGAGAAGGATAATCAGCTGGATCAGGCCGAGCAGCTCCGAACCCAAGGTCGGGTCCGACATCCTGCTCCGAAATATCAAAGCGAGAACGACCGGGACAACGACCAGCAGCACCGCGGCAATGCTCGCGGCGACGATTCCCCTGCCCATCGTACCGTGCTTGAACTTGAAGTCCTCCAACGAAATCCGCTCCCATCCAGCTGCGATTGCATCGGCTTCATTCCATAATTACTCTTGCCCCTCGTTCCTTCCTCTGATAATATCGCACCACCGGCCAGGGGGAGCGTCGAACCCATTATCTTGCCAATTGGCCATTCTTGCGGACATGTCGAAGAATCGCGGCAAGCCCGATGACATCAAGGCGGACCTCAAGGCGCTCTGTGCAAGCGCTCTGGAGTACGGGGCTATCAAAGCGGCACCGATTTCGGCAAGGAAGATTGTCATTGACCCAAGAGTCCGCCTGAAGTGCGCCATCCCGGTCTGCGACGGCTATGGCCGCTGCCTCATGTGCCCTCCGAACATCATCTCGGTGCAGGAATTCGCCACAGCCCTGGAGCGGTACCAGCATGCCATCGTTCTGCAATTCGACATCGAGGTGGACAAGAAGAAGATGAGCGGCAAGATCGGTTCCATGGCGCTCGCTGAGCTACGGCTCGATACCGATTATGAGGCAATGATGTCCGAAAGCGCGAAGAAGATGAACAGGGCTCTGGTCAAGCTCGAGAGAGATGCGCTCCATCTGGGCTATCGATTCTCCACCGCTCTGTCCGCAGGCAACTGCCGCCTATGCGACGAGTGCGTCGGGCCAGGCAAGGGCAAGCAATGCCGGCACCCGTTCGAGGCCAGGCCCGCCATGGAAGCATTGGGGGTCGACGTCTTCGCCACAGCTGGGCTCGCCGGCATGCCGATCGAGTTCCCGGCAAAGAGACCGGTGTGGACCTGCTTATTGCTGGTCGATTGAGCATAGTCCGAGGCTTCGGTCGGCTTGATCTGCAACGGTCGATTCTCCCTCGTGCCCGGCATCGCTGATAGCAAGGTTCTTAGCAGGTTGGCTGAGTGATTCACTTCATGTCCTCGATCAGGACCAAGGCGCCATAGCTCCGCGCCTCCCGTTGGTACAACTCCCCGCCATTGACCTGGAGAGAGCTGAAGGGGAAGGTGGTGCTGGTCGATTTCATGACCTATTCCTGCGTCAACTGCGTGAGGACGTTCCCGCACATGCGCTATCTTTGGTCCCAGTTGAAGGACGAGGGATTGGTGATCATCGGGGTGCAAACGCCCGAGTTTCAGTTCGAGAAGGATTTCCGGAACATCGAGGATGCGATCAATCGGCATGGTATCGAGTACCCGATCGCAGTGGACAACGAATACGAGATCTGGAACGCCTTTGGGAACCAATATTGGCCCGAGCAGTGGTTCGGGGGGCAAGATGGCGTTATCAGGCATATGCGAACCGGCGAAGGCGGGGAACAGGAGATCGAGGAATGGATCCTGAAGCTGCTGAGGGAGGGTGGCCGAGAGGTGAGATTGGAGGGCGGCCCTCATCAGGAGCTTGTACGTAGCTCCGAGCCGATCACGGCAGAAACGTATTGCGGCTTCCTGAGGAACACTGGCATGGGCAACCCGGCCGAATGCGATGCCAACGGACGATGCGTCTACCGCGACAAGGACATAGAGCACTAGCTGGGCATCATTTATCTGGAGGGGCAATGGAAGCAGGATGAGGAGTTCCTGGAGCATGAGGGAGATCAGCTGGGCCACATCCTATTGCGTTTCCAGGCGGCCGAGGTGAATCTGGTCATGACAGCGGATGAGCCGACTGAAGTCGAGGCCACGTTAGACGGCGCACCGCTTCCCATTGCGTCGGCCGGAGCTGATGCCGTGGAACGTTCCGGCAGGATGGTTGTTGACGTGAACCGTCAGGACATGTATCGCCTGTATCGTTCGGCTACGCCGGAGCTACACGAACTGAAGATACTAACGCAAGCCCCCGGGCTCAGGAGTTATGCTTTCACCTTCGGGTGATTCCTGCTGGTTCCCGGGCCGATGAAAGAGTATTAGTCTATCCAGCATCATCTGAATTGCAGGGTGAAGCAATGCCGGTGCAGAAGAAGGAGAAAGGGAACGTCCTGGGGAAGCAGCTAGTCACAAGTAATCTCCTTGAATACCAAGAGGGAGCGGTGGTCAGCCGCACTTTGATCGACAAATTGGCCGGAACGGTCACCATCTTCGCGTTCGATGAGGAGCAGGGTCTGAGCGAGCATACCGCGCCCTTCGACGCCATGGCGCATATTCTCGATGGTGAAGTCGAAATAAAGATTGCCGGGCAACCCTTCCATTTGAAGGCAGGGGAGATGATAATCATGCCCGCGAACAAGCCTCATGCCCTCCATGCCATCACCCCATTCAAGATGATGCTCATCATGATCCGCTCGGAGGACAAGGTTCCAGAGATCGTCAGCGAGAAGGCACTTAAGCCATGAGAAAGTCCTTAAGAAATCCTCTTTGGATGAGGAAGTTGGCGCCGTCGAGCGGGATCGAACCGCTGACCTTGTGATGACTGCGTGCCTTGAAATGGCATTAACAGTCACACGCTCTACCAACTGAGCTACGACGGCTTTGCGACCAAAACAACCCGCTTCTATTAAGCCTTTTGCCCGGGACGGCCAGTGTCCGTGGGCAGGGAGGTGCGGAGCTTGTTCACCGTCTCGTCCATGCTGGTCAGGATGCTGCGCAGATCGTTATAGAATAACGGCAGTTTATCTGTGGTGACCGCGCCCTCGGGCGAGGGTGCTATCAGCCCTTCTTGCTCCAATATGCGCAACGAATACCTGACCTTGTGCTGGGGCACGTTCAACTGTTCCGAGAGCCTGATTATCCCGATCGGCTCGTGCTCCATGATCGCCTTGAGCATGGTCACGTGGCGCTCGAGGAGCTCTATCTCGCTCTCTATCTTGCTTGTCAATATGCTTCTCCCCTTCACCCAGTCACCCCATGTCACTACCTGTCGTGGTCATGATAGCGTTTGACCCTTAAATTCATTGCCTACCTCAATCTCGCTTTGGCAACGGTCTGGCAATGATGGATGACTATGCCCGTGCCCCCGATGCCCGGAGTCGATCGACAAGAACCTCGAAATCGGCGCCTACGATCGTTGGATATCACAAACCCAATTGTCGTAGAATGCGTCCCGCTTGTTTTCTATCACTGCCACCTTGCGGCCCTTATGCCTGGACCAGGACTCTACGAGGTGGGCCTCCTTTTCCGTTCCCGTCGTAACCAACGTCTTCTCGGTCAGCTCGAGCATCTCCTCGACTATCTTGCGCCAGAATATCTGGTTATGAGGAAAGATCTCGCCGGCCATGAGCACCATTCCCAGGGGGGCGTGCGGCAGGTAGTTGCTGGCCTTCGTGCCGTCCAGGCAGGCGGTGTCTTCGGGGGCCAATCGGCCGGAGCGCAGGCCTAGCGAAAGCAGCGAGGGATCGTTGTCGAAGCTGAGCGGGATGACCCCGATCCGCCTCAACGCCACAGTCCCCGCTCCAGAGCCGCAGCAGGCATCGATGCAGGTTTCCCCCTCGACATCCCCCCAGACCTGGCGGAGCAACTCTTCGATCAGGATCGCTCGCTTCGGGGTGAAGTCCTCAATCGCTGGTGGCACCTCCCTGGCGATGCGGAGGGATAACAGCTCGCGCACTGCGGCTTCCCACTCCTGCCGCTCTTCCTGGAGTATCTCGGCGTCCAATTCCTCAGCCCGCTCGATGACCGCTTCGGTCGGCTTGCGCAGCAGGAATGAGCCAACCATCCAACCTTTTTCAGTGTTGAGTGCCAGGGCAAGCGGCCATTCGTCCTCGGATATCAGTAACTTGGCTTCCTTGGCTGGCATCGTGATTAGCATGTTGGTGAAGGAGTCGTCGGTCAATCTTTCGAAGTTAGGTTCGATCATCGCAACTTCATCTAGGTCCAATAGAACCGCCGCTCTGGTTTGCATCTTCTCTCGCTCGGGGTGCTACGAATCAAATCCTAGGCGATAACCCTTTTGCAGAAACCTTACGAGTTGACCGACAGCGATTTATTCCGCGGCTAAGCATCTTTCAATTGATAGCGATGGCAGCGACATTGTCCCAAACCATCAACTTAGCCATGTAGATACTGATGCTGGGAATGCTAGTTGCAGCCTACGTTCTTTTTCGCCGGAAGGAGTACGTTCGGCATGCTCATTTCATGCCCCTTGCCTTCGGCATAAACATCGCTTCATACCTGCTGGTCATGATTCCAAGCCTGGCCATGAGCGCAAGCACCTTCTTCGTTCCGCCAATCGTCATCTTCGATGTGGTTTCGGTCGTACATATTCCAACGGGAGCGATTGCGATGCTGCTCTCAGCTTTCCTGGTGTTCAGATGGGCTTCGCACTCCTATGCTACCAGCGGGTGCAAAGGCAAATTGCTGATGCGCTCCACCATGATCACCTGGTCCGCTTCCATCCTCATCGGCACCTCCATCTATTTCATGATAACCTCATGATCCCCTCGAAATCGCGATACGAAAACAGGCAGCCATGTTTCAAATAAACCATTCTGCATGGTTCGTGCAATGCCGGTCATCCACGTTCAGGGCCTGGAAAAAAGGTTCGGAAGCAAGACAGTCCTAAAGGACGTGAGCTTCGATGTTCAGGAGGGCACCTTCTTCGGCTGCTTCGGCCCGAACGGCGCGGGCAAGAGCACCCTGCTGCGCATCCTCACCGGGCAGATCCAGCAGTCCTCCGGCCAGGCGACGGTTCTGGGCATCGATTGCCGTACCCAGGGGATCGAGGTCAAGAAGGTGATCGGCATCGTGCCCGAGGTCGAATCCCCGCCCTCTTACCTGACCGCCTCGGAATTCCTCTTCTTCAGCGGCAAGGTGCGCCAGGTCGGCGACCTGGAGAAGAAGGTCGAACGTTGGATAGACTTCTTCGACCTGAAGGAGGCGGAGGGCACCCTCTGCCGCGACCTTTCCAAGGGCATGAGGCAGAAGGTGATGCTCGCGAGCGCCTTCATCCACGAGCCGAGGCTGCTCTTCCTGGACGAGCCGTTCATCAATCTCGACCCGATCTACCAGCGCAAGCTGCGCGAGTACCTGCTCGGGTTGCGCGACGAGGGCAGGACCATCTTCATGAACTCCCACATCCTGGAGATCGCGCAGCGCCTGTGCCAGGAGGTCATCGTCCTGCACCGCGGCCGGCTGGTGGCCCAGGAGCAGCTCGATTCACTGCGTGCCAGGGGGGAGGACCTGGAGGGTCTGTTCATGCGCTTGGTCGGAGGCACGGATGCTCACCCTCCTTAGGCTGATGCTCCTGGAGGAATACCGCGTCCACATGGCCTACTCGTCGCCGCGGGTGTTCTTCTCCCTGCCGGCCTACGTCTTCATCATCGCCTTCTTCCTCGGCGCGTCGCTGCCGATCATGGAGTCGAGCATCCGCATATCAGAGGTGCTCCTCTTCGCCAACGCCGGCATCTTCGTCTACGGGATGAGCGTCGGCGCCTTCGGCTTCCTGGGGAAGACCTATCTGGAGCGGAGGCAGGGCAAGGCCAACTTCCTGGTGGCCATGCCGTTCCTTCTTCCCTTCTCCTTCAGAAAGGCGTACCTGAGCATGTTCGTCCGCGACGTGGTCTTCTACCTGGTGCTGATCATGTTGCCCGGATTGCTCGGGGTGCTGGCCTCCACACCACTGGTGCATTATTCTCTTTATTCCATCGGGCTGGCGTTCTTGGCGGTGGTGCTCTCGTTCCTGCTGGGCATCTCCTTCTCTTTCCTCGTCTCTGTCCTCTACGTCCGCTCCAAGAGGGCGTTCGTCGTGGTCCTGGTCGCATTCATCGCCCTGCTGCTCGGCTACGGCGTCCTGCACCTCTACCCTCTGGATTGGGTGCTCCCCTCGATCGCCTTCCAGAGCGCACTGCGACCGCTGGGGGACGACATTCCGAGGGCGGTTCTCTTCCTCGTCGTCAGCCTGGCCTCCACCTCGATCTTCACGTTCTTGGCGGTGATGCTGGTGCGCGAGGCACCCCTGGGAAATGCTCAGAAGGTCAAGGAATCGTTCCCTCGGACCTATGCGCGCTTCAGCTTCGCCCGGTCATACCAATCGCTCCTGGCCAAGGAGTATGTCGATCTGGCGCGCTCTGGCGCCTTGAGCAAAATGCTGCTGGCATACGTCGCTCCGCTGGTATTCCTCAGCTTCACCACTTGGTACGTCAACCACGGCCTGGCCATACCGGTCGGCTTCAACACGGTGTTCTATGCGGCCATGGTCGGGTTCTTCGGCGTCATGCTCTACTCCTGGCTGACCAATCTGGACGCCATCGACTACTACGAGACGCTGCCGGTCAGCGCCACCAAGATCATCAAGGCCAAGCTGCTGTCCTTCTTCCTGCTAACGACATTGATCAGCACCGGCTTCGTGCTCTTCATCTCCTTCGCGTACAACGAGACCAGGCTGCTCTGGGTCGCCCTGCCGGTGCTGTACGTCACCGGGGCATACATGGTCGTGGCGACCGCCTACCTCACCGGCCTGAGTCCCAACTCGGTCCTCTTCAGCCCGGCGGTGATGACGCGCTTCATGGTGATCTCTCTGCTTCCAGACCTGGGCATCACCATCCTTTCCTTCAGCCTCGATTCGCAGCCTGCAATAGCACTGGCGGGCATCGGCCTGGTATGCTTCGCCTTGCTCGCCGCCACCCTGCTATTCCTCCGAGGCATGCCGCGGAAATGGGACCATGCCGGCTTCTCCTGACGTTGATTTGCACGAATTGATATGGCAGTTACATCGGTCAGCCTATTGGTGGCATCGAGGCGCGCTAGCCTTTTTATAAAGCCTTCACGAATCCTGGCCATATGGATCGGGGGCACATCCTGCGTCGATTGGTGCATATGAGCTCGCCGATTTTCCTGGTCTACTATTGGCTCCCTGATCCCCTCTGGGCTGGTGGCCCGGGACGACAGATCGGGCTGGTCTTCGCGCTCTTCCTCACCCTCGTCTTCGAATCGATCCGAATGGCGAAGCATCTGAACATCATCGGGATGAGGCCGTATGAGTCCAATCGCATGTCTGCGGCAGCCTGGGCCGGGATCGCCCTGGTCTTCACCTTCCTCTTCTTCCCTCTCAGTGTGACCGCGCCGGTCATATTCGGGATGGCCTGGATTGACCCGCTCTGCGGCGAGCTGCGCAAGCATAACAGCCATCTCTATCCCAACCTGCCCAAGTTGGCCTATTTCGTGTTGGTGCTGGTCGTGATGACGGTGGTCGTCGGGCTCTCCATCGGGGTTTTGGTGGCCGCGGCCATCTCCGCCCCGGTGGCAATATCGGTGGAGAAGACCAAGACCCGCTTCCTGGACGATGACTTCACCATGATCGTGATACCCTTGATAGTAATCGCCATCGTCTTCCTGGTATTCGGCATGTTATGAAAAGGTCAGACTTGAAGAAGTGGGCCGGTCCGAGGCAAATGCTGTCAGGAGTTCACTTCTTCTCCTTGTGGAACGCGTTGCCCCAAGGAGCGCGGTATACATCCCGTTTGACCTTGGTGACTATAGCCTGAGTGGGGCCGTCGTGGCACTTCTCGGCTGCTTCAAGGGTGGCGTGGCGCTTCCCGCAGACCCAGCACTGATAGATGGTCTTCATCCTTCCCGGGAATAGGAGTAAGGCATAAGTAACTTTTCCCGAGGCCTGTGCAATCGTTACTGTTTCTAGACCACCATTCAATCGTTAAAAGCCCAAAACAATTCCTCTCGGGACTCGTAATGTTATATACCGTAGCAACGCATATTAGAGGGAGATGAATCGGATTAAAGTCATCAACGAGCCCTCTGAGCTTGTTCCGATGCTGAGGGCAGTTGATACCAAGGTTAAAAGGGATGTTCTGAAAGAGGTTACCTTGGAATGGCGCACCTCCAAAGAGATCGAGCAGAAGTACGGCGACGAAGGAAAAGAGGCCATCAAATTCTTTGAGAAGATGAAGCTGGTCGAGACGAAGTGGCAGTCGACCGGGGGCAACTACCCGGAGAAGTCCTTCCACACCTATTACAACTCATTCCATATCAACGCTTCTTGGCCCGTGTACGAAATATCGGACGTCCTCTCCGTGGCAATGATGGACAAGGACGAGTTCAACGACCTGGAGAAGAAGATCATCACTGCGGTCGGGGCGGAGGGCAAGTTCTCGGGGGACGTGGCGGAGAAGCTGGGCATCACCCAGACCATGCTCAAGAGCCTGGTCAAACGTTCGATAAAGCTCGATTTCCGCGGCCATCGCATCGAGCGGATCAAGGAATGATGAGGTCCTGCAATGGGCGTCTATGTCCTCAGGCTCGGACATCGTCCCACCCGCGATAAGCGCATCTCCACTCACGTGGCGCTTACGGCGAGGGCATTGGGGTGCGACGGCATTTATGTCTCCACCAAGGACCCGGAGCTGGAGGAGAGCGTGCGCGATGTCGTCGATCGTTTCGGTGGGGGCTTCTTCATCCAGACCGGGGTGAGATGGAGAACCATTTTGAAGGAGTTCAAGGGCACCAAGGTTCACCTCACCATGTACGGCATCCACGTTGACGATGCCATTCCCCGCATCATCAAGGAAGCGAAGGAGGATATTCTGGTCATCGTCGGCGCGGAGAAGGTGCCGCCCGAGGTCTACCAGGCCGCGGACTTTAACGTTGCGGTGGGGAATCAGCCGCATAGCGAAGTGGCCGCCCTTGCAATCTTCATGGACCGGTTGACCGAGGGGAAGGGGCTGCGCTCCGATTTCCCTGGGAAGATCAAGGTGCTGCCCTGCGAGAGGGGGAAGCGTGTCATCAATACCGAGGATGCCGAGTGAGAAGGAATGCTTTGACATCCTCCTGGAGGAAGGGTGCAAGCGCAACGTGATCGAGCACGTTTGCACGGTGCACTCGATTGCCATGGAGATGGCGCGGCGGAGCTCCGCCGACCTGGGATTAGTGGCGGCGGGGTCGCTTCTGCACGACCTGGGCCGATGTCGGCGGCACGACGTCAGGCACGTCTCCGAGGGAGCGAGGATCGCTCGGGATCGGGGTTTGCCCGAGGCGCTGGTGCGGGTTATCGAGCGGCACGTGGCGGCCGGTCTCACCGAGGCGGAGGCGCAGGAGATCGGACTTCCGCCGGGCATCTATATGCCTGATACGCTGGAAGAGAAGATCGTCTGCCACGCGGACAACCTGGTCAAAGGTCCGGGCGGGATGCAGACCCTCGATCAAGCCGTGGAAGGAATGATTCTAAAAGGCTATCCCACTACGGCGGAGAGGATGAGGCGGATGCATTCCGATCTCTCCCTCGCCTGCGGCGAGGACGTCGACGAGATTATTCGGCGTTTGCGTTCGGCCAATAGTGTCAAGGGACCGTGCGCCGTTTATATCGGCCGGCAAGATGCTCGTCCCTGAGCCGGTGATAGGTGGCGGCGCTTGCTGAAGCCCTGGCTAGGATGCTCCGGTCGTCCGAGCGGATGACGCGCCCCGGGACGCCAACGACCACCGACCGCGGTGGCACGATCGTTCCGGCGGTCACGACGGCGTTCGCGCCGATGATGCACTCCTCGCCGATCTGGGCATGCTCCAGGATGGATGAGTTCATGCCGATGATGCAGTTGTCGCCGACGGTAGCGTTGTTGACGATGGCGGCGTGTCCTATCGTCACGTTCTCTCCGATCCTACCGACATGGACGATCGCGTGGTCCTGGACGTTGCTGCCCTCGCCGATGACCACCGGGCCTTCATCCCCGCGAAGCACTGCTAGAGGCCAGATGCTCGCTCCCTCGCCTATCTTGACGTCCCCGATGATGACGGCCGTCGTATCGACGTATGTCTTCTGAGCCATGAGAATAGGATTTCCGCGGCTTCCGCCGCGAACGGATTACTTCTTGGCCGGTGCAGCACCTTTGCGTGTGGTGACGCGCTTCGGGAAGTAGCGCAGGATGACGACGTCCCCGATCGCCTGGATCCAGCGGTACGGCACGTTGACCGCCTTGGAATCCTCGACCAGCAGCGGGTTGGATTCCCCGATGAAGAGACCATCGATCTTCTTCCCTTCAAGGTCGATGACCAGGTTGTTCACATTCCCGAGGAAGACGCCGTTTGGCGTATACACTTGCAGCCCGATTAGCTCAGAAGCTTCTTCCATCATCCGTCATCACGCTGCGGAAATGGTAGTGACGTCTTTTAAACTCTTTGCCTGGCAAGAGACCGGTACGAACTTGTGGGTCGGAACTCCTCGAAGCATGCGGAAATCCCCTAGGAATCGGCGCCCGCTCGCTCGGAGGATTAATTAGCGGCGCTCGTTCTAGAAATGCAAATCTATATATTCGTCGAGCGGTTTCGGTTTTGCTACATTATTGCACAACCGAGATGGAACAAGATGGATGAGGAATTGGAAGCGATAAGGAGACGTAAAATGGCAGAACTTAAAAGTGACGCTAAATCCGATGTGAAGATGCCGTCTGAGCCCGTCGTGGTGACCGACGCCGATTTCGACAAGTTCGTGACGAAGTACCCCATCGTATTCGTGGACTGTTGGGCGCCGTGGTGCGGACCTTGCAGGATGGTCGCGCTGGTGATTGACGCATTGGCCAAGGAAATGAGCGGGAAGGTCGTCTTCGGCAAGCTGAACACGGACGAGAACGCCCAGGTGCCGAACAAGTTCAACATCTCCGCCATTCCAACCATGATGATATTCAAGGACGGGAAGATGGTGGACCGCATCGTCGGCGCGCTGCCGAAGGATGCTCTGGTCGCAAGAATAAAGCGCAATCTCTGAAACGCCTTCCCATTCAACTTACGAGCATCGCTCGTCCTTTTCTTAGGTTCTTCGTACCTGGCCCGTCCAGGTGAATCCCTTTCCGATGGGAATCGGCAAGCAATAGGCTTCCTGATTGTCCAATTTCCGGACAAATAGACATATTAGCCCCGCTCTCCAATATCATGCCCGATGCAGTCGATAGACGCGGATGTGGCAATCATTGGCGCTGGACCGGCCGGCCTTCAGGCGGCGATCCACTCTGCCAGGAGAAAGGTGAGGACGATCGTCATCGGGCACCCGGACCAGGGGGCGCTGTTCAGTGCTGAGATCGAGAACTACCTCGGGATCCTGAAGATCAGCGGCCAGGAGATGTTGAAGATTGGCCTTGAGCAGGCTAGGCAGGCGGGGGCCACGATTCACAAGGAGGACGTGATGAAGGCGGAGAAGGTGGGCGAGACCTTCGTCCTCGAAACCGATCACGATAACAAGATCACAGCCAAAGCAGTCATCCTGGCCTCCGGCATCTCTCGGATGAAGCTCAACGTCGAAGGGGAGAAGGAGTTCCTGGGGCGGGGGGTCAGCTACTGCGCCGCCTGCGATGCGAATTTCTTCAAAGGGAAGAGAGTGGCAGTGGTCGGAAACGATTCCATGGCCGCGGTGTCGACGGTGCTCCTGACCAACTTCGCCTCGGAGGTGCACTGGGTGACCAAGGAGCCGAAGGTCGCGCCGCCCCTCCTGGAAAAGGTGAACGCGAGCAAGGCCAAGGTTGCCAAGGGAGGCTGGCCAAAGAAGATACACGGCGAGCAGAAGGTGGAGAGACTGGAACTCGCGGATGGCCAGATGCTGGAAGTGGACGGAGTCTTCATCGAGCTCGGCGCTCGAGGCTCCGCCGACCTGGCGATGGAGTTGGGAATCCTTCCGGACCCGAGCGGGCGGATCAGCGTGAACGGAAAGATGGAGACAGAGGTGCCAGGGGTATTCGCTGCCGGGGACGTCACTGGGCGGCCGTGGCAGCTGGCGCGCGCGGTCGGTCAGGGATGCATCGCCGGGACGAACGCCGCCAAGTTCGCGCTCTACGGGCCAGGGGATCTCGAATGACGCTGGTGGATGAGCTGATCCTTGGAATCATGCGCGGGCCGGACGGCTTCAAGAACTCGTTGCGCGAGATCCTGGCGGAGGACCTGAAGATGAGCGTGAACCAGTTCTGCTCCCGGACCGGGCTCTCCCCCAGCACCATCTACAAGATCATGCAGGAGAAGCGCGAGCCCAACCTGCGCACCGTGAGGAGCGTCCTCCGGGCGGTGAGGCAGCTGGAGAAGCAGCCGAGCGGCCCCTTCATCGCCGTGATCGCGTCCAGGGGGGTGCTGAGCAAGATCGAGGAGCGCATCGTGCAGGTGGGCGAGAAGTCGCTCAAGGTGAAGGAGTACCCGGCCCAGACGATGGAGGATGCCATCATCGCCGCAGTGATGGCGGAGAGAGATGGCGCGTTGGCGGTCGTCTGTGCGCCTATAATCGCCCCGACAATCGAGAAGATCCTCTCAATTCCAGTCTCGCTGATAATTCCGAGGGATTCGGCGCTGCGCGCAATCGAGGTCGCGGCGAAGAAAGCACTCTAAGCCTTCCGGCTTGAGCTCGGTTCGGGAGGTGATGCAGTTATGACTTCTCGTTCCAGTTCGGCCAATATCTTCTTGCGGAGATTAGCGAACTCCAAGCTGGCCCGATCACGAGGGCGAGGTATCGGAACCGTGAAGATTTCCTTGATCGTCCCCGGCCGTGAAGTCATAACGATTATCTTATCTGCAAGATAGCAGGCCTCATCGACCGAATGAGTGATGAAGATGACGGTCTTCTTGGTCTCCTGCCAGATGCGCAAGAGTTCCTTCTGCATCAAGTTGCGCGTTTGAGCGTCCAGTGCCCCAAAGGGCTCGTCCATCAAGAGCACCGCCGGGTCATTGGCAAGGGCCCTCGCGATGCCCACTCGTTGCTTCATTCCGCCTGAGAGTTGAAATGGATGATAGTCCTCGAAGTTCTTGAGACCGACGAGATCTATGTACGACTGCGAGATCTCCTGCTTCTCCTTCGGGCTCTTCTTCTTTATCTCCAGCCCGAACTCGATATTCTTCCTTACTGTACGCCAAGGAAACAGCGCGAATTCCTGGAAGACCATGCCTCTGTCCGATCCAGGGCCTGAGATTTCCTTTCCGTTGAGCAGGATTTGTCCGGACGTCGCCGTCTCCAATCCGGCAATAATGCGAAGCAGAGTGGTCTTCCCGCATCCCGACGGGCCAAGGACGCAGATGAATTCGCCCTGCTCGACATCAAGGCTGAAGTTCTCGATTGCGGTCATCACGCCTTCTTCCTTAGGGAAGTCTTTCTTCAGGTTTTTGATGGAAAGGGTGATCATTTCATCCCCATCCTTCTCTTGATGACTCGCTCGAGATAGCCGCTCAGGGTGACCGTCGCCAACCCAAGAATGGCAATCACGATCATTCCCGCAAACATGTTCGAATAGAGGGCCAGGTTGCCGGCAGTGATGATGTAATATCCAACACCTCCACCCACCGCCGTGTACCATTCAGCAGCGACGATGCACATCCATCCGACACCAAGGCCGATGGTGATGCCACTCATGAGGTATGGGATGCTGAAGGGTAGTATGACCTTTGAGAAGATGGTCACGTTGTTGGCGCCCTGCGTCCGAGCGGCATCAAGCATGGCAGGCTCGACGCTCCTCACCCCGAGTATCACATTGGTCAGCAGAGGGAAGAAGACCCCTATGAAGACCAGAAGGATGGGGTTCCAGAATGTCCCAAAAGCCACGAACATGAATGGAACCCAGGCGATTGGCGGGATTGGTCTGAGGAGCTCGACGATCGGGGTGGCGAAGGTATTTACTCTCGGGAGGAAGCCCATTAGCAATCCGAGGGGCACGGCCACAACGAATGCAAGGATGAATCCTCCGATGAACCTCCATCCGCTCGCTGCAATGTTTTGCGACATGCGGACCCCAAGCACTGGATCATCTGTCGTGAACGATCTGATGAGGGAATTGAAAACCTCAGGGGGTGCCGGGAGATACGCGAGGTTGAGGAATAGCGAAAGGAGCCACCAAACTGCCACGAAGGATCCCAATGAAAAGATAATGATCACAAGGTTCAGCAAGCGCTTTCTCCAGAGCTTCGTCGATTCTGATTCGCCGGCTCTAGATCGGATGCTAAACTTCATGGCAATGCCTCACTCGATTGAAATTATAAAAAGGGTTTGGTGAGCTGAATTAAGTGCCTTTCAGCTTCACAATGAAACCGTTCAGCTTGGCATAGTCCAGCAGTAACAAATGCTGGATAGAGCCTGGTCCTGGGGTGGCGATTACCTTGCCATCGAAGTCGGCGAAGGTATGGATGCTGCTCAATCCCAAGATAGCTGAGCCCTCGGAGTTGGCCAATGCCACAACTTGGATGTTAGTGTTCGCGTTGAGCCGGTTCAGAATGGCAGGGGGGGCTCCAAGATAGCCAACATCGATTACGTTTCCGGCGAATGCCGTCATCACTGCGGGGCCGTTGGGATAGCCTGCTGGGTTGGCAGCGGTGACATTGACACCGTATTTCTCATACAGAGTCTTGCCGCCGAACACGGTCGAGTTCATTGCCACGACCCTTGCGAATTGATGCAGATCTCCCTGCAGGTATCCGAGCCTGACCGCGTTCTGGGGATTCAGGATCGTATCTGAAGGCTGGACGGCCATCGCTTGAGTGATTACTGATTCGTTGACGAAATCGTCAACGAACGCACTTACGTTCGGATACGAGCCGATTGAGGTCAACTGACCCAGATCTGCGAACATATTGGTGTAGTTGCCCAACCAATTCTTCACATTATCCGTGAGCTGGTAATCCAATGTAATGTGTCCAAGAGCAGCTGCCACAACACTAGTGTTCCTTGCGCTGAAGGCAGAACCCATTTGCAGGAGCAAGGTGTAGTTGGCACCATCTGGATGGGCAATGGCATCGTTGATCCAATTAGTGGCATCAATATGAGCTCTTACCATCCTTGCAATCAGATCCGAGTTGGCTTGCAGATAGGAAGTCTTAACAGCCATTACGCAACAGGGATGGCCAGGCCAGATATCTGCCGACCACGCCACCGCGTGCGCAGTTCCCGCAAGAATCGAGTCAGAGCAGAACGGCTCCCATGAAACCGCACCATCTACCGTCCCTTGGGCCAACGCTGATGCTTGAAGGCTAGGGGCAATCTGTATCCAATAGATCGTCTTTCCCTGAGTATTATTCTGGGGGAGGAGAACGACGACTACTCCAGCGATAACTAATATCGCAATAATCGCAACCGCTACGAGTTTGGTGGTTTTTCCAATCAATGATTTCACCTATCATGTTGAACTTATGATACGATATTTAGCCCTTTTCTAAGAAAGGGAAAGATGTATCCTATTTGTACACTAATACTGGGATTCTTGCACTTGTGTCATCAAGAATGATTTGGAAAAGGCGCTCGTCTTGGATTAGCAAGCAATAAAAGAATAGCATCCAACTTGAGAAAGTTTAATCTATGATGGTAAAATTATCGAGTCCTGTGATACAATGTTCGAGCTGCAAGTTGTCAGCAACACCCCCCTGACGCCGCTGGACGATACGGATGACGTCTCTCTCCAGTTCCTGCAGATGATCGGCTACCTCCCTAAGGGATACGACCCGAAGACAGACGCCTCGAACGTTCAAGAAAGCGTTCCATATAAAATGTTCACCGAGTGCCTGATGAAGAACACCAAGCGCGCCTGGACGGTTGAAGAGATGGCGGCAAAGCTAAAGACCACGAAGCCGACGATCTACCGGCACCTTAACAAACTGAAGGCGATCGACATACTGGAGGAGGTGGACACCGACCGAAGCGGGGACAAGAAGAAAGGCTACCGGATCCGGTACGGCGATCTGTCGAAGGCCTGGAACTTCACCGAGGCCAACGTCGAGATGGCAATGGAAGCCTACCGGAAGACGATAGACCATCTCCAGAAGCTCTACGAGGAGGGCAAGTGAAAATGGCCGCCAACAAACCAAACAACGAGGAGACGAACCTTTCGCGCGGCTCCGTCTACCGGGTCACGAGCAAAGGCAGCGGGCCCGAGCCGATCGTCACCACAGGCATCTTCAAAGGGTACACCAGCTTCGGCCACGACACCGCCCTCTCGATAATCATGGATCCGGAGAAGGAAGGGGAGCAGGGAAAGATGCGCTTCGTCCCCTGCACCATGGTCCTGGCCGTGGACGTCCTCGCCTTCAAGCAAGAGGAGAAGGAGAAAGAGAAGGACGAGGCCAAGGTCTACTTTGGCTGAAAGGATGCCTGAGAAAGCCTCCGGCCCAGCGGGTGCAGTGGCCAAGAACCCGTTCGACGTCCCCCTGGGTCGATGGAAAGTCTATGCTATCCTCACCATACTGGCGGTGGCGACGGCGCTCGTCGGAATCGCGCTGGGCATCGACCTGCTGGTCGTGGTCGGGTTCATGGCTGCGCTCTTCCTGGCGATCGGAATCGTCTATTCGATCATGAACGAGAAAGGGCTCTGAGCATGTGGATGAGTGGAATGGACAGGACCACGGCATATCACCAGCGCCTCTTGCAGCTACTGGCATCCGGCGAGATCGCAGACAAGAAGGAGCTGCTGCGCCGCAAGATCGAGCTGTGCCGCGAGTTGGGGATGGAGACTGTTCCGCCCAATTCCGCGACGCTGGCTCTCGCCGACGAAAGCACGTTGGCATTGGCCAGGGACCTGTTGCGCCGCAAGCCGGTGCGGACCTTGAGCGGAGTGGCAGTGGTTGCGGTGATGACTTCACCAGCTCCCTGTCCGCATGGCAAGTGCACCTATTGCCCCGGAGGTGTCGAGAACAATTCGCCCCAATCCTACACGGGGAAGGAGCCGGCCGCGCGGAGGGGCGCATATAATGAGTTCGATCCGTTCCGGCAGGTGCGGGCGCGCATAACCCAGTTGACGTCAATAGGGCACCCGACCGACAAGATCGATTTGATTATCATGGGCGGGACTTTCACCTCCCGACCCGCTGACTATCAGCAGGAATTCGTGAAAAGGTGCTTCGACGCGATGAACGAGGAGGATTGCGCCTCACTTGAGGACGCCCACACCAAGAATGAGGGCGCGCCACACCGCTGTATCGGGCTGACCATCGAGACCCGCCCGGACGGGTTCGGCGTCGATCGGGCGAAGGAATGCATGCGGCTGGGGACGACCCGGGTCGAGTTCGGCGTCCAGATCCTGGACGACGAGATACTCAGGAGCGTTAACCGGGGCCATGGGGTGAAGGAGGTTGTGGAGGCGACCAAGGTTGCCAAGGACGCTGGCCTCAAGGTCTGCTATCACCTGATGCCAGGATTGCCTGGCTCGGACCCGGAGAAGGACTTGGAGCGCTTCCGAATGCTGTTCGACGACGAGCGCTTCCGCCCGGACATGCTCAAGATCTATCCTACATTGGTGGTCAAGGGCACGAAGCTGTACGAGCAGTGGCAGAGGGGTGAGTTCGCTCCCTATGACACGGTGCAAGCGACCCAGGTGGTGGCAGCGATGAAGGTGATGACCCCCCGCTACGTCCGCATCCAGCGCATCCAGCGCGACATACCGGTGCAGCTGATCGAGGCGGGGGTGGATAAGGGGCACCTGAGGGAGCTGGCGAGGGCGAGGATGAAGGAGCTGGGAACGCAATGCCGCTGCATCCGCTGCCGCGAGGTCGGATTGAACCGCATCCAAATGGATTCGGCCGGCGAGGTCGAGCTGAACCACCTTGCCTACCGTGCCTCTGGCGGCCGGGAGGACTTCATCTCCTTCGACCTGGCCGACCAGGACGCTCTCGTTGGGTATGCCCGGCTCAGGATGCCCGGCGAGGGGATCGCGGCGCACGTGCGCGAGCTCAAGGTCTTCGGCCAGATGGCGCGGTTCGACAAGGAGGGCAGGGAATGGCAGCACAAGGGCTTCGGGAAGGAGCTGATGCTGGAGGCGGAGCGGACGGCGCTGGAGAACGGCTATCGATCGCTCAAGGTGACGAGTGGCGTAGGAGTGCGGCGCTACTACGCTTCCATCGGCTACGCCCGCGACGGCGCGTACATGAGCAAGGCGCTCGCGCCCAAATAATTTCTTAACCTGCGTCATGCATCATTGGCTGGGGTTTCAGGTTGGCCTGTGCGGCATGCGGTAAGGAGACCAAGGCAGGGGTGCTTTTCTGCGCTGGATGCCTTTCAGGGCTGACCGACCCTCTCGACCTTCTCCCCCGCCTCATCGACCCGACCGCGGACGCTCGACTTCTTCGGACGCAGAGCGTGTCCATGCGCATCTTTCCGACCAACGGCCCCGCGCTTAGCTACGGCCCTGGCCTGGATGCCCCTCTGCGGCTGCCGGCGCTGATGGAGCACGAGAGCGTCGCGGCCTTCCCTTCCTTCGTCGACGAATACCTGGCCGGGGTCGGCACTGCTCTGCATCTCTTCGGGGACGAGTTGTTGCCCCGCCGTCCCTTCGTCTGGGAGCTGATCAAGCTGACCGAGGGCGTGGAGATCGCCGGCGAGGCCTGGGCGAGGGCCAGCCTGAGGATGGCCAACGTGCACATCCTCCTGGTGCGGACGGTCTCGCGATTGGCGGTCGATGAGAACTGGCAAAACGCATTCCTGAAGAGCCACACCGGCTCCGTTCTAAAGCTTTGCGAGCGTTCCAACGTCTATCCCAAGCTGCATCGCGTGGCCGAGTCCAACCTGCAGATGATGAACGCCTTCCTCGGCAATGCGGAGGAGGCGGTGGCGGAGCTGGGCAAGCTGGAGGCCGGGGAGGACGACGATTCTCATCAGATCACGATCAAGAAGGCGATGCTGCTCGCACAGGCCGGGAAGGACGAGCTGGCCAAGGAGGCATTGCAGAGGATCCCCGCCTCCTTCGATGACATGCGGGCGAGAAGGCTTAAGGCGCACTTGGAGGGGAGCGGATGAGCGAGGAATCCTACGAGTCCCGCTTCGACGCGCGCATGATTGGCACCCTGAAGGGCCTGGACGACGACGCTTACAAGAACTTCATCGTGCACCTGCTGAGCAACATCGGAATGAAGGTCACCGCCGCGGCGATGATCGACGGCGTCGCCTTCCTGGAAGGCGAAAGAGAAGGGGGCAAGTACCTGATGATGGCCTCGCGGCGACCGGAGCATGCCAGCGCGGACGGGGTGATGGTGGTCAAGGACAAGGCACTGCTGGAACGCCGCTCCCCGGTGCTAATCCTCACCTCGGAGACCGACGATGACACGAAGCGGGCGGCGGAGCGGTTCGAGGTCTCCCTCGCCGACCGCGGGACGCTGCTGCAGCTGATCAAGAAGTACGACCTGATGTCGCCGCTGCTGAAGGAGATCGACCGCAAGATACTGGAGAAGGACGGGACCCGCTACCTGCCCAGCATCGGCCGCTTCGATTCCTTCATCCAGGCGGGCGAGGACGCGCTGAAGCACGAGCGCTACGACGACGCCATCGTCGAGTTGGGCAAGGCGCTGGAGCTGAAGCCGGAGCACGATCTCGCCTGGAGGATGAAGGCCACCGCCCACCTGGCGATCGGCGAGAACGAGGAGGCTCTGGCATCGATGCAGCGTGCATTGGACAGCCGGCCATACGATCCCAATTCATGGTACCTATTGGGGACAGTGCTGCACCAGCTGGGCCGATTCGAGGAGGAGGTCAAGGCCTACGATTCCGCATTGCGCTATCAGAAGCGGATGTACTCGGCCATGCTGAACAAGGGAGCAACATTGTTCCAGCTCGGCCGAAAGGAGGAGGCTCTGAAGGTCTACGACGAGCTGCTGCACGAGCATCCGAAGGACACCCGCCTCATCGAGAACCGGGGCATCATCCTGCGCTCTTTGGGCAGGAATAAGGATGCACTGGCATCCTTCGAGAGCGTCCGCGCCTTGGACCCGGGAAGCGTGGCGGCGGTGGTACAGATCGCGGAAACGCTCTCCGAGATGGGCAAGAATGCAGAGGCAGTCAATAGCTGGCAGGAGGCGGTAGCGCTGGACCGGAAACGCGCCGACCTCTGGATCGGGCTTGCCGTCGCCCAAAGGTCGACCGGCCTGCTGGACGAGGCGGGGAGGAGCTTCGGCATCGCCTCCACATTGGACCCGTCGCTGGCCTTGGCCAAGGAGGGCAAGGACACGGTTCTGGAAGCCGAGAGCGTCGTGTCCCCGGAGCCGTCCGAAGCCGGCATGGAGCAGCCCCTCATGGAGCGCTATCTGCAGTCTGCCACGGTGCTGCAGGCCATCGGCGAGCCGGGTAAGGCATTGAAGGAGCTGGATCGCGCTTTGGCGCTCGACTCCGGCGATCATCGGGTCTACCTGTTGCAGGCGAACATACTCGCCGAGAAGGGATGGCTGGAGGAGGCGATCACCGCTCTGGCCGAAGGGATCCGGCACGCGCCGGAGAAGGCGGCCCTGTTCCTCAACTTCGAGGCGATCAGCTACCGCCTGGGCCGCTACGAGGACTGCGTCAAGCTCCTAGGCAACGTAGTCGACCAGCCGGACGCGGAGGCGCGGCGCGCACTGCTCCAACTGGAACTGGGAAGGCCGGGGCAGGCGCAGATAGGCAGCGCAGGCGGGGATGGCGGCCTGATGGAGATGATCCGCGCGCTTGCGTCGATGAAAGAGAAGCGCTTCGAGCAGGCACTTGAACGGCTGCGCGTACTATCTGGTACGGAATCGCCGTCTCCCCACGTGCTCAACGACCTCGGCGTCTGCCTGCGCTACTCCGGGCAGATGGAGGAGGCGGAATCGGCGCTGCACCTGGCGGTCCAGACGGACCCGATGTATGGCGACGCGTGGAGCAACCTCGGCTGCGTGCACTACCTGCGCGGCTCCTACGAGGAGGCGGAGAGCTGCTTCCAGGAGGCGCTGCTGCGCGACCACCGCCCCTATTACCATCTGAACCTGGCGATGTGCCGGCTGGGACGCGAGGACCTCGACGGCGCGTACGAATCGGCCTCGCTGGCGCTAAGGCTGGAGGAGAGCGCGGAGGCTCTCAATCTGCTCGGCATAATCGCCGAAAGGAGGAAGGAGAACGCCCGCGCCCTGGAGATGTACGAGGCGGCATTGCGCCTGGCACCGGTGTTCAGGGACGCACAGACGAATCGCGAGAGAGTGCGCGAGCTGCTCAAGCGCTGATGGACAAGAATCGATTGGAAAGGGTTTTCGTTAGTGGGTGATGCTCATTACCACGACGTCGCGGACCGCGTTCATCTCTGCGAATGGGAGAATCAGTCTCCCCTGCGCGTCGGTGCGGAACAGGCGGGTCTCGATCTCCTCTGCTGGGACGACCAAGACGTGCTGAATGTCGCCGGTGGTGGAATCGATGACGAAGTTCTCGATCATGCCCAGAATCTGTCCGTCGTTGGTCATTACCGTTTTCCCTTTCAGCTCAGTGATGAACTTCCTCATGATCGATCCTCCCAGTATATCTGGTGACTGCGATTATGAATGATTTGTCCATATAATAGGCTTTCGATATGTCGGTATAATGTCGCTAGTCTCACGATGCACGACGTTCAATTGGCCGAATAGAAGCTCCCCCTGTTCTTCTCTCTTCGAGACTTAAGCCTCAAAATAGTGCCGAAGAAGGCAAGATCAAGACACCCTCTTCACCATTGTTTGGGTCTCCAGAATCTGGATTCAGGAATATAGTCAAGGAAAGCATGGCATTCCAACCCAAAATCATATAATACTATTTCAACTATTATTGAAATGAGGTTCTGACATGAATGAAATTGAGAACAAAGAGATACCAGAGTGGGCTTGGAAGTTTCATGGGCACGTCTGCCCGTTCATGCCCATTGGTTATAGAATGGGCATTCTGGCGATGAGCGAGCTAGGCATCGAGAGGGTCAAGGATCATGGCGCTTTCGCCTTCTCCGAGATGGGCGTCGGGCATCCTCAGACCTGCATGATGGATGGGGTCATGGCAGCCACGGGCTGCACCTATGGCAAGCTGATGATGGAACGGCTCGGATACGGAAAAGTGGCCACGATACTCTATGCGCCAGGCAAGGGAGCGGTCAGACTATACCTGCGCTCCGAGTTCCAGGATGAGCTGGGCAAGCAGGAGTTCTTCGACTATCGCAAGAAAGGCATAGAGCCCTCGGACATCCCGGCAGATGTCGTGAATCGGGCTGTCAAGGTCGTCTTGGAGGCGACGGACGAGAATATGTTCAAGGTGGAGAGACTCAACGATTTCGCGTTCAGTCGTCCGAAAGGGTCCTTCGCCAAGGTCAAATGCAGCAAGTGCGGCGAGTATGTGTTCGAGAGGTACGCGCGCACGCTGGATGGAAAGGCGATGTGCATCCCCTGCTCAGACTACACTCAGACCTGGGCCAATGTGCTGAAAGGAGTACAGTAGGAATAGCCGTGGACGAATTGCTCTGGGCAGTCGTCATCGCAGTGTTCTTGGTCTCGATCATCTTCTCGATGTTCGGCCAGGGCGGGGGGTCGGTCTACACCCCCACGCTATTCCTGTTCGGTTACGCGGTACTGATTTCCACTTCAACTTCTCTTGTTTTGAACCTGATAACGTCGACGTCTGCGGGTTATATTTTTTACCGCAACAAGATGATCGATTTCAAGACGTCCATGATCTTCGTGCCAGGCATATGCCTCGGTTCTCTGATAGGCGGAGCCGCGGGCAATTTTGTCAATACCGCCATCTTGCTGTGGCTGTTCGTCATCTTCCTGCTCATCGTGGGAACGAGGATGGTCTACACATACTGGGAAAGGGGAAAACCGGAGGGAGCTTGCCCAACCGGTTTCTCGACCACCATGTACGCGGTCATTACGGTCTTCGGTTTTGCCGTGGGAATCCTGTCCGGCCTGCTGGGGGTCGGCGGTGGCATACTCATCGTTCCTTTCATGGTCTACATCTGCAAGTATCCAACGAAGTACGCGGCCGGGTCGTCGCATTTGATCATATCGTTCTCAGCGCTTTTCGGGATCATAGGCCATTCGGCATATGGCAGTCTCGATCTCACATTGATACTCGTGACCGGGATTGCCGTTCTGATCGGAGGAAATCTGGGCGCGAGGATCAGCATGAGATTCAAATCTGGAATGTTGAAGGCCGGGCTTGGTCTGATCATGTGGGCGCTTGCTGTCCAATTGATTCTCAAGCTCACTGGGTGTCATGTGAATTCTCTGGAATAGGCAATAAGGGCATGGTGGCTGTCTCCGGGGGAGGGACGGCGAAGCATTCAGTGCAATAGGCGCCAATTCGCCATAAGCGTGGTAGACTCTTCCAAGGACCTGAGCGCAACGAAGCGAGATTGAAGTATCTCCTTTGCCCTCCTCGGCGACGGTAGTCAAAATGCTGTCCGAAGAGGAATGCATCAAGTACACGTCCGAGTGCTGGGATAAAGGATTCAATTGCGCCGAGTCGGCGATGAGAGGGCTTTGTCTTGCTCAAGAGATTGCCTTGCCCGAAGTGGCGCTGATGATGGCCACCCCCTTCGGAGGTGGTTTCGGTTGCTCAGAAGACACCTGCGGAGCATTGACCGGTGGCCTGCTCGGGATCGGAGCGAAGCTGGGAAGGACCGAAGCAAAGGTAAACAAGGACCAGTGCTACAAGGCGGCGAAGGAGCTTCATGGCTGCTTCGTTCGTAAGTTCAAGACGACCCAGTGCAAAGCCCTCAACAAGGGCGACTTTAATTCGCAAGAGCACGAGCAGAGATGCAAGGAGTTCGTCCTGGAATCAACAAGGATGGCATATCGCATTCTGAGCAAGACCTGAGGAAACGATTTCAGTTCGCCTATTTCTCAATGGATGGTTGGGGCATGAATGCGGTGCCTACTCGATTTGGTGCCTCATCCTTTTTCCCACCGCCCCCTTAGCCCGCCATTATATCCAGATTGTTGATGAGATGGGGCTAGATTGATTTGACCGTTAATGCTTGGATTCGGTCTAGAGCGGTGCCTTGAGTTCCGGCGGCTGCCACGGATTCTGATTAGCAAGATATATATACTATGTAATATTATGATGATATTGTTGATTTGTATGACATATACACAAATGACTGGGAACGGACATATGGATGCGAGAATATTGGAGAATGAGATTAGGATCCGTGAAAACATGCGGCAATATAGCGACCGGCAAGCCGCCCTCTCTTCGAATGAGAGAATCAGGAGCAAGGCGAAATCAAGCCATCACTGGCTGAAATCCCTGAACAATGCCTTCTTGCTGATCGCAGGGCGGCTCGATTGATACCCGATCGACCATTTGTCCTTGCTTTCGTGACTCTTTTCGCAACTTTGATAACTTTGATAGCAGAGGTTTTTATCTTTGCGTCACTTATTCCCAATATGGAAATGGAAGGGTAGGCTGACGATGACCGACGTATGCATCAGAGGGGTGGACGACGACGTCTATGCACGATTCGCGGCCGAGGCCAAGAAACGCGGAATGGCGATTGGAGAGCTGACGACGGAGGTCATGCGCGAGGTCGTGGACAGGGGTGCTTCGCCCAGCTACCGCATCAAGGATCTGGACATGCTGAATGTCTCCAAGACCGACTTGGAATCGGTCGATGGGCCGGTCATCTTCTCGGATATCGACATGCTCAATTTCGAGGACGATGTGACCTGGCCGGTCTTCAATGAGCACGTCGAGATGATCAAGGACGTAGCGATGATCACGCTGCCCAAGACCCTCTCGAAGTTCCAGGTGCTCACGAAATCGAAGGACGTCGCAGCGATAACAAACAGGAAATAGAGCGGCTCAGCGGTACATTCCCAGCTCGTCCTTTCCGCTCCGTACTTTCTGCAGCGCCTTGCCGATGCTCTCGTACTGCTTCATCGTGTCCTTGTCGACCGAGGCGGTGATGATCTTCAAGGCTGACTCGAAGTGCCTCGTCTCCACCTTGACGGCGTCCTTGTCCTCTCTCAGCGCGATCATGGCCGCCTCGCGGCAGAGGTTCTCCAGGTCCGCCCCGACGAAGCCTTCGGTGTGATTCGCCAGCACGTCCAGGTCCACGCCAACCAGCGGCATCGACTTGGTGTGCACCTTCAGGATGCTCAACCGAGCCACCTCGTCCGGCACCGGAATGAGCACCAAGCGGTCGAACCTGCCCGGTCTCAGCAGCGCCGGGTCGACGATGTCCGGCCGGTTCGTCGCGGCGATCACCGTCACCTTCTCCAGCGTCTCCATTCCGTCCATGGAGGTGAGCAGTTGGTTGACGATCCGCTCAGTGACATTGGTATCCGAGCCGCCCCCTCTGCGCGGGGCGATGGCGTCGATCTCGTCCAGGAAGACGATCGCTGGCGCGACCTGCTTGGCCTTCTTGAAAGCCTGCCGCATCGCCTTCTCCGACTCGCCGACCCACTTGCTCATTATCTCCGGCCCTTTGATGGAAATGAAGTTGGCGTGGGATTCGTTCGCCACCGCCTTGGCCAGGAGGGTCTTGCCGGCGCCCGGCGGCCCGTAGAGCAGGACTCCGCGCGCCGGCCTGATGCCCATGCGCTTGAACGCCCCGGAGTTCTCCATCGGCATCTCGATCATCTCCTTCAGCTGCTGCTTGACGTCCTCCAGTCCGCCGACGTCGTCCCAGGAGACCTTGGGTATCTCGACCAGCACCTCGCGCATGGCGCTCGGCTCCAGCTCCCTCAGCGCATCCTCGAAATCGTCCGCCGTGACCCGGACCTTCTCCAGGATCTCGGTCGGGATCGGCTTGCCCAGGTCCAGCTCGGGCACGAACCGCGCCAGGCATTTCATGGCCGCTTCTCTGGCCAGTGCCATCAGGTCGGCGCCGACGAAGCCATGCGTCAAACTGGCCAGGTACTCCATGGAGACGTTCTCGGCCAGGGGCATGCCGCGGGTGTGGATCTCCAGAATTTCTCGCCGACCTTCCTGCGTCGGGACGCCGATCTCGATCTCCCGGTCGAAGCGACCCGGTCGCCGCAGCGCCGGGTCGATGGCATCCTCGCGGTTGGTGGCGCCGATGACTATGACCTGGCCCCTCCCGCTCATGCCGTCCATCAGGGTGAGCAGCTGCGCCACGACGCGCCGCTCCACCTCGCCTGCGACGTCCTCGCGCTTCGGTGCGATGGAATCGATCTCGTCGATGAAGACGATCGAGGGGGCGTTCTTTTCCGCCTCCTCGAACTTCTCCCTGAGCTTCTCTTCGCTCTGGCCATAGTACTTGGAAATGATCTCCGGACCTTGGATGGAAATGAAGTTCGCCCCGGCCTCGTTCGCCACCGCCTTGGCGATAAGCGTCTTGCCGGTTCCCGGCGGTCCGTACAGCAGCACCCCCTTCGGCGCGTCTATGCCCAGGCGGTCGAAGAGCTCCGGGTGCTTCAGCGGCAGCTCGATCATCTCCCGGACGCGCTGCAGCTCCTCCTCCAGCCCGCCGATGTCGTCGTAGGTGGTCGAAGGCGAAATCGCGTCCTTGCTCTCCACCGGCTCGGTCTTGACCGAGAGCTCGGTGTGATCGCCCACCATGACCACGCCGGTGGGCTGCGTTGAAATTACAATGAATGGCAGGAATCCGCCCATCAGGGCGATGTTGGGGATGATGATCTCGTCCCCCTTGACCAGCGGACGGTTCGTGAGCCCCTTCTTGAAGAGCTCCTCGACGCCGGTGCCGAAGCGGACGTGCTTCCCCTGCGGGATCTTCGGAGCGACCATCACCTTGGCGGCCGGCTGCGGCTCCGCCTTCGTAACCGTCACCTTCTCGCCGATGGAGACGCCAGCGTTGGAGCGGATCATG
This sequence comes from Methanomassiliicoccaceae archaeon, assembly GCA_963768775.1. Classification (GTDB taxonomy): domain Archaea; phylum Thermoplasmatota; class Thermoplasmata; order Methanomassiliicoccales; family UBA472; genus FEN-33. The sequence goes on from CAVYIY010000008.1 coordinate 359,280, forward strand.
CCGTCGATGCGGATGATCGCCTTGTTCTCGTCCTCCTGGGCCGCCCGGAAGACCTTGGCGGCGGTGGAGCGCTTGCCGACGATCTCGATGATGTCGCCCACCTCGACGCCCAAGTCCTTGCGCGTCTTGGCATCGATGCGCGCCCGGCCGAAGCCGACCTCTGACTGGTGATGCGCCCGGGCCACCCTCAACGTGATCGATTCGGCCATCTGCCCTCGCGGGAAAAACGGCTGGACTCTCTATAAAGCTTTGTGGAAGCGTTCTGGTGATGCGCTCACTCAGCCTTTTTGCCTGCTTTTCCTGAGGAGGACGATGGCTACGAGCACGAGCGCGATCCCGACGAATATGGGGGGGACAATGAGTAGGAGGATGAATTCGATCGTGTAGCCGCTGCCTTCGCACATCGGCGCGCTCACGTGCACCGGGCTGGAGTAGGATTCGTTGCCGCCGACGTAGACCGCGGAGATCGTGAATTCATATCCCCAGCCGCCGGACACGCGGAAGGTGTGCGAGGTGTTTTCCTTGGCGACCAGGACGGCCTCGCCGTGATTTGAGATCGCCCTGAAGGCGACGATCTGCGGCAGGCTTTCGGCGGGGAACGTCCAGTTCACGGTGATGTCGACCTCCCCGCAGTTGTCAACGCTGGGCGGGTAGGCCGTGAGGTTCGAGGGGGCGATCAGCGGCAGGAGTGAGAGGACGTTCGAGTGCAGGCTCTCCCCCATGGAGTTGAAGGTCGTTACCGAATAGAAGTACGTGGCTCCGTTGACCAGTCCGGTGTCGGTGAATCCTGTCTGGCCATACGTCTCCCCGTTGTGGGAAGACCATCCTTCCGTGGTTCCGACCAGCGTCATGTTCAGTGCGTTCGGGCCGCGATAGACATGGAAGCCCTGCACGCTCGTCCCGCCGGCTCCAATGGGTTGCCACGAGAGGGTGATCTGGCTATCGCCTATCCTGCCCCATAGCTGGGGGGGCGAAGGCACCGTGTACCCTGGCCTGGCCCATTTCCATTCGCTGTAGGCGCTGAGGCCGTTGGAGTTCTGCGCCTTGAGGTAATAGGTATAGAAGTTGCCAGGGATGAGGTCGGCGTGGCGATAGCTTCGGGCGTCCGGTCCCAGAGTGGCGATGGGACCGACGTTGTCTGGATATTGACCAGTCCAATTGTAATCCCTGACGATGTAGATCAGGTAGGCGGTGATCGGAGATGCTCCCGGGTCCGCCGGAGCCTGCCAGGCAATATCCACGTAGTTCGGTCCGGGAATGACGCTCACGCCCTGCGGCGAAGAGGAGACGCCCGTTGGCCCCAGATCATTGATCGAGAGCGATTCCCCCTCGGTCATGAAGGAATTGCCGAGCGACAGGATAAGGGCGATGGCGGCCAGCATCTTCCAGCTCAGCAAGTTCTTTCCTCCTCTGCCAACAAATCATGATGCGAACCTTAAAGGTTGCATTCAGGCCTGCAATCGCAACTTCGTCAGTCCTCGTTCTTCCTGGCGAAATCTTAATGCGCGGCGATACTTACGCCGATGCATGCGCTTCTCCCCCGAGTGCGTCCCCTGCCTGCTCAATCGGGTCATCTACGAGACGGAGCTGGTCGCACCGGAGAAGGTCACCGAGGCACTCAGCGCCAGCATGCGCATATTATCCAGTTCAGATTGGCCGCAGCGCAACTCCGCCGAGATGGCCACCCTGGTGCATCGCAAGGTCTATGAGATCTCCGGCTCGAACGATCCCTACAAGGACCTGAAGCGGCGCAGCGACGAGGCGGCGGAAACGATATACGAACGGATAGAGCGCTTCGTGCGCGGGAGCGATGACCCGCTGGAAGCGGCCGCCTTGTGCTCCATCGCCGGCAACGTCCTCGATTTCGGCATCGACGTCGGGTTCGAGCGGCCGGAGCAACTAGGCCAGAAGTTCGATTTGCTGGTCAAGGAGGGGCTGGCGGTCAACGATCTGCCAGAGGCTCGCACACTCCTCAAGAAAGCAAGCAAGGCGGTCTATCTCCTGGACAATTGCGGCGAATCGGTCTTCGACCGCCTCCTGGTAAAGGAGATCAAGGCCCTCGGTCCAAAGGTGATCGGCGTCGTCAAAGGTGAGCCGATATTGACGGACGTGACGATGGAGGACGCGTTGCGCGTCCATCTCGATCGATTCTTCGACGAGATCATCAGCACCGAGGAGTTCGCGGTGGGGGTCGACCTGAAGCGCGCTGGGAGCCAATTGAGAAAGGAGATTGGAGAGGCCGACATGACCATCGCCAAAGGCATGGCGAATCTGGAGTCGCTGTCGGACGAGGAGGTCCGGCCGGTGCTCTACCTGCTACGGACGAAATGCGCCCCCGTGGCCAAGACCATCGGCTCGAGGCGGAACGCCAACGTGGCGAAGCTGTTCCTGTGATACTAGCTGGATTTGATCCACGTCGGCATCCCAGTCGACACCACGGGCCTTCATCCGCTCCGCTCAAACTTTTATATATCGTGGCGTCGGTCTTGACGCATCATACCAGCAAGGTGAGGATTTGATAAGCGGCGTGAGGGAGGCGGTTGTGCTCGCGGGCGGCGAGGGGACCAGATTGCGTCCTCTGACCAACAATCGCCCCAAGCCTCTTCTCCCCGTCCTCGGCCGGCCGTGCATCGAATATTCTCTACGAGCGCTTTCATCCGCCGGGATCGAGGTCATCGATCTTGCCTGCGCGTACAAAGGCAAAGAGGTCGTCAACCAGCTCGGCGACGGCAGGGAATTAGGTTTGAACATAAAGTACGCTTTCGAGGAGACGCCGATGGGCACCGCGGGGGCGGTGAAGCTGCTGGAGAGCAAGCTGCCCGAGTCGTTCGTGGTGGTGATGGGCGACACCTTGATGGACATCGATTTCGACAGGATCATCCGCTTCCACCAGGAGCGAAAGGCCATGGTGACGATCGCGCTCACCGAGTTGAGCAACCCCTCCGAGTACGGCATCGTCGGCTTGGACGACGAATCCCGCATCATCCGTTTCAAGGAGAAGCCGGCCCCGGCCGAGGTCTTCTCCAACCTGATCAACGCCGGCGTCTACGTCATCCAGAAGGAGGCGTTCCGCTACGTGCCCGAAGCGACCAAGTTCGACTTCTCCAAGAACCTCTTCCCCAAGCTGCTGGAGATGGGCCATCCCCTCTATGGGGCCAGGCTGCAGGGCATGTGGAAGGACATCGGCCGGCCGAGGGACCTTCTGGACGCCAACCTACAGATGGCAGAGCGTCGGGGCAGCGAGCAGCGCTTCGAAGGCATAGCGTCCGAAGGCAAGATATGCGCGACGAATTTCTCCGGGAGAGGAGCCCGGATAAGGGGCCCGGTCTACCTGGGCGATAACGTCAGATTGGGAGAGGGTTCGTTCATAGCCTCCTCTGCCATCGGTGGAGGCTCGACGATCGAAGCAGGCGTCAATGTAACCGACTCCCTAATGCTCGATTCCTGCCTGGTCATGAGAAAGTCGCGTGTAACGGGCTCCATCATCGGCAAGGCCTGCAGGATCGGCCCCGACGTTTCTCTGAGCAATTGCATCCTGGGGGACGGCGTTGGCGTCGATGGCCCGATTGAGCTCGAAGGCAAGACGCTCGAATGATCTGACCGTTCCACTAAAATATCAACAGGAGTATCGCGGCACATGCGGCTTCGGGTCGATCGCTACGAGGCTTTCCTCGTCATCGCCAGTTTCATCTGGGGGACCTCGTTCGCCGCTTCCAAGATCGCATTGGAGCACGTCGACCCGTTCTTCTTAGCATTAACGCGTTTCATCCTTGGCGCTGGCCTATTGCTGCTGGTGGCTTTCGTCCTCGGGCGCTTCAGCCTCAAGGTCTTCAAGGATCCGATCATTTGGCTGATAGGACTGTTGAACGCGGTCGGCCAATTCTTCCAGAATGTGGGGATGATCCATACCACCGCCACAAACACCGTCCTTCTGGTGGACATCAATGTGGTCTTCGTCGCCCTGATCGCCACCGTGGTGTTGAAGGAGGCGCTCACTCGGTACACGTTCTACGGCCTGGGCCTTGGTTTGATCGGCGTCATAGTGATCTCCACTGGAGGGGATTTCGATCAGGTCATGGACAGCGATTTCGTCGGCAATGTGCTCGTGTTCCTAGCCGGTGTGATCTGGGCATTCTATATCGTCTATCAGAAGAAGGCATTGGCACGGAACACCGATGTATACATGACCTCGGCGGCGGCGATCGCCACCACAGCAATCTTCGGCGTCCCAATCGGTCTGTTGCTTGCCGGTAGCACGACCATAGACATGGAAGGCCTCTGGTCGATCATCTATTTGGGCGCGGCGTGCACCGCCGGCGCCTTCCTGTTCTACATCGCCGGGCTGAAGGGCAAAGGAGCCACCGATTCATCGATCATCCTGCTGCTGGAGATAGTCTTTGCTATGGTGTTTGCTTTCATCCTGATAAGCGAGGTACCGACCGTTTTCACGGCCTTCGGCGGCCTGTTCATCGTGGCCGCAATAATTGTAATATCAATCCAGCCAAACGGAACGAAGAAAAATGGAAGCTAAGGGGTTTACCTCTGGAGCAGCTCCTGCGCTTTCTCCCTCTGGTCCACGCCAATCGCCAATTGGACCTCGGGCGTCTTGCTCCCCAGTATGAAAAGGCTCTCGATGTTGATGCCGGCCTTCGCAAGCTTCCTCGTCATCTTGGCCAGCTCTCCTGGCTTGTCCGACAGTGAGATCACCAGCACGTCCCGCTCTTGGTTCTCGATCCCATTCGCCTTGAGGATCGACCGGGCGCTTGCCTCGTCGTCGGTGATGACCCGGATGATTGACTTCGGCCCGCCCAGGTCCGTGGAGATGCCGCGGACGTTCACTGCGTTCTTCGCCAAGACCTCAGCAAGCCTCGCGACCTCGCCTGGCTTGTTCTGCACGTATATCTCGAACTGCTTGGTCGTCATCGCTGTTCTATTTGTCAGTGATATTAGAAAAGGCTTGCTGTGCCCTTGACGCCAAACGGAATTACGGCGTCGGCTTTTGCGGGGTCGTTCCGATGACAATGGCGATGGCGAAGATGGCCACGATGATCAGGAGTCCGATTACCTGGGCCGCCTTGCTGATCACCAGGAGCTGGATCGAGGTTCCCAGCATCTTGCCCGCAAGGCCGCACTGCTTCATGACCGAGAGGATGATGTCCGAATTGAGCTTCGACTTGCCCCCGGCCCTCTCCCCGAAGACGAACTGCGCCTCCTCCAATCGGATGTCGCGGGGGGCGTGCTTCAGCAGGTCGAACAACATCTTGAAGCCCTTCCCCTCGAACCTGTGTCCATGTTCGGATATCAATCTTCGGGAGAGCTCGGTCCGACCGCCGAAGAAGCCGCTCATCACATCGTGGGAGCGCGGTTTGCGGCGCAGCCAAAGATAGCTCGCAGCAAGCTTGTGCGCCCCGCCGGAGGCAATCCTCCTGGAAAGGGTCAGAGGCTCCTTGTTGATTCGCACCCCGACCACCAGGTCCGCTCCGTCGGAGATCTTGAGCATGAGGTCCCGCACCGAGGCCGGCGGATGCTGGAAGTCCGCATCCATGACGATGTAGAAATCTGTGCTGACCAAGGAGATGCCTTCCATCAGCGCGGCGGTGAGCCCCTTCTTCTCCGGGTCCCGTCGCACCAGATTCAGGCCGTCGTGCTTCTTCTGCAGCGCGAGGACCGCCTCAACTGTCCCGTCCGTTGAACCGTCGTCGATAACGGATATCGAGATGCCCGGGTAGAGGCGAAACAGCTCTTCAACTAGGCTGGAGATGTTCTCTACCTCGTTGTAGGTAGGAAGTACAATAGTGAACCTAGCTTGGCTGTCTTCCCCCATCTCCTTAACCCTTCACTAGGAAGAAATAACTCGTAGTATATATCAATTATGGGATTTTCTGTGACCGCTGGCTAATAAGGAATCGACTGGCCCACCTTGCCAATCCATCGACCGGGGGAATTCGTATCCTATAATAAACCCAGCCGATGATGTGGGGCTTGAATGCCGACCGTCTCTATCGGGGTGTGCGCTTACAATGAGGAGCGCAACATCCGCGCCTGCTTGGAATCGATCATGCAACAGCGGAGCGCGAGCTTCCCGATCGGGGAGATACTGATCATCTCGAGCGGGAGCAAGGACGGGACCGATGAGATCGTCAAGCAGTTCGAGGAGCGGGATCGCCGCTTCCGTCTGGTCCAGCAGGAACGGAGGGAGGGCAAGAACTCGGCGATCAACGAGTTCTTGAAGCAGGCCAAGGGCGACATTCTTGTCCTGGTCAACGCCGACAATCGGCTCGACGAAGGTTCGTTGCAGCATCTGTTGCAGCCTTTCGCCGATGGAAGGGTGGGCGTGAGTGGGGGGCATCCCGTCCCGGTGAACGACAAGGAGAGCGTGGTGGGCTTCGCCGTCCATATGCTCTGGGACATGCACCACCGCATCTCGTTGATCTATCCCAAGATCGGGGAGCTGATGGCCTTCCGCCGCTTGGACAAGACGCTTCCTGTTACATCCCAATCGGACGAGGACCTGATCCGAATCGACCTGGAAAAGCGCGGCCTGCGCAGCGTCTACGTTCCCGAGGCCGTCGTCTTCAACAAGGGTCCGGCCAGCTTCGCGGACTTCTGGAGGCAGCGGACTCGCGTCAATATCGGCGAGAAGTACCTCAAGCGCTGGTTCGACTACCAGGTCCCCACCTGGAACCGGCGGCTGCTCTTCGGCGCGATGCTCGGCTTCCTGGGCGACAACGCCCGCCATCCGTTCAGGCTGCTCATGGCCATAACCTTGGAGGCGATGGCCCGCGCCTATTCGTCGCTATACGTGGCGCTCGACCAGGGGGACCGGGCGGTGTGGAACCAGGTATCGTCCACCAAGGACCTCGTGCCCGACAAGCACTAAGCTATTTCCTTTTCAAGATGCCGTCGACGGCCTCGGCCAGAGCGAAGCTTCCTTCGACCTTGACCCCGGGGCAGCCGATGCGCCTCGCCAGTTCCATGTCGTGCTCGTCGCTGTCCCCGATCACGTAGGAGCCGAGGATGTCGATATCGAAATCCTTCATGGCCTGCTCGATCATGCCCAGGTCTGGCTTGCGGCAGCGGCATCCGGCCTCCGGTCGGTGCGGGCAATGGTAGATGGCATCGATGCGCGCTCCGCTCTTCGCCAGCTCCGCCTTGAGTTTGGCGTGAATCCTTTCCAGCATGGCCTCGTCGAAGAGGCCGCGGTCGATGCCCGACTGGTTGGTGATCACGATGACCAGATACCCTGCGTCGTTGAGCCGCTTGATGGCCGGTCCAGCGCCCCTCAGAACCTTCAGGTCCTCCGGCCGGGAGCAATAGGGGACGTCCTGGGCCAAGGTGTCGTCCCGGTCCACGAACACCGCCGGCCTGCCGAACATCGCCTTCTCCACCAGGCCGCAGATGACGTGCGCCGCGGCCATGTACCCCTCCTGGATTCTCGGGCCTCTCGCGGACGGGACCATGAGGGGGACGTCGACCTCGTCCTTCAGCCTACCCGCCTTACCGGTGAGGCCGATGGTGATGGCCCTGAGGGACCGCGCCTTCTCCACGGCCAGGAGCACGTTCTTGGAGTTGCCCGAGGTGGAGATCGCCATGACGGCATCCCCCGGGTGCACGCTCGCCTCGACCTGGCGCTCGAACACCTGCTCGTAGGAGTAATCGTTGCTTATCGCCGTCGCCGCCGACAGGTTGGTGAAGGCGATGGCGTTCAGCGGCTTCCTCTCCATGGCATACCGCCCGGAGAACTCCGCGGCGATGTGCTGCGCGTCCGCTGCGCTCCCCCCGTTCCCGAAGAGCACCAGCTTCCTGCCCTCCCGGAACGTCTTGGTCAGGAGGCGGGCGATCCTCAGCACCTGCTCGATATCGATGCTCGCTATCGCATCGGCGCTCTCCTCCAGCTCCATCGAGACCAGCCGGCTCATGCCTTGTATCTCCAGGTCTGCAGTCCGTGCTTATCGAAATTGAAGTTGACGATCTGGGCGCCATGCTTCTGCAGCGAATCGGCCACCAGATACTTGCGGTCGTACTCGCAGATGAAGAACATGTAGCCTCCGCCACCGGCCCCGGAGATCTTCCCCCCGATGGCGCCGTGCTTCTTCGCGGCCTCATAGATCGTGTCGATATGCTCGTTCGTGATATGACCGGTGAACCTCTTCTTATGCTGCCAGCTTTCATCCAGCAGCTCGCCGATCCGTCGGATTTCTCCTTTCATCAGCGCGTCCTTGGTCTCATATGCAATTCGCTTCGCGTTGTCGAGCGCCTCGATGACCGGGCTCTCCGCCGCCTTCATCCCGATTCTCTGGTCCTCGATGATGTTGGCGCTGTCCCTGGTCTGGCCAGTATAACAAAGAAGGAGGTGATAGTGCAATTCGTTTAGGATATCGTTCTTTATACGCAGCGGTGTGACGATGGTGTCGGTCTTCTTGAATTCCATGAAGTTGAAGCCGCCGAAGACCGCGGAATAATGGTCCTGCTTTCCGCCGGCGAAACCCAGCTCTTCCCGCTCGAGCTTGAAGGCCAATTTGGCCGTGTCGTACTGAGAAAGCGGAACGTTCAGCCACTCGGATATTGCCCCAATTAATGAGACCATCACCGTCGAGCTGCCGCCAAGACCGGAACCAGGCTGGGCGTCGCAGTGAAGGAACATGTCAAAGCCCTGCTCGACCTCGAAGTGGTTGAGCACTGCCTTGATCAGGTCGAGGTTGCCGTCGTAGCGGAGCATGCGCCCATCCGCTTTCCAGCTCTCGTCTCGGGACATGTCGAGGGAGCGCACCTTCATCTCCTTGTCCCTGCGAGGGGAAATGGTGCAGTATGCATGCATGTCGATTGTCGCGGAGAGCACCGCCCCTCCGCGATCGTCGCTATATGGCGCGACGTCCGTACCTCCTCCAGCAAAGCTGATGCGTAGTGGAGCCTTGCTTCGGATGATGCCCTCGCTCATCCCCCCTCCTATCGCGGAAATGGTATTTACAGGGTAGTGCTTGGCACCACGGTTGTCTGAGGAGAGGTGGATCGGGAAGGACAACGGCGTTCAGCGGTCGGGGGGAGTCTGACCTCTGCGCGCAATGCATCTTCCATATTCTTGAAGGTAGAGATCGGCGATCTTGGACCAGGGGGCGATTTTGTCCGAGAAGGGTCCGACTTTGATCTGATCCAGATGGTCCGAAATCTCCATGATCCGGTCCGCCACGGCCGCAGTGTCGGGCGGGAAGTCCACGCCGAAAACGCCCGGTTCATCGAGGAACTCCACCAGCGCCTCCTTTCTAGAGACCAGGCAGGGAGTGCCGCAGGAGAGCGCCTCCGCCACCACCAGTCCGTACGCTTCGGCGCCGGAGAGGAGGACGAACAAGCCCGCCTCTCGATACTCGCGGTTGATCTGGTCCTCGGTCAGGTCGCCCAGGAAGGTCACAAGGTCGCCCACCCCGGTCCGATCCGCCAACGAACGCAGCGCCGCTTCATGCGGTCCCTGACCGACGATATGGAGTTCATACACCCTTCCCCTCGAGCGTAGCTCCGCCAGGGCGGTGATGATGGCGTCCACCCCCTTGTAGGCCATGAGGCGACCGATATAGAGCAGCCGATCCGGGCGCCTCCTGACATCAATTTCAGGGAACTCCTTAATTCCGCTCGGAATCACGGTGATGCGATCCTCCAGTCCTTTGAAGTCCTTGGTCAGGAGAGACCTCTCGTACTCCGAAACGCAGAAGATACGCTCCGCCCGCCTAAGGACCAGAGCGCCCGATGAGTGGTAGGCCTTGAAGAGCAGATTGCGGAATGGGGTATGCCCCTTGCCGTGATAGTGGCCGGAGAACACGTAAGGAATCCCTCTCAGCCTGAACAGAAGGGCGCCTTCCATTGACAAGAGGATGTGATAGGAATGGATGTGCACCACGTCGAAATCGCCCGGTCGGACGTTCATGGTCAGGTACCTCCAGACCGAACGGTTCACGCCGGCCAGGAGCTTGGTGTCGAGGGGCATTCGGACGATCTTGACACCGTTTATGGTCTCCTCTCCGCGCCGCTCTTGGTCCATGCATACCACTGTGACCTCATGCCCGCGCTCCACGTAGTTCTCAGAAAGGAGCTTGACGGTCGTCTCCACTCCCCCGATGCGGGGATGATAGAACTTCGTCAGGACCAGTATACGAATGCTATCCTTGCCGAGATTTGTGGACATGACGCGCTCTCCTTCGAGCCTCGAGACACCAAAACGCGCTCTTGATACTCATTGCTTGCTGAACCCCCGATTCACTTGTCATCCCGCAATGGTATGGAGTAATAGACTTGTATCGATGGTCGAGGAGAGGTCGGTTTCCCCGCGTTCGTCGATGTGAAGAGTATTATCTCATAAACGGTCGATGAACGGTCTCGTCTTGAGTGCCTTCCGGGTGAGGTCGATCAACATCAATGTCCCGAGCAGGCTCAGCGCCAATCCAGCAGCCCAGGACCATGACGCATCGATGACCGCATGCCCCAAGCGGGTGTCGCGCGTGAACGCCAAGCTGGCGAAGAAAGGCAGGTAGAGGAGGAAGGTCTTGAGCAGCATCTTCCGGTCGTCCACCGCCCAAATCAACAATAGTGCCACTGGAAGGAGGTAATAGCCAACAACGATGCGGGAGTAGAAGATCAGGAAGATGACAATTATAAGCAACGTTCCTTGCCAGATCTCCAGGTCCCGCTTCTTCACCAGCCACAATCCCCCGATCAGCCCGGCCAGCGCGATACCCAGCAGAGCGATTCCTGGGATATTCAACCCCCCCATGCTGAGGAAGTCCCAGATGCTGATTCCAGTCGCGGGCGTTGCCGAGCCTCCCAAGAAATAGTAGGTGGGGAAGGCAAGGAATTCGTTGGGGGCGACGATAAGGAAAGGGAGCGAGATCGCGATGGAAAAGGCGGATATTATCCCCAGATGGATTAGCCGCTCCCGCCATCCCTTGGTCTTCAGGAACAATATCGGGTAGAACAGGCCGGCAAAGACCTTGGTCCAAATGCCGATGGCGACGGTTAGGGCGCTCAGTCTGCCACTGCCCCGTATTGCCAGTATCACCGCCACAAGGAAGAGGAAAACCATGATCGACTCGTCCTGGATGCCGATCACCGATTCGATCACCCCGAACGGCGAAAGGAGAAAGATGATGCCGATCTTGAATGCCTTGAGGTCGTCCCATCTCCTCAAGCCATAGTAGAGCGCCAGGGCCGTCAACATGGTGAAGGCGGCGAAGTAGGATTGATACGCGGCCACCGACCCACCAAGCAGCTGGGGGATGACGAAAAAGTAGGATATCAGCGGCGGCGCCTCGGATTGCACGTCGCGGTACAGCCACTTCCCATCGAGGATCGTTTGCGCCCTCTCCTGATAGAAGGAAAGGTCAGAGAACTGGCCGAAGCTCGATACAAGTAGATTGTTGATCACCAGCTGATCCAGGGCAATCAGGCCGCCGAGCAAAATGATTCCGAAGACGAATAGCACCAGGCCGCGTTTTTTCTGGGGGATCGAACCAATCTTATTTCCAAGCCAGCCTATCGGTCCATAGGATGGCATATCATTCAGCCTCGCGGAAGAGGCTGCCTTCAATGGAATTCGGTCCGTTCCGGTAATCGATGGGCGACGGTGCCCGATAGAACAAGGAAAGCTCTCGAAGCGCCTTAATGTTCTGCGCGGTGACGCTGGAGATATGAAAAGGCATTCTCCCTGGGATTAACCCATTTGATATTTCTGATTTGTGGGGCGCGGGAATCCGATTGAGAGCGAGCTGCCGGAGAACGGATCGCAGGGCAGAGCGCATTAAGGGTCGGGGGCGAAGGGACCTGAACCAGCCAGCAGCGTGTGACCGCTTAACAATATATAAATACGGCATTCCTGATACAGCCTGTTAATGTCTAGCCTAGCGGCCTCACCATTGGTGAACCCGGTATTGGTTAGCTTGCGCGTTTTGGTTATCTGATCAGGGGGCGCCATCCTCTGGGATTGCGTTCCCCGTCATGGCTTGGTGTGAAGATGAAACGGCATGTGGCTTCTTCGGAAATCGGCATGACGCCGGCAAGGTCGAGCGGCCATGCTGCATTCATATCAGGATACCAAGAACGTCGAGCGAAGGACCAGCGGTTGGACATCTCGGTATGGAACCCGACCTGCAGCGGCAGTGACGGAAGGGAGGCTTGAAGGTGGAAGTGATTTCGATTGTGGTAAACGACGAATTTGGTGTCATGCAGCGAGTGATGGGCGTCTTCACGCGTAAGAGGATTAACGTTGACACCATCGTCGTTGGCAAATGCGAGATCGCTGGCAAGTCACGCATCGTGCTGACAGTCAAGGACCGGAATCAGGCAGAGGTGGCGGTGGCGGACCTCAAGGGGCTCCATGACATCGTCCAGGCGGAGGTCGTTGACGAGACCAGGCACGAGGCCTACGCTCTCGCCAAGAACTCATCGGGCAAAGTGAGATTGATTGGCAGTCTGGAAGAGGTGGACAAGATGATAGAATCCACCCATCTGGACGTTTTCATACGCGCCGTGAACGCGCTCTGAACGGTGCCCAATCCATTATATCGAGCGCGATCACATTCATGAAGGGAGCAACATGGCATCACAGCAGAAGGTCTGGATGGACGGTAAGTTGGTGGATTACGAGAAGGCTAACGTCCATGTCATGACGCATGGCTTGCACTATGGCGGCGGCGTTTTCGAAGGCATCAGGATCTACGAGACCGCGAGGGGGCGTTCCATCTTCCGATTGCGGGAGCACATGGTCCGCTTCCTGGACTCGGCCAAGATAATCTCGCTCAAAATTCCATATTCGCTGGACGAGCTCTGCGAGGCGACCAAGGCGACGGTGCGCGCCAATGCGAAGTCGAAGGTGGACTACATTCGCCCCATCGCCTACTTCGGTACAGGTACCTACGGCCTCAACCCGATCAAGCTACCAACCAACGTGGCGATCGCGGTGGTCTACATGGGCGTGTACCTGGGCGAGGAGCAGATGAAATTAGGCGCAAGGCTGATCACCTCGTCCTGGGAGAAGTCTGGGAACCGGGCGATGGCGCTCAATGCCAAGGTGTGCGGTCATTACGTCAACTCGGTGATGGCTCGGCTGGAAGCGGTGAAGCGGGGCGCCGACGAGGCCCTCCTGCTCAACTCCGACGGGAACGTGGCCGAAGGCACTGGCGAGAACTTATTCATGGTGCGGAAGGGCAAGATCTACACGACGCCCTTATCGGCGGGAATATTGGAGGGGATCACCCGGGACTCGGTGATGCGTATCGCCGAGGACCAGGGCATGCCGGTGACCGAGCGCGACATCACCCGCAGCGAGCTGGTGATCGCGGACGAGGTTTTCATGACTGGAACGGCGGCAGAGGTCCAGCCGGTCCACAGCATCGACGACCTGGTCATCGGGGCGGGTAAGCCCGGACCGATCACCCTGAAGCTGCAGAAGCAGTTCTCGGACGCGGCCAGGGGCAAGAGCAAGAAGTATGCCTCTTGGGTCGACTACGTCTGAGCGAAACCACTTCCCCTATTTCATGCTCGCGGTGCGCAGCTACCTTCCAGAGGCCTCTTTGAGCCGCTTGTAATAGCTCGCCTCCTCGTTCCCTCGCTCAAGGAGATAGTACTTGCCGTTGACGAAGATCTCCAGGTCGGAGATGATTATCCTCTTCCCTTCGACGTGCTCCTTCATCCAGGAGCGGAAGCCCTCCTCGACCGCGCTTTGGGTGTCCGTGTCCTCCATCTCCTTCAGGTAGGAATTGAAGTCCGAAGGCTTGTCGTCCGCCGCCACTTCCTTCCATCGGATCTCCACGCTCTTCATGCTATCACTTAGCGCTTGTGAGCCGCTCAGCTAAATCCTTTTCCTGGCAATCGGGCGACGAGGCCGCCGAGCGCTTGCGCCATCATATCACTTGACACAGCCATTTCGGCTGAGGAATTAAATACGCCGGTCTCGAATAGAGTGGCTGGAGTGCTGGAGATTCGATGTATGAGGTGAGGTTTCATGGCAGGGGAGGGCAAGGAGCGGTCATGGCCGCGCAGACGCTCGCCGAGGCCGCGGTCCTAGAGGGATATCATGCACAGGCCTTCCCCTATTTCGGCGCCGAGCGCCGCGGCGCACCGGTCAAGGCGTTCGCGCGCATCGACAAGGGTCGGATCACCCTTAAGAGCCAGATATATCGCCCGGATATGCTGGTCCTGCTGGACGAGACCCTGCCGGAGATAGAGCCGGTCGCGGAGGGGCTGAAGCCGGACGGGGTCGCAGTGGTCAACACCGTCTTGGCTCCGGAGGAATACGATCTGGGGATATCGGTGGAAACGACAACGGTCGATGCCACCACCATCGCCCTGGAGAAGCTCAAGGCGCCGATTGTCAACACCTCCATCCTGGGGGCGATGGCGAAGGCGCAGGATCTCGTCTCGCTCGATTCGATCCTCAAGGCGATCCAGGACAAGTTCGGGGAGAGGCTGGGGGCGAGGGCAGCGAGCGTGAACTCCGAAGCGGCCAGGGCCGCGTACCAAGCGGCGCGAACCGGACGCTGCCGAGCCGAGCGACAGATCATGCAGAAGGCGCAATGGCTCCCGGACTGGGACCAGATGCCGATCGGGGTTGCCCTCCCGACCACTCAGGTCGAGGGCGTGGTGCTCGGCCCGGGAAGCGCCTGGCAGAATCCGGTGGGTACCTGGAGGACGTCCAGTCCGCACTACGACATCGACAAGTGCATCCGTTGCCTGCGCTGCTGGTGGTCCTGCCCCGAGGGCACCATCAAGCGCCAGGACGACGACCACATGAAGTTCGATTACCGCTATTGCAAGGGGTGCGGCATCTGCGCCCAAATCTGCCCGGTGAGCGCCATCGACATGGTCAGGGGGGTGAAAGTATGGTGACCAAGGTAATCTCCGCCGACCATGCGGTCGCCTACGGCGTCCGTCTCTGCCGGGCAGAGGTGATCCCCGCCTTCCCGATCACCCCGCAGACGCTGATCATGGAGCTGCTCTCTGAGTTCATCAACGACGGCGAGTTCGATGCCGATTTCATTGCAGCGGAGAGCGAGCATAGCGTCATGAGCATCGCGGTCGGCGCCTCCGCCGGCGGGGTGCGCACCTTCACCGCCACCTCTTCGCAAGGGTTGGCGTTGATGCACGAGATGCTGTATGCCGCTCCGCAGATCCGATTGCCCATAGTCATGGTGAACGTGAACCGCTCTCTCGGTGCCGCATCAGGCATCTGGCTGGAGCACAATGATTCCATGCCGGAGCGCGAATCGGGCTGGCTCCAGGTGTACGTGGAGGACAACCAGGAAGCGCTGGACATGGTGCTGCAGGGCTACCGCATCGCCGAGGATGAGCGGGTGATGATGCCGATCATGATCTGCCTGGATGGGTTCGTCCTTTCTCACACCGTGGAGAGGGTGGAGGTACCGGACCAATTGGACGTGGACCGATTCCTGCCCAAGTTCAAGCCGATGAACATGCTGGATACGGCGGACCCGCGGCTCATCAACCCGCTGGTGCCGCCGGAGTACGCCATGGAGATGCGCTATCAACTGGACCGTGCGATGGACAGTTCGCGCGTCGTGATCAAGGAGATCGACGAGAGCTTCGCCCGAACCTTTGGCCGTGGCTATGGCGGCCTGTTCGATACCTATGAAATGGAGGATGCGGAGTTCGCGCTGCTCTCGCTGGGAACGGCGACCACCACCGCTCGAGGGGTGGTGGACGAGCTGCGCTCCCAGGGCAAGAAGGCGGGCCTGATCAAGATGCGCTTCATGCGCCCCTTCCCGGAGAAGGAGCTGCTCGAGGCCGCCAAGGACCTGAAGGCGCTGGGGGTATTCGACCGCTCCGTCGGCTTCAACTCCTTCGGCCCGGTGTTCACAGAGGTCCGGGGGGCGCTCCGCTCGTTGCATCTGCCGATCACCGATCACATCGCAGGCCTCGGGGGAAGGGATCTGACCATCGAGGCAATGCGAGAAATCTATGCCCATATCGAAGAGAACGTAGGCGGCAAGACGGAAAGGGATGTCTATTGGTACGGATTGAGGGGGCAGCAACGATGAGCGAGAGCATCAAGGACGTGTCCAAGCTGACCATCAAGGACGTCCCCAACAAGGATTATTTCATCTGGGGTCATGGAGCCTGCCCCGGCTGCGGCGTCGCCATTGCCGTCAAGAACATCATGAAGCTGCTGGGACCGGAGACCATAGTCTACGTTCCCGCCTCCTGTCTGGTCGTCTTCGGCGCTCAATACCCGACCTCAGCTTTCGACGTGCCCTACTTCTATACGGCCTTCGAGAACACGGCGGCGGTGGCGACCGGCATCCGTTCGGCCACGAGGCGTCGGGGAAAGAAGGCCTACGTCGTCGGCCTGGCCGGGGACGGGGGGACCTTCGACATCGGCCTGCAGGCGCTCTCCGGAGCGGCGGACCGGAACGAAGACATAATCTACGTCTGCTTGGACAACGAGGCTTACATGAATACCGGCATCCAGATGTCAGGGGCGACACCTTTCGGGGCCTGGACCACCACCTCGCCGGCGGGGAAGGTGATCCGGGGGAAGAGGAACTTCAAGAAGGACATCGACCACATCGTCGCTGCACATGGCGTCCCTTACCAGGCGACCCTCTCGATCGCGCACTGGAACGACTTCGTGCGCAAGGTGGAGAAGGCGAAGCAGGTGGAGGGATTCCGGTTCCTGCACGTGCTGACGCCGTGCGTTCCCGGCTGGCGCTCCGAAGCGTCGAAGAGCATGGAGATAGCCCGCCTGGCGGTCGAGACGGGGATGTGGACCCTCTACGAGGCGGAGAAGGGAGAGTCCGCACTCACCTACAAACCGAAGAAGATGGAGCCAGTGATCGAATATCTTAAGCTGCAGGGCAGGTTCGCCTTCATGAACGAGGACGACGTGAACACGCTGCAGAGGTGGCTGTGCCACAAGTGGTGGCTGCACTATAAGGACGAGGTGGAGGCGCCGCCCTGCTACATCTACCGGGCCGAGAAGCCGCTGCACATGGACGGTGACCCGCTTCACGGAGCGTAGGATCCGTCGGCAACTCCCGTCAAATAGCGTGATTTCGGAAAAGCCGAAGCGATAATTCTTAATGGACGACGTCATTAGACGTCCTCCGTGTGCGCAGTGTTATCGGGGGTTTGTGTATGACCTTCAGCCTAGGGATACCGACTTTGATCGAGGTACCGGATTTCCAGCAAACGGTCGCCCTGGCGACGAAGCTCAAGGTCGATTTCGTCGAGCTGAACATGAACATGCCCGAGTTCTGCCCGGAGTCGCTCTCCGCTGCGACGATAAGAAAGGCGACCAAGGAGAAGGGCATCGATTTCACCATCCATATGCCGGACGACACCGACCTGGCGTCGTTCCATGACAGCATCCGCGAGGGCCACGTCAAGCGATTCGGCGAGACGGCGCGCTGGGCCGCGAAGGCCGGCGCCAAGGCGATAAACCTGCATCTCAGCCCGGGCATCTACTTCACGCTGCCGGACAGGAAGGTCTGGATCTACGAGAATTACTACGACAAGTTCATCGCCAATCTCAGAGAGTCGTATTCCAAGGTGATCAAGTACGCCGCGGAATATGGCATCACGGTCTGCACCGAGAACGTGAACAACTTCCATTATCCGTTCGTGAGCAAGGCCATCGACGACCTGTGCGAGTTGAACCACTTCTATCTCACCTGGGACATCGGGCATGATGCCAGGTCAGAATTCGAGGAGCAGAAGGTGCTGCTGCGGCACCAGGGTCGCATCAAGCACATGCACCTGCACGACTATAACGGTAGGTCGGACCATCAGATACCGCTCACCGGCGACCTCGATATCAAGGGCATGCTACGCTTCGCCCGCAAGCATCACTGCTCCGTGCTGATCGAGACGAAGACCGCCGCCTCGGTGACCCAATCGGTCAAGGTGGTCCGCAAACTGCTCGATACCATGTGGATCTGATGTCAGGGCATCGGCATTGGTTGAACAGTGTTCTTATACGACACCATCGTTTCAGTTGAAGAGGTGCTTAATTGCCCTTCGACCCGACCTTGCGCTTCGTGGACAAGATGGTGGATCGCGTCAACTCCAGCGTCTCCTTTAAGAAGGTGACGAAGCTGGAGGACGTTCTGCCAGAGAAGGTGGAGCGCACCTCCCTCAACATCCGGGTGCCGTTCTGCGCCTCCCGCTGTACCTATTGCGCCCTCCCCGGGCAGGCCTACGATGAGAAGATGGCGGGCCTTTTCTTGGCCGGCTTGAACGAGGAGCTTAAGCTCTACGCCTCCTACCTCGGCCGGTCGAAGGTGGAGAGGGTGTACATCAGCGGCGGGACGCCGTCGCTGCTGCATAAGGAGATGGAAGCGCTGCTCTCCATCGTCTCAGACAACTTCGACTTCCAGGGCGACGTGGCCATGGAGTCTTCGCCGGCCGACCTCTCAGACGAGGTGCTCGACGACATCAAGGCGGCGGGGGTGAACCAGCTGAGCGTCGGTGTGCAGACGTTCGACGAGAACATCCTCAGCAACTATCTCGGCCGCAAGATGCGCAAGGCCGACATCGTCTCCGCTTTGGAGCGGGTCATGGCGCGCGATTTCGATTACGTCAACATCGACCTGATGTTCTCCCTTCCCCAGCAGACCAAGCAGATGATCGTGGACGACATCGGGCTGGCGTCGACTATAGGGGTAGAGGGCATCTCCACATTCCCGCTCATGCTCCTGGAATACACTCCCATGACCAAGAAGATGGAGCGGGAGGGCGTGAACGTCGAAGGAGGAAGCGGGCAGGGCGATGACGAGAAGGAGAGATACCTGGCGATCGTCCAAAGCATGCGCGAGCATCAATACAAGCTGAGGACGTTGTGGAGCTTCTCCACCGCTCCGGAGAGATATGAGGGGCCGTACGAGCACAGCAACTTCATCGGCATCGGGCCGAAGGCCTGGGGCATGGTCAACAACCGGCTCACCTTGAACTCGCCCTCCGTGGTCTATTACATCCAGATGCTGGAGGAGGGATTCCTGCCGCTCTATGCGTATTCGGAGCTCAAGGACTATCCGTTGGCCAGAGTGGCCCGCCGCTTCTACTACGGCAAGATACGCGAGAATGAGATGGCGGCGCTGATGAAGGAAGACGGGTCCCTGCGCAAGTACGTGGTGCTGATGAAAGCGTCCGGGCTGCTCAGGAAGGAGGGCGAGTACCTCGTCCTGACCGACAAGGCATTGGCATATGGCAATCATGCGACGAAGCGGATCGCCATGGCCACATTGACCAGTATGAACGAGATGTTCCAGCAGGCGACGAGAGCGAACAGGGAGCCGATGATGGTGTCGCCTGAACCGATTGTCGACCTAGAAAGCGAATGAGGTCTGACCTCGGAAGCATCCCGAACGCTTTTCAGAGATCTCCGGGCAGTTCAGACAGGAAGCGCTTCACTCGATGATCCCTAGCCTGAGATGCTTATATTTGACCACCTATGGCAAGATAATAAAGCGTCACAATAACCAGAATCGCAGCGACCACGATCATGACCAATCGAATCCGAGTCAAATCCACACCGGGAACCACATCCCAATCGTCCCATATAAAATCGATTGCCAGCGTTCCTTTAAATGACCTGCGACTATTCCACCGCGGTTGGACTGACACATTGAAATTGCATTTGGAATATATGGTAAACAAGAGGCGGACAGTCTGCGTCTTCCCCGTGAAACGAAGACCTCCTCGAATTACTGGAAGGGGGCAATCGGTCAGTCAACAAACCTTTTATATGACCATCCCTTTCGAGAATTCGCTCTTTGAGCCGATGATTGATGAAGATGTCATCGGACATCCGAAGGAGGTAAGAAAATGGCAAAGTCAATATTCGTGCGCTTCGAAATGCCGAAGGAGCTTCAAGATAAGGCTTACGAGATAGTCGAGGTTGCCCGCGATACCGGAAAGGTGAAGAAGGGGACGAACGAGGTCACCAAGCTCGTCGAGCGGGGCGAGGCGGTATTCGTGGTCATGGCCGAGGACGTTCAGCCTCCAGAGATACTGGCTCACATGCCGATGCTCTGCGAAGAGCGCAACATTCCCTACGCCTATGTGGCATCCAAGGCCGAGCTGGGCAACGCCTGCGGTCTGGAGAAGCCCACCGCGTCCGTCGCGGTCACCGAGGCCGGAAAGGCAAAGCCGCTGATCGACTCCCTGGCCGAGCAGGTCAAGAAACTGAAGAAGTGAAGGCAAAGGTGCTGTAAATGGCTGAAGGAGATGACAGCATTCCCTGCGAGCTGGTCGAGATCATCGGCCGCACTGGCATGACCGGGGAGGCAACCCAGGTCAAGGTCAGGGTGCTCGAGGGAAGGGACAAAGGGCGCATCATCACCCGCAACATCATGGGCCCGGTGCGCATGGGCGATATTCTGATGCTCAGAGAGACCTCGCGCGAGGCCAGGAAACTGGCCCTCCGCTAGGACAAGGAGGCTGTTCCGATGGTCGAAATGAAAGTCTGCTCGTTCTGCGGTCGCGAGATCGAGCCCGGTACGGGCAGTATGTATGTCAAGAAGGACGGCACGGTCATGCTCTTCTGCACCAACAAGTGCTCGAAGAACATGATCGATATGGGCCGGGTCCCGCGCACTGTCACATGGACGCGAGCGTATGCTCGAGAGAAGGACGTGCGCATGAAGGGGCCGGAGACCGAGGCCAAGCTGGCGAGGAAGGAAGCGAAGAAGGCCGCCAAGGCCGCGAAGCCGGAAGGGAAGCCAGCAGAGGCGTCGGTGGAGGCAGTCCCTGTTACCGCCGAGGTCGCACCCGAGGTCAAGGTAGTGGAGAAGCCTGTCGAGAAGCCCGCTGAGAAACCCGCCAAGGCCAAGAAGGTCAAGGCCGAGAAGTCGGCCGAGGAAAAGCCTGCCAAGGTGAAGAAGGCCAAGGCAGAGAAGTCCGCTGAAGAGAAGAAGGTATAGGGATGATCGAGCGCACCTTCGTGTTGCTGAAGCCCGATGCGGTCCAGCGTGGCCTCATGGGCGAGATCGTCGGCCGCCTGGAAGGCAAGGGCTTGAAGCCGGTCGCCATGAAGTTCATGCGCCTGCCTAAGGAGCTCGCTGAGCGCCATTACGCCGAGCACAGGGGCAAGAGCTTCTTCCCCGGTTTGATCGAATACATCACCTCCGGGCCGGTGCTCTGCATGGTCTGGGAAGGGGAGAACGCCATCGCGTCCGTGAGGGCGATGATGGGCAAGACCAATCCCCAGGACGCTTTGCCGGGAACGATAAGGGGCGATCTCTGCCAGCAGACCGGACGCAACGCGATCCATGGCTCAGATTCGGTGGAGAGCGCTAAGCGCGAGATTGGCAACTTCTTCAACGACTACGAGATCCAGGAATGGAAGCGGTCTGTCGATCCTTGGCTTTTCGAGTAAGCAAGCCATTTCCCGAAGGACGGGAGTGACATTTTTCCATTTTTCTGTGCCTAGCTCAACTGCCCAGCCTGATCATTTCTGAAAAGAGCAAGGATTATAACGAACGTCTCTGATGCCATTCGCATGTCTATCAGGCAGCCTATTGTGAGCGTGCTGGGCCATGTCGATCATGGCAAGACCAGCTTGCTCGATTATATCCGGGGGACGGCTGTCTGGAAAGGGGAAGCGGGCCACATTACTCAGCACATCGGGGCCACCGAAGTCCCCTTGGACCATATCTACGAGGTTTGCGCCCAGCTCATCGGGAGCAAGAAGTTCGATGTTCCTGGCCTGCTGTTCATCGACACGCCCGGTCATCATGCTTTCACGACGCTGCGCGCGAGGGGAGGATCTCTGGCAGACATCGCCGTTCTAGTGGTCGACATCAACGAGGGGATAAAGCCACAGACGCTGGAATCGATGAACATCCTTCGGAAGTACAAGACGCCGTTCATCATCGCGTTGAACAAGATCGACCTGGTGCAGGGATGGCATTCGGTGAAGGGCAAGCCGTTCATCCTCAATATGAAGGAGCAGACGGAGGACGCCACGAACGCGTTCGAAGAGAAGATGTACAAGGTGATCTCTCGCTTCGCGCAAGAGGGCTACTCCGCCGACCGCTACGATCGCATCGAGGACTTCACTCGGAACATTGCGCTCGTGCCGGTGTCCGCAAGGACCGGAGAGGGTGTTCCCGACCTACTCCTAGTGCTGATTGGCCTGGCTCAGAGATTCTTGGAACAGAACCTGCATACTGAAGAAGGTCCGGCCAGGGGAACAGTTTTGGAGGTCAAGGAGGAGAAAGGCCTCGGACCGACCATCGACGTTATCGTTTACTCCGGCGCATTGAGGAAGGGCGACGTCCTCGGGCTTGGCACTAACGGCCGGCCTATGGTCACCAAGGTCAAGGCGATACTGAAGCCGAGGCCACTAGATGAGATCCGTGATCCTCGGAATAAATTCGATTCGGTGGACGAGGTCACAGCAGCCGCCGGGGTAAAATTGCTATGTCAGGACCTAGAAGGAGTCGTTGCCGGAGGTCCATTGAGGGTCATAAAAGGGGACAAGCAGGCTATCCTGGATGAGATTGCCGAGGAGACGAAGGTACGGATCGAGGTTGTCGATGCGGGCGTCTTCATCAAGGCCGATGCGCTTGGTTCGTTGGAGGCGCTGGCGTTCGAATGTGCGCACTCCCAGATCCCGATTCGCAAGTACGAAGTCGGTCCGATTTCGAAGCGCGACGTGATCGAAGTGTCCGCATACAACGATCAATTGCACCGAGCGATATTAGCTTTCAATGTGCCGATGCTCCCGGACGCGAAAGAAGCGCTGCCGAGCCACGATGCCAAGATATTCCTCAACGACGTCGTCTATGGGCTTATCGACGACTACAAGCTCTGGGTGGCGGAGGTGCAGAGAAGGGCGGAGGCCGACAAGCGCTCGTTGGTCGCCTTCCCCGGGAAGGTGCGCATGCTGCCGAACTGCGTGTTCCGGGTGAGCAAGCCCGCGATCTTCGGGGTACGCGTCCTTACCGGACGGATCAGGACCGGCCAGAGGATGATCGATTCCACGGGCAACGAGGTGGGCAAGATCCGCTCGATCCGTTCTGGCGAAGAGGTCAAGAAGGAAGCGATCCAAGGGGATGAAGTAGCGATATCCATCGACGGACCGACGGTCGGCCGGCAGATCAACGTCGAGGACATCCTGTACGTTGACATACTGGAGTCAGAGGTGAAGTCCATCTCCGAGCATGCCCTCAATCCGGATGAGAAATTGACCTTAGACGAGCTTATCGAGATCAAGCGCAAGAAGGACCGCTTCTGGTCCATGTGATTCTTGGCGCTAGTCAATAAGGAACTCGAACAACGGACAACGGTAAACAAGCGCTGGATCTAACGATATTCTGCGTCCAATTCCTCGAGTATCAATATCGCTATCTCGCTGGGCGCCGTCCCTAGAAGCGCTCGCATCTCGGGCAGGGGGCGGCTGAGAGAATTTGGGATCGCCTCGCACAAACGTATCTGTTCGGTCGTGATGGCCATGTTCCGCAATTCGGTCGCCAGGTGCGACTTGAGTTCCTGGTCCAGCCAATCCGGGCCCATGGCATCCCGCAATTTGGCTTGCACCGACATCAGTCGTCTTGACTCGAGGTCCTCCTCAAGCTCAGCAATGAGATGGGCGGGGATGATCGTCCGCAGGAGCACCATTTCCGATCCTCGAGAGACCTGGCCCATGCCATTGAGCGCCTTGCGCAAATCAGTGATGTCGTCAGCCATTTGCATCACCTTGCCGGTTTCCAAGCCGAATCGCGACAGCTTGGAGACCAATTCCGGTTCGCATCCTGCGGCGACGGCGCCATAATAGGCCGCCAGGCCGAACAATTCCCCGGTCTTGAGGCTGATGATGCGCTTATAGTCAGCGAACGTCGGGGAAGGCGATCCAGACATCTCCTCCAGCGCTCCCCGGACCATGCGGCGCTGGACCTCAGCGAGTGGAGCCACGAAGCCATCGCCATGCGAGGACGCGATGGTATAAGGGAGCGAGATGGCCCCCACCATCCGGAGAATGGCGCGTTTCTCGCCCTCGAGGACGTGGACGGCCACCGCCCCCCGCCTCGTCTCGTCCTCGTCGATGATGTCGTCGAGGACGAGGCTGGAGGCATGGGCGAGCTCCACTGCCGCCGCCAGATCGAGCGCCACCATCCTGTCCCCCCTCCCATCCGAGAAGGCATCGAAGACAAGCATGGTCAGTCCGCCGCGGAGCCGCTTGCCCCCGAGCATCAAAGGCAGTAGGTTCTTGCCCAGCTCGGCCTTGGCATCTCTCCCCAACAGATGCATTAGCCGTTCCTCGATTTGGGGCCGCGTTTCTGCCAGGTAGCTGCGGAAGGAGCATCTGTCCCTCTTTCGGGCGGCGCTCTGCCCTAGCGGCAGGAGGTCTTCCCAGCTCGAAGGAAGTGCCAGGATATCAGGCCCCCAGAACGGCGAAGAACACGGCGAGGAAGCCGGCATACGCTATCGACAAATAGAGCTGCCTCAGCCTGATATGGCCTGATCCTCCCTCGGGATTAGGCAGCCTGCCGGCGAGATATTCATCTCTCAAGTGGTCGACCCTCCATCCATACCATGCCAGGACGACGAATACCAATGAAGAGGGGATGGCATAGACGAGCGTTGGCAGCAATCCGATGAGTCCGACCAACAATGCCGAAGAAATCAGCTCGACCCCGAGGCCGATGAGCGGGTAATAAGTGCACCAGTGCACGCGAGGGAAGGACACAATGGTCGTTCGCTTGTCGTTTAGGTGATCGTTAGGGTAATCCATGCTCATCATGCTCAGGAAAAACGTGCTCGCCGAGAAGCTGAAAGCGACGCCGACGAGCACCGCTAAGGATGAGAGAATCCCCGATCCGATGTAGGCTAAGACCGTGACGGTGATAGTGTTCACCGGGATGCCGATGTAGACTTCAGCGAACGGCCTGTAGGCCAATCTGATCCGCTTGTCGCTGTAGCCGAGCATGACGCCAAGCCCGTATGCCGCCGGGAATATGAGGATAGGCTGGAGATAAATCAGATAGGCGAAGATTGCGACCACCACGAGGAGCAGCGCGGCGCTCAGTGCTTTGGTCTCTCTTATCGTGATTCGACCGTCCACGATAGGCTTTATGCGCATGGTCTCGGTGATCGCGGCCTTACGGTCCAGATCCAAGTCCAAGATATCGTTCAAAGGGTGAGCCACGTATTGGATGATGATCACGGCGATGATGCCGAGCAGCATCGGCACTAACGCGACCAGGTGCCAATGGGACAGATAGAGCGCCAGCCCTGTCCCCACCGCCGACGCACTGATGCTCCAGCCGGCCAGGGGCCTTATCCTCGCGAAATCGATGATGGTACGAGGGTCCATTACCCCATCCCCCGTCTGGATTCCATATTGCTCAACCTGACCTGACCCATATCATCACTCCCGCTAGCGCATAGATCAATACCAGATGGTAGCCTAAAAGCCTCCAGGCCGTTTGATGCTCCTTTGTCTTTGTATGCTCATAAAGCCAGAGCATTAGATATCCGAGGACAAACCCGGTCGCGAACAGCAGGATGGCTGTCCACGGCTCGACCGGCGAACCGGCCACCAGGGCCTGGGCCAGATAGGAGAACGTGCAAATTGCCCCCATGCCCAGACCGCCGAATTCCATGCGATGGAATTCCCAGACCTCCAAGCCGTAGAGGATGCAGAACATGATCCCGGCGAGCATTCCCAGGAAGGGGATGAGGGTGCCGAATGCGATGCTCGCATAGGCACCGATTACCCCGGAAAGAGCGAAAAGGATGGTGGCGAACTCGGCTAGCCTTCGGTCGCCGAAGACCGTTGACCAGGGTTTGCCCACCCTTTCCATGTCGTCCAGCATATGCTCGGCATAGAGCAGGAGCGCGACGACCGCCAATGACAGAACCAGGACGGTGATGTTCGTCCCGGGGACGACCAAGGCCCCGATGAGAACGAACGACAGGAATGCAAGCATGAACGGAAGATGCACCAGTGTGGCCAGGCTTCCGAGAACGGTCTGATTGTGGACCAGATGAACGTACCAACCGAGCTGCCGTTCCTGGATCTGGGCGGCCTCCCCCGTCCATTCCTGGTCGGCTTGGCTCTTCCAGGCCAAGGTCATGGGGCCTCCTTCTCAGCTGAAGGGGTCCTCCCGCCTTCCATTGATTTACTGAAGAGCCGCAGCGCTTCGATTGGTCCCATCTCGATTCCGACCCGCTTTCCATGAGCGATGAATGTGCGGGCGTCGGTGATGGAAGGCATTCGCCCGGCGACTAGCTTGTCTAGCACCTTCCGCTCTTTTCTCATCCAATCGAATCTCTTGAGTATCGCATCGGGGTAGCCTTCCAAATCATCCCAATGCTCCAGGAGCATCTCGGCCGATTGCATGGCATACAGATTGCCATCGGCTCCGAGAGGGCCGACCGTCCCGATGCTCTCTCCGATTCCGATGACCTTGCCGCGCGAGACGAACGGCTGGGAATGAAATGGTGAGCTGAGGCGCACTCTGCTGGTGCACCTGCATCGAATCTGGCTCAGACTGATCGGAGGTCCCTCTGTCTCGACTGGACGGTAATTCCTGACCCGGGCGGTGAGGTTGCCGAAGCCCAGGTGATACTCGTTGTTGCCCAAGGGGAAGCACCATTCGTATCCCAGACCAGAGGTCTTGAACCACATGCCCAGCTCAGACTCGTTCCAGATGCGGTACTGGATGCAGTCCGCTATCACCTCCGGGCCTCGGGCCGGCTCCAGGAATGCGCGGGAAACCCCGGTGGCATCGATAACGCGGTCGAACTCAGCCTCGACGGGGCGGTCGTGCCGGACCTCGTCCCCGCCCACCATGTCGCTGATCAGCCTGGCCTTGTCAATGGTCAGCATGTCGGCCTTCATTCGCACTCCGTCAATGATGATATGATCGGAATGGTTCAGCTCGTAAGCGGTCGGTTCGGCCACTTTTCCGACCAGCCTTCTATATTCGGTGACCGGAGCGACTCCCCAGGCGCAAGGTTTCTGCCCGCACCGGTTCGTCTTCTTCTGGTCGAAAAGTACCACTGATTCTATTCCCTCGTCCATCATCAAACGGTAGAGATAGGCACCAGCCATGCCTGCTCCCGCAATCGCAACTTTCACTTTAGCGCGTGCTCCTCGGACCGACCAGTAGAAGCTAGATTGTACACTTTCCTTTTTGATGCTTTCGACAGGAGTCGCGCACCCGGCGTCCTTTCTCCTACCCCCTCGCACAGCATCGGCCGATCGGTCCAAGATTCTCTATCTCGGGCGGCACGAAACTAAAAGGGATTTGGCGGGGGTGCATATTCGTAATAGGCGAAAAAGGGCTAGGTGACATGCATCGCCAGTCCTTGCTCCGAACGACCCCCTCGCATTACCAATAATTATTTAAGACGAACAACCTTAGGGCGCTTTACTCACGAGGTGTTTGGAATGGTCGAGTTCAAAGCCGTTATTAACGATGGAAAGGACGGAAAATCCTATCAGGTCCCGGTCACCGGTCATCACGCCAACTCTCTTATCGGAAAGAAGATCGGAGATGTGGTAGATGGCATTTTCGTCGGCTTGCCAGGATACAAGCTGACGATCACCGGCGGCAGCGATAAGGACGGCTTCCCGATGAGGAAGGACCTGCCAGGTGTGAAGAGGCGGAAGATATTGATGACGAATGGCATCGGTTTCGATACAACGGAGCAGGGCCTCAGGCGGCGCAAGTCGGTGCGCGGAAGCTCCATATCCCCGGAAACCTCCCAATTGAACCTCAAGGTGACCCAGCCTGGCTCCAAGCCGCTGGAAGAGCTCATCAAGGTCGAGGAGAAGAAGAAGTAATGTCCGAACGTCAGCCCGAGGTCAACATCGGCATGATCGGCCATGTCGACCACGGTAAGACCACGCTCACCAAGGCGCTGAGCGGCGAATGGACCGACCGCCATTCCGAGGAAGTGAAGCGCGGAATCTCCATCCGATTGGGCTATGCTGACGTCAATTTCTACAGGTGCAAGGAATGCGATGGCACCAAGGCGTATTCCAACCAGCCGAAGTGCCCGCAGTGCGGGGGCGAGGCGGAGTACCTCCGCTCGGTGAGCTTCGTTGACGCTCCAGGGCACGAGACGCTCATGGCCACCATGCTCTCCGGCGCGGCAATCATGAACGGCGCACTGCTGCTCGTGGCGGCAAACGAGAAGTGCCCCCAGCCGCAGACCAAGGAGCACTTGATGGCGCTCACCATCATCGGCGTGGAGAAGATAATCATCGTGCAGAACAAGGTGGACATCGTCACCAAGGAAGAGGCGCTGGAGAACTACCGCGAGATCAAGGAATTCGTCAAGGGCACAATCGCGGAGAACGCGCCCATCATCCCGGTTTCTGCGAATCACAACGTCAACATCGACAAGCTGGTGGAGACGATCGAGAGGGTCATCCCCACCCCCAAGTACGATCTGAAGAAACCTGCGCGGCTCTATGTTGCCAGGAGCTTCGACATCAACAACCCTGGATCGTCGCCTGAGACTTTGAAGGGCGGCGTCCTGGGTGGCTCGCTCATCCAAGGCAAGCTGGAGGTGGGCGACGAGATCGAGATCGCCCCCGGCCGCAAGACCGAAATGGGAAGGGAGGTCATCTGGGAGAAGATCACCACCACCATCGAGTCTCTGCACGCTGGCGAGACGAGCCTCGATGCGGTGAAGCCAGGCGGGCTCATAGCCATCGGCACGAAGCTGGATCCGGCCATGACCAAGTCCGATGGCCTCACTGGCCGCGTGGTGGGCAAGCCGGGAACCTTGCCGCCGGTGCTGCACAAGTTCATCATGAAGACCAAGCTGCTGGAGCGCGTCGTCGGCGCCGCGGTGGATTTGGCGGTCGATAGCATCAAGACCAACGAGCCACTCATGCTGTCCGTCGGCACCGCGACCACGGTTGGCGTGGTGACGAGCGCCAGGGGCGAGGAGTCCGAGGTCGCCCTGAAGATACCGGTCTGCGCGGACAAGAACCAGCGCGTGGCCATTTCCCGTAAGATCTCCGGCAAGTGGCGCCTGATCGGCTACGGGATAATCCAGTAGGCGCACATGCAGACCGTTGTCCTGGACACCAATGCCCTCCTGATGCCGTTCGAATTCTCCATCAATCTCGATCTGGAGCTGCAGCGCCTGCTCGGCTCCTGCACCGTCTACGTCCCCGGGCCGGTCATCGGCGAGCTGAAGCGGTCCAAGAGCAAGCATGCCCGGGTCGCTTTGGCATTGGCGAGGAAGTACCCCGTCGCGGAGACGTCCCTGCAGGGCGACAACGGCGTCATCGACGTCGCCATGAGACTGCAGGCATTTGTGGTGACCAACGACTTCGCGCTCAGGGACAAGCTGCGCAAGCTGAAGCTGAAGACGATCTTCCTGCGCTCCGGCAATCATCTCACGATAGATGGCGATTATTGATCAGAGGAGCGGTCGGGGAGCGTCCTCTATTCCGACCTCGGGCCTCGACCCGATCTGCTTGAGCCTCTCTTCCAGGATCATCTTACCGAATTCGGAGACGGCGTAGACTGGCACCTTGTTGCCCGCCTGCAGAACCGACCTCTTCTCCGCTTCCGCCCTCACCCAATGTGACGCGCATCCCGAGACGATGTCGCAACAGTCGAATAGGACGCCCGCATCCTTTTCGCTGGTGCCAGTGATATGAACGGCGAAGATCGCGACCCGATCTCCGTAAACGTCCCTGAGCTTCTTGGCATCCCGGGCCTTGGCGATGGTGACCGCGACCTTCTTGTGGCCTTGCCGGAAGGCCAGTTGCGTTCCGGCCAACTGATCTATTTTCGCGTTCTCTGTGTCGAGAACATTCCCCCGACCGACCGCCTCGATGACCTCTTCGATCGGCGAGGTCTCGACTATCCCAGAAATCCTGCCCCCGATTCCCTGCACGATCCCCGGGTCGGTCACGACCACCGTGCCGGCTCCGTCCGTCACTAGGACCGCGCAATCGAGTATCTTCCGTGATATGCACATGGCGATCAACTCTGAGACGCCGAACGAAAGGAAATCCTTCATCCGCATCTGCCTTGCTGGGGTGCACATTCCGAAATCGTTGATCCGGAACTCTATGTTCTCCCTGACCGCTTCGGCAGTGAACTCCTTGATCCCCCGGTGCTTGGCGAAGAGCGGGCAATATGTTACCCTAGGCTCGCCGACGAAGGTGACCTTGCCGTCCTCGATCACCACCTTGGTCATTCCCAGGGCTTCCATCACATGCTTGTCCTTGCGCGCCATCAAATCCCAATCCCGCCTCTTGCTCATAAAATGAATGCCCGACCGCCATCGCATACCGGACCATTCCTCCCCCGGTCTCCGGCTGCTAATAAATGCCAACAGAGCTTTGCAGAAAGGACTTAATAGGCTACGTTCTCTACCAAAAACGTCATATGCGATTGTGAATGGCAACGTTCCTGGAGGGACGGAAATGCAAGAAGAGATGGATGACAAGCTGGTCCTGGCCCTGCGCAAGATCGCACTTATGGGCGGCATGCACGACTACATCTCCATCTCCTCCCGAGAGCTAGGCGACATGCTGGCGATGAGCCAGCAGTCGGCCTCGAAGCGCATCCTCGAGCTGCTGAACGAGGGCTGGATCGTACGCGACCTGGGGGCAAGGAGGCAGCGCATCAAGCTCACCGACAAGGGCATCGAATCGCTGCGCAGCGAGTACTCCGAGTACCAGAAGATATTCGAGACGCGCGATCACATCATCATCCACGGCGAGGTAGTCACTGGCATGGGCGAAGGTCAGTATTACGTCACTCAGGAGGGGTACCAGGAGCAGTTCCTCGCCAAGCTAGGCTTCAAGCCCTACGAGGGGACGCTGAACCTGCGGCTGGTCCCCCAGGACATCTACAAGCTGGACATCCTCCGGCGCAGCTCCGGCACGCTGATCAAGGGGTTCGAGAAGTCGGGTCGGACCTTCGGGGACGTGCTCTGCCATCTGGCGACGATACAGAACATCGAGTGCGCCGTCGTCGTGCCGAGGCGCTCGCACTACGAGGACGTCGTCGAGATCCTGTGCAAGAACCACCTGCGCCGCACCCTAGGACTGAGCGGACGGCGACCTGGTGGAAGTGCGCATCTCCATCGCCTGATTCAGCTCTTCTTCAGCACGTGGTCGACCGCAGACTGGAATATCACTCTGCCGTCGCCCTCGCCCGACGGGTCCAGCCCGCTGCGCGTCCAATCCGGATGGGTTATCCGGTTCACCACCCTCTCCGGGTGGGGCATCAGGCCCAGCACGTTCCCGGTCGGGTTGCAGATGCCCCCGATGCTGGAGATCGCCCCGTTGGGCGTCCAGGGGTAGCCGGCGTACGAGCCGTCCGGGACCGACGAAGCGGAAGACCACCTGGTCGTTCTTCTCCAGCCGGTTCAGGTAGTCGCGCTCGTGCTCGGACGAGAACATCAGCTTCCCCTCTCCGTGAGCGGAAGGGAACATGACGACCTTGCCCTTTCGCCAGGTTGCGGGTGAAGACGCACTTGCCATTGTTCTCGTTCTTCAGCAGCGTGGGGATGCACTCGAAGCGCGCTGAGTCATTGGTATACAAAGCCGCCTGGGGCTCCTTGCTGATGGCGCCGTCGAAGGCGGGCAGCATGCCCAGCTCCACCAACACCTGGAAGCCGTTGCAGATGCCGATTATCGGCTTCTCCTTCTCCACGAAGGCCTTGAGCTCCTTGGACAGCGCAGACTTCATGCGCGCCGCCAGGATCGCCCCGGCGCGGACATAGTCCCCGGCGGCGAAGCCGCCTGGTACCGCGAGCACATGATAATCCTCCAAGTCCCGGCGCATCTCCTTGGGGCACTGATGGATCAGCTGCTTGAGGTGCACTTTCTCCGGGCTCGCGCCCACGCTCGCGAACGCCGCCGCGGTCTCCTCCTCGCAGTTCGTGCCTTCGATCCTCAGCACACATACCTTGATCTCGTTCGGTTTCACTGCCTCACCCCAGCATCTTCCATAGCGGCTCGGACCAGGCCTTCCGCAGGGCGCTCACTTCCACGTCCACCAGCACGTCGCTGTCCTCGATGACCAGCATCCTTCCCCCGACCGTGCCGATGCGCGCCGCCGGCGCCTTCATGCGCTGGAGGAACTCCTGCTCCCGGCTCCGGTCGACTTCGACTAGCCAGCGTGAATTCGATTCGGAGAACATCTTGACCGACGGGGAGAACTTCCCCATGGCCTCCAGGTTGGCGTTGACCCCGATGTCGCCGCCGATGCACATCTCCGCCAATGCCACCCCCATTCCGCCATCGGAGAGGTCGTGGCAGCTGCGCAACAGCGAGCGCTCCATGCACTCGTTCAGCGAGCTGATGCCTTGGGAGAGCTGTGCCGGCACGACTCCGGGCACGATGCCCCCCTTGCCGCCGAAGCGGCGGAAGAAGGCGCTTCCGGCCATCTCCTGCTTCGTCTCCCCGATCGCGTAGATGGGATTGCCCTCCTCCTTCAGGTCGGTGGTGACGCACTTGCGCACGTCTGGCACCAGTCCCACGCCGAGGACGGTGGCGGTGGGCAGGCAGGCGCCGATGGACGCCTCGTTGTAGAAACTTACATTTCCCGATGGAATGGCGAGATTGAGGGCGGACGCGACGTCCCCGATGCCCTTCACCGCGCTGCGGAACTCTCCGAGCCGCTCGGGCTTCTCCGGGTTGCCGAAATTGAGGCAGTCGGTGAGCGAATGGGGCATGCCCCCTACGGCCGCGATGTTGCGGCAGGCCTCGTCTACCGAGGTCATGCCGCCCTTGTAGGCGTCGAGCGCGGTGAACCAGGGGTTCACGCCAACCGCGATCGCCAAACCGCGCCAGGAATCCTGGAGCGGCCTGAGGACCGTGGCGTCGCCCGGTCCGCGCAGACCCAGCTTGCCCTGCAGCGGCTTGATGACCGTGTTCCCCCTGACCTCGTGATCGTAATAGCGGACGACCCACTCCTTGGAGGCGATGTTAGGGTCGGCCAGGAGCTTGAGCAA
The DNA here is from genome assembly GCA_963768775.1 of Methanomassiliicoccaceae archaeon. GTDB lineage: Archaea > Thermoplasmatota > Thermoplasmata > Methanomassiliicoccales > UBA472 > FEN-33. Next base: position 392,226 of record CAVYIY010000008.1, read on the forward strand.
CGCGTCTGTCAGATCGCGCGGCACCTGCGGGAATACCTCCTCGATGAAGGAGGGCGGCAGGTTGACGCACGAGGGCCGGCAGTACTCCGGCCCCTTGGTGAGGAAGTCCAGGTCCATCTCGAAGACCTTGTGGCCGTTGAAGTTGAGCTTGACCACCGTTTCCTTGATGACCTTGGCGACAACGGTAGCGGGCACGTCCCACAGGTCGAAGACCTCCATGATCCTGGCGACGTTCGCTTGCGGAGCGGCGAGCATCATCCGCTCCTGCGACTCCGAGACCCAGATCTCCCAGGGCGCCAGTCCAGGCTCTTTGGTCGGGACGCGGTCCAATTCTACCTCGGCACCGCATCCTCCGGACAGAGCCATCTCGCCGATGACGCAGGAAAGTCCTCCTCCGCCCAGGTCCTTCATGCCGTGGATTAGACCCTTCGAATTCACTTCCAGGCAGGCGTGGATCAGCGGCTCCTTCATGATCGGGTCGCCCAGCTGCACCGCGCCGCGGGATTCCTCCTCCGATGCGGAGCTGAGGACCGCGGAAGCGAACGTCACGCCGTGGATGCCGTCGCGCCCGGTGCTGCCGCCGACCAGTATGAGGACGTCCCCGGTCCCCTTGACCGCGTTCTTGACCAGATCGCTCTTCTTCACGATTCCGATGCAGCCGACGTTGACCAGGATGTTGCCGACGTACCCTTCGTCGAAGTACAGCCCCCCGGCGATGGTGGGGATGCCGATACGGTTGCCGTAGTCGCGGATTCCGGCCACGACCCCGCCGATGAGGTACTTGGGGCTCTTCACACCCGGCGGGATCTCCCCCTGATAGTCTATCGGCCCGAAGAAGAGCGGGTCGATAAGCGCAATGGGCTGGGCGCCCATGCACAGCACGTCGCGCACGATGCCGCCGATCCCGGTGGCCGCGCCGCCATACGGCTCGATGGCGGACGGATGATTGTGAGACTCGATGCGCAGGGCATAGGCATGCTCGGAATCGAATGCCATGACGCCCGCATCCCCCTTCGCCAGCACGTCGGGGTGGGAGATGTTGAAGATGTGCTCCCTTAGGAACACCTTGGATGACTTGTAGCAGCAATGCTCGCTCCACGCCTGCCCGATCGATTGCAGCTCCACGTCGGTGGGGTGGCGCATCTTCGAGGCGAAGTAGCGCTGCACGCTCTTCATCTCCTCCAGGCTCAGGTTCAAGCCCATGGTCGAGCTGATCTCCATGCAGCTGCGCGTCGCTTGCTGAGAGGATGTCGATCTCGAACAGCTCGAACCCGTAGGGGAGCTTGTGCATCAGCGCAGTGAGGGACATGCGCATCACTTGACCGTGATCTTGAACTTCTGGATCACCGGGTTGGCCAGCAGCTTGCGGCACATCTCCTCGCACTGCTTCCTCGCCTCTTCGGCCGGAGCATCCAGCTCCACCTCGAAGAACTTGATCGACCTTACTCCCTTGATGCCCTTGAAACCGAGCAGCTCGAGCGCCTTCTTGGTGTTCTGCCCCTCGGGGTCGGCGATGCCCGGTTTGAGCTCAATCCTTATCTCAGCGATGACCACGGATGCACCCGGTGAGGGATGCTCAAGTCACTACTTAACATTTAGGCGACATTTTGCCTACGCCAGCAGACCGTTCTTCATGAACTCGTTGACGGCTTCGAATATCCCGCTCATGACGAAGCTTACCGCTACCGCTGCCAAGAGCAGGCCCATGATCCTGGAGAATGCCAACGCCCCGCTCCGCCCCATGCGGTTGAAGATCCTCTGGGAATAGGTGAGCAGGAAGTAGGAGATTACGGTCGTCACTATGATCGATAGGAAGACCGAGGCGAGGTCGAGGACGTCGTTCGCCGTGGTGGCATAGGAGATGTAGATCATCACGGTGGTGATCGCCCCCGGTCCAGCGAACAAGGGGATGCCCAGCGGCACTACCCCGATGTCCTCCTTGCTCATCGCGTCCGCATCCTCCTCCTCGGACATCTTGGCGCGCGACTGCTGCCCCTGCATCATGGCGAACGCCACGGAGAAGAGCAGAATTCCACCAGCGATCTTGAACGCCGGGATGGTGATGCCGTACACCAGGAAAACGTACTGTCCGAAGATGCCGAAGCCGGTGAGGACGGCGAACGTCACCAGGCAGGTTTTGATGATGACCTTGCGCTTGAGCTCTGGCGAATAGCCCTCGGTGACCGCCGTGAACAAGGGGATGTTGCCGATGGGGTTCACGATGGCGAAAATCGCCGCGAAGGCGGCTACCGCGAACTCAAGGCTCATGCAGCGTCAATGAAGCTCTGGGGATACTTAGCCTTTCTCTTGCTCGAGCTTCGTCTTCCGGGCGAAGGTCAGATAGCCAGTATGGCCGAGCATCTCGAACGACGGCCGGATTCCGGACTCGTGGACCTCCATGGCGCGCTGGATGTTCTCCAGCACCTCTATCTCCACGTAGCCGCGCTTGCGCAGTGCCCGCACCACCGTCTCCACCTGGTTGGTGTTCGGAAGGTAGGCGCAGAATCTGCCCCCCGGCCGGAGGAAGAGCTCCACGTTGTCGAGGGCGTCCCAGGGGTTGGGGATGTCCAGGATTACCACGTCCGCCTCAGTGTCTATCGCTATGTTGGTGATGTTCCCCAACCTCAGGTCCCAGCACTGCGATGACGGTATCCGCATGATGTTCTTGCGCGCCCGGCCGGCCATGTCCTCGCGCACCTCGACCGAGATGACCTTGCCGTTCGGGGAGACCGCGTTCAGCAGAGCCGTGGTCAGCGACCCCGATCCCACGCCGGCCTCGACGGCGACGTCGCCGCACTTCAGGTCCAGTCGGAAGAGTATGGTCGCGGCGTCCTTCGCGGTTATGACCTGCGCCGCCCTCTCCAGCGACTCCATGAACTCGATCGCCCCCGGCCGAAGGAGGACGAATCTGCGATCGGCTATGGTGATCCATTCCCCCTCCTGCTTCCCAATGAGGCGAGAACAATCCAGGACGCCCAGGCTGCTCACCTTGGCCATTCCTTCGTCTAGAACGACCCAGTGCTTCTTGCCCCGCTCATCGAGAAGATAGATGAGCTCGCCTTGGCGCAGCATCATAATGGCGAGGGCGAAAGGACGAGAAAAGATTTGTGGAAGGAGATTTGGGTATCAGCGCAGCTTCCTGCCGCAGTTCGGGCAGTTGAAGTCCCGCTCGCTGATCGCCGCACCGCAGCCTGGGCATCGCGGGATGCCCTCGGTCTGCTTCACCGTCGATTTCGCCTGGCCGGCTTCGCCCTCTTCTGCCGCGCTCTTCTTCTCCACCTTGTCGAACTTGTAGGCGGGGACGGAATACTCCGGCTTAGGCGGGTAGGTCGCATCGACGCGCTTCTTCTTCACCAGGAAGATGTAGAGGACCAGTCCCACGATGCTCAGAAGGAAGGCGATGACCAACCAGGACGCCTTCAGGTCCTTGCTCTTCCGCATGTCCATAAACGCAATGGCTGCACAGACCGCTCCGACCAGTAGCCATGCTATAACTGCGATTATTAGCTCGAGCTGCATCCCATCACTGTATGCAAAACGCGCATCCGTTTATTAATATGCTGCCCCGTTTTACGACCGCTTGACCTCGGCCTCGTACCATTCCATGGCGCGGATGAACTTCTCCAATGCTTCGTCGGAGCTCAGCGCCGCAAGCAGCAGCGTCCGCGTCTTGCTTGCGTATTCCTCGGGTATGCTCACGTTCGGTATCGCGCTCAGGCGGCGGATCAGCTCCAATCTTCGCGCCTTCCCGTCGAACGGTGCTTTGAGGTACTGGAAGTGCAGATCGACCGTTCCGTCGGCGCGCAGGCTGAACATCCAGTGCGCGATGCCGCCGTGCTTGAAGTAGGGGGTGACGGTCGTCACTCCCCCTACTTCACGCCACCAAAGGCGCATCTCCGACTCGTCGGCCCAGTCGAGCATGCCCTTGGCCGCGTCCATTTCCTGGGGCGTACGCGTCTCCAGCTGCTTGAAGAAGATGAACCGCATCGACCGGTCGTCCTTCTCCGGCAGGTTCGCGCCGATGGCGAGGACGTCGGGTATAGAGGCGGGGCCTTGGTCGATCATCTCCTCCGGGGCACGATGCTTTTCCGGCGCCCTAGGCAGCGATGTCGGAGCGGCGGCAGGCGGCTTATCCCCGCGCTTCTTCGGCCTCGAGAGCTCCTGGATGCGGCGTTGCAGGCGGGCTATCTCCCCTGGGCGGTCGCGCCACCAGTTGCGCGACCAGACCCGCTCGATGGTCCAGCCGCGGTCCTCCAGGAAGCTCTGCCGGCCCACGTCCCTCTCCCTGGCGGACTTCGCGGAGTGGAACGTCGCGCCGTCGCACTCGATGCCGATCACGTAGCGGGAATCGTCCTTGGGGTCCACCACCGCCAGGTCGATGCGGTAGCCGCTGAAGCCGACCTGCGATTCCACCTTGTGGCCGAGCGCCTCCAGCGCCTGGCGCACCTGACTCTCGAGCGGCGCATCGAACTCGGCGATCGTTTGTGTGACGGGAGGACTAGCGGTAACAGCGTCGAGCTTCGTCAGCAGCTGGGCGACCTCGTCGCCGCGCATCTCTGCCACCGCTTTGGCGTATTGCAGGTACTCCTTCAGCCGCATCGGTCCGATGTTCTTCACTCCTTCCACCGGCAGCTGCGCCGGATCGAAGGAGGCGACCATGATCACCCTCTCCTTGGCGCGGGTGATGGCGACGTTCAAGCGGTTCTCGCCGCCTTCTTGGCTCAGCGATCCGAACTGCACTCGGAACTTGCCCAGCTTGTCCGGAGCGTACGCGACGGAGAAGATGATCACGTCCCGCTCGTCCCCTTGGACGTTCTCGATGTTCTTGACGAACGGCCTCTCGTCGAGGTCCAGCTCTGCCCTGCTCGCCAGCGAATACAGCCGATCGAATTCCTCGTTGCTTGTCCTTCTCGCCTCGACGCGGTCATCGACCAGGTCGCGCTGCGGCTCGTTGAAGGTGATCACGCCGATGGAAGGGAGCTTGCCGCGTATCTCGCCCTCGCTCAGCAGCCAGTGGATGATGTCCACCACCTTCTCCGCCTCCACCGAATTGGTCCGCTCCTCCCAGACCCCGTCGCAGCGGATGAAGTCGATGGGCGGCAGCTCGAACTTGCGCTGCACGTTCGCCGCGATCTGCAAGTTGCCGTCATAGAAAGCATGGTTCGAGAAATCGATCAGCTGCTGGTAGCGCGAGCGGTAGTGCCAGCTCAGGTACCGGGGGCTGAGGACGCGCATCGATAGCACCAGCAGGCTCTCCGCCTCCGTTACCTCGTCCTCTTCCTCATCGTCCTCCTTGGATTGGAACAGGTCGAACGGCCGCAGCTGCTTTTCGTCGCCGGCGATTAGCGCCCTCTTGCTGCGGTAGAGCGAAGGCAAAGCTCGCTCCACCGCCAATTGGCTGGACTCATCGAAGATCACCATGTCGAACATGCCCCTTTCCAGCGGGAACACTTCCGACGCTGCTTCCGGCGACACGAGCCAGCATGGGGCGATGGTCATCATTTGGAACGGGTACTCCTCTATCAGTTTGTGTACCGGTTTGACGCGTCGTTTCTTGCCGAACTCGCTGAGCAGCTTATTCCAGTCCGTCTCCGGCCGCCGGTTGGGATGATGCTCCCCTGGCGGCAGCAGCGGGCGCCGCGCCGACTCGAGCACCTGATGAGCCAGGCGGCGCTTGAACAGCTCCCGCCGCTTATCGAGGAGGGTGATGAGTCTGGATTTCAGTTCGAGATAGCGCGAGAACGGGTCGCCGGCCAGCTGCTGGTTCTGATGCTCGATGCTGGAGATCCAGCGCGTGATCACCTCCTGCTCCACGATGCGCGCCCACGAGCCCTGGTCCACCGCGATGCGCGAGGCGCAGAGCTCGAATACTTCCTGACCGGAAGGGTCCAGCGACGCAACCAGCCGGTCAAATTCCTGCACCTTGTCGAATTCGGCGAGCGCTCCGCGTGCCGCCTCGAGGCGCGACCTCAGCGCTGCCGGATCGCCTTGGACCTTTGCGATCCCATTGATGCCTTCCGGCCGCAGCCATTTCTGCAGCTCCTGCAGGGCGCGGAGCAATGCTAAGCCGGCGGTGAGCGACTCCCTCATCCTCGCCGTGTCCTGCACGCGCGGATCACCTTGGAATCGGGAGCGGATCTGGTTGTAGGCGCCGTTCGCCCTCCACCAGCGCGGACTGATGAACTTGAACGCGCGGCCGCGCATGGCATCGTAGTCGGCCAGTCGGCGCAGGGAATCCTCCTGCTCGTTCAGGCTCCCCAGAGGCAGCGCCGCGGGAACGGCCGCTTCCGTCATCCTGGCAAGGGAGATATCGATATCGAACTTGGCATTCGGGTCCATGGCCGCGAAGGAGCACCTCAGCGCGATCGGCGAAGCCGGTGAATCATATTTCCAGTGCCCGATCTGCAGCTCCGGCAGCTTCTGCACGATCGACGCCAGAGAAGGGCGGGAGAGCCGGTTTGGCACCGTCCCCATCTCCACCTTCGGCACGTAACCAGGCATCGCTGCAGTGTAAAGTTCCTGCAATCTCGCGCCGCCGAAATACTCGGCCCACATCGGCTTGACGATGGAGTTGAGCTCGGAGATCGTGCCGTCTATCGCCTCGGTTGTTTCCGAAAACTCGCGGTCCAGCCTCGCGTCGATCGCCGGAGGGTCACCGCTCATCCTCTTGGTCAGAACGGAATAAGTGCCCGGCCGATCGGCCCGGGCGTCATGGAGCAGGACGACCGAATCCTGTAGCCCCGCGCGGCCGAGGCGCTGATGTACCACGTCGAGCGCGGCGCGCTTCTGGCACACCACTAGCACCTTTTCTTTCCTGGCCAAAGCGCTTGTGATCAGGTTGACGATCACCTGCGATTTGCCGGTACCTGGCGGTCCGCGGACCACGACGCACTCTGCTTGCTGCGCCTCCACGATCACCGCGTCTTGGCTCGAGTCGGTGGGAAGCACGAGGTTCATCTCGCGGTCGGGCAGCGCATCGAGATCGATCGCCGGAATTGCCTGCACCGGGCTCCTGCGCAGATAAGGAGTCTCGAGCAGATCGTCGATGATGCCCTGGTCCATTTCCCCCGCCTGGGCGCGCTCGATCATGAGTTCATAATCGTGGAAGATAGCGGTCGATCCCTGGGGGAAGTTGCCGACAACCGCGGTCGGCTCGAGATGCAATTTGACCGATCCCATCGCCTCGATCTCCGCGGCGTTGAGCGGCTTGAGTGGCAGTATTTGCGAAGATGGAACCTCGATGCTCAGGGGAACCTCGCAACGTAGCAATTCATCGTTCAGCTTGGCGATGAGATAACTCGATAATCCCTCTCGCGGCGCCTGGTCCAGAATGTCGTCCAGGCGTTCCTGGAATTCCTCGGAGAGGGAGACGCCGCACGCCTTCTTCAGCGCCGCTAAGAGCGCGCGGTTGACCACGGGGTACTCCTCCTCGGCGAAGGCGAGATACCAACCGGGAGAGGTGTCCCGGCGCACGCGCTCGAGGCGCACCGGGAAGAGGACGAGCGGCGCGCGCACGAAGCTCTCCGCGCCCGCCTGCCCGACAAGGAACGGGAATCCCAGATAGAGGTCGCTCAATCCCGTCTCTTCGAATATCGTCCGGGCGGAGCGCTCGAGATAGGTGAGATTGGAGCGTGCCTCTTCGGCCTCGTCGCTCCGGTCCGAGTCCTTGATCAGGCAGATTGCGGAGCGGGTCCAGACCGCCTTCTTCAAGACGTCGTCGATCTTGTCCGGGTAGCTTTGCCAAGCCGAACCGAGATCGAAGGCCCATTTCTTCTCTGCCTTCCTCAAGAGAATGGAGCGGTTCCTCCAATCGACGTGCAGCATGCGGTCCCGATAGACCTTCAACCGTTCCACGAAGCGCAATGACTGCGTCCGCTCGTCCACTTTCCCATCCATCCTGGAAAGAAGCGGACGGTCTACTAATAATGATTTCGAGGCGGTGCTAAAAACTAGTAATGAAAAAGGTCCTTCATCCAAAGGAGAGGACCAAAGGTAAACGCCCACCCGAACCGCATTTGTCCGGTGTAGGATTGAAATGTGCGCTCAGAAGCGAAGTCCGATCTACTTCTTTTTCGGCTTGGCCTTTGCCACTACCTTCTTTGCCACTGGCTTCTTCGCTGCAACCTTCTTTGCCACTGGCTTCTTCGCTGCTACCTTCTTCTTCACTGCTGGCTTCTTCACGGCTGGTGTCATTATGTTTTCCCCATGCTGTGCGAGACCACGTCAGATCTAGCATCAGCATGACTACATAGGTTAGTGGTGGTCATAATGGTTACTAAGCTGAAGTCGAAAAATACCTAGTGCTGGAGCAGGGCCGATTACACGAAAATCATTTATAGACTTACACCATTGAGCGGCACGATGGAAGAGGACGCATTCCCAAAAAAGTTCAAGCTGGCACTATCAATACTTCTAATAATCGGTGCACTGGTATTCTATTGGGCATGGGGCATTTTGTACAACAGTTGGAATATTTTCGAAGGCTCCAACATGGGCGTCTACGCGATCGTGGTGATCATGCTCGCCTTCGGCATCCTCGGGCTTTTGCTCACGAGAGCGAAGAATTGAGGGTCTGGAATTTCTGATTTCCTCCCGCTAAATTCTCAGCATTCTCACTGTGCGCAAGAACGCAGGAACAGAAAGGAAGGGGGCAAATCACATCGATCTGGCTGCGTATGCGGCGATGCCTGTTTGCTTGCCGCACATGATGCATTCTCCATGGAAATTCTCAGGAACATAGGGCGTGCCCAAGAGCTTCAGCTCGGTCTTCTCCTCGATCTTGTGACCGCATTCTTCGGACCCGCACCAACCGAATCTCAATATTTTCTTGGGCAGAACATCGAGCGAGGTTATCGTTTCCACCGATGACGCAAGGCGCTTCGCGGCGTTGCTCATCATGTCAATGGAGATCTTCGCCAGCATCGCCTGAGAATCCTTGATGGCGTTGCCCCGGAGGAACGTTCCCTTCGAGCCGTCATGCCTGATCGCGTACGAGACTTTTCCCTCTGCGATGTCGCGGCCGCCGAGCTCGAGGCGGAGCGGCACCCCCTTTATCTCCCAGTGATAGAACTTGCTGCCCGGTCGATCGTCCCTTTCGTCGAGCGTGACCCTGAGCCCTGCTGCGAGAAGTTCGTCGCGCAGCTTTCGAGCCTCGGCCATGACCTCCTCGACCTTGCCCTTTGCAAGGATCGGGATGATCACGATCTGGAACGGCGCGACGTCGGGTGGGAGCACCAATCCTTTGTCGTCACCATGGAACGCCACGATCGATCCGACCAAGCGCTCGCTCATCCCGTAGGTGGTCTGATGGACGTATTTCAGCTCTCCGTCCACGTCCTCGAATTTGATCTCGAATGGCATAGAGAAATTCTGCCGGTAGTGATGGATTGAGCCGAGCTGCAGGCTCCTGCCCTCGAGCAGACGGGCAATCGACTCCGACCGTGTAGTAGGCGCCGGGGAACTTGTCCCAGTCGGTGCGCTTGAGCAGGAAGTAGGGGAGGGCGAGATGACGGTTGAGCCGCTCCAAGATCACGAAGTCCTCCTCCACCTGCTTCTGCGCGTCCTCCTCGGTCGTATGGCAGGTGTGCGACTCGAAGAAATGGATCTCCCTCACGCGGATGAAGGCACGGGTCTGCTTCGTCTCGTAACGGAAAGTGTTCACGATCTGATAGGTCTTGAGCGGAAGGTCTGAGTGGGATCGTACCCAAAGCGCGAATATCGGATACATCGCCGTCTCGGAAGTCGGCCGCAGGCAGAGGGGGATGTCGAGCTTGTTGAGCCCCGCGTGCGTGACCCAGTACACCTCGGAATCGAATCCCTTGATGTGCTCCTTCTCCTTCTTGAACTCCGTCTCCGGGATGAGCAACGGGAAGCAGACCTCATCGTGGTTCGTCGCGTCTAGCTCCTGCCGGATGTAGGTGTCGACCTGGCGCATGATCTTCCAGCCGTATGGCGTCCAGACATTCATGCCCTTGATCGGATAACGCTTGTCGGTCAGGTTCGCCAGCTCCACGACCTCGTTGTACCACTCACTGAAATCGTCGGACTTCTTGACAACCATTGGTCGGCCCCAGTACTGGTTGGGAATGCGATTCGGTTCTTATATGTTTTCGAGGCGCAAGCTTGGATTCGCCATCTGTTGGGATAATCCAATCTCTGGATGGAGCTGGTCAGCATGCCTCTTAGACTACTTTGGCGACCTCGTCGGCGACGGAGATCATCGAGACCTCGTTCTCCAGAGTGTTGGTCGAAATGACCCGATCGCACACCATCTTTAATTTATCCAACGCGCCTCCGATGAACAGCCCATGGGTGCAGACGGCGAAGACTTTCTTCGCCCCGATGCGCTTGAGCTCGTTGGTAGCCGCGACGATCGTGCCGCCGGTGGAGATGATGTCGTCCACGATGAGAACGGTCTTTCCCCGAGCATCCAGCCTGCTGGTCTGGATGACGACCTCCGAGCCGCTCAATCGAGTTTTGGTCAGGTGATCGTTGGCGCAGCCGAGCACGTGCGCGACCTCCGCCGCGCGCTGCGAAGCGCCTTTGTCCGGAGCGAGCACCAGGTCCACCTCATTGTTGAGGAAGTAATTGCCGATCGCCGCGGTGGCGGTTAGGTCCTTAGCTCCAGGCTTGGTGAACCAACGGAGGATGTCAGGCTTGTGCAGGTCTATGGTGAAGAGCCGGTCCGTGTCCACGGCAAGATGCTTCAGCATGACCTGCGCACTCAGCGCCTCGCCGGGATTGAACCTTCTGTCCTGCCGTCCGTAGCCGAAGTATGGAACAATCGTGGTGATCTTCTCCGCCCCGAGGCCTCTTGCCGCGTCCTGTAATAGGAAGAGCTCGACCAGGCTGGAATCGGGATAGGTGTTCTGGACGATTACGGTCTCCTTGTCGAGGCTCTCCTCCTCGATCCGGACATATCCTTCGCCATCGGGGAAACGTTTGGTTGTTGCCTGTATGCACTCCGTTCCCAACTTGTTGGCCAGATCGGTGGCCAGGCGCTTCGACGTCGAACCGCACAGAACCTTCATCTTTGGAGGAATCCGCCTGCCATCTTAAATGGTTTGGGAAGGCTGGACCAGGGAGCGGGTGAGCCATCCTGCGCAAATCGACATCAAGAGCGACCAGGGATTCCGCGCCATTTCTGTGTCGTTTCAAAGAAGGATTAAGAAGTTCCATTCCATCTCGTTGGAGCGAGTTGTGGCACCATCATGAAGACGAAAGTTGTGTTTCTTGGCGGATACCTCGGTGCAGGCAAGACAACTTTGGCTTTTCATTTGGCTCGGGCGTTGCACGAGCAGGGGAAGTCCGTCTCCGTGGTCTTGAACGACCAAGGCAATGTTCTCGTCGACACCCAATTCATGAAGAACGCTGGTGTTGACGTTGCAGAGGTCATTGGAGCGTGCTTCTGCACGAAGTTCGATGAGTTCGTGAAGAACGCCCGCAGCCTCGTAGCGATGGGACGACCGGACGTCATCCTCGCCGAGCCTATCGGGACCTCGACGAGCCTCATGTCCTCGGTGATCGCCCCGATGAAATCGCTGTATAAGGACGAGTTCCATGTCTCGCCGCTATTCGTCGTCGTCGACGGACCAAGGGCCTCCGGCGAAATGGGGCAGGGCGAGAGTCTTGGGCTCGCAGCAAGGAAGATGATCCCGATCCATCAGATGCACGAAGCGGAGATCATGGTGATCTCCAAGACAGATCTGATGACTGATGATGAGAGGAAAGAATTGGTCGGGCGACTGAGCGCGCAAGTGCCTGATGCTAAAGTGATCGAGTTCTCGTCAATGGATCTGCGGAACATGGTCAGCATTTTGGAGGTCATCAACTCGGACCGCGAGACGTCCAAGCTGGTGTCGAGTGTGGACCAGCGAGCCTTCAGAGCGGAGAAGTCCTCGATGGGCTGGTACAGCGCCAACTGCAAGCTGACCAGTGCGAATGACAAGGTGGACGTCTACAACCTTCTGACCGACATAATGAAAGGCATCGCGCGTCGGTTCAAGACAGAGGACGTAGCGCACGTCAAGGTGCTGCTCAGTTCTCCCAAGGCCAGCGCGAAGATAAGCTTGGTCGAAGGCTCTATCCAGATTGATGACCTGAAGGGCGGGAGATACTTCATGGGGGAGGGAGAATTCATCCTGAACTCAAGGGTCCGTTCGCCGCCCAAGCCGCTGCAGCTCGGCATCGATGAGATACTCGAGGCGGTCTTCTCGAAAGCAGGCGTCTCGGTCACGGACAAGAAGGTCGCCTGCTTCGCGCCCAAGCCCGATGCGCCGAAGCACATCTCATAATCGTGCCTAGCAGGCGAGCTGAGCGCAGGGTATCATCAGGATTCTGAAACAAGGACCTGCAAACATATTAATCCTGTACCCTCGATATCGCAACTAGGGATGGAATGCAAACCGATTCTACAGTGGAAGCTCCAGCGCACGACAACGCCACATTGGAGACCCACGACGACTCCAAATCACACGCAGTAGCAGCTGCAGCCAAGCATCCGAAGCATGATGGCCTGCAGCAGGTCGGCATCATCTTCGGCAATGTGGGGACGAACGATTTCAACTTCCGAGTCTTCGGAGACATCGAGACCATGGAGTACATCCAGGTCGAGCATCAGCACGAGGGCTGGGTGCTCGGCAGGGTCTCGGAGATGCAGCGCAAGACCGATCTGTCGCTGGAGAAGGCCAAGCGCATCCAGGACGGCCAGGACGTCGACATCGACGAGGAGGTGATCGCACGAGTGGACGTAGTCGGCTTCCGCGACGACCGCGGGCTGCTGCAGGTCCCTCGTACTCCGTTCAGAGCGGGCGATAACGTCTACAAGGCGACCGGCACCCTGATCAAGGACGTCATCGGGCTCAGGGAGAACATGGACACTGGGGCATACCTCGGCCTGCTGTTCGGGCATGACATACGAGTGGAAGTGGACATCAACGCCATGGTGCAGAAGCACGTCTCGATCTTGGCGAAGACCGGCGGGGGCAAGAGCTTCCTCTGCGGCGATCTCATCGAGGAGCTGATGAAGCACGAGGTCACCACCATGATCTTCGACCCTCATGGCGAGTATGGTGCCATGCGCGACAAGGGCTCCTCGGCCAAGAGCCACCGCAATTTCAACGTCACCCCGCACGGATATCCGGAGCACATCATCGAGTTCGCTACGGACACCGTGATCAACCCAAAGGCGAAGTCTCTCAAGTTCACCCTCTGCAACCTCGAAGCCAGAGACATCCTCGAATTGACCAGCCTGAAGAGCGCCAAGAACTACCTCACATCGCTGCGGAAGGCGATCGACTCGATCCGCTCGGTCAGGAAGGAGTACTCCCTGAAGGAGATCATTAGCGTGCTGGATTCCGAGGAGGACGGGCAGAACGCCGCCCTCATCAACGAGCTGGAATATCTGAACGAGACGAACATATTCGCTTCGCAGGGAACGAAGATCGATGACCTGGTGGTCAAAGGAAAAGTAACGATAATCAACTTCAAGGGGACGCCTCCGGACATCCAGGAACTAGTGGTCAACCGCATCGCCACCGCGCTATTCGAGCTGCGCAAGGTGGGCAAGATACCGCCGATGATGATGGTGGTGGAGGAGGCGCACAACTACTGCCCGCAGATCGGGCTCGCGGCATCTTCCAAGATATTTCGCACCATCGCCTCCGAGGGGCGCAAGTTCGGCCTCGGGCTTACGATAATCAGTCAGAGGGCGGCGAAGATCGACAAGAACGTGCTCTCGCAGTGCAACACCCAGATGATCCTCAAGGTGACCAACCCCAATGACCTCAAGGCCATCGCCAATTCGCTGGAGGGGCTGTCGGCCGGCATGGAGGACGAGATCCAACGGCTGCCGATCGGCGTCGCGCTCATCGTCGGCGGGAACATCCAGATGCCTCTGTTCGTGGAAGTGAGGCCGAGGGAGAGCCGTCACGGAGGCGAGAGCGTGGAAATCGTCCCCTCCAAGAGGGTGTGAGATGCAGGACCGCATCGCGAAAGAGAAAATCGATAAGTACCTGGACACGACCGGGAGGGCTCTGGAGAAGCTGAAGGTCGCCGCGCCGCCGCGCTCGTTCAACCGCAAGCTGGCGGAGAGCTTCCTGGAAATGGCCCGGTCCTACTACGCGGATGCGAACCACTTCATGCAGACGGGGGATTTCGTCAACGCCTTCGCCTGCGTCAACTACGCCCACGGCTGGCTCGACGCCGGAGCGCGCATCGGTCTGTTCGATGTGGGCGAGGATGACCGCCTTTTCACATTGTATGAGTGATCAATCCTCGCGTCTGTTAGGAGCAAACTAGGTCGTAATCAGATATCGGACTCCCAAGACTACGAGGATCATCCCAAGGAGCCTGCCGACCCAGAATAGAAGACTGTCTCCTTCATAGGCGAAGGCTATCCCTGCGATGATGAAGCCCACGACCATCAATGCTGCTCCCACCTTGAAGTGGCGTCTCCTCTCCGGGCTCATGGGAATTCATCTCCAATGGAATCAAAAAGCCTTTCGACTAAGGAAGAAAAGGAAGGAAATTGGTGGAGGGCTCGTGCGAGTATTACCAGTGCATCCTGCGTCCCATCGTTCCCCAGATTACGCCTGAGACCCCCCCGGCGATTATCAACGAGACGATGAAGACGGCGACGTTCTGATAGGCGTTGTAGTTCTGGGCGTAGAAGAACAGCCAGATGATGAGCCAAGCCAGCCAGGCGATCCAGATGATCGTGGATACCGCTCCCCTCCACCCGAACCAGCGGTTGCCATGCTGCTGCTTCCATTCCTTCCCAGCGTCGATCTTCCCGGCCATCCTCAGCCCCCAGCTCGCCCACATCGCGGCCAGGGCGCCGATGACCAGGATGATCGACACTATGATGATGGCCAAGTTCTGATAGATGTCATATCCACCGGCCCAGAAGAATAGCCAGAGGATGAAGAACGCGAACCATCCCACTCCCAGCATGATGCTGGCGGACACCCGCCATCCCATGCCCGGGACCTCCCACGGACCTTTCACCCCTTCCATCTCCATGACATTCACCAAGGAATGAAAGGTCGCAGCCAATATATTAATCGGACGAGACCCGAAAGAGCCGCTCAACGATCAGTCCAGCGCCCAGGAGGTCGATTCGGTGATCCGCGGCCCCCTCCAATCCACCTTGGCCTTGTAGGTCTTGCCGTGCAGCGACAGCACCCTTTCCTGCTCTTTGGCATTCCCGACAGCGAAGATGCTGTTGCCTAGCATGGTCATGCTCGCAGGTCCGAAGTCCTCTGCCGCCACCGCCGCCGCCTCCACCTCTTTGGTAGCTAGGCCAGTCCGCTTCATGAAATCGCGCGAGAGGCGCATCAGGTTGGCCAGCGTGGGCGCGACCGCCATCTTCTCCACGCACTCCTTCCCCACCCGGTTCACCACCGCCCGCTTCTGGGCGTCGTTCAGATACCTCGGACGTCTCCAGGGGGGCGCCGACCACGCAGAGGGTCACGTCAGGCTCGGCGTTCACCCGGTCGATCCGGCCATAAGGAGGGAGTCCTTCCACCCGGCGGAAGGTGATCCCTCCCCGGGACAGGGCGGCGACGTCGCCGAGGCCGGTATTGCTCTCGACCTCCGCCTCATGGGCGGCCCGAAGAGCGAATTTGAATGGCAATTGCAGCGATTCCGTGAGCGCATGCGCGGCCGATAGCGCCCCAGCGGCGCTCATGCCGAACCCTTGGCTCACCGGCAGGTCGAGGTTCGTCCGCACCGTCACGTCGAGCTTCCTTTCTCCCAGCACCTTCTCCACCGCCTTCCGGGAGACGGGGGCGCGCTCCTCCTTCCCGTCCAGGATTATCAGGACGTCGCCGTTGCCTTCCTCGGTGTCGACCTCGCTCTCCGCCCCGAGGCTCAAGCAAAGTCCAGCGCCCCTGGAACCGGAGCGCATCGGCTCCTTGTGCTCGCAGATCTGGAAGAAGCCAGTTACATGACCGGGGCAAAATGCGGTGACCTTCATGTGACGGACCTCTATTCTATCTTCAGTACTTCGTCCAATACGTCGTTCGCCACGCTCGCCTTGCTGCCGCAGGCCTTGGAGCGGCGACCGTTCTGGCGCAGCATGATGACCTTCGTCTCCCCTGCCTTGACGTCGTGCAGGTCGTTGGCCACGATCATCTCCAGCGGGATGCTGTCCAGCCTCGATTTGGCCCGCTTGACCAGCTCCGACTCGCCCACTCCGTGCTCTGCCTTGAATGCTATCAGCTTGACCTTCTTCTTCCGGATGGCCTCCAGGACCTTGGGGACGGCCTTCAGACTGAGCGTCAGCTCCTTCTTCCCTGAAGGGATCTTCCCCGGCTGGGGCTCGGGCGCGTAGTCGGCCAGTGCGGCGGGCACCAGGACCACCTCCTGGTCGATGTCCCTTACCATCTTCAACAAGCTCTCGACAGTGGTGAATCTCTTCGTGGGCAGAAAAGTCGGCAATGGCACGGAGCAGCGCCCCATCCACAGCTCCACCTCCGCCCCCCTGAGGTAGGCGGCGCGAGCCAGCTCGACGGCGGTCTCTCCCGTCCCGCGGTTGGTGATCACGCGCATCTCGTCGATGCGCTCTTCCGACGAGCCGCCGATCACCAGCACTCTCCTTCCCTGGAAATCGTTTTTCCCCAGGTGGCGCTGGACGGCCGTGACTATCTCGGCGGTGTCGGCGATCCTTGCCTTCTTCCCTTCCACTCTCGGGCCGAGGAATTCTACCCCGACCTGCTTCAGCTTCTCCACGTTCTGCTGGATGATGGGATTGGTGTACATGGTGAGGTGCATCGCCGGGGCGATGATGATCGGCACTTTCGAACCCAGGGCCGTGGTGGCCATGGTCGTCACCGGCGTGTCGTCGATGCCGCAGGCGATCTTGGAGATGGTGTTAGCCGTGCAAGGAGCGATGAGGAGAAGATCCGCTCGGTCAGGCACGTTCCCGAAGAGCGAGACGTGCTGCACCCGGCCATCGATGACATCGATGACCTCGTTCCCGGTGGCGAACTCCATCGCCCAGGGCGTGATCAGGTTCATGGCCTCCTCGCTCATGACCGCCTGGACGTTGGCGCCGTGCCGGATCAGCTCTCGGGCCAGCTCGAAGCATTCGACGGCAGCGATGCTGCCGGTGATGCCCAGGACGATCCGCTTGCCAGAGAGTGCCTTGCTGCTGCTCCCCCTCAGGCTCTCCGACGGATGCATAACGCCTCATCCATTAAAATCGACTTAAAGCTTCGCTCTGATGGCCGCCAGTGCTATTTGGATGACCTGCTCGAGCGGCCTCGATGCGTCCACGGTGAAATAGGTGGGGTCGTCCATGCAAAGGAAGCGGTAGACTAGGTCCACCTCCCTCAGGTATTCCAGGTTCTCGAACTTGCTGATGCCCGAGCGCTGCTTGAGCCGCTCCAGCGCCATCTCCACCCGGATGGTGAAGAGCAGCGTCAGGTCCGGGGGGACTATGATCGGCTCGTTCACCGCCTTGAGCCATTCGATGGCATTCTTCATCCCCATGGACTCCTTCAGCGCCGCCCCTTGGTAGGCGATGGTGGAAGCGTAATATCGGTCGCAGAGGACGATCTTCCCCTCCTTGAGCCATTGGTCGATCCTCCGGCCATGCTCGGCCCGGTCGGCGACGAACAGCAGCGCTTCCGTAGTCGCAGCCACGTTCTCCTTGTGGCTGCGTCGGACGCAGTCCCCCAGCCAGGTCTCGGTGGGCTCGGCGGTGAGCACGACCCTCCCTGGCATTTCCCTGCTCAGAATATCGAAGAGGCTTCTGGCCGCGGAGCTCTTTCCGCTGCCATCTATGCCTTCGAGCACCACGAACAGGCCTCTTTTCGCGCCCGCTTCGGCTTCGCTCTCGGCGCTCACCAACGAGTCCTTCTCCGCTTGAGCCATGGCGCTCATGACTCGGCTATGGCCCGAAGGGACAAAAAAGCCTCGCTTCATTCGGGAGAGCTCGTGGTATGTCAGGTCCTGCCATGAGAATCCCTGTCTGGCCAAAACCGCATATACCGATTAGCGGGATTCCCCGAAGCGGTGGTACAAGAATGACCGTGGTCAAGACTCTCATCCTCACTGGCAAGCAGGTCGAGAAGTTGCTGGACATGAAGGACGTCATCGATGCGGTGGAGATTGCCTTCCGCTATAAGGGACTGGGAAAGGTGCAGATGCCCCCCAAGGTCTACATGGACTATCCAAAGGGCGACCTCCGGACCATGCCTTCCTACGTCGAGGATCTGAACATCTCGGCGGTCAAGATCGTCAACGTGCACGCTGACAACTTCAAAGAGCATGGCATGAGGACGGTTATGGGCACGCTGCTCCTCGTCGACCCGAGCACCGGGGCGCCCTTGGCATTCATGGACGCGACAATCCTCACCGGCCTGCGCACCGGGGCGGCGAGCGCGGTCGCCTCCAAGTACCTGGCGAACAAGAAGCCCAAGGTCCTGGGCATCGTCGGAGCGGGCAACCAGGCCAAGACTCAGATCGTGGCGCTCATGACCCAGTACGGGGCTTTCGAAGCTGTCTGGGTTTGCGACACCCTGCCCGAGCGCGCCTGGGAATTGGCGCGGGACTTCGGCAAGAAGTACGGGGATAGGCTAGGGCCGATCGAGGCCACCCCGTCCCCCAAGGAATGCGTAGTCGGCTCGGACATCGTCGTCACCGCCACTCCGTCCAGAAAGCCGATCGTAATGGACCAATGGGTCGGAAAGGGCACGCACATCAACTGCATCGGGGCGGACGCGCCGGGCAAGCAGGAGCTGGACCCGATGATCCTGAGGCGAGCGCGGGTCGTCATCGACGATTGGGAGCAGGCCTCCCATTCGGGGGAGATCAACGTGCCCTTGCATGCCGGCATCTTCTCGCGCAGCGACGTCTACGCCGAGATCGGCCCAGTTGTCGCCGGCCTGAAATCGGTGAGAGGCTCGAAGGACCAGGTCACCGTGTTCTGCTCCACCGGCCTGGCGATCCAAGACTGCGTAACCGCGAAGCTCGTCTACGACGCCGCGCTGAAGCAGAATGTCGGTAAGTTCATGCAGATAATACCCTGAGCCAGTATTCGCGCTAACCCCTTCCGTCAGGGGAGAAGGCGCTAGACCTTCGCCCCTGCCCCTCTCCTCTTGTACGCTCGGTAGCTCAGGATCGCTTCCTTGGCGGCGTAGACCTCGTCCACCTTCCCCACTGCGGTGTTGTGCGGCGCCGAGCGGACCAGTTCCGGGTCTTCTGCAGCGATGCGCTTCATCACTGCTGCGAACTCGTCCAGCGTCTCTTTGGTCTCCGTCTCCGTCGGCTCGATCATGAGCGCTTCCTCGACCAGGCTGGGGAAGTAGATAGTCGGGGCATGATAGCCGTAGTCCAGGAGGCGCTTGGCAATGTCTAGCGCCCTGATCCCCCTCTGCTCCTTGAGCGGCTTCGCGCTCACCACGAACTCGTGCTTCCTCAATTCTCGGAACGGCAGCGGGTAGACGTCCATTAGCTGCTTCTTGAGATAATTCGAGTTCAGCACCGCCCGGTCCGAGGCGTTCTTCAATCCGTCCCCTCCCATCCTGAGAATGTAAGCATAAGCGCGGACCAGCACGGCGAAGTTACCGTAGAAGGAGCGAACCTTGCCGATGCTCTCCGGGCGATCGTAGTCCAAGGTGTACTTGGAATCCCTGACCACTATCCTGGGCGTCGGCAGGAATGGCGCGATGCGCTCCTTGACGCCGACCGGCCCCGCCCCCGGACCTCCGCCGCCGTGCGGGGTGGCGAAGGTCTTGTGCAGGTTGAAGTGCACGATGTCGAAGTCCATTTTGCCCGGGGTCGTTCGTCCCATCACCGCGTTCAGGTTCGCTCCGTCGTAGTAGAGCAGCGCGCCCGCCCGATGCACCGTGCTCGCAATCTCCTGGATCTCCTCCTCGAATATGCCCAGGGTGTTCGGGTTGGTGATCATTAGCGCGGCCGTCCGCTCGGACATGGCCGCCTTCAGCGCCTCCAGGTCGACAATGCCGTCCTTCGAGGAGGGGATCTCCACGACGCGATAGCCGGCCATGGCCGCGCTCGCGGGATTGGTCCCGTGCGCCGAATCCGGTATGACCACTTCGTCCCGGTCCTCGCCCCGGCTGGCATGGAACGCCTTGGTCAGCAGCATGCCGGTGAACTCGCCATGCGCGCCGGCAGCGGGTTGCAACGTCACCGCATCCATGCCCGATATCTCGCACAGCGCTTGCTCCAACTCGTACATTATCTGCAGCGCCCCTTGCACCGTCTCTTCCGCCTGGTAGGGGTGGATGCAGTTGACGCTCGGCAAGGAGGTCAGATAGTCGGCGTACTTGGGGTTGAACTTCATGGTGCAGGAACCGAGCGGGTAGAGGCCGTTGTCCACGCCGTAGTTCATCTGGCTCAGGTTCGTGTAATGCTTCACCACCTCCCGCTCGGGAAGCGAAGGCAGGTCTAGCGTCTCCCTGCTTCATGTTGGCCGGGACGGCAACGTCGTCATCGGTCAGCGAGCGCAGGAAGGGAAGGTCGAAGTCTGAGCGGCCGTTGCGCTCCATGATCAGGCGGCGGTCGTGCTTGGCCTGTTGGTACATCAGGCCACCTCCCGCAGCGCCCGAACCAGTGCGTCCTGGTCCTCATCGGAATGCATCTCCGTCGTCGCCACCAGCATGTGATGCTCCAGCCGGGGAACGTGGGCCGCGAGCGGCAGCCCTCCGATTATGCCGTGCTTGAGCAGCAGCCGGTTCAGCTTCTCCGGCCGGGCCGGCGTCCGCACCACGAACTCGTTGAAGTGACTTCCCTCGAAGGCGGGGGAGGCGAAGCCCTCCAGTTCGTCGATCAGATCCATGAGCCGTCTTGCCCGGGCGATGTTCACCTTCGCCAGGTTCTGCAGGCCTTCCTTCCCCAGGAGGCTGAGGTAGACGCTGGCGGCGACGGCCATCAGCGCCTCGTTGGTGCAGATGTTCGAGGTCGCCTTGGCGCGCCTGATGTGCTGCTCCCGCGTCTGCAGCGTCATGCAGAATGCCCTCTCCCCTTTGGAGTCGTGCGTCATGCCGATCACCCGGCCGGGCATCTTGCGCACATGCTCCTGCCGGCAGGCGAAGATGCCGAGCAGCGGTCCGCCGAAGTTCATGTCCAGGCCGAGCGACTGCCCTTCGCCGATGACGATGTCCGCGCCGTAGTCGCCCGGCGCCTTCAGCACGCCCGAGAGAGATCGGGTCGACGCCGACGACCAGTGCGACGTCGGGGAACTCCTGCTTCAGGAAAGAGGCTTGGCGCGTCGATCACCCCGAAGAAGTTCGGCACCTCGACGTAGATGCCGCAGGTGTCCTGGATCGACCTTCGATCCGCATGTCCTCCAGGTCCAGCTCCCCGCTGACCGGGTCGTAGCCGTACTGCGACGACCTCGAGCCCCAGCCCGAGGACGTAGTTGCTCAGCACGCTCTTCTTCTCCCAGCTCAGCGCCTCGGGGACGAGGAAGCGCTTCTTCTCGTTGAGGCGGTAGCACATGGTCGCCGCCTCCCCCAGGGCGGTCGAGGCATCGTAGTTGGAGGAATTGACGGCGTCGAGGCCAGTGAGCTCAGCGATGTAGCTCTGGTATTCGAAGAGCGCCTGCAGCATGCCCTGGCTGATCTCCGGCTGGTACGGCGTGTAAGAGGTGAGGAACTCCGAGCGGCCGACGATGGTGCGCACGGCCGCAGGAATGAAATGATGGGATATGCCGGCGCCGAGGAAGCAGGGATGATCGTCGGCGGTCAGGTTCTTGGCCAATATCGCCTTGAGGTCGCGCACCACCTCGAGCTCCGATCTGCCGGCCGGGAGGCGCAGGCCCTCGATCCGCACTGCCTCAGGCACGTCGACGAAAAGCTCGTCCAGGCTCGAAAGGCCCAAGGACGCCAACATCTCCGTCTCTTGGCTCATCACGACCCCGTCTCGTTACGGACCTGGTCGTGATTAAAGGCTTTCCGCCAGCGTGCGCCTGGATATCATGCGATGGCGTGCCATTCATCGCTCCCGGTCGGCCATCTTCTTGAGCTTGTCGAACTTCTCGATGATGAGGGGATTCTGCGAGAGCCCCACCAGGCGGGAATAGAACGCCGGCAGCGATTCGATGTCCTTGATGTCCTTCTTCACCAGGATGACCAACCTCATTCGGATGTGATCGTCGAAGCGGATGCCGTTGGCGCTCAGCGAGGAACGTAGAAGTTGAGCCAGTTGCCCGCCCTTGCGGTCCCAATCGGTGAGGATGACCGCCTCCTTCTGCTCCTTGGCCAGCTTTTCCGCGACAGAGAAGATGGAGTTCGGCCCCTGCACCTGCCAGACCTCTCCGCCCACGCCGAGGACGGTAAGGCCGCCCGGTCCTTCAGGCCTTCCACCAGGACGACCTGGTTGGCCGGACGGTCGCGTAGCTCCTCCAGCAGCCAGGTGAGCTCCTCCAGCACCTCGCGCGGATCTCTCATTTTGGGCCATCCAGTTTCCGGAGCACCTCGTCTACGCCGATCGCGACGAGCACGGTCTTCATCCGCGCGGTATGCCCGCGAATCGACCTTCGCTTCGCTGCCCAGCTTCTCGGTCAGCAGCTTCTCCAGCTCGGCGTTGGCCTCTCCCTTCTCCGGGGGCGAGCGCAGCTTGACCGTCACCCTCTTCCTCCATTGGTCCACGCCGACTATCTCCGAGCGTCCGGAGTTCGGCGAGACCAGGAGGTCGATCTCCGTCCCCTCCTTGCTGCGATGTACCGCGACCGAGGCATCCACGCCTGGAAATGACGGGACGGTTTACTAAAGCCTTTGCCATCCAGCTTCGCGGTCAAAACGCTAGCTCTAGATGAATCGGATAGCATCAAATATCCTCAGTCGAATGTGTAGTTCGATGCCGAGCCCGCTGAAGCCTCTCGACTACCAGGAGGTGATGGATATCTGGCGCAAGGAGAAGGACCTGAAGAGCCTTGCCGAGCTGAGGAGGGACTTCTTCCCAGAGGTCAAGGCATTCGTCAGCCGGCTGAAGGAGGAGGCGCAAGCGGAATCGGCGAAGGATCCCTATTCTACCAAGACCCGTTCGCTGAACGTGCAGGTTGCGAACGTCACCGAGAAGGTGACGCAGGTCTTCGAAATACGTATGGAGAAGATCCTGCGCATGGCGATCAGGGGGGCGAGCGGGGGGAAGGTGGAGACCACGCGCATGGTCGACGAGGAGAAGGCGTACTTCGAGCACGTATTCACTTTAACGAAAGAGATCCGGGCGCGGGAGATTGACCCGACCAAGACGCAGAAGGAGCCAGGATTCCAGCCGCTCACAGTCCCCGATTCGGGGAATGGCCAGGTTGTTGCAGGAGCGGCATCGGCAGAGAACGTCCAGCCGGCAACGATCGTCGTTCCAAGAGCCGCGGAGGCGCAGCCATGCGTCCCAGTACCACCGAAGCAGCAGGCTATCGAGGCGGTTGCGAGCATTGCGCCGCAATCTGTTGCATCATTATCCCCGTCTTCACCACCGACCACAGCGACGGAGACCAAGCAAGATGTAAAGGAACTCCTGGTGTTGCGCATCCTAGAGGACATCCCGTCGTTCGCCGGGCCGTTCGGCAACTACAAGCTGAGGCGGGAGGACGTCGCTACCCTGCCGACAGGAATTGCCAAGGCCTTGATAAAGCGCGGCAAGGCAGTAGAGATAATGATCGCGAGGACGTGAGCCTCTCGCATGACGGGCAGACATCCAGATGGTGGGAATTCTCTCCCTCGCAGGGCGTGCGGGTTCGATATCTTTATTAGTACCAACCTTATTTGCCCGAAACACGGGCCCGTAGCTCAGCTAGGTGGAGCAATCGGCTCTTAACCGATGGGTCGTGGGTTCGAATCCCACCGGGCCCGCCATCGGATTATCCATTCAGTCACCAAGAAGCCTCCTAAAGGCTCATCCAATTCTTATTCAATCTGCAATGATTTCTGTCACCACGTCCCATATGTTCCATAGTCCCTTGCAGCTTGAACCAAAGCAAAGACATTCGCCGGCAGCGCATCAGGTGGAAGCTCGCATGCTGTTCCTAGGATGTATCCATTCTTGCTGTCCCTTCCGCCTATGAGCTGCTGCTTTGCCTGTTCGTAGATCCTCTTGGGGTTGGGGAGGATCATCATCTTGGTATCGACGGACCCCATGATGGTCGCCACGTCGCCAAACTCCTTCGCTAGGACGTCGGACGGGAACACCTCTCTCCCTTTGTATCCTATGTGGAAGATTGTGAAAGGGGTGAATATCAGCCTCTCCTTGAACAACTTGTAGTCGGTCTCGTGATTGCCACATAGATGGTATAGGATCTGGGGGCCTGCTCCCTTCCTCAACGATTTGTCGACGAAATCACGGAGGTAATTCACTGATAGCTCATTCACGTCCTTGTCAGAGAAGATGTCGTTGTTGGCGAGAACGGAACCGGTCGAGATCATGGCCATTCCATATCTATTGGCCATAAGCTCCGCCCCGTTGACCGCCGTTTCCATATACTTTGAAATAAGCTTATGGGTGGCATCCCTTTCAGTCAGTGACCACACGATGAACTTCTCGATGCCGCACAGTTGCGCCCCTCCGCCGGTAAGGTCAGAGGTGTATGTCATGGGTACGAATTTCTTGGGTGTATGTTTCTGAATGTAGTCCTGGGCGCGGGTCATCAGTTGACCGGTAAAGCCCTTCTCCATTTCCTTCAGATCTGGGACTTCGATTTTGTCGACCATCTCGATGTCCTTGATCGAAGGTTCCTTCACCACCGGCGGAAGCAATGGTTGGAATTGTATCTCTGCCCCCATCTCCGCCACCCAAGGGAGTGAGAAGTACCAATGGGTCATTGGAATGAGATCGTACATCTCCGAAGCGTTGCCCACGCACATCGCGCCTAGCTCAGGCTTGGTGTAGAAGTCATTGATGGTATACCCAGAGATAAGTGCCGCATGCGAGAGCATCATGGCGTCAACATCGATCCGGTCGAATTTCGTCCCCACGAACGGACTCGCGAACCTCTTTTCAGCATGCTCATGCCACTTTTGATTCGGCGGCGGAAGGATGTTCTCGAGATCGATGTTCATGCATCTTCAATCATGACCTCTTCCATTAATCTATTGGCGAAGTTTGAAGCTCGCTACGATAGGACCTCGAAAGGCCTTGATGATAAAAGTATAAGGTTGACTAGTCAATCGAGAAAGCAATGACTTCGAAAGTCAAGGTCAATATGACTGTGTGCGACAAGACGCATTACATCGAGGCGGAGATGACGCCTGAGAAGGAGTTCAAGGTTCGGGCCGAGACGAACTGCAAGAACGTCAGGGAGTTTTTCGATAAGCTGGGAACGTTGACGACGATCGATCTCGTTGAGAAGAAGCAGAGCAAGGTCTGGGAAACATTCATGAATTGTAGGATGAGCCCCAACTGCCTCGTCCCGGCGGCGGTCCTTGATGCGGCATGGATGGAAGCGGGGATGCTCTCCAAGAACCGCGCACAAGCTTGCGGGTCCAAGTGCATTGAATACCCCAAGGATTGAAGTCCTCTAGAACCCACCTGCCTCGCCATCGAAATTGTCCATCCACCCCCTTCTTGTCGGAAATTGTCGATTGCAGGCGCAATGTGCCCATTTCTAGACACCTGTCTAGCGTTCCAACGCCTCTACTATAACAACAGTACTTTTAAGGTTAGAATCGGCGTTGACCTTGCCCATTGAGGGCTACGCCATCGAAGGGAGCTGCGTCCTTTCCGTCGACGAGAGGACGAGATCCCGGGGGCAGCGGTAGGCAAGGTGCTTCGTAATGACTGAGCGCGGAATCACGTTATGTACTGGTTGCTGGAGAACGATACCAGGGTTCGATGAGAAGGTGTTCCAGTGAACGCCAGCTCCGACCCGCTTAATCCGACGACAGCGGCCCCCGGGGTCCAGTCCGAGACCAATTCACTTTCGACTCCATTGGCGCCCGCAGATCCTTGGAAGACGCAATTCCGCGTCGACGGCCTCTTCCCATCGATGAATGAAGGTAAGAGAGGCGAGATTGCGCAGGCGATCGAAGGCCTTAAGATCCCCGATCTAAGAGTGATATCCGCCGAGGGATGGCGCGCCTTGTACTCGCGGGACCAAGCGGACGTGCCCGATCTGCTCCGCAACTTGCTCTTCAAGAGCATGCCCGGGGTCGTGGTTCAGCCCTTTTCGGCAGAGGCAGTGGCCAAGGTCCTTCGCTTCGCCGCTTCAAAGCAGCTTCCGCTCGTCGTAAGAGGGGCGGGCTCCTCGCCGTTCGGCGGCTCGATGCTGGTCAAAGGCGGCATGGTGATGGACATGAACGCCATGGACCGGGTGCTCGATTTCGATTCCGCCAAGGGCCAGGTCAAGGTCCAGGCGGGGATGAGATGGTCCGACCTCGATTGGTTCCTCGAAAAGTACGGGCTGATGGTCCAATCCTCTCCTTCAAGCAGGTTCTCCACCGTCGCGGGCTGGGTCGCCACCGGCGGGATCGGCATCGGCAGTGTGTCCGGAGGCCATTTGAGCCGCTGGGTCACGGAATTGGAGGTGGCCACTTCGGATGGCGCGGTCCGGGTGCTCCATCCTTCAGACAAGAGATTCAAATCACTATTCGGCAGCGAAGGGCGGCTGGCGGTCATCGTTTCGGTGACGCTTCAAGCGCGGCCTAGGCCGAAGGCGCCCTTCCCCAGCCTGGTGTTCTTCGACGACCGGGAGAAAGCTCTCCGGTACGCATCCTTCTTGGCGCAAGGGAAGACGCCTCCGCTCGATCTCACCTATTACAGCCCGGGCAAATTCCAGGCGATCAACCGCCTGCTGGGACGCTCGCACTTCCCCGCCAAGCACGGCGTGATGTGGTGCTACGAGAGCAAGGAGGTCGTCCCTTCGTGCACGGCCGTGCCCTCGGGGGCGAAGCGTGCGGACACGTACCTCGCCAGTCTGATATGGAACGAGCGCTTCTTTCCAATGAAGTTCCGCAAGCTCGGGCCTGGCCTGATGGGATCGGAAGTAATGGTCCCGCAGGAGCATCTGCCGAAGGTCGTTGCCAAAGCGGAGACTGTCGGCCGCCAGCATGATCTCTCGCCGCTGATGGAGGTGCACTTCCTGCCCGGTGGCGATGGCCTTCTACTTACCTATTATATCACTGATCAAGCGAGGATGATGCGCTACACCATGGACTCGTTCCGCGGCCTTCTGATCAGCAGCGCCTTGATGGAAGCGGGGGCGAAGCCCTATTCGCTCGGCGTCTGGAACAACATGTTCTCCGACCAGGCGGACGAGGGCGATCTGGCCGAAGCTAAGGCCGAGCTCGACCCCGCCGGCATAATGAACCAGGGCAAGTACCCCCGCCTGAAGGGACGCTTCGGCGGACTGCCGGCAGCGATGTTCACGCCTGGGGTCATGGGCAGCGCGCTCAGGCTGGTGAACCGCGCCGGCGCCGTTTCCGCTCCAGCGATCAAATTGATTTCGGGCGCCAAGGCGTTCGACCGGGCCGGCGATGACATGCTACTGAAAACAGCCGATGAATGCGCCATGTGCGGTGCCTGCGTCGGCGTCTGTCCAGCTTACTTGTTGACCAAGGACGAGCGGGTCACCGCACGGGGCAAGCTGCTCGCCGCCCGGAATTCGTGCTCGGAGGCGACATTTCCAAGGAGCACGCGCACCTCATCTTCCTCTGCATGCGCTGCAAGGCCTGCGAGCAGGTCTGCCAGTCGAAGCTCCACCTGATCGCCGTGTACGACGAGATGGAGAAGCGGCTGGAGAGGAAGCACGGCAAGGACGACGAGATGATCAAGAGCTTCATAGATCTGGCCGAGCAGTCTCCTGCCTACGACGCCCTGGTCGAGCGGGGCCTGGTGCTCGGCGCAGCCGCAAGAACGTGGAAGGAGGTAAGTGAGATGTACGAGCGCTACCACGTCCCCAAGAAGGAGCTGCCGCCGATGGGCGCGCCATTCTCCAAGATCTCGGTCGTCCGGGACGATGCGCTGCATGAACTGCGGCCGATGCGAGGATGCCTGCATCTACGGCGTGCATGAGCGGTCTGCCATTGACCCAAGGGTCATGGCCGAGCCGAAGAGCCACCTGTGCAAGAACTGCCTGCGCTGCGTCGAGGACTGTCCGCAGCGGGCGCTGACGGTCGAGCTATCGAAGTCGTATCTAGCGCTGGGAGGGGGACTCTGGACGCCCCAGCGCGTCGTCACCATCTGGAACGAGGCGTAGACCGGCAAGCTCCCGGTGTTCGGCGCCGGCTACCGGGGCATGTTCGTCCGGGCCCGGCTACGATTCCATGTGGACGGACATGTCCGAGATCGTCCGGCCCACCAGGGACGGCATCCACGGTCGGGAGTACATCTCCACCAGCGTCGACCTGGGCAAGAGGGTCGACCACCTGGAGTTCGATGGAGCGGGGAAATTGACTCACGAAGATGCCCACGTTCGTGGAGATGCCCCATCCCCATGATCTGGACCTGACCAGGCTGCGGACCTCACCGTCGAGCGCGACGAAGGGCTGATCCAGGCGGCGAAGGCGCTCGGGACGTTGTTCATCCGCCAGCCGAGGGCGATCTGCCCAATCGGCAAGAACGGCTCGATGGTCCCGGTGTTCTCGCCGGCAAGACCTCGCGCAAGATTCGATCTCCCCGATCCGAAGATGGTCGAAGCTGGAGCACTCGTCCGAATGGAAGGCGGACCTGAAGGCGCTGAAGCAGCGCTTCCCCGGCGTGCTCGTCGGCACCAGGATCGAGGCCAGGAGCGGCATCGAGAAGGACGCGATCGAACTGGCATCGTCCGAAGCGGACATCATCCATCTGCTCTATGACGAGCAGGGCCAGGAGTCAAGGGACCAGCGATGGCCAAGGACTCGCTGCTGGCGATCAACCACGCACTGGCCACCGCATCCCTGCAGGGAGAGGGTCAGCATCATCGCCGCCGGCGGCCTGGCCGCGGCGGAGCATGTGCCCAAGAGCCTGATCTGCGGCGCCGACGCGGTCGTGCTGGAGCAGGCGCTGAAGGTGGCGCTGGGCTGCCATGCCTGCCCATCCTGCCCAAGGTCTTGCCCGATGGACCAGAACGGCATCACCACCAACTAGGCCAATTGGAGGGTCGTGAACATGGTCGGCGCCTGGAGGGACCAGCTGCTGGAGGTCATGGGCGCCATGGGCGTCCGGGAGGCGCGCCGCCTGCGGGGCGAGACCGGCCGGGCCATATTCTACGAGGATGCGGAGAGGGATGCGTTCGCCAACATCCAGGGAGGTGCTTGAGATGGTGCGCAATGTCACCGAGTTCGATGCGATGAGGACTTCAGCGCAGGTTCCGTCGACAGCTGCTGAAGCGGATGAGCCCGGTACCGGGTCACCAGGGCGGACACCTGCATCAACTGCGGGCTGTGCGCGTCGCTCTGCCCTTACGGCGTGCACCGGCGCGTGGAGGGGCATGTCGAGCATCCTGCCCCCGGCGGAGCCGAAGTGCATCGGCCCGACCTGCTCCTCGAATTCGTATCTACTGCGTGAAGAACTGCCCGACCAGCTCGTTGTCGGTCATCGCCGAACCCGGTATTCGCCAGCATGGGCGATCCGCGCTGGACGCCGGAGATGATCACTGGCCACGTGGAAGCAGGCCGAGACCGGCGAGCCGTTGCCGCTGGACCACTCGCCGCGAACGTCGGCAACTCCGGCGGAGGGTTCGACCGCATGTCGATTCGCGCTGCCTCCGATGAAGGGCAAGTTCCATCCGGAGGAGATATCCACCGCCATCGATCTCAACCACCGGAAGTATGGGCCGAGGGTCCAGATCGACATCCCGGTGTACGGCGGCGGAATGTCCTTCGGCTCGATCAGCAAGAGGACGATGCTGGCCAGGGCCATGGCCGCCAAGGAATGGAACACCTTCACCTGCACCGGCGAGGGCGGATATCCCGGACTGCTGATCCCGTACAAGGAGCACGTCATCACCCAGATCGCCACCGGCTGTTCGGCGTCAGGGAGGAGACGATCAAGCGCGCCCCGATCGTCGAGTTCAAGTACGCTCAGGGCGCGAAGCCCGGTCTGGGCGGGCACCTGCTGTACGAGAAGAACACGCCCGAGGTGGCGAGGATGAGGGAGGCGGTCCCGTACACCAGCCTGTTCTCCCCGTTCCCGTTCCACAGCGTCTACTCGGTCGAGGACCACAAGAAGCACCTCGACTGGATCTACGTCGGTGAACCCGAAGGCGCTGCTGTCGGTCAAGGTGTCCACGCCCAACGACGTGGAGATGGTGGCGGTCGGCACCTACTACGCCGGCGCGCAACATCGTCCATCTGGACGGAGGATACGGCGGCACCGGCGCGGCGCCGGAGATCGCCAAGAAGAACATCGCCAGCCGATCGAGTACGCCATCCCGAAGGTGCACCGCTTCCTGGAGAAGGAAGGCATCCGGGAGGACGTGACGCTGATCGCCAGCGGCGGCATGAGCACCGCCATGGACGTCGCCAAGGCCATCGCCTGGGCGCGGACGGCGTCGTCATCGGCACCGCGGAGATGGTGGCGATGGGATGCGTCCGCTGCGCCAACTGCGAGAGCGGGCGCGGCTGCCCGCGCGGCATCGCGACCACGGACAAGGAGCTGGAGCATGCTGAACGAGATACCGATCCAGGCCAAGCAGGCTGTACCAACCTGTACCGCTCCTGGCAGATGCAGTGGAAGGAGCTGCTGCTACCGGCTGGACATGAAGGACATCAGGCGAGCTCAGGGGCAGGATGGACCTGCTCCGCTACGAGGGAACACCCAGGGAGGCTGCTGTCATGAGACCACGCCAACAAGACTACTGAGATTCGAGAAGGAAGCTCACGCAGGACCCGTTCAAATACCTGCCCGCAGGAGGCCGAGGGCGGATGCGGGGTGGTCGGGCTTGGCCGCCTCGCAACCGGTCGACGGCTGCTCACATACTGCGCCGCTGGAGCAGATGCACAACCGGGGCAACGGAAAGGGCGGCGGCATCTCCGCCGTCGGCCTGGTGCCCGGAGCAGCTGGGCGTGGACAAGAAGACGCTGGAGCAGCGACTACCTGGTCCAGGTCGCCTACCTCAAGGACGAGGTGCAGGGAGGAGCTGGAGAAGGAGTTCATCCATCGACGATACGATGTGCATTCGACGCACCGGGTGCCGATCAGCGACGATCCCGCTTTGCTCGGCAAGATTGGAGGTGACGCCGCCAACGGTGGTACCGCTACTTCTGCCGGGCCAAGAAGGAGGTCCTGGACCGCTTCATCGATGGAGAACGAGCTTCAACGACATCGACCGGAGGCAGGCGGAGGACGAGTTCGTCTATCAGACCAGCTTCAAGATCAACCAGAAGTACTACGCCGGCAACGACGATGTCCGCCTTCGTCATGTCCCAGGGCCGGAACATGCTGATCATGAAGATCGTCGGCTACGCCGAGGACGTCATCCGCTATTACAAGCTGGAGGACTTCAAGGCGAACATGTGGATCGGGCATCAGAGGTATCCGACCAAGGGTCGGGTCTGGCATCCCGGCGGAGCGCATCCGTTCATGGGCCTGGACGAGGCGCTGGTGCACAACGGCGACTTCGCGAACTACTACTCGGTCACCGAGTATCTGGGCCAGAAGGGCATCACGCCGCTGTTCCTGACCGACACCGAGGTCTCGGTGCTGTTCTTCGACCTGCTCAACCGCGTCTACGGCTATCCGCTGGAGTACATCCTGGAGGCGCTGGCGCCGACGACGGAGAGGGACTTCCATCTGCTGTCCGAGGAGAAGCAGAAGATCTACCGGGCGATCCAGTCGACGCACCTGCAGCGCTCGCCGGACGGGCCCTGGTTCTTCATCATCAGCCGCAACGACTATTACAACGACAGACTGCAGCTGATCGGCATCACCGACACGTCGATGCTGCGGCCTCAGGTCTTCGCCCTGGTCGAGGGCGAGGTGCAGGTCGGCCTGATCGCCTCGGAGAAGCAGGCGATCGACTCGTCGCTCCGCAGCCTGGCCAAAGAGTTCAAGTCGGTGCCGCAGCAGGCGGACATGTACTGGAACGCCAGGGGCGGGAGCCATACTGACGGCGGCGCGTTCATCTTCACCTTGGGCGCTGAGGTCCCGGGCAAGGGGAGGGAGCTGGTCTGCACCAACAAGTTCGGTGCGCGCGTTTCCATCCCCAGCGACGGATACGACCGGCGTGAGGACGACATCATGTCTGGCGCCCTGCCGGAAAACGCGGCCTCGGAGCTCGCGGCCCGCATGCTCGCGGGCAGCGTGGACGGTGGATTCGACATCTGGAAGGATGCCATCGCTCGATCGAGCGCGAAGGAAGCGATGAGCGCCATCTCCTCCCTGTCATCGGGGGGCACGAGCGCAGAGGACGTCGAGAAGAGGGTGGCACTGCTCACGTTGGCCATGGATCGGCGCTACTCCACCGGCAAGCTGCGGAGGAGCCGATTGCTCTCCCTGCTCAACGTCGGAGTGAACCGATTGCTCCATGCCTCATCGGGCAATGGGTTCGTCCTGGTCGACCAGAAATGGCGCAGCCAGATGCGTGCGCCCAGACCGGGCGAGAAGGCCCTGGTCATCGACAGCAAGGGATTCCCGATGGAGGGCGAGGAGGGCGTCTCCCACCTGATCTGCCGTGCGGCCGAGCAGGGCTGGAAGCGCATCCTCGTCGTCGGCGTGCATGGGCAGCGCTTCTTCGGCTGCGGCCTCGGACCGAGGTCTGGCGGCGTCGAGGTAGAGGCGTATGGAAGCTACGGGCGATTACCTCGCCTCCGGCCTGGACGGGGCATCGATCATTGTCCACAGCAACGGGCAGGACCAGCTGGGCCAGATATTGAACTCAGGCAAGCTGGTGGTGCACGGGGATGTCGGGCAGACGTTCATGTACGGTGCCAAGGGAGGAGAGGTCTTCATCCTGGGCAATGCCGCCGGACGGCCGCTCATCAACGCCGTGGGGAAGCCCCGCGTGGTCATCAACGGCACCTGTCTGGACTATCTCGCAGAATCGTTCATGGCCGGGGACCCGCTGAACGGAGGCGGATTCGTGATCCTCAACGCACTTGGGTTCGACGGGGACGGCAAGGCGTTCGACCTTCCTGAGCCATACCCAGGCGGCAACCTGTTCTCCCTGGCCTCGGGCGGCGCGATCTACGTGCGCGACCCCAAGGGCAAGGTGGGCGAGGACCAGCTGAACGGCGGCAGGATAGTACCGCTGGGCGAGAAGGACTGGGAGACGATACTGCCATACCTGAGGGAGAATGAGAGGCTCTTCGGCATCTCGGTGGAGGACGTGCTGCTGCGCAAGGATGGCGCGCAGGTCAAACCCTGGGATATCTACAAGAAGGTCGAGGTCCTGCCGCTCGCCTCGGTCCCGAAGAGCGAGCAGCTCGACGACGATACGGACTAACGATGAGATCGTCGTGAGGAACCGAAAGGCTGATTATCGAAGCCGACCTCCCAATCGTCAGCTCGAGCTGATTAAATGCGCAACATCTATTTCATCGGGACCGCTGGAAGCGGCAAATCGTCATTGGTGAGCGCCTTTCAGGAGTGGATGACCCTCCAGGGCCTCGATTGCATCACCGTCAATCTCGATCCCGGGGTCGAGTTCATGCCCTACGAGCCGGACGTGGACATCCGCGATTGGGTGCGGGTGGGAGAGGTGATGCGCGACTACGGCCTCGGCCCCAATGGAGCGCAGATCGTTTGCGCGGACATGATGGCGTTGAACGCGAAAGAGCTCGCAGAGACCATGGAGACCTTCAAGACCCCTTACGCCTTGATCGACACCCCAGGCCAGATGGAGCTCTTCGCCTTCCGCCAGTCGAGCAGCATGATCGTCGACACTCTGGGGAAGGAGGACTCCTTCCTCGTTTTCCTCTCCGACCCCGCACTGGCGAAGACGCCGAACGGGTTCATCTCCACCCTGATGCTTGCCGCCGTCACCCACTTCCGCTTCGACATTCCCTTCCTTAATGTGCTCTCCAAGTCCGATCTGCTGAGCGAAACGGAGCTCGAAGCGCTAATGAACTGGTCCAAGGATCCGGATGCGCTTTACGGTGCATTGACGGATGCGGACATGAGCGCGAGCACGGTGCAGAGCGTCGAGCTCCTCAAGGCGATGGAGAGCGTCGGCATGTACCGGGAGATAACGCCGGTCTCGGCCGAGATTCCTTCGGGCATCGAGGACGTCTACAATGCCATCCAGCAATCAATGGAGGGCGGAGAGGACCTCAGGAGCGACTGAGCCGACCAAAGTATATTAAACGGCGATTGGGATTTCTCAGCGTGGGAAAAATCCTCTTCTGTCCAGATTGCGGATCGACCGAGATCTACTACGAGATTGGCGGGATCACTGGGACATATCATTGCCACAAGTGCGACTACATCGGTCCGTTGGTGATCGAAGACGAGTTCGAGGAGTCCGAGCTTCCCATTGAACGCAAGGACCAGGTAAAGAAGAAGAGAAGAATTGGCATCTTCAAGCGGAACCGTTCATAGAAGAGCTTCGTGCAATCGTCATCGTTCATTGAAATGATGTTTGCTTCAGCTGCAACTTTCGTTGTCATTCAAGTCAAATTGCTCCCAGTCAAATGAATGATTCATATAACGCTCTTCAAAAAGGTTGAGAAAGTTTGATTATCCTAGATTCCAGTATTAATGCGTGTCCGAATTGCTCTTGGTCATCGATCTCCAAGGCATTCCTTTGGAAGCTAATCAGCCATTAATCGATCTAATGGGATACAGTCGAGATGAGCTTTTTTCGCCAACATCCTTACAATGGTCCACCCAGACCAGCTTCAAAAGATGCTCGCTTCCATCGATCAGATCGTTAAGGTTGGTGCCCAAAAGCAGTTGGTCGAGTTCCAGTTAAGAAGGAAAGATGGAACTCTAGTAGAAATGGAAGTCAGCGGGTCACTGCTCTACCACGAAGGGGCTCCGCATGCCATTCAAATGACAGCTCGCGACATCACAGAACGCAGGAAGATCGAGGAGACCCTAAAGGCATCGGAGTCTAAGTACCGAAGGCTGTTCGAGGCCGCGCAGGATGGAATACTCATATTAAACGAAGCGACTGGCAAGGTCATCGATGCAAACCCATTCATACTTAGTCTGACCGAATATGCATTGGACGAGATCATTGGCAAGCAACTATGGGAGCTAGGTTTCATAGAAGACCAAGAGCTGTCGCGTAAGGCTTTCACCGCTTTGAAAAAGGAGGGGTTCATCAGATACGAGGACATTCCTTTGAGAACCAAGAACGGAAAACTCCTCAACGTCGAGTTCGTCAGCAATACCTATCAAGTGAATAACACAAGGATAATCCAATGCAATATCCGAGACATAACCGATCGGAAAAAGGCAGAGAAATCACTATCAGCCATCAATAATAAACTGAACATACTTGCCAGCATCACTCGTCACGACATTTTGAATCAAATAACCGTCGTGCTTGGATACCTAGAATTGCAGAAGAATGCAACTTCGGAAGAAGCGAAAAGGGAACTTCTGGCGAAGGCGGAGCGCGCAGTCCTTGAGATCCAACGACAGATCGAATTCACCCGTGATTATCAGCAGATGGGCACATCAGAACCAGCGTGGCAGAATCTTTCCGAGGTCATTCTCCAACTCCCTGCGGCGAAGGATATTAAGAACCTCCGGCTTGCAGATTGTCTGAATAAGATAAGAGTCTATGCAGACCCGATGTTGGGAAAGGTCTTCCTCAACCTCATCACCAATAGCATCAAGCACGGTGGAGGCGTGAGCGAGATAAGGATCAATTGTCTCGATCTGCGGGATGCTCTTTTGATAATCTACGAGGATAACGGGAAAGGCATCGAGGCAGGCCAAAAAGATATGATCTTCGAGAAGGGATTCGGTAGAAATTCAGGGCTCGGGCTCTTCCTTTCACGAGAGATATTGGCAATCACAGGGATCACCATAAAGGAGAACGGGAAAAAGGGGAAGGGCGCCAGGTTCGAGATGACCGTTCCAAGAGGAGCGTTCAAACAAATCGCAAATGAAAATGTTAAATGATAGAAAGGAAAATGATTGGTGTCTCTCGAACAAATCGCTTACACACGAGTTGAATCGGTCCGTTCAAGCGAACATTACACCGGCTTCGGTGCACTTGGGCGTCTCGGTGTCAAGCACCTTCGCGACGGCGCGCTCGAAGTCGCACATGGTTACCATGTCGCGGTTGTCGCGGATGGCGAACATGCCCGCCTCGGTGCAGATCGACTTGATGTCGGCCCCGGTGGCGTTCTCCGCTTTTACGGCCAGCTCCATCGGGTTGATGCCTGGCTCGATGTTCATCTTCGCCATGTGGATCTTGAATATCTCGGACCTGCCCTCGTAGTTGGGGATGGGGATCTCGATGATCCTGTCGAATCTCCCTGGTCTTAGAAGCGCCTCGTCCAGGATGTCTGGCCTGTTGGTCGCCCCGATGATCTTGACGTCGCCGATGGGGTTGAAGCCATCCAGTTCCGCAAGGAGCTGCATGAGCGTTCGCTGCACTTCACGATCCCCCGAGGTCGCGACCTCTAGTCGCTTCGCTCCGATGGAATCCAGCTCATCGATGAATACGATGCTCGGCGCCTTCTCTTTCGCCAATTCGAAGAGCTCTCTGACCAGACGCGCTCCCTCGCCTATGTATTTCTGCACCAGCTCCGATCCGACGAAACGGATGAACGTCGCATTGGTCTGATGCGCTACGGCCTTGGCGATCAGGGTCTTCCCCGTTCCTGGGGGTCCGACCAGCAGCACGCCCTTGGGCGGCTCTATACCCACCTTCTTGTAGAGCTCAGGTCTCAGCAGCGGGTCCTCCACCGCCTCCCTGACCTCGAGGATCTGGTCGTCCAGGCCACCGATCTCTTTGTAGGAGATGTTCGGCTTGTCGATGATCTCCGCTCCGATCACTATTGGATCGAGCGAGGGGGGCAGCACGCCCATCACGGCAAGGGTCTGCTTGTTGAGGGCGACCCGTGCACCGACCTCCAGGTCCTCTGAGGGCACATACTCTGAAGTGGAAACGATGAAATCTGGGCCAGTGGATGATTTGACAATGACCCGGCCGTCAGCCAGAACGTCCTTGATCGCGCCGATGATCAACGGCGGGGACTTGAGCCGCTCCATCTCGGAACGCAGACGCTTGAGCTCCTTCTGCAGGCGGAAAAGCTCGCTCTCCACGTAGCGCTTCTCCCCTTCCACGCGCCTGATCTCCTCTAGCAGCTCTGTGTTCCTTCGCTCCAGGACCTCGATCTTTTCGCGCATCTCGTTTGCGAGTTCCTCAACCTGGGGCTCTTTCGTGGACGTCACCTGAGTCTATCTGACTCGTTCTCAATATAAAGGCGTTAGCTATTTGAAGGCTTCGAAGACAATTTTTGTTTTTTCATTCCGAAATATCGGGGACGTCATCGAAATTTCGATTTCCTGGATGGGAATGCTTTCTTTTTAAGTCGACTGTCGACCGACTCGAATAATCCCATCTTCTTGAGTCCTCAATGGAATCGAAATCGATAGCGCTAATTCTTGCCTTGCCCAAAATTACCGCCAAGCGGGATTGTCGCTCTTCCGTCCACATTCTTGACGAGAATCGTCCTCTTCGCGGAAGCATTTATTAATCGAATGGATGTTTGGAGAAACATGGGCGTTTGCGAGCTCTGCGGGAAGGATGTGCCCGAGACCAGGTCGACGTGGGTCGAGGGCACTCAACTGAAGCTGTGCAAGGATTGCCAGCGCTTCGGTGATAAGGTCAAGAGCGGGACTAACGAATCGCCGACCAAGGTGGTTATCGAGTCCCGCCTACAGCAGAGGGAGCGGCGCATGCGCAGCCGCGACATCTACCAAGAGGAGGAGGCCTTCGAATTGGCCGAGGACTACTCCAAGAGGATCAGGGACGGCCGCAATGCCAGAGGCTGGACCCAGGAGCAGCTGGGGGCGAAGATCAACGAGCGGGTGACCATCCTCTCGAAGATCGAGTCCGGCACGATGAAGCCGACCGACGACCTAGTGTCGAAATTGGAGAAGTCCCTGAACATCGTCCTGATCGAGAAGGTGCCGCTGATCAAGCCAGAAGGAAAGACATCAGGATCCGGCTCCTCGTTCACGCTGGGCGACCTGATTAAGAAGAAGTGATGCCCTCAGCGGGAAAGCACTTCCCTTCTCACATTATCCACGTATTTCGCTATGTCGATGCCGCTGTCCTTGGCGACAGCTAGGGCGGCTATCTCGATGTCCACTCCCAGCCTGTCTTGGGCCTTGTTAATCCTGGAGACAATGTCCCTCTTGCTCTGTCCGGTGCTCTTGGAGACATCCTCCAGGATTAGCGAGAAGACGCTGACCTCTGGCTCGACGTCCCTGAGGATGTCTTTACACGGTTTGAACGATTGCGGGACCTCGATGTCCTTGTAGACGAAGGTGGGCTTCACGAAGCCCTCGGTGCGAGTAAGCAATCCTCGCTTGATCCCCATTTCTAGCAGCACCTGGGCCTCCTTAGGCGAGAACCAACGCTGGTCCATGGAAGCGGTGAAAACGAATTCCTTCTCAGTCAAGACTCCTTTCCCCTTGTTCTTGAACAGAAGTCCCAGGCACGTCTCCATGTCACCCATGATACCAACTTTCCCTTCGCTTGGTTATCGATGGCGTGAATAAAGACTTCTCGCTTCTTCTCGCATTCGCGGGTCGCGTTTCCATTCCCGTTTGGCAACGATTGAGGGCCAATTGAGTCGCAAGGAACTTCAAGGTCTTACAGATGCGCTGGACGGTCTCCATTATCTCTACAAATCAATGGCATTCACGAATCGCGTTTCACCAACCGTTATATAGAAGAACAAACATCTCTTGCCGCTAGCTGAGAGCTAGGTAACTCCGTTTAATGGATATGTGGAGGTAATGACATGGGAATGGGTCAAACACCGATATTGATTCTCAAAGAAGGTACTAAGAGGGACAAGGGCAAGGACGCCCAGTACAACAACATCATGGCAGCCAGGGCGATCGCCGATGCCGTCAGGAGCACACTCGGTCCGAGGGGAATGGACAAGATGCTCGTCGACAGCATGGGTGACGTCGTGATCACAAACGACGGCGTGACCATCCTCAAGGAGATCGACGTCGAGCACCCGGCAGCGAAGATGCTGGTAGAGGTGGCCAAGACCCAGGACGAGGAGACTGGCGATGGCACCACCACCGCGGTCATACTGACCGGAGAGCTGCTGAAGAAGGCCGTGGACCTGATCGACGCCAACGTTCACCCCACAATCATCACCGCTGGATACCGCTTGGCTTCCATCAAGGCCCTGGAGGTCTTGGAGAAGGTCGCCATGAATATCGACATCAAGGACCGCCAGTTGCTGCGCGAAATAGCGATGACGGCGATGATGTCCAAGTCCGTGGTCGGAAGCCGCGAGCACATGGCCGATGTGGCCGTGGACGCCGTGATCAAGGTCGCCGAGAAGCTTGATGGAAAGTACTTCGTCGACACCGACAACATCCAGGTCGTCAAGAAGCAGGGCGGCTCTATGAAGGACACCGCGATGATCGAGGGGATCATCGTCGACAAGGAGCCTGTGCACCCGGCAATGCCGAAGAAAGTGGCAAAGGCCAAGATCATGCTGCTCGACGCCGCGCTCGAGATCAAGAAGACCGAGATCGACGCCAAGATCGAGATCACCGAACCATCCCAGATGCAGGCGTTCCTCCATGAGGAAGAGCGCATGCTGCGTGACATGGTCGAGAAGATCAAGAAGTCCGGTGCCAACGTCGTGTTCTGCCAGAAGGGCATTGACGACCTGGTGCAGCACTTCCTTTCCAAGGAGCAGATCTACGCCGCACGCCGCGTCAAGAAGACCGACATGGACAAGCTGGCCAAGGCGACCGGCGCCAACGTCATCACCAAGCTCGACGAGTTCGAGCCGGCCGATCTGGGGAACGCTGACATGGTCGAGGTGAAGAAGGTCCAGGACGAGGAAATGACCTTCGTCACCGGCTGCAAGAACGCCAAGGCCATCAGCATCCTGATCCGTGGCGGTACCGAGCACGTGGTCGACGAGATCGAGCGGTCACTGGACGATGCCACAAGTGTCATCGCGGTCGCGATCGAGGACGGAAAGATGGTCACTGGTGGAGGTTCGACCGCCGTTGAGCTCGCGCTCAGGCTGCGCGAGTACTCGTCCACCGTTGGTGGCAGGGAGCAGATCGCCATCGACGCCTTCGCTTCCGCACTGGAAGTCATTCCCACCGCACTGGCAGAGAACGCCGGACTGGACCCGATCGACATCCTAATCGAGATGCGCAAGGCGCACAAGGGCGGGAAGGTCTACGCTGGTGTGAACGTCTTCAATGGAAAGGTAGAGGACATGAAGAAGAACAACGTCCTCGAGCCATTGCGCGTCGGCAAGCAGGCCATCAACTCGGCAACGGACGCTGCGGTCATGATCCTGAGGATCGATGACGTCATCGCTTCGAGGGGCGGTCCGGGCGGAGCACCAGGTGGCAGCGGCATGCCGGGCAGCGACGAAGGCATGGACATGGATTAAACGCAAAACACAAAGGAGGGCTAACGCCCTCCTCTTCATTTCATAATGCTTTTAATTATAGGTCGAGCAACAATCGCATCTTAAGGTGACGGTCATGGTCGGCGGCGCTGGAGAAGGCCCGGCTGAAGGAACCGAGCCAGAAGAGGTGAATTCTATGTCAAACAGGCAACTTCAGTCCGAGGTCGAGTCGCTCCGTGGTGAAGTTGAATCGTTGAGGCAGGACCTGGAGAAGCAAACCTCGAACATGGCCTATTATCTCGACGCCACCAAGCGCATCCAGGCAGACTTCGATAACTACAAGAAGAGAGTGCAGCGCGACAGAGAGGAGTACATCAAGCAGGCCAATGACAAGCTGATCTCTGAGCTCCTCGGCTTCGTGGACGACCTGGAGCGGGCGTTGTGCTCGCCGGGGAACGTCGACGACCTGAAGACGGGGCTCTGCCAGGTCCAAAACAATCTGCTAGCGCTCTTGAGATCATATGGGCTGAAGGAGATGCCGAGCGAGGGGGACTTCGATCCGACCCTGCACGAGGCGCTGTGCACCACGGAGGGGGAGGAAGGTAAGATATGCGAGGTCCTCCAGAAAGGTTATCTCCTCGGTCCTCGAGTAATCAGACATGCCAAGGTCAAAGTAGGCAAGACATCGGAGAAAGGTGAAGAAAATGGCTAGAATCATCGGTATCGATTTGGGAACAAGCAATTCAGCGGCCGCAGTGATGGAGGGAGGCAGGCCGACGATAATCCCCTCCGCAGAGGGAACCAGCCTGGGAGGGAAAGCGTTCCCGTCGTATGTAGCATTCACCAAGGACGGGCAATTGCTGGTCGGTGAGCCGGCCAGACGACAGGCGGTCTCCAATCCTGAGGGCACCATCGCGGCCATCAAGCGGAAGATGGGGACGGATTACAAGGTCAAGGTTATGGGGAAGGAGTACACCCCCCAGCAGATATCCGCGTTCATCCTGCAGAAGATCAAGCGGGACTCGGAGGCGTATCTGGGGGAGCAGGTATCGAAAGCGGTCATCACCGTGCCGGCATATTTCAACGACAACCAGAGGCAGGCGACCAAGGATGCCGGCGCGATAGCCGGTCTGGAGGTAGTGAGGATAATCAACGAGCCGACGGCGGCGGCGCTGGCGTTCGGCCTGGACAAGAGCGAGAAGGAACAGAAGATCATGGTCTTCGACCTGGGCGGCGGGACTCTCGATGTCACCATCATGGAGTTCAGCGCCGGGGTCTTCGAGGTCATCTCCACCAGCGGCGACACCCAGCTTGGTGGCACGGACATGGACGAGATCCTGATGAACTTCGTCGCCAGCCAGTTCAAGCTGGAGACGGGCATCGACGTCACCAAGGACAAGATGGCCCTCTATCGCGTTCGCGAGGCGTCGGAGAAGGCCAAGATCGAGCTGTCGACCACCCTGTCGACGGAGATCAACCTGCCATTCATCACCGCGGACGCGAACGGCCCGAGGCATCTGTCGATGACGATCAGCCGGGCGAAGCTGGAAGAGCTCATCAACCCGGTGGTGGAAAAGTGCCGCGGTCCCTTGACGAACGCCATGAGGGACGCGAAGCTTACTCCGGAGAACATCGACTCGGTCATCCTGGTCGGAGGGCCAACGCGCATGCCCATCGTGCAGCGCTTCGTGGAGAACATGGTCGGCAAGGAAGATCCAGCGGGGCATGGACCCGATGGAGTGCGTGGCCATGGGGGCCGCGATCCAAGGGGCGGTGCTGTCTGGAGAGGTCAAGGACGTGCTGCTGCTCGACGTGACACCGCTTTCCCTGGGAATCGAGACGCTGGGCGGGATTGCCACCAAGCTCATCGACCGCAACACCACCATACCGACGAGGAAGTCGCAGATATTCTCCACGGCATCCGATAATCAGCCGGCGGTGGAGATACATATCGTCCAGGGCGAGAGGGACATGGCAGCAGACAACGTCTCCTTGGGCAGGTTCCAACTCACGGGCATAATGCCAGCGCCCAGAGGGATACCGCAGATCGAGGTCTCGTTCGACATCGATGCCAACGGCATCGTGAACGTGAGCGCCAAGGACCTGGGAACAGGCAAGGAGCAGAAGATTACCATCACCTCGTCCAAGAAGCTGAGCAAGGACGAGATCGAGAAATCGGTCAAGGAGGCGGAGCGCTTCTCCGAGGACGACAAGAAACGTCGGGAGAAGATCGAGACCATCAACCAGGCGGACACTCTGATCTATACCACGGAGAAAACTCTGGTCGAGCAGACCGATAAGATATCCGCCGAGGAGAGGGAGAAGGTCCAGAAGGCCATCACCGAGCTGAAGGAAGCGATGAAGGGCGAGGACCTAGCGAACCTCAAGGCGAAGATCGAGGCTCTGACCAAGGATATGTACGCCATCTCCACCCGCTTGTACTCCGAGGCCTCGAAGAAGGCCGGAGAGCAGCACGCGCAGGGCCCTGGAGGGCAGGGACCGCAGGGCGCCGGGCCGGAGGAAGCCCAGGGTCAACAGGAAAACGGTAAAGGCGAATATCG
The DNA here is from genome assembly GCA_963768775.1 of Methanomassiliicoccaceae archaeon. Classification (GTDB taxonomy): domain Archaea; phylum Thermoplasmatota; class Thermoplasmata; order Methanomassiliicoccales; family UBA472; genus FEN-33. The sequence goes on from CAVYIY010000008.1 coordinate 435,202, forward strand.
GGATGCGGATTATAAGATCGTCGACGAGGACGAAAAGAAGTAACGGACGTTAGCCGATGGCCGATAAACGTGATTACTATGAGGTCTTGGGCATCCCAAGGACCGCCAGCATCGACGAGATTAAGAAGGCCTACCGCGAGCTGGCTCGCAAGTATCATCCCGATGTGACCAAGGAAGAAAAGGGTCATGCCGAGGAGCGCTTCAAGGAGATATCCGAGGCGTACGAGGTGCTGGTCGACGCCGACAAGCGTAAGCTCTACGATCAGTACGGGCACGCTGGGATGCAAGGTCAGTTCTCAAATGGCGGGTTCGATTGGAAGGACTTCACGCACGCTGGCGATATAAGGGACATATTCGGCGATTCGGGCGGCTTCGGCTTCAGCGGCAACCTCTTCGACATGCTGTTCGGGATGGGGGGTAGGAGCAGCCGAGGACCGCATCTTGGTCAGTCCCTCCGTTTCGACATCGAGATAACGCTGGACGAGGCGGCCAAGGGCGGCAAGAGAGAGATCGCCATCCCCCGGACGGTCAAGTGCGACATCTGCGCCGGAACGGGCGCAAAGGAGGGCAAGATCGCCACCTGCCCCGCCTGCGGAGGCAAGGGCCAGGTGCAGAACGTGCAGCAACGCGGATCCAGCCGCTACGTGACCGTGAGCGCCTGTCCGCGTTGCCGGGGCGCAGGGTCGCTGGCGGAGGCGCGCTGCCCGAAATGCGGCGGCCGCGGTTCATTGCTGAAGACATCCAAGATCAGCATTGACATCCCGAAGGGGATCGATACTGGAATGAGGCTTAGGTTCCAAGGAGCGGGGGACGACAGCCCCGATGGCGGGCCGCCTGGCGACCTATTCGTGGTGGTGCATGTGAAGGAGCACGACCTCTTCAAGCGGGACGGGGCGGATCTCTGGATGGATTGGCCAGTGGCGTTCCCCGATGCCGCGCTCGGTGCCGAGGTTGAGATTCCCACCCTGGACGGGAAGGCGATGCTCAACGTGCCATCGGGGACGCAGGATGATTCGGTGCTGCGTATGAGGGGGAACGGCCTGCCCCGCCTCGATGCCAGAGGCAGAGGGGATCAGTTCGTCCGCATCAAGATCAAGGTGCCCAAGAAGCTTAGCGCAGAGCAGAAGACGCTGCTAAAGAAGTTCGCCGAGCTAGAGGGATCCAAGAAGGGAATCCTGGACAAGTTCAAGGGCGTTTGATCGCCGAATGCGTCCGAGCGATGTTTGGCACTTTTCCGCATGAAAGGGAGCAGGCTTGATAGAGCAGCTGGATTCATATCATGGCAAAATGGCATGCGCCTCTGCACCCTGGCAGCATGTGACAGCGGACAAGGTTTTAATGCCGCTTCGATATCGCTGCCAGAAGCTTGCCCTGCGGAAAAGGTGTGATAATGATCCCCCGGATCGGAAATCTGCGTTCGCTCGATAGGCGCCTCTGGGTGCTCTTCACCGGTAGGATCATCGCCTCCACCGGCTTCGCCGTCGCAGTGCCCTTCCTGTCGATATACCTCAACCAGCACCTCGGCGTTCCAATGACCTTGGTCGGGTTGATCTTCCTTTTCTCCTCGGGAGCGGGAGCGGTCGGCCAGATACTGGGAGGCGAGCTCTCCGACCGGATCGGTCGCAAGAAGGTCATGATCTTCTCGATGGCCTCGCGCTCGGTTGTCTTCGCCTTGATCGCCTTGGTCATGATGAACCTGGGCGATTACGCGATCATAGGTTTGCTGATTGTTTGCAGCACATTCTTAGGGTCTTTCTTCGAGCCTGCTTCCAGCGCCATGATCGCCGACATAGTCCCCCCGAACAAGAGGCTGGAGGCCTATGGTCTGCTGCGCATCGGCCAGAATGTCGGCTGGACCTTGGGACCATTGCTCGGCGGACTGCTGGTGATAATATCGTATTCCTCGCTATTCCTCCTCACCGCCATCAGCATGGCCAGCGTGGCCTTCATCGTGATATTGTTGATCTCGGACTCCATGTACTGCGCCAAGACCGAGCACTTCAGTGCCAGGGACCTGTTGGCGGTGCGCAAGGACACGGTATTCGCGGCGTTCTGCCTGATATCGGTGTTACTTTCTCTTGTGACCGCCCAGATGTCATCGGTCTATTCCGTTTACTCGGAAAAGGTGGTCGGCATCCAAGTGTACGAGGTCGGATACCTCTATGCCATTAACGGATTGATGGTGGTGCTCATCCAGTTCCCGGTCGCCCGCTGGGTGTCGCGCTTCCGCATGACCAATGCCATCTCCATAGGCGCCTTCCTCTATGCCATAGGCTACTTCCTGGTGGCGTTCACCAACGATTTCTTCACCCTGGCATTCTGCATGGTTGTCATCAGCATGGGCGAGATCGTCGTCTCCCCGGCATCGAGCAATCTGGTGGCTAACATGTCCCCGGAGAACATGCGCGGCCGCTACATGGGCGTTTACGGACTGTTCTCCCAATTCGGCTGGTCCATGGGTCCGCTGGCCGGAGGTCTGCTGATGGACGCCTTCGTGGGCCAGCCCACAATCCTGTGGGGAGGGGTGGCGTCCTTCGCCGTCTTCGCGGCCATCGGGTATCTGATCCTCAGGTCGAGGATGACGGAGAGCATCGACCGGGTGCAGTCAGCCCAGCGTTCCTAGAAAGGCTTATCTCCGCATCCAGCCTTGAAAGTGGCGAATGAGGACCATCGGGATCTTCACCGAGGACTTCCATTTCTTCTACGAGCTGGTCCGCCGGCTGAAGGAGAAGGGTGAGCCCTTCGTCTCCATCAGCCTGTCTGGCGAGGTCCCGCCCGGCGTGGGGGTCGTGATCACCACAGAGGCAGAAAGGAAGAAGCTTCATTTCTCAGAGGTCGTCACGGAGAAGGACCCAGAGCGTGCCATCGATGTGGCGAAGTGCATGCTGGTCGGTGGGACGGAGTATCGCACCCTCATCATCGGGATCGACCCGGGGAAGAATACCGGGCTCGCCATATTCGGCGAGGGGAAGCTTCTGGTCGCCGAAACGGTACGCTACACCGGGAAAGTGGCGGAGGTGCTGGAGCATTTCCTGCACTGCCTCGATTACCAGAAGGCGGTGGCGCGCATCGGGCATGGCGACCCGACCAACCGGAATCGCATCATAAGGTCGATCTGGGGATTGGTGGACGAGATTGAATTGGTGGATGAAACCGGGACGACCCAGCGCACCCTGGACCCTGATGTCGATGCCGCCAAGCGGATTGCCATGTCCAAGGGGCAGAGGGTGAAGGAGGCTCCTGAGGTAGAGCCAACGGCTGGCGAGCTTAGGGATATCCAGAGGCTCTCGCGCATCGAGAGCGAGGGCAGCGTCACCATCTCCTCTGATCTCGCGAGTGCGGTCGCCAAGGGAGAGATGACTCTGCGCCAGGCGGTGCAATCGCAGCGCAAGCTCAGCTCTGAAGATGAGTGAACCCTGGCGTCCTGACCAGCACCATGCCGGAAACGCTCATGGGCTCGAACTTCCTGGCGACGCCGAGCGCGTCGTTGAGTTTGTTCTCGTTGTCGGCATAGATGGTGAATAGAGTGTCGCCCACATCCACTGTCGCCCCCACCTTATTGGAGATGACCACACCCGCACCTTTGTCCTTAGGCGCCCCGGCTGCCCTGGCGATTCGCACCAGATCCTTGTTCTTGATGTTGCCGATGTAGCCGGACTTCTTGGCCAGAACACTGGTATCGAACTTACCCGGCTGGATGTCCGATGACTTGATGTTGGGATTCCCGCCCTGTGCCGCCACGATCTCCCGGAATTTCGCCAGAGCTGCCCCGGACTCGAGGATCTCCTTGGCGCGCTCGAAGCCGTGCGGGATCCCGCCCATCTCTAGGATGATGCCTGAGAGCCTCAATGCCTTTTCCACCACGGAATTGGGGAATTTCGCCCCCTCCAGCACGGTCATCGCCTCGCGGGCCTCCAGAGCCGGCCCGATGGCCCGGCCCACGGGTTGGCCACCATAGGTTATGGCGCATTCCACCTTGATGCCCAAGGTCTCGCCCAGGTCGACGAAGTCCTTCGCATATGCCTTGGCGATCTCCATGGTAGGCACCTTGGTCTCCTGCCCCATCGGAATATCGACCAAGAGGAAATCCGCTCCTACCGCCTTCTTCTTGGACATCACGCTTGCCAATAGCTGGGGATGGGGATCAATGCCGAGAGGGTGCTCCACTCGGATGATCACGTCGTCCGCCGGTGCGAGGTTCAGCCCCCCGCCCCAGGCCATGATGCCTCCGTGGGTCTCGGCGATGTTCTTGAGCTCCTTAGCATCGAAATCGACGTTGGCGAAGACTTCGACGATGTCCGCGGTCCCGGCCGCGGAGCTGATGGCCCGCGAAGAGGTCTTCGGTATCAAGAGCCCCGCCGCTGCGACTATGGGGACAACGATCAGCGTCACCTTGTTGCCTGGGACTCCACCCACGGAATGGAAATCGAATACCGGCGAGCGGTCGAAATCGATGGTCTCCCCGGTCTCGACCATGGCCAGTGTGAGGTCCGCTGTTTCCCTGATGTTCATGCCATTGATGTGAAGACTAGTCACGTAGGCGGCCAGTTCGACGCTCGACAGCGTGCGGGCGCTGATGTCCGTCACCAGCGTTCTTATCTCCTCGGTGGTTAGCTCCAAACCGTCCATCTTCTTCCGGATGTAGTCGACCGACTCCGGTTTGCCCGTGGGCATGACGTCTAGGAGTTCTCCCGTCTCCGGCCCGATGAAGGAGAAGGCCTTGCCCAAGAGCCCGATTTCTCCTTCCTGGAGGACGGACTCGGTGGTCTGGACGATTGCCGTGACGGTGTTGCCTTCATGTCTTACCTTCACCCGGTCGCCTTCGTGCACACCGATCTCCATGCAGTCTTCGGTGCGGAGCAGTGCGGCTATCTCTCCAGTGTCCATATCGATGTATTTTGCCTTGAGCTTCATCGTTCAACCCCATTTCTCGAGTGCTAGTCTCAACTCTGGATGATCCTTGGCGTAATCCTTGGCGGGTATGCCGGAGGAGGCCGCGTCCACCGCCTGGGCCATGGCCTTCGCCCCTCCCCTGACCCCCATCGGATGGCCGGCGACGCCGCCTCCCGCCTGGATCTGGATGTCCTTGCCTGCAATCTCCACCAGCCTGCCAACCAGCCCGGGGTGCACCCCGCCCGAACAGACGCTGAGGCTGGGCTTCAGGCCGTACATCGGCTCGACGCAGGCCCTCTGGCTCTTCTGGTCCTCCAGCGAGACCCCTTGCATCTTGCCGACCCCGAAGGTACCGATGTGGATGGCATCCCCGCCGCACATGCGCGTCAGCTTCGCCAGGACGCTCCAGGCGATGCCGTGTTCCTTGCTGCGCGTGAACGCGGCGTGCATGGTGCGATGAACATGGATCGGGACCTTGATCGACGGGTCCTCGGCGATCACTTGCACGGCGGCGAAGCCTGCAGTGAGCACGTCCACCATTATCTCCGAGGCGCCGAGCTCCTGCGCCCTCTCCGCCACCTCCAGGATCTTATCCCCTCTGGTCGAGACATTGATGGCATGTATGATCCGGTGCCCGGTCTCGGATTGGACCTGGTCGATTGCCTCGGCGATAGCGACCACCCTCTCCTCGAGGGGGCAGAAGCTTTGGTTCACCAGGGTCTCGTCGTCCTTGCCGTTCGTCAGGCCTCCCATGCCCGACTCGTAAATGTAATCCCCATATCCCTGCGGGGTCAAGCCGATCTTCGGCTTCACTATGGTTCCGACCAAAGGCTTCTCCGGCCGATTCAGCAAGGAGCGCATCCCGTCGATGCCGAACTTCGGGCCCTTGAACTCTTTGACGATGGAACGGGGGAAGACGCAATCCTCCAGTCTTACGGCCTTCAGCGCGTCGAGGCCGAAGAGATTGCCGGAGATCACGCTGAGGATCTGGGGGACGCCTCCGATATCGAGGCTGAAATCGGCGATGGGATAGGCGATATGGCAGACATCGTCGCGGATGTCGATTACTTTTCCGCTATATGCTTTGAAGATCCCCTCTTCCAGGGTGCTCAGGCCGGTCCAGGTGCCGGTGGATTGCTCCGTGGCGATCGCCGCCGCTGCGGTCTTCATCGGCAGATCGGTCTTGACCCGGTAGACGCAGACCACGTGCGCGTCCAGGTCGATCTTCTCTCCCAGATGCAAGTACTGCTCAGAGTATTCCAATTCACTCACCATTTCGAAGTGGCCTCGAAAATGAACTCATGGCCCAGTTGCCGGACGATTATTTCGTATGCTGCGGAGGGTGGGACGACGCCTATCTCGGTCACAATGGCATCGATGTATTCGGGAGGGGTGGCATCGAACACTGGGTTCAATATCTTGGTTCCCGGAGGAACCTCCCCCGGCTTGGCGACCTCGCTCGAATCTCGCTCTTCGATCTGCACCAGCTCGCCGTACATGGTCTTGGGGGAGAACTTGAACGTTTCTGCGCAGACCAGGAAGGGCACCCGCGCCTCGTGGGCGGCCAGCGCGATCTGCGACGTGCCGATCTTGTTGATGAGCGCTCCATTGGAACAGATGGTGTCCGCCCCGACCACTACGGCATCCAGGTCCTTCATCAGCCATCTTCCCGCCGAGTCGACGATCAGTGTCGGCTTGAGGCCGGCGGCGGTGAGATCCTTCACCGTCTGCAGTCCCTGGCGCCACGGCCGCGATTCGGTGGCAAAGACATCCAGCTTCTTTCCTTCCTTGTGCGCCTGGATGATCACGCCGAGCGCGGATTTGCTGTTGCAGTGCGTCAGCACTCTGTCGCCGTCGCGCAGCCGCCTCGAACCAACGCGCCCGATGATCTCCACCGCCTCCTTGGAGCGCTTGATGAAATCGTCAGCGTTTCTGATGACCAATCGGCGCAGCTCCTCCACGTCCATGGCCGAAGCGGAATCCTTCAGCACCGCTTGGACGCCGTTCCAGAGCGAGATTGCCGTCGGCCTTGATGCCAGCAGTTCCTCTTTTGCCAGAGAGAGCGAGTGGCGGAGCTCCTCCAGGTCTTGGCCTGGGAAACCTTCCGCCTCCTCCTTCATCGCCTCGGCGGCGCTTCGGGCGATCTCGGCCGCACCGCGGACCTCCATGCGCTTGATCGCTCCTGCTGCATCCTTGACTCTCATGTTACTCGACCTCTCATATCCAACCACTGGAAAATAAATGTTGGTGGGGTTACTCATCGCTTCGGCTTGCGCTGAAATGAGCGGTTGGTCTCAACTGCTCAGATAGCTCACCAGCTCCTTCAGGGGAAGCGTGTTCAGCACCTCCCCCTTCTCCAGCCAGCCTCTTCTGGCCGTGGCCACGCCGAAGAACATGTAGTCGAGCTGCGGGATGCTGTGCGAATCCGTGCCGATGGCAAGCTTCACGCCGATCTCCTTGGCCATCCGGCAGTTCACATCGTTGAGGTCCATCCGTTCCGGGAAGGCGTTGAGCTCCAGGCAGACGCCGGCCGACTTCGCCGCCTGCATCACCTTCTCCAAATCGATCTGATAGGGCTCCCTCTGCTCCAGCTTCCTCCCCGTCGGGTGCGCCAGTATCGTCAGGTAATCGTTGGATATCGCGGCGATTACCCGCTTGGTCATCGCATCCTTTTCCATGCTGAACTTGGAATGGACCGCTCCGATGACGAAATCCAGCTCACGAAGGACATCGTCAGGGTAATCGAGGCTGCCGTTCTCCCTTATCTCCACCTCCGCGCCGATGAGGATTTTGAGCCCATCGACTCTCTTGGACACATTGTGAGCGACGTCGATGTTGCCCCTCAGCCTTTCCACCGAAAGTCCGTCGGTCACCCTCAGGCCGTATGAGTGATCGGTGATCCCCAAGTACTCGTATCCCCGTTTCTTGCACGCCCAGGCCATCTCCTCCATGCTAGTCTTGCCGTCGCTGGCCATGGTATGGATGTGGAAATCCCCCTTGATGTCCTTGAGCTCGATGAGCTCGGGCAAGGTGCCTTTCCGGGAGGCTTCGATTTCTCCGTTATCTTCCCTCAGCTCCGGGGGCATGATCTTCAGACCGAGCGCTTTGTAGATGTCCTCCTCGGTGCGTCGCGCCACCACCTCGGTCAGGTCCTTCTTGAAGAGGCCGTACTCGTTCAGCTTCCAGCCCTTCTCGATTGCCAGCGAACGCAGCTTGATGTTGTGGTCCTTCGACCCAGTGAAGTACTGCAGGGCAGCGCCGTATGCCTCCTCCTCCACCACGCGCAGGTCGACCTGGGTGCCGTCCTTCAGCCGTACCATCGCCTTGGTCGGCCCCCTCTCCACCACCTCCGCCACCTCTGGGTAGGAGGTGAAGGTGTCCATCACCTTCTTCACATCGTTGCTGCCTGCCAGCAGGTCGATGTCGCCTATCGTCTCCTTCATCCGCCGCAGGCTGCCACCCAGGCTGATGAGTTTGAGCTGGGCCTGCTCCTCCACGTACCTTCTGACCTTCTCCGCCACTGGATAGGCGTAGCCGAGCAGCATCCGGCCGCTACGCTTCTCCATCAAGGATATCCCGTGCAGGATGCGCTCCTCCGACCGCTCCCCGAATCCTTTCAAGGAGCGTATCCGGTGCTGCTCCGCCGCCTCTTTCAGTTCCTGGACATTGGTGACCTTCAGTTCCTTGTACAAGTGCAGGGCGGTCTTCGGACCCAGCTCCGGCACCTCCACTAACTGAAGGAGCCCGGCGGGCAGTGCCTGCTTTAGCTCGTCCAAATAGCGAAGATGGCCAGTGGCCAATATCTCCTCCACCTTCTTTGCGATGGCCTCGCCCACGCCGGGGATGTCGCGCAGGTTGCTGGTCTTCCTGTACTCATCCAGCTCTTTGGTCATGGATTCGATGTTCCGTGCTGCGTTGCGATAGGCGTTCGGTTTGAATCCGACTCCCTGCAGTTCGAGCAGGTCCGCCACCTCATAGAGGATCTTCGCTACCTCGATGTTCCGGACCATTCGCGTAGTTCTATGCAGCTCGGTTGATTAAAATGATTACCGTTGATTGGAGCTGACGCCTCTTGGGAGGGCTTGGTCATCCTCAAATCGAATTTCGGCAAGATGCGATCGATACTCATTCCTCGTCCGATTCCCTTTCCAGCGCCTTCAGGTCCTTTGGGTCCAGGACCACGGGATCGAACGGGACCAGTAAAATGCCCTTAGCCAGGAAGACCTGGTCCTTCGTTCCGGAGAGGAATTTGAGCACGGTCTTGAAATCGTTCTGATTGATCAGGTACTCCAAGCCCTCCAGCAAAACGATCGCCTTTTTGTTTTCAGAGATGAAGGATTTGATCAGGGTAGTGATCGCCGGAGTATCGGTGGGCGAAACGTATTCGAGGTTGGCGGAAGCGCCGCCGTTGCGCACCCCTTCCATCTTGGTCAGCCATACCATCCGGCAATCGAGGCCATACTTCTCGCGCAGATGGTCCGGCGGAGTCCGGACGATGCAGAGGCCAGAAGCCCCCTTCTTAAGCTGGGACTTCATTGCCGCCATGGGCTGGTCCAGCCGCTTGTCCTTTATGATGTACGTCGCGCCGGCCACGACATTGAGCGGTTGGACGCTCTCCTCTTCGATAGCGGAGGTCTGCTCCTTCTGCTCCGGGGCGGATTGCTGTGGAGGTTTGGCTGCGCCCGCGGGAACCTCGATGATCTTATCCTCGGATAGGTCCATCTCCCGCTTCAATCTCTTCGCGCGCAGATCGACCTTGTCCTGGAGCTGGGACCTCCTGGTCTTCGCCAGTATCTGGATCTCGCGGGAGGTGTAGCCCTTGCTCGTCATCGAGATCAGCTCTTCCCACGCCTCCTTCAGACCCTCCTCGTACCCTTTCATGTAGCCTTTGGCGTAGGATTCCTCTTCCGACATCAACTGCCTCCGGTTTATGAATGTTCATGCGAGTAAAACTAATTTATTGCCCTGGGTCCATTGAAGTTAGATGGAACGGCGCGGCCGCGAATTCGACGCAAAGTTTCTAATCCCGCCGCCGCCTCCACTTCCTTGATGGGCCGAGCCGTACGTTTTCGCGGGGTGAAAGCTACCCCAAAGACGCTGGAGAAGGACCTGCTCGCGAAAGCGGGCCGGTTGGCAGCGGACCCATCGCTGCTGATCCCCAAATGTGAGCACGCCTGCCGCCGCTGCGGATACGACAAGCTGCTGAAGAAGATGGAGAAGGTGGCGCATTACAAGGACGACGCGGATGCGTTGCAGGACCTTGCCACGAGGGGGGACCAGCTGGTCCGGGCCTATGCCGCCACGATTTCATTGGCTGCCAGCGGCAAGATACCGTTCCTCAGCAGCAAGAAGATGCCCTGGGGCGATGTCTCATTCGCAGTTCGAGGGAAGGTCGACCCGGAGTATCTCATCGGAGTCCAGCATTTCGACGACCCAGATTTGCGACTTCTTGCCTATTTCCAGGAGGCAAAGGACGGCGACCTCCATTTCTACTCCGCGCCGGAGAACCTGTACTGCTCGTCCGATGGAGCGCAGGCGCCAGCGAGCTACAGCAAGGAGATGCTGGCCACTGCACCCTATGAACTCAAGGCGGACAACAGCTGCGGGCATCCCGAGGCGGTCATCGGGCTGATGATCAATTGGCGGTCGGCCAAGATCAACATCTTCGTCTGCCAGGAATGCGCCGACGAGGTCAACCTCCTGCATCACCTGCTCTCCCGCATCGCGGCAAGGGAGCCGTGGGACGACTTCGATGTCGACGTTCGCTACTCTCCCCGCTGCGTTGCAGATTGCGGGGCATGCAGGATGAGAGAGAAGTTCTCCATGAGCCATGGGCTCAAGGAGGCCTACGAGAAGGGGCAGCTCAGCGACGTCATGCTGCTATCGCGATACAGCCAGGAAAGGGAGGCGCATCTGCAAGCGTCAGGCGGCGAGCTCTACATTTCCGGCGATGAGTGCTTCGGCCATAACAAGGAAGCCTTCCTGGCAAGGCTGAAAGGGAATGAGGCTGAGCTGATCGCCCTCAGCGGCGTCGTCCGCAGCAAGCCGATGCCGATCATCTCCGTCAACGGTCAGGCCGGTCGCATCATCGCGGACCTATGGCCGCAGCTGAAGGAAGAGCTGCTGGCCCAGGTCGCCGGCCCGGACATAGTGAAGTCAGTGCTGGCCAATCCAGGGAACCTCACGCCTCCGCAGCTGGTCTTCGAGGCGCGCAGGCAGCAGCTGTCACGCAGCGTCATCTCCCGCCTTCCCGATTATGCCAGGAGAGGTCCAATCGGAACCATGGCCGACGACCTGGCGAGAACGTTCAAGACCGAGGGGAAGGCGGCGATGGTCAGGCAACTGGACCGAAACCGGCCGCGGGAGACCAGGTCCAAATCGGTGGCATACGGTTTCCTCGCTGCCGTCGGCGAGGCCGATTCGCACAATTGGCAGTATACCAAGGAGGAGATTGACTTCGGCCGATACCTGGGGGAGTTCGTGCAGGTGCTCCTCGCGGCCGAGGGAAATGAGTACGATGGGGCGCTGCACAACCTTCTGGCGGCAAGCGGCGCGAACGAAGAGTTGAAGCGCAAGACCTGATCAGAAGACAACGCGGAAGTCTATCACGTAGTGCGAGATCGCTGGTGCATAGGATTTTACCTCACCCTGGCGCAGAATCTCTATCTTCGCTTCGCCGGCCGAATCGGCGATCCGCCTCAACGGCCTCTCGGGGAACTCATCGATCGGGCAAGTCTCATGGTAATGGATCACCCCACCGCTTCTCACCAGCGAAAATGCTTTGGGCAGGAATTGCTCGGTGGTGCCAACGTAGCCCATCAGCACCCTATCGGACCAGTGCTCACCCGGAAGGTCGCGGTTGTCCCCGAGGAACGGCTGGATCACATTCTCCAGATGATTGAGGGCGATGTTGTCGATCAAGTAGCCGAAGGCCACCGGGTTTATTTCGCAGGCGACCACACGCTGCGCCTTGGCGTGCAAAGCAAGTGGCAGGCTGAAATAGCCGATGCCGGCGAACATGTCCACTACGGTCTCGCCTCGGCAGTCCAGGGAGGCCATCCTCCGCTTCTCCTCCAGGTTGCCCGAGGAGAACATCACTCTGGCGACATCGAGCTTGTAGAGGATTCCGTTCTCCTTGTGCACCGTTTCCGTCCCCTCCCCGAAAATCACCTCCACCTGCGGGGTGCGATGAATGCCCGATATCGAGCCGGTCTCCAGGCAGACGGTCCTGGCATGCAGGATCCTTGCATACGTCGCGGCGACATCGTTCTTGTAGGGCAGAAGTGCTCGTGGAAGTCGGACCAGCAGCACATCCCCGAGCAGCTCCCATTTGTGCGGCAAGAGATCCCTGAGTTCCCTGGGAATCGGAGCATCGTGGAGCACTTCTTCGAGCGGAGAACGATGCCTCTCTCTCGGTATCAATTCCCCCTGGACTATTTCTGCGCCCCACGTCAGAAGCTCCTCGTCTGAGATGCCATCGTTCACCGGGATGAGGACCTGGTTTCCCGCCTCTTCGATGCGGAAGTCCAATCTCACGGCGTTGCGCCGGGCCAATTCCAGCCTGACGCTCTCGGCCCTTTCCTTCCCCACCTTGGCGAGCCTCATTTGCCACCTCTCATGCCTTGCCTATCGTCGTGCGCGAGAACATGGAGCGCAGCACATGCGGAGCGAAGCGGAGGAGAGCAGGGGCAGCCTTGATCATCTGAGGCGCCAGCAGGCTGGGGAAATCGATGTCCCCCGTCGAAAGGACCTCCTTTACCTCCGGTCGGTCGAGGGTCCTGCCCAGCGCCTCGAGCCTCTTGTCGCTCAGCCGCAGGTAGGCCCTGCGCATCAGATAGCCCCGGTCCAGCTCCCTTCCGATCTCCTCCTTCCATCTGCGCTGGTACTCGGAGAGCCTTTCGGCGGACGGATCCCCTTCCCTCAGGGCAGCCAGGGCGACTTCGGCCGCGATGCCGGCGGCGGTCATTCCAGTATATAGCCCGCCTCCGCTCAGTGGCTTCGCCTGGCCGGCCGCGTCCCCGACGAGCAGCGTCCGGTTGGCATAGGTCCTTGGCGGCGACCCGATGGGGATCACGCCGGAGATGCGGTCGAGGATCCTTGCATCATCGAGTTCCAGGCGCCTCAGTAGAGATTGAAGGTAATAGTTCGGCGTATCGCTCCCTTGGGAAATGCATACCCCTACCCTGACGAAGTCGCCGCAAGGTATGCGCCAAGCAAAGAAGCCAGGGGCGACCTTCTTGCCAACGTAGACGTCCAGGATGTCCGATTCGTCTTTGATGTCCAGGTCGACCTGGAGGCCCTTGATTCTCTCCTTTGCAGGCGGCAGGCCGGCGATCTCGGAGACGCGGGACTTGTATCCATCCGCCCCGACGATGAGGTCGGCCAAGCATTTCTCCGACCTCCCCTCTCTGAGGAACCGGGCGTCCACGCCATCCTCCCCGATTGTGGCCTTCGCCAGGCGGCTGCTCGTGAGTATCTTCGAGCCCGCATCGATGGCGGCCTCGGCGCAGCGCTGATCAAAGGCGCGTCTCTCAACCACCATCGCCTTGACCTCCGTCGATCGAAAATCGATGATGGTCCCGGCGGGAAAATGGAACCTTGCCCCGTGGAGGGCGCAGAGAACTGAATCCTTGGCCTTGGCCATGTCCACAACTCGCGGTGCAACAAGGCCTGTGCATTGCACCGGCCTGCCGATCTCTGGGTGCTCTTCGAGGATGGTGACCAGGGCTCCTTTGGCTGCTCTCGCGGCGAAGCAGCAACCTGCCGGTCCTCCCCCGATGACCAACAGCTCGGATTCCATCGTCCCATTGAATCCGCGGTCAGATATTAGGTTTCTCCCCATCGCCCGTGGTTGTCCCGCGCGTGGCCAAGTAATACAGGCTGACCATCAGCAGCAACCCAGCCACGAGGAGGAACGGGAGAGTGAGAGAACCGAGGTCCATGGCAAGGATCAGGAAGAGCACGAGCATCGAACAGGCCATCACCAATCCGACGAAGAGCAGGATGCGCCAGAAAGAGCGCCTCGTAGCAATGACTACCTCCTTGGAAAGCAGACCTTCCTCGCTCGCCCCGACGTACAATCCGCTGGACACGAGCGCCTGGTTGCCGACGAGAAGGCAGGCCAGTCCGATCCCGAGCGCCCCCCATGCTCCGATGAAGCCCAGATTTGTGACCAGAACGAAGGCGCAGCATTGAAAGACGAGCAGGGCTCCGGTGCTCAAGGAGAACGCTGTCCTCCGCCGCTTGAACATCGCCACTGAGGAGACCGCGATGGCAAGGAGGGTTGCGCCGACAACCGAGAGCTGCCATTGACCTTCCGAGAGCAATGCCAGAACGACCCCGGCGGACAGCTGCGCTATTACGGATATCAGCATGGCGAAGCTCAGGGTCCGCTTCACACTCTGAGCTTTGGTCGCGATCCTCTCACCTCCAGCAAATGCGGCGACAGCGGCGTCCCGATCTCCCAATCGATGACCCTGCAGTACTGTCCGAAGCGCGCCAGGACGTCATGCCGCTGCGCCCGCTTGACCCGAAGCACCAGGTCGACCTCGGGGGATCCGGGGATGGAGGCCGCCTGCAGCGTAAGCGGCGAAGGGGAGATGACGAGCATCTCCTGCTGCTTGACCAGCAGCATCTCCATCGCATCCAGCATGCGTGCGCCCTCTAACGGGCTCACCATGACGAGCAGCGCGGTCCGGGGGAAATAGTGCTCCAGCATCATGTTCAGCCCCTTGAGCGACCGGTTCTCGCCCACCTTGGCGTTCAGCAGTGCGCTGTTGATCCTCAAAGACTGCCGATGCCCAGGGGCCAGCTTGACGACGTCGATGAACTCGCCCAGCACGATCATTCCCACCCGGTTCCTCTGTTTCAGCAGATGAGCGGAAACGGAAGCGGCTACCTCGACACAGGCGTCCATCAGCTTGCTGGAGGATGATTGGTCCGAAACTGTCCCGCGGCCGTCCACGATGATGACCACGTCCCCGCTCCTCTCGGTCTCGTATTCGTTCGTCAGCAGCCGGTCGGTGCGCATCGAGGCCCGCCAGTTGATGTGCCTGAGCTCGTCGCCGTCGACATATTCCCTGATGCCGTAGAACTCGAGTCCCTGGCCGAGCATGGTGGACGGAATGTTACCGAGATGCATCCTCACCCGATGCGGCCGAAGGTCGCACTTCTTCAGGTCCTGCATTCTCGGCAAGACCTGGACCTCGGCCCGGTTCGCCAATGGCACTTCGACGAAGTTCATGTATCCCGGATCGTTCCAGCGGAGTCGAATGCCGTTCCATGCATAGCGCCCCATCCGCAGGAACCTCACCTTGTATTCGATGACGGAGGATGATCCCGCGTCCAGGCTGATGGGGCGGATATTGCTACCAGATGTCAATCGCACCCCTGGAGGGAGGGGGTCGATCAGCTCGGCAAAATCGATTCGCTCGCCGAGGTTGTCAATGTGCACTACCACCGTGATCTCGTCGCCGGCGAAGGCGCTCTCTGCCTCCAGGACCCTGCTGACTCTCAAATCGATTATCGGCTTGCGATGGAGCCAGGCGCCGAAGTAGAAGAACAGCACCAGGGGTATCACCAGGCTGATGATCTCCCAGCGGCGCACCAGCAGGCCGATGAGGAGGAACGCGAACGCCAGGCCAAGGATGCCGGCCGAAGCGCGGGAGCGCATTCAATCGACCTTAGGGACGGGGATGGTCTTCAGGATCGATTCTATGACCGACTCGGGCCTCACCCCTCTGATCCAGGGATCCGCCGCTAGTATCAGTCGGTGCGCCAAAGCCGGGATCGCAACCGCCTTGACATCGTCAGGCAGCACGTAGTCGCGCCCGAAGAGGGCGGACCGAGCGGTCGACAGCCGCATCAGTGCCAGCGAGCCGCGCGGACTTGACCCCACTTGTACCTGCGAATGCTTGCGCGTCATGTCGACGATCTTGACGATGTAATCCTCGATTTCGTCCTTGAGCTGCAAGGACTCGATGTGCGTCTGCATCTCCACCAGTTTCTGGGAGGAGCATACCGCCTGCAGTTCCACCTTCTCCTGCCGCCGCTCCCTGCGCCGCCTCAGTATCTCCTTCTCTTCGTCCATGGTCGGATAGCCCACCGCTGTGCGGATGAGGAAGCGGTCGATTTGCGCCTCCGGGAGCGGATAGGTGCCTTCGTACTCGATCGGGTTCTGCGTCGCCAGTACGATGAATGGGCTCGGGAGCGCTTGCGTCTCGCCCTCGAGGGTCACCTGGCGCTCCTGCATCGCTTCCAACAATGCCGCCTGCGATTTGGGCGGGGCCCGGTTGATCTCGTCCGCCAGAAGGACGTTGGTGAAGATCGGGCCCTTGCGCATCTCGAACTCGCCGCTGCGGCGGTTCATGATGTAGCTTCCAGTGATGTCCGCCGGCAGGAGGTCGGGGGTGAACTGGACGCGCTTGAAGGAGCAGCCCACGGCCGTGGAGAAGCAGTTCGCCATCATGGTCTTGGCCAGACCGGGGAAGTCCTCGAACAGGACATGGCCGTTGCACAGCATTGCCAGCATGACCCTCTCCAGCACCTGCCGTTTTCCCACGATCGCCTTCCCCACCTCGTCCATGATCGCATTGCACGTCCGTTGAAGCTCGTCAGGTTGCATCACATCTCCTCCAAAAGCTCGAGTATCCTTCTGTAGTAGTTTGGAAAGTCAGCTATCGGGCTGGTCCTCTTCGAGGAGCCGGACAGCGCCGGGGCGTAGAGCCCTCTCAGGTTGACCGCCAACAGCCACCTGAGCTCCGCCTGGCCGACCTCCGCCTCCAGCCATATCGGGTCGGTGGCTATCGCGGTGACGTCAGAACGGGAGAGGCGCTTGCGCAGTGCTAGGCGCTCGATGAGCAATTCCTTCAGCTCCTCCAGAGCCAGCATCTGTCTGAACTTGTCCCCTTTGAAGGCCAGGTCCAGGTTCTCGACGGTCGACTGCAGCCCGCTCTTGGCCTCGGGCACCTCGCGCGCCGCTGGTGATAAGGGCGGCTGAGGGCTTGCTCGGAAATATGATCGGCGGACTAGGATGATGCCGGCTATCCCCAAGCCCAGCAATAGCAGGCCGAATTTGAGAAGCGGGTCGACGCTAGCGAATTGCATCAGTATCAAGAGCAACAAGGCGAGGGTGAGCAATGTCCCGATCGTGATAAGCCAGTTCAATGGCCCTGATTCCCGGTCATCCTGGTTGAAATGCCTGCGCACTTTCTGCCGAAGCGAGAGAGTGAGATCCTGGTCAGGAAGCGGTTCGTCCAAGCTCGGCCCTCCTGTCCTTCTCCTTCGATGCGATGGCCTCGAACGCCCTCAGCGCCCGGTCACGCTCGGCCTCACCCATCGCATGTTCGCTGTACCAGGCCTCCTCGAACAGCGATGTGAGATCGGTCAACGGGGCCTCCGGCCAGCCGAAGTCCTGCTTTGCCATTTCCGCCACCTCCCTGGGCGTCAAGGACCTCAGGCTCCTCCCACCTTTCCCGAGAAGGCGGGACATCTGCTGATAAGTCCGGACGATGACACTGCGTGGCTCCTCGCCGGCAAAGAGGTCCATCGTCGCCTGGCATATCGCATCCGCGGCTTTCTGTTGCGCCAGGGCGAGCTGGGCCCTGCTGAGGCGCAACGGCGTTGACCGCCCCCGTCTGAATGCGACGACGATCAGGGCAACGGCCAAACCGGCGAAGAGGATGAACAATCCTCCCATTCCGCCGGAGGCATCGTTCGCCACGGGGTTGTTGCCATTGTTGTCAGGCACGGTACCGGGGCTAGGGATAGGCGGATCCTGATTCTGGTTCATGAGCGTGGATTGGCCCTGGATTGCTGCCAGGATGAGGATTAGCATGCATATGATCGCCAATGCTAGGAGAGTGTTGCCTCTCAATTGCGTGGCGCTCCCCCGGGCTCGGGAGCGGGTTCTATAGCGGAACAGGATTAGCACGAAGATGGCGACGCCGGCGATCGCCAGCGCATACATCAACGCCATGGTGATCTCTCCGATCTCCGGCCCGGCGCCTTGCGAGCCTTCGCCTAGGTCGAGATAGCGGATGTTGGCCACGATGATCCCGATGGCCACCAGGCCGGCGATGAAGGCGATGGAGACCTTGAGGAGCCTGCGGTCTTCCCGCGCGCTCATCATGCCAGTTGGTACGCGTCTCTCAGCTATAAAACCCATTCTTCGCTATGCTGTCGTCCTCTGACATGCTGGCAGTCTCCTGAATCGAATCCCCGGCGGCGCGGCCGACGCGCATACTTGGCAGACGATCCGAATCAGTGCTTCGCGACCTTCTCCCAATCCTTCTGGAAGCGCTCGATGCCGATGTCGGTGAGCGGATGCTTGAACATCTTCTTCAGCACGTCGTACGGCACGGTGGCGATGTCCGCCCCTAGTCTTGCGGCCTGGGTGACATGGATCGGATGCCTGACCGAGGCGACGATGATCTCGGTGCACAGGTCATAGTTGTTGAAGATTTCCAGGATCTCGGCGATGAGGTCCATGCCGTCCTGCCCGATGTCGTCCAGCCTGCCGATGAACGGCGAAACGTAGCTCGCGCCGGCTTTGGCGGCGAGCAATGCCTGGTTGGCACTGAAGATCAGCGTCATGTTGACCTTGATGTCATCCTTTGCCAGCATCCGCGTGGCCTTTAGCCCCTCCTCGGTCATCGGGACCTTGATCACGATGTTGGGGTGGATCTTGGCCAGCTCCTTCCCTTCCCGGTAGATGTCCTCCGCCTTGGTGCTCATGGCCTCTACCGACACCGGGCCGCCGACGGTCTCGCAGATCTTGCGCACCAGTGCCTTGAAGTCCCCTTTCTCCTTGGCCACCAACGTCGGGTTGGTCGTCACGCCATCAAGGATTCCCCAGCTGTCCACCTCTTCGATCTGCTCCAAGTTTGCCGTGTCAATGAAGATCTTCATCTTTACCGCCTCTTCATCACTTCTTCCGCCGCCTCGATGATCTTGTCCGCCGTGAGGCCATACTTGCGCATCAGTTCCTCACCCTCCCCTGATTCCCCGAACGTGTCCATCAATCCCACCCGCCTCAACGGAGTGGGGATGTTCTCGGCCAGGAAGCAGGATACAGCGCATCCCAGGCCGGAGACGACGTTATGTTCCTCCGCGGTGACAATGCCGCCGGTCTGCTTCGCCGCTTGTTCGATCATGGCTTCGTCCAGCGGCTTGATGGATGACATGTTGATGACTTGGGCGGAGACCTTCCGCTTCTCCAATGCCTCCGCCGCCTCCAGGCAGCGGGAGACCATTATGCCGCAGCCCATGAGCGTGATGTCGCAGCCTTCGCGGAGCAGGGTGCCCTTGCCGATCTTGAATGGCGTGTCCGAATCAGTGATCACCGGGAAGTCTAGGCGGCCCATGCGCATATAGCAGGGCCCAGGCCAGTCGGCGAAGGTCTTGGTGGTCTTGTAGGTCTCCTGCGCATCCACCGGCACCACAACGGTCATGTTGGGGAGGGTGCGCATCAGCGCCACGTCCTCCCCCGTCTGGTGCGAAGCGCCATCGCCGCCGACGGTGATGCCAGCGTGGGTGGCGCAAATCTTGACATTGAGCTTGGGATAGGCGATCGATTGCCTGATCTGGTCCCAGCAGCGGCCAGTGGCGAAGACGGCGAAGCTGGATGCGAAGACCACCTTCCCCGAGGCGGCGAATCCGGCCGCGGTCCCCATCATGTTCTGTTCCGCGATGCCGCAGTTGAAGAAATGCTCGGGGAACTCCTTGGCGAAGTCCGCGGTCCGGGTCGAGCCGGAAAGGTCGGCGTCCAGGACGACGACGTCCTTGCGCATCTTGCCCAGGTCGATCAGCGCCCGCCCGTACTCCTTCCGTTGGCTGGCATACTTCCAATTCATTGGTCTTCCCCCAGCTCCTTCAGCGCCTTCCTCGTCTCTTCCTCGTTGGGGGACTTGCCATGGAAGGAGAGCGCGTTCTCCATGAACGAGACGCCCTTTCCCTTGACGGTGTGCGCGATGACCATGGTCGGCTTGCTCCGGGTGTCCTTCGCCCTATCGCAGGCGTCGAGGATCTGCCTCATGTCGTGGCCGTCAATCTCGATCACGTTCCAGCCGAAGGCCTTCCATTTGTCCGCCAGCGGCTCGATGGACATGATCTTCTCGGTCGGCCCGTCGATCTGTAGCATGTTCCGGTCGACGAAGGCGGTTACGTTGTCGAGCTTGTAATGCGCTCCCAGCATGGCCGCTTCCCAGATCTGCCCGCTCTGCATCTCCCCGTCGCCGCAGATGCAGTAGATGCGGTAGGTCTTGCGGTCCAGCTTGGCGGCCAGGGCCATGCCGTTGGCGACGCTCAGCCCCTGTCCCAGGGAACCGGTGGACATCTCTACCCCCGGCAGCTTGGTCTGGCTTGGATGCCCCTGCAGTCGGGAGTTCAGTCTCCGCAGGGTGAGCAGCTCCTCGATCGGGAAGATAGCCGCTCTCGGCCAACGCCGCGTAGTAAGCCGGCGCCGCATGCCCCTTGGAGAGCACGAAGCGGTCCCGGTCCTCCCAGTTGGGGTCAGAGGGACGGTGGTTCATGACTTTGAAGAACAGGGCAGAGATGATGTCGGTGGATGAAAGGGATCCGCCCGGATGCCCGGACCCGGCGGCCCGGGTCATGCGGATGACATGGGTGCGGATGAGGTTTGCTTTCCTCTCCAGCTCGGCGATCACATCACTAGGATAGGCGACCATTAGACAGACCTTCTTCTTCTCGGGGCTGGAGAATAATCGGAGTGGCGTTTAAAAACGTTTGTAACCCCGAGCCAAGCTGGAACGCGTCTACAGGGTCGACGAAATTTCCTTAGTCATCGGGTCGAGTGTGCGTGTTGGCAAGGCATGCTGGCTTCTGTGTATACATGCAGTCGGATTCCTCACTAGGTGCTTTCGCAGTCTCTTCTCCCAATTGATGTGTATGATGCTAGAACGAAGAAGGAGCTACGAATCGCTATGATCAAGAACGCACGCAAGTCGCCTCGGGAAGATGGGAATGGCTTGGAAGACATAAGAATGGAGAAGATGTTGGAGGTGATCTTCGAGAAGGCTTATGGCTCACTGCCGAGAGAATGCAGGAAGGATTGCCCTCTGTTGAGGTGCATCGGTGATCTGCTCGTGGGCATCAAGTCATCAAACAATGACAGGATTTCGATAGAACTCGGTCTGGTCGGGCACAAGGAATGGAGTTGCCCTCGGAAGCATCAGGGTTGATGATATGCGTTTCAATTTGGAGACTCAGAATTAGGATCGCAGTCGCGTTTAAGCTTATTTCTCGACGATAGCCATTATCTCCTTGAGCTTCTCTGCCACTTTCTTTCCCTTTGCGGTGAGACGGTACTTGTGGGTTATTCTTGGACTCTTTATAATCTCGATTTCGATGAGCCCAGCAGCTTCTAATTTTCTTGCCACCTGGACAATCCCATAGTAATTCTTCAGGACCTCTCGCATGTCCGTGGCCATTACCTCTCCTTTCAGGTGAATCAGCAATAGGAAATCAGCGATGTGCGCCTCCCCGAGAAGGCTGGGCTTCCATTTTGAAATTTCCATTCGTAACCCATAATGCAAATATCGGGAGGCTCAAGTTTATTTTGTTATTGATTACCCCTGCATAACCTATATTTTAATGTTATGAGTTACACCTATGTAACGCATTGTGATTTTCATGCTCAATGTCTTCCGAACCCCCAAGGTCGCGCGTAGAGGCCGAATGTCTCTCGGCAAAGAATCCACTAATTTACACAAGAACGGGAATCGGCGAACATATCAAGCTTCTAGAGCAGAGCGATTGGAATCAGATCTCCCCGGAGTGATCGCGTGAATTCGTCAGACCTTCGCGATCGCCCCACAATCCCCTGTCCTGAATGCTCCGCTAACGCCGAGCCTGTCAACGTGACCTCGGATGGCGTCCGTTATTCCTGTCCTCGTTGCGGTCATTGTTTTATCATGCCTAGTTGAACGAGCAGTCTGATGTTGTCTTGGGCGGGAAAGAGCGAGTGACCTTACGAAGAGTCGAAGGCGCATAGATGTGATTGATTCACGCAAGCGAGCGATCAATGTTTGGAACCCTAGGGAAAAGATTGCAGCGACCAGAGAAAATGGGAGAACTATCTGGTGCAGCATGCAGCTTTATTTACCTCACCCGCCCTTGATTGGTCCGATGGCGCAGACGTTCGATGTGCCTACGGAAGGCAATCGTGTCCTGGAGCAGCTGGTGGACCGGATCAATGACGATGTGGAACTGAAGGCCTACTGGCGTGCATCCAACATCACGGCTATCGAGCGCCTCGGCTTCAATGATCACGGTCCGATCCACATAAAGATCGTTGCCAGGACCGCCCTGAAGATGCTTCGCCTGTTGATGGAGAAGGGTGATGTGCCGGACATCGTCAAGAGCTACGGCATGAAGAACGACGATGCAGAGGTCGTGGTCGTATTGGCCTCTGCACTGCATGACATCGGGCACGCGGTGCACCGCGAGAACCATGAGGAATTCTCCATCTCGCTGGCACCGGAGATTATCAAGCGTCTGCTGAAGGACATCTATCCAGAGCAATCGGTCATGATTGTGCTGGTGGAGGTCCTGCATGCGATGATTTCTCACCGGAGCGATATTATTCCGCTAACGCTCGAAGCGGGCGTGGTGAGGGTCGCTGATGCCCTGGACATGGAGAAGGGCAGAGCAAGGATCCCGTTCCGCTCGGGCAGCGTGAACATCCATTCGGTCTCTGCACTAGCGATCGACAAGGTCAGGGTGATGAAGGGCGAGGAGCGCCCGATCCGGGTGGAGATCCAGATGAACAATTCCGCTGGGATATACCAGATAGACGAGCTACTGCGCGACAAGATCCAGAAGTCCAATCTAAAGGATAAGATCACTGTGGTGGTGCTGGTCCCCAAAGAGGAATCCAGCATCATCCAGGAGTTGAAGTTTTAGGATCAGTCCGATTCGATCCTTGGCGCCAGCAGGTAGTCGACCGTTCCCTTTCCATCCGCGATGGAGAACTCCAACTTGACGGGATAATCATTCCCGATGCTCATGCTGACCACTGTTCCGGACGGAATCGCCCGGATCATGTTAGAGAAGTAGTCCAGCGGGAAAAGCGACCGCACGTTCTCCTTGACATCGAGAGAGACCATCATGTCCTTGGTCAGCTTCAGGGAAGCGGAATCGGTGTCGCCCTCGGATATCATCTCGAATCCCTCGGCCGTTGCGATCAAGGCGATATGGTCGGAGATGCTCTCCGCCGCTTTGATGCCTTTCTGCAGTTCCTCGGAATTCACCGCCACCTTCGCCGGCAGGCTGATGTTCGGCACCTTCGGGTCGGACATGCCAGTCGTGTCGACAAGGTTCATGCGGCGGGTGACGTTCCCGACATTGATCACCAGTCGGTTCTTATCCTCGTCCTGGGACAGGGTGATGATATCCCCCGCTCGAGATAGGCGTAAGACCTCCTTGATCTTGTCAAGGTCGATGCCCAATTCAGTGTCGTCCGCGGCAAACTCCTCGAAGGCGCTCTTATCTATCTTCAGGTCCACCATGGCGACGTGCGCCGGGTCGACCGCCTTTAGAGAAACGCCCTTGGCATTCACATTGAATTTAGCCTCATCGACGAGTGTGGAGACGACATCCACAATCCCTTTCAACGTCTCCGACTTCACCTTAGCTTGGAACATCAGTTCCCCCTCTCCAGCGATAACCGCTTGTGGTTTAATAAGGATTGCTAGGACAATCAATATGGCCTAGTACTCGCGCCAAGAGTGCGAGCATTTCACGCATCGGTAGATCTTGGTCTCCGGCTCATCGGCGGCACGCGTTTGCCTGAGGACCCAAAAGGCTTCGTTGTGAAAACACTTCGGACATTCCACGTTGGTCTTCGGCAAGGTAGGTTGAGATGATTCGATTACCACCATCTCCCTCTGCCGCTGTTCGGTGAGGAAACCCTGGGAGGTTCCCGCGGTGTTCTTCTCCATCCCGCATTTCCCGCACCTGAAGACCCCGTTTTTTGGGAACATCAATGATTTGCACGTTGGACAGAACATATTGTGAATCGCCGAAGGCGTGGAAAAAGGTGGCCGTATAAATATTCTTCGCAGCAGGCGATGGAATCGGTAGTGTCTATCGTCCTCACAAATCTAGATCCAAGGTTTTCGGCGTCGAGCCTCAGATGTATTCCGGGCCGTCCGAGCTCTTGGCCTCCTTCTCGGCGACCCTCGGTTTCTGCTTCGCACCCTTGGCGGACCTTGATACCAGGCCCGAGGCGACTGTCGACCTCTGCTTCACTTTGCGCTCGACGTTCCTCTGGTCACGCTCCATGGTCTTGACCCTTTCCGCGATGGCGCGCCGGTTGCGCGGCGCTTCTTCCGCCATCTGGGTCGCGCTCCGCCTCTTCGTGGTGTGGATTGGCTGCGGCTCGATGTCTTCTAGAATCTCGGCATCTCCGTCCAAAGCCTCCATCTCGTTGAAGCTGCGGTCGCTGTCCTCTGCTTGCGCCTTCGAGTATCTCAAGGCGCGAAGGCGCAACGGAGCCTTGTCATCGCTCTGGTCCTTGCCCACGACTATCTTGGTTTCGTGTCCGCCGTGCTCCGCTACGTATTCCAGTTCGCGCCTGGTCTGCTGCGCCAGCACCCCACCGATGTAGGCGAATGCCACGAGGACGATGTAGTTGTCGACTTTGAACAAATTGATCGATTGGATCACGCCCATGAACGATTGGACGTATAGACCGGCAAACTGCAGATAGGGCTCGATGTATGGGACACCCGCTCCAAAGCTCGCGAACAACTGCTCGGGATTGATGGTGAAGCCGTTCACTTGGGATGGTAGGATACCACTGCTGAAAAGGTACATTATCGTGAAGAGCACAAAGACTGGAACGAACGCGGCGACGATGGCTTTTATGGGCGATCCCGCCCGTCTGCCGCCGACATAGCCGGCTATCATCTGTCCGAAGATGGGGAGCCACCAGAGGAGCAGCGTGAGAACGAAGGTGTACTTCACCGCCCCCCAGAACGAATAGACCATTCCAGCTCCCTTGAACTTCTTGATCTCCTCGTCCTCGATGTCGGAGACGCGATAGACGCCTCTCCTGAGTAAAGAGGTCGTCACCTCATCATCGTCTTTGGACCGATGTCTGAATAGCACTCCCAATCCCTTCGGTCGGACGGTTGTCCGACAATATTCAATATCAAGAAGTCGGTATAAAAGACTTTGTCTTGATCCACGGTGTTCGTTTGTTGTTGGTCTGGCCTCTGGACGCATACTATCTTCTGCTAATGAGCCGATTGAGCAGTCAGGAACAGGCGATTTCTTGTACCCAGAGCTGATTGAAGCTACGCCCTCAATTATTAAGAATGAAGAAACATACTTGGCATCGGAAGGGGTTCCTGGACAAGTTTGCAGTCCCAAAGAAAGCGATTGCGGAGATGAGACGAGGCAGATAAGGCGGACATGCCTCTTTTATCCAGAGAAAATCGAATGGCAAAGATAAAATTCATAGATGCAAGCACGAATAAATCAATCACAGAAATTGTTAAAAAGAATACCATAGGATATTGGCAATCTGGGCTGCCGACTGCGCTGAGCGTGTATTGCCTCCACTTTGAAAGCAGTAATCCGAAAGACAACCGACCTCGAGAAGCTATCGAGGCATGCCGAGAATGGGCACGAACCGGGATATTCAAAATGGCCGAGGTGTCTCGCTTGCAGCCCACACCGCCGCCCGTGAAGCGGAAGAGAATGGTGCGGCTCGTTTTGCGGCTCGAGCTACAGGTCAAACAATGGCTATTGCTCATGTACCCATACACTCTATCGCCGCCGCCTGGTACGCAGCGAATGCTATCTGGGCTGCCGATCCACAGAATGCAGGAGACAACGTAGCCAAGGAACGCAATTGGCAATATCGTCACTTGGTCGACCTAGGAAACGCTCCCAATGGATCGAAAGGACAAGATAAGAGGCAGGATCGCTAATCGGGCGATCACCACGGTCGTGGTCCGATATCTCGCTACGGCTAGGTTTCCTGGTCGACATGAAATTGACAATGCAATCACGATCAGCCTCTATCCGGACGTCCGAAACCACTAGAGCCGACCGCTACCGATGCCCATTGGTCATCGCTCCTCTGCTGGCCTAACGGGGATAGTAGCAGTATAGACCATTGCGCATGAGCGCGTCCTTTGTGCTCGCGAGGGTCACTGCCTTCGGCTTTGTCTGGTGTCTCAGTATGTCCTCGATAGGGAGGCCGAGGAACTCGGCCATCCTCTTGAGCCGGTCCAAGGGAAACGCCTGGTACCCGAGGAGTATCTGCCTGATCGACCATCCGGGATGCACCCGGGACCGGTAGCCTAGCTCCCTTCCCAGCTTGTTGATGCTGCCTGCCTTCTCTATGCCTTGCTTTATCAGCACCACTCTATAGCTTGACGAGAGCCATACCTTGTCAGGATCGAATTCTGGCCTGCCAAAATGGAACTTCCCCGAGACAAAGGCTGTCACAATTATCGGGTTACTTTCCGATGACTAATTAATCTATCGACTGTTTTTTCGCTCAATTAGAAAGCTCATTCCCGTTCTTGTGTCGCATCCCTAAACCGTCCCTGAACTGATTTAGCAACCATAAGAGGCTTATATGAATGAGAAATTAGCCAACTTAAGAACATGGAGACATTCAGGAAGGTCCTCTCCCTGTCGACGGACAAGGAGGGGGACATCATCGACCTGACCGGCGAGGTCAAGACGGCCTTGGCCAGGTCCAAGATGCAAGAAGGCCTAGCCTGTGTCTTCGTGCCCCATTCCACAGCGGCGATTTTCGCCATCGAGGACGAACCAGGGCTGCAAGGCGACATGAAGGGCGCCCTGCAGCGCTTGTTCCCCAAGGGGATGGGGTACGGGCACAATGGCACCGGCGGCGATGGCAATGGCCATTCGCACATCCGTGCTTCTTTCCTTGGCCCCTCCATGACGGTACCTTTCAATGATGGCGCGCTCGACCTGGGCACCTGGCAGCAATTGGTGCTGATGGAGCTCGACAACGGCGGTCGGGAGCGCAAGGTCGTGATTCAGATAATCGGCTCACAAAAGCAGAAGGAGTAGGCGAAGATGAAGATCAGATTCCTCGGTGGAGCGGAAATGGTTGGCAAGCTGGGCATGGTCCTGGAGAACAAGGGCGCCAACCTGTTATTCGAGTATGGATTGAAGTTGAGGCCCAAGGAGCCGCCAGAGCCACCGATCGAGGCGCCGCACGTGGACCACGCGTTCCTCACCCACAGCCACGTCGACCATAGCGGCATGATCCCCTGGCTCTGCGCCCGCTTCGACTGCCGCGTCACCTCGACGCCAATGACGATAGCAGTCGCCCAGATCCTATTGCAGGATACGATCAAGGTCGCTGACTCGGAAGGCTATCCGAGGCCGTTCGAGCCGGAGGACATCCGCAAGGCGATGTCGTCCTTCGCTCCCATGGACTTCGGCGACGTCATCGACGTCGGGGGCCTGGAGGTCGAGCTGCACAGCGCTGGGCACGTTCCCGGCGCCACGATGTTCGAGCTCCGCGGCGACCAGACCACGCTTTTCACCGGCGACATGCACAGCTACAGCACCCGCCTGGTCTATGGCGCCCATCCAGTGAAGTGCGACAATCTCATCATCGAGGGGACGTACGCCGGCCGGCTGCATCCCGATCGACAGAAGGAGGAGAACCGCTTCATCCAGAAGGTTAAGGAGGTAGTGGAGCGGGGCGGCAAGGCGATAATCCCCTGCTTCGCGGTCGGGCGCACGCAGGAGGCGATGCTAATCCTCAAGGACCTGAAGTACGACATGTGGGTGGACGGCATGGGCAAGACCGTGAACCGCATCTATCTGGACCACCCCGAGTACCTGAGGTCGGACAAGCAGCTCAAACAGGCGCGCAACAAGTTCGCCGAGGTGCGCACTCCGGCAGTGAGAGACAGGGCCAGGCAGGGGCAGGTCATAATCACCACTGGCGGAATGCTCGATGGAGGACCGGTGCTCAGCTACCTCGACCACATCAAGGACGACCCGCGGAGCGCGGTCCTGATGACCGGCTTCCAAGTGGAAGGCTCGAACGGACGGAAGCTGGCAGATGGCGGCTACATCGAAGTGCCGGACTACGGACCGAGAGGAAGGAGGGCACCAGAGGAGATCGGGCCGGCGCCGAAGATGCGGCGCATCAAGGTGAAGTGCGAGATCCAGCAATTCGACCTGAGCGCGCATGCGGACCATAATGAGCTGTTAGCGTTCATTCGAGGCTGCGATCCGGAGAAGATCGTGATCATGCACTCCGAGAACCGAGAGGCTTTAGCCAAGGACCTGCGGGACGACTTCCAGGTCTTCATGCCCAAGACCGGGGAAACGATCGAGATCTGAGGGCCTAGGAGAAGCCAGGGCCCGCGATGATCCAGACGATCCACCAGCAGCCCACATTGCATGCCAGGGTCGTGAATAGGAGCGCGCAGAACTGTAGCTTCCCTCGCGATTGCTTCGGAACCGGTTGAATGATGATGCTCACCAGGGCCATCAGAAGCAAGACGAATGTCATAATGGTCAGCACCGTGTAAGCGTCAATGGGCAAATCCCAGGGCTGTTGATAGACCGACCACCATAGCGTTTTAATCGCCCATAATGAGAACGGGATCAGCAATCCCACTGACAGGGAAAAGGCGAACAGCCATTTCTTGAGCCAATAACGCAATCCCAACCTCTCCGAAGATGAAGAGCTATCGCGAAAGAAATAACCTCGCTGAGGCAGAGATTGGTGCGATGAGAGGAGAACGTTCTTGCATCGGTCGTGCCGCTGACGCTACTCGAGCTTTGCCAGCAACCCAGTTCAGCATACCTTTATATGAGCAAAGTCGTATTTCAATCCGATGAGCCGGATAAATGATTACCTCGATGAGGATGTGGGCTTCGGCGACATAACCAGCGACATCCTTCTCGGCGATGAGATGGGGAGCGCCCGCATCAAGGCAGGCGAGGACTGCGTCCTGGCCGGATTGGACGAGGCCATCGAGGTGTTCAACGAGCTCGGAGTCACCACCTACCCGATGACGCGGGACGGCGAGAAGGTGAGCAAGGGCGAGGACATCCTTGTCCTGGAAGGCGCCTTGAAAAAGATCCTTCTCGGAGAACGGCTGGCTCTCAATTTTCTCATGAGGATGAGCGGCATCGCCACCGTAACCGCGAATGTGGTGAGGGAATGCCGCCGCAACAATCCCACGGTCAAGGTCGCCGCGACCCGCAAGACCACACCAGGCTTCCGCTATTATGAGAAGAAGGCCGTCGTGCAGGGAGGGGGCGATCCGCACCGCTACCGTCTGGACGACGCCATTCTGATAAAGGACAACCATTTGAGGGTTGTCGGCTCCGTCTCCCAGGCGATTTCGAAGGCGAAGAACGTCTCCTTCTCCAAGAAGATTGAGGTCGAGGTGGAATCGATGGAGCAGGCGGTGGAAGCGGCCAAGGCGGGCGCGGACATCATCATGCTGGACAATATGCGTCCGGAGCAGATCGAGATTGCCTATCTGGCCATCAAGAGGCTCAACGACCGCGCCTTGGTCGAGGTCTCGGGGGGCCTGAGCCCGGAGACCGCCCCTAAAGTCGCCAAGCACGCGGACATAATCTCACTGGGCTGGATAACGCATTCTGCGCGCGCCGTGCAGTTTAATCTCGAGGTCACGGCGGTAAAATCCGGTTCCGCTTAGGCCGTCACAGCTTGATGCGGTGGTACTTCAGGCCGATCTCATCATAGTTGGCGCCCAAGGACAATGCTAGAAGCTCGGATAGGTACAGAACTGGCAAGCCGTCCTTCTGCTTCAGGTCGAACTGGACGAAGCAGAACGGGCAAGGCGTCAATATAGCGTTCGCCCCCGCCTCCTTGAATTTTGCGACGCTGTCGTTCAGGATGGCGTTCGAGATCCTTTCGTCGATTCCGGAGAGCCCTCCGCCGCAGCACCGGGGCCATTCGTCGCTGTGGACCACCTTGGCGCCGCTCCATTTCGCCAGGTCCTCGATGACGTGGGTGGAGTAGGGGCTGTCGATCTTCGCAATATGGCTGGGGCGGATCAGGTGGCATCCGGGATGGACCGCGAAGAGGAATCTCGACTGCAGCTCGATGAGGAGCTCGGACCATTTCCTATCTCCGAGGCGATGGACGAGCTGCACGAAATGTTCCACCTTGGTGTGCCCCTCGTACCGGTGACCGGTCGGCTCCAGGATCAGATTGACCTTCTCCCTTATCCCCGGATCCGATAGGGCGTGTTCCGCCTCCTTGAGCGAGATGTAGCAGCCGTTGCACAGCGTCAGGATTTTGGACCCCCGCTTCTCGGCGATGCTCAGCAGACGGCCAGCGACCGCCAGCCAGGTATCATAGCCGAGGGATCGGAGCCCGATCGGCTCGACGCAGCATGTCGCATCCGGGAACGGCTCGTACTCGACACCGATCCGATCGAGGACGAATCGCGAGGAGCGTTCGAGGAATGGCAGTCGCGTGGGGATTAGGCAGCCGGAATACAATAGGTATGGATCACTCAACCTTCACCCTCCCCATGCTGGTCCTTTTGACGATGGACTGGACGTCGCAGACGGCCTTGTCGCTTACGCATAGTTCCGGCAGCCCCAGTTCCTTGCGGAGCTTCCTGGTCATGCCGGTGCTCGGGAACGACAGTCCGGATGCCTGGAAGAGTCTTGCCTCGTCGGCGAAATGCTGAGGCCGGTTCCCTAGCTGCGCTGCTGCCTGACGGAGCAGGGTGATGACGAACGCCGGGTCTACGCCCAATTGGCAGCGCTCGCTGCACGAGTTGCACATGACGCAAAGCCAGATGCTCTTCTCGCTCTGGAGGTCAAAGGCTTCCTCCGCCGCCCGCTCCATGACCTCCCTGGTCATGATCCCGCCATGTTTGCCCGATGGGCATACCCCGGTGCACTGCCCGCATTGGTGGCAGCGCCAGAGCTCCATGGTGGCCAGCTCCGTCTGGAGCGAATCAAGGAGATTGGGGGTGTGGGGGGATTTTCTCACAAGCCTGCTGATTAGCCCCTATGCTTATGTGGGTTTTGTTTGAAGGTTCGGTCAAGTGTAGCGCTTCACTCCGTGACTGTCGTTGTACCGCTGTGCCGCCAGATAGGCGTCGTAGACCTGGTAGATCCAAATCACCAGAGAAACGATGACTGCGATGATGATGACCGGCGCGCCTGCGAGCGGGTTCCCGCCGCTATTCAAGGTCCAGAATGTCGCGAACCATGCCAAGCCTGCCAGAATGCCGATGATGAAGAAGGATGCCATTATCAGGATGCCCTTCTTCACCTCCCCAGCGTACATATGACCCGCGCCTGGTAGTATCAATGCCAGGAGGAAGGCGACCACCACCTCCTTTTGCTCGACGAATTGAGTGGGGTAATTGTATGGATAGCCTTGGTAAGGGGGTAGTAGTAACCGGGGCCGGAATAGCCTGGACCTTGGCATGGCTGCAGGGGCTGACCGCACGCCTGGCAGTAGTTCGCCCCCTCCCGATTATCCTTTCCGCATTTAGGGCAGTTCATTTCATTCCCTTGATCAACTTTCCCTCAAGACAATTCTCTCAGCGGTCTTAATGCCTTTTCATTGCGAATGACGAAGGCGAAATCTATTATCATTCCTCGCCGTAATATGCAACGATGGAGATCGAAGAGGAGAAGTGCCAATTCTGCGGCAGGCAGGCGAAGCATTACGCCTTCGCAGCGTTCGTCTGCGACAGCATGGATTGCATGGACAAGGCAATCGAAGAGCGGGGCGGGCCTGGGGGGCATATGAAGGCGAAGAAGCATCAGGCGATGGTCGCCTTCGAAGAGGAAATCAAGAATGCCGAGGAGAAGTAGTCCGTCCATGCAACCCGAGTCTTAGTCTCATAGCCATAATTGAAAGATGGCATGTAACTAATCCCCGTGGAGGAAGGATTACATCTTTCGTGAACGATAGGTCCGATCGGCGACCGAGATGGAGAAACGAATTCTGGCCTATGTGGCCGCAGACCTTGTCCTCGGGGCACTGCCGCTCTTGGTCCTATTGCTCTTCCTGCCTGATTTCTCACTTGCTTATTACGGGTTCGCGATCGGCGGTATGCTGGTGGTAGTTCTATCCTTCACCGCACGTTTCCCCGTGAGTTTGGACCAAGGGAACGGAAGCCCATCCATTGCCGATATCGCGCATCAGCTTCGGATGAATGGCCTGATAGTGGAAGAGAAGCCAAGATCGGTGAATGTCCAGATCGATAGATGGACCGCTGTCTGCATGGAATACCGGAAGCGCAATGATGACTTCAGACTCGTCTATCGGCTGGATGCCACAAACTCCACCATGGCCGTCTTGATATTCCTCTTCCTGGCCCAGATATTCGGCATCCTGGCCATCCCCCTCTGCATTTATCTGCTGGTCGAAGCGCACCGCTATGCCACGCGGTTCGTCATCCCCATTCTAAGCGGCGTCCCCGGTCCCTCCCATAGCCCCCGGGACGAGATCAAGGGCCTGCTGGTTGACAGCTTGTCAGAATGCCAGAGACTGGCAGAGGATGCGCATCGGGCGGAGAACTCGGCCTATGAGGACAGCATCCTCATCGCCACCGTCGTCATCGGGCTGTTCGGGGGCCTGGCTCTCCTCGTCATCCTCTCGCAACTGGCCTTTTTCGATTCCTCCTACCGGCTCGCCGCCTCGATGCTATTGGCTTTCACAATCTCCATCGCTGCCGCGGTGATCACCGTCATCTTGATCAGGAGGCATACCAAGCCGAAGATCGATGCTTTGGTCCATTGGGTCGTCCGACTGAATCAGGCCGCCACCTTCGAGCTGACCGATCAGATGCAGGAGGGGAACGAAAGCTCCATCGAGCTGCTCTTCTCCGCCTACGACGAGATACCCCAATGGCTGAACTCGCGGCGCAAAAGCCTCATCAATCGCTATCCGACAATGAATATCCTCATGATTCTGATGAGCCTTTGGGGTGCCTCCCTCGCCTTCTCCGGGGCGTTCGGCCTGGCCATGGGTAATGCAACCATCGGTCTGCTTTCATTGTCGATCGGAGTGATGCTGGTAGCGCTAGCCTTCTCGCTGCAGCGCAAAATAATGGCGATGGAGAGCGCGGAGGAAACGCGTTTGGCTCAGGAATGGGGACGGAGAAGGGAACGGCTCCAAAGGATGATCGGTCTCCATCTGGAGGAGAACGGGAATGCCTGATCCCGTTCGAATGGACCGGCCGGACTTCTACGTCCTCTCCCGAATCCTGGAACGGCTCTGGCGAGAGGACAAGCCGATGCTCAAGACACGCTTGCAGGTGGCGGCCAACCTCAATTATGATATCCTTATGAAGTACCTGGCCTGGATGAGCGAAAGGGGATTCGTTGCGTTCGAATCGAACTCAGGGCACGAGATGGTCGTCCTCACGTCCAAAGGGCATGAAGCATATGGCAAGTTGGTCCGGACGATGAGCGAAGTGCTGCATTTTCCCTGAGATTCAGGTCTTGATCCGCGAGGCAGCCAGGACATGAAGGTCCACCACGGGCAGCTTCTTCCTCGCTAGCATCTGGGGATTCTCCGTTCCTGCGCAGCTGAGGTGGATCAGGCATTTCGGACACGCCGTGACCAATCTCGATGCACCGGTCTCCTGCGCCTCCTTCAACCGATCCAATTGCCAGAGCAAAGTGTTCCCATTGCAGTTGACGAAGGCGGCATTGCCACAGCAGGCAGCCATCTCCCGGTTGCGAGGCATCTCCGCTAAATCGCTGCATGCGGCGAGGATATCCCTCGGAGCCTGGAAGACGCGAGCATGTCTGCCCAGGCGGCATGAGTCGTGATACGTGACCTTGTCCGCTTCATGCTTCAGCTCCAGTTCGCCCTCCTTCAGCTTCTCGCTGATCACCTCGGCCACCGATCTGACATCGAATCCCAATGGGCCGAAGCGGCGCGGATAGATTTGCTTGAGCGTCGAGTAGCATTCCGGGCAGAACGCCACTACTTCCTTGATTCCTGCCTTCTCGATGGCGTCGAGGTTCAGGCGGGCGAGGCGGTCGAACAGGTCCTCGTCTCCGAGCCAATATGCATCGTGACCGCAACATCTTTCCCCCTGCAGTAGCTTGGGACGGATCCCGGCGGCGTTGAGCAGCCTGACCGCGGAGCGGGGTATCTCCAGAAGGTCGTCGCGCAAATAGCGGAAGATCACATCGAAATAGGGGGTGCAGCCGACGAAGAGCAGCGTCTCCGAATCTTGGTCCATCTTCAAATCAGGAGCGACCCAGCCTTCCTTTCTCGGGCGAACCTTCTTGACGGCGCTGAGGCGCATCATCGACCCGGGTGCGCCTCCATGATTGTCCTCCGGCACGAAGGTCCTGCGCAGCTCTCGGCGCTTCATCTGCAGATATTCGTGGAAGCGCACCTCATTCTGGCAGACCTCGGTGCAAGCGCCGCAACTCATGCATTGCCATAGGCCCTCCTCGTGGCGCAGCCTTCCTTCGAGCACGAACTGCTCCGCCACCTTCCGCGGGGAGAAATCATCGGTCATGTGCGAGACCGGACAGATGTAGCTGCAGCGTCCGCACTCGACGCAGCGCCGCACATCTGGGACGGTCGGACTAGCTTCCTTCATTGGGCTCCTCCAGAGGGCCCAAGGTCCTCACGGTCCTGACGAACTCGTCAATGGTGCGGCCGAACTTTTCCCCCTCTGCGGCGGATATCCATTCCAGTTTCAATCTCGCGTCATCTATTCCGACCAGGGCTATCAGCTCTCGGACCTGCTCCACTCTCTTCTCCGTGTACAGGTTTCCGACCTGGTAATGGCAGTCGCCTGGATGGCAACCGAGCACCAAGACCCCGTCCGCACCGGAAGCGAAGCTGTTCAGTATTATTCCGGGCGAGACCCGGCTGGAGCACATCACCCTCAGGATCTTGACCTCCGACGAGTATTGGCGCCGGTTCACGCCAGCGAGGTCGGCGCCCGCGTACGCGCACCAATTGCAGCAGAAGGCGATGATCCTCGGCTTCCAGATCGGTCCGGGTGCGCAGCCGGACGGCTGGTCCAACGATGCGATTGAATCGGAACCATCGGCCGGGCGCATCGACTCACCTGGGTTTTGACCTACCTCCGTCGTGGCAAAAATAGGTTTGCATAGGTGCTTCGGCCTTGTCCAGGCAACTTGAGATCTGGCACGAGCAACGCATGCTGGGCAATTGCCTGTTGGAACAACCAATGCGATGATCGAAGTCAGTGGTGGCGGGGAATATGACAGAACATAAATCAGAGGGGCACTATCAGGATTGGAAATGGTCAAGATAGTCGGTTTCTCCAAGACATCGCTTCTGGACTGGGATGGCATGGTGGCGGCGGTCATCTACCTCCCGGGATGCAACATGCGCTGCCCTTTCTGCCACAACCGGGAGCTTGTCCTGGAGAGCGCAAAGATGGAAGAGGTCCCTCGAGAGTTGATCGAGGAATACCTGCTGGAGAACGCTGAGTTCTTGGATGGGGTGGTGGTCAGCGGGGGCGAGCCGACCATCCATCCCGATCTGCCGGAGCTGCTGCGCTGGCTCAGGTCGCTGGGGACGAGGATCAAGCTGGATACCAACGGCACTAACCCGGAAATGCTGAATGACGTAATCCGCGCCGGCTTGGTCGACTACGTGGCGATGGACCTCAAGGCGCCGCTAGACGAGGCGTACTCCAGGCTGGTCGGATGCCCGGCGCCGCTGGAAGAGATCAAACGCTCCATCGAGATCCTGATGACGTCGGGCATCGACTACGAGTTCCGCACCACCATGGTGCCGACATACCTGTCCCCAGACGACTATGAGCGGATGGCCGCATACGTCGGCACCGCGCGCAAGCTGGCACTGCAGCATTTCAGTCCGCGGAATACGATAGATCCGAACCTGACGGTTATAAATCCGCTGCCCGAGGAGAAGGTTCGAGCGATCGCGGAGAGATGCAAGCCCTACGTGAGGAAATTGGTCATCCGCGGCGGCGTTGGATAGAAAGTACCAATCTTGCTTTTCAGGCCAATACATTTTTGTATAGACGCCCGCATTTTAATCGTACAGACGAACCAGCGTCTATCGGAATATCATTGGAGGTCGTGATTTGACCACGGACCAGAGATTGAAGACTTACATCGACAACTTCGACCGCATCTTGGAAGGGGGGATCCCGATAAACCACATCGTTCTGGTGGCCGGATCTCCTGGTACGATGAAATCCTCGTTGACCTATTACATGCTCTACAACAACGTGGTGGAGAACCATATGACCGCCGTCTACGTGACCCTGGAGCAGTCCCGGGAGAGCCTCCTGCGCCAGATGGACAAGATGGGCATGCGGTCTGAGAGGGTCGCGGACCATTTGCACGTTCTCGACCTGAGCATCATCCGCAAGAAGCTGCGTGAGGTGTCCACCGGCGGTTCGTGGATGCAGGTCTTCAAGTCATATGTCACCAATCTGAAGGAGAACCTGAAGTTCGACCTTCTAGTGATCGATTCCTTGGACGTACTGGAGACCATGGCCGGCATCGCCGACCGCAGGACGGACCTCTTCTACCTCTTCGAATGGATGCGCGACCTCGGCTGCACCGTCTTCCTCATTTCTGAAGCGTCGCCGGAGCGGTTGATGGATGGCAACTTCGACGAGGGCTATCTCTCGGATGGCATCATCACCCTGAAGATGCAGGTGGTCAGGGACGTGGAAACGCAGAGGAGGATCCGCTGCGTGAAGATGCGCGAGACCAATCACGATCCATCTTATTACTCCCTTTTGTTCAACGCTGGCAAGTTCCAGGTGACGAAGGTCATAAGCGAATGATATTGGTGGCTGCATGGCAAAGCGCTTCGAATGTCCAAGGTGTGGAGCCGGGGTCAAGCCTGGCGACAGCCAATGTTTCCGCTGCGGCGAATCCTTGAAGGACAGCGCTACACCTCATTCCGAGATGGCCCACAAGCCGGTAGCCAGCACCAGCTTCGCGATAACCCCCGACGAGCACATCCCCTCGGCGAAGGAGATGGCGCGCACCATGTCCCAGCAGGCCGCTTCTGCCGCTCCCCCGCTGTCATCGAGGAAACCAAATGACGACAAGGATTTGACCAAGAAGGAGAGGGAGCTCGCGGAGAGGGAAAGGGCGCTCGAATCCTCGGCCCATCAGCTGGAGAACGACAGCCGTTCCCTGGAATTTGCGCTCAAGAACTTCGAGGAGGAAGAATCCAAGATCCGAGAGCGCGAAGCGGCCCTGAAGGGGCGCGAAAAGGAGCTCGATTCATTGGCCAGCTGCATGGAGGAGGAGCTGGAGCGGCTCAAGGCCCGGGATGGGGAGCAGACCGTCCCCCCCGACGAAGTGAAGCACCTGCGCGAGCTCAGCGACGATTACTCCAAGCGGATGATCGAAGATCGGCGCAAGCAGAGGCAGCAGCTGGATCGGGAGATCGAGGAGAAGCTGGAGCGGCTCAAGGTGCTGGAAGGCTTCATCTCGCTCGCCGCAAGCCACCCGGAGTCCAATTATGCCGCGGACAAGGAGGACGCCCTGCGCAAGATGCAGGAGAAGAACCAGCTCAACGAGTCGGTGGTGAAGGCGCTGGTGCGGTCCATCGATGACGAGATACACGACCAATTCCTCATTCCAGCGAGGAGGGATTACGATATCATTTCCACTCACAACGAGCGGCTCAACTCGATACTGGGAGGCGGAATTCCAGCCGGCCACGTCGTCCTGATCAACGGCGCACCGGGCACCATGAAATCCTCTTTTGCATTCCATATCCTGCATTCCGCGGCTAGCCATTCCAACAAGAAGGTGATGTACTTCTCATTGGAGCAGAAACGGGTATCGCTCATCCGGCAGATGGGGCGCATGGGGATGCCAATGGCGGATACCAAGGAAAACTTGATGGTAATCGACATGGTCGATCTGCGCCGCTCCATGGCCAAGGACGAGGGCGATTGGCGGTCGATCATCCTCCGCTATGTCAAGAATGTCCACGCCGAGATGCCCTTCGACATCTTCGTTCTCGATTCGCTGGACTCGTTCAAGTCGATCGCGCAGTTCGAGTTCAACCGGCAGAGCATGAAGGACCTGTTCGATTGGTTCAAGGAGCTGAAGATCACCGTGCTCTTCATCACCGAGAGGCCGCTGGAGGCATTGGACATCAGCCCGCAGGGGGAGACCTACCTCGCCGACGGGGTGATCGAGCTGCTCATGCCCGAGATCGGGGACGGCAAGGTCTATCGTTGGCTGCGCTGCGTCAAGATGCGGGGATTGCAGAACGACCCGCGCTACTATGCGTTCTATCTTGCCGATGGCGAGTTCAAGTTCTCGCTGCCCTTGGCGGACACTAGGAATTGATGCCAGGCTGTCGGCCAAATTATCAAAATTTGAAATACGCGATAGAAAAGGATAATACTCTCCAGTCGTATATGAGACGAGCGCGGGAGTTACATGGTCGTGCAGATTGAGCGCGTAAAGACGTACATCCAGAATTTTGATGACGTCCTCGGTGGCGGGATCCCCAAGGGGCAAGTGGTTCTGATAACTGGTACTCCTGGTACCATGAAGTCCTCGGTCTCGTACAGCATCATCTATCAGAACGCGCTGCAGAACCATACCAAGAGCGTCTACATGACCCTCGAGCAGTCCCGCGAGAACTTGCTGCAGCAGATGTACGCCATGGGCATGGACAAGGAGGAAGTCAAAGAGTACGTCCACATACTCGACCTCGGGCTGATACGCAAGTCCCTGACGCAGCTTTCCGCGAAGGGCACCTGGTTGCAGGTGTTCAAGATGTACGCCGAGAGCCTGAAGCATTCCCTGGGCTACGAGATCCTGGTCGTCGATTCATTGGACGTCCTGGAGATGGCGGCGCAGATGGGCGAGAACCGGCGGTCGGAGCTGTTCTTCCTCTTCGAATGGCTTCGCAACCTGGGGATAACGACTTTCCTTTTGTCCGAGACCTCGCCGGACAAGATGTTCGAGAACAAGTACGACGAAGGCTACCTGGCCGATGGAGTGATCTCCCTCAAGCTGCACGAGCTGGGCGAGACCGACATCCAGAGGCGCATCCGGGCGGTCAAGTTGCGTTCCACCAATCACAAGACCGGTTACTTCTCGCTGCTCTTCAACGACGGGGTGTTCAGGGCGACGCAAGTGATCACAGAATAGTGGCAGCAGGGCAAGGCATTCACCTGACCATTAAGACTTAATATTCCCTGCTCGTTTTTGTCGCTACCACCTGGGCTCATGGTCTAGCGGTTATGACGTTTGCCTCACACGCAGAAGATCGCCGGTTCGAATCCGGCTGAGCCCACCATTCATTATTTCAAAATTCTGAATCGTCGATTGGAACAAAGAAAGGAAGTCTTGAGTGTACTGAATGACTTCAAGCACCCCAGATGGCCGCTAACCCGTTGCCATTTTCAAGGATTGATGTTCGCTACCTTCTCCCTCATGGTGAAGCTACCGTCCAGGATGCGCTTCTTGAGGTCGTTCATGGTGCGAACGGCACCCTCACGGTTGGAATTGCGGCAGACGATGGGCATCACATGTTCGTGGCCAGCAATAGACGCCTTGACCTCTCCAAGGTAACCTTTGAAGCTTCCTTGCTCGCATGCTATCACGCAAGCTCCACAGTTCACGCAACGCTTGCGGTCGATAGATGGACCAAGCTCGTCTCGCCCGATGGCCATTGTTGGGCAAACAGCAGAAGCGGCGCAGACCTTGCATTTGATGCAGGGAGTCTTGTCAACCACAACGATCTCGTCATGCCCGGTCCAGGCCGCACCATAGGTGGTCTGGCCGATTTTGTGTCGATCACGTACATCAGCGATGGAAAGAGGGATATCCTCGTCCCTGGTCATCACGCTCTTGAGGATTGAGTCGTTGAGCACGGGTATGGGAATGGCGTAGGTCGTCAGGACCTCGGGTCCGGCGGCAGTCCGGAATCCTCCCATCAGGATCGGGTCCATTTCCTTCATGTCCGCCGCGGTCATGAGATTAGGGTACTTCGGCGAGCACCTCGTTCCGGTGCTGAACACGAAGCCCTCGGCGCCATTGAACAGAAGGCCAGTCCCGACACCTACGGATATGAGCTCCGGATCGTTTTGAAGTGGGCTCAAGTGCCCACAGCCGGAGAACGTTAGCCCTCCGTAATTCGGTCTAAAAGGCCGGTTGGAGAATATCGAGGTGAACTCGCTCCCGGATGGATTTACCATAGCCCTATAATTGCGGAAGCAGTTTCTCACGCTCATTAACTTGGCAGTCCCCATATCATTGATGGTCATGGCTTTCTCGATCTTCTCACCTTCAATGGAGAATGCCTCCACCATGACCTCTTTGCCCTCCACCAAATCTCTGAAAAGGAAACTTCCTCCATAATCCGGGTTCTCTTCGCACTCTTGCGTGCCGAACAAGAATACATCGATTATTCCCAGACTTTCATTGGGGGCTGGACCGATGCTCACTGGAACACCGTTGATTGAGCCATGTGTGAACCTGCGGTGAAGGCCGGCCTTTTCGATGGTGAATGAAAGGACAGCATAAGTGCCACTCATCAGGCCCATTGTGCCTGTGGTCACAACGTCGGCTTGCTTGACCTCGCTTTCTTTGCCAGCTGCCAGAAGATTTGCAACTTCTCTGGCGGTGAGGACAGTCGCATCTCCTTTCGCGATTTTGTCATTGATTTGCTTGATTGTCCGGGTCATGGCGAGGAACCCATAACGCAGCTTCTTAATTATAGTTAACGAGAATCCATTTTCGAGCTCAGTAGGAATGCGATTATGCAGGTCCATTCACGAAAACATTATTGGCTCTAGGGCTCCACCTTCTACTGATGGATTTGACGTCGTGGGATTATCTCATCGGATTATTTCCAACAAAGAACGAAGAATTGATAGAGAGGGGGAAAGAATGGCTATTATGGTGGCATGATGAACAAAGGCGAAAATGAAGCCAAGGAGAGTTCAAAGCCATGCCGGGTGGCCGTTTCGTGCAAGGGCGACTCCATCGACAGCGAGGTGGCGTCCATTGGTCAAAGTACCTATTTCATTGTCTTCGAAGGAAGCCCGGAGAGATTCAAGGTATTCAAGAATGAAGCAAAAGGTCTAGGAAGCGAATCCGGCATAAAGGCGGCCGATCTTTTGAGAACCAGGGGTATCAACATCGTCATCACCGGGACCCTAGGGCAAAGAGGGTTCGATGCGTTCGACAGGGCAGGAATAATGGTCCACGCCGGATGTTCTGGAAAGGTTCGGGACAGCGTCCATAAGTGCCTGAAGGGCGAGCTGCCAAAGTGCAAGGGAGCAACCTATTCTGGCTATATCGGATTCTAGTTGGATGACTATTCAGTTTTGTTGGCGGAGCTTATTATCCTCCAACCATGACAATGTCCAAGTAGGCCACTCCTGCATCAATGCCATATGGCACCGAATGTTGACAGTGTTCCGGGTTTCAACCTTCTCCTGAATCAGTACAAGGTGTCACTAAATGTGGATTCGGGTGTATGCCGATTTAATGCTAAAGTTGAATGCTGGATGGAGGAGGGATTGCTCAAATGCTCGATAATAAGCCGCTGCAAGCATGTGCAAGAGTTTGCAGAAGCATTGGAGCCCTGCGAAATGATGGACGCGATGAAGATGCCCTTCTCGGATAACAAAGTATACATCACAGGCGGGAAAACATTGAAGCACTCAACTTGTCCCTTGCCAATGGCGGTTCTGAAGGGGTTCGATGTGGCGGCGGGACTCGCTCTCAAAAGGGACGTTTCCGTTATTTTCGACAAGTGATGACCGAGCATTCTTGGTTATATTGAACTTTAAAGAGTGATGATTGTGAGAATGGGTGCTCCCCTCCCCCTATTATTCGACTATGGACTTCGGGATTGGCCCTTCCTTCAGCTTCCCATCTGGCCCGTAGTACTTTCTTCTGATCCATAAGGCAACATTCACCAAACTGATGAGGACCGGGACCTCTATCAGCGGGCCAATCACCGCCGCGAAGGCGACCAAGGACCCGATCCCGAAGACTCCAATGGATACCGCGATAGCAAGTTCAAAGTTGTTGCTGGCCGCTGTGAAGCTCTGGGCCGTCGCATGCGGATAGTCGAACTTCATTTTGATCGAGAGTCCGAATGACAGGAAGAACATGATCAGGAAGTAGAATACCAACGGGATGGCGATCCTGACAACATCGAATGGCTGGTTCAGGATGTACTCGCCCTTGAATGCGAACATTACCACGATGGTGAACAGCAATGCCAGCAGCGAGACCTTTCCCAAAGCTGGCATCAGTTTATCGTTGTACCAGCTTGCTCCCTTTCTTTGAAGCAGTAAATACCGAGTGGCGATTCCCATAGCGAACGGAATCCCCAGATAGATCAGCACGCTTTGGGCGACCTCCCACACACCGATATCTATCTCCGTTCCGGAGCCCGGCGACACCCAGTTCGATGCTATTGCTATCAGGAAGTAGGCGTAGAACGAATAGAGCGCTATTTGGAAGATGGAGTTGAGCGCGACTAGAATCGCGGCATATTCAGAATCGCCTTCGGCCAAAGTGTTCCATACGATCACCATGGCAATGCAGCGCGCCAGGCCGGTGAGGATCAGACCAATCCTGAAGAATACATTGTCGGGCAGGAAGATCCAGGCCAACGCGAACATCAAAAGCGGACCGACAACGTAATTCAAGGCCAACGATGTTCCGAGCATCTTCTTGGCCTCTGGCTGCTTGGGGATTTCCTTCAATTCCTCGTATTTGACCCTGGCCAATGGAGGCCACATCATCAGGATGAGGCCGACAGCAATCGGAATTGATGTCGTTCCAACACTAAGGCTATTCAGACCAGCAGCAATCCCTGGAACTGTCGCTCCCAGCCCAATTCCAAGGAATATCGCTATGAATATCCAGAGTGTCAAATATCTGTTCAAGAATGAAAGTTGTTTCGTGACACCATCCGCCATTTTCTCTGCTCCCATTGCACGTCAACAATTCTTTTTATTTCAACATAAGTTGAAGCGTTCTTAAAATATATATCGTTTCCCAGCGATTGTTATCAGAAAACGGTACTTTATGGCATTTCGGAAAGTAATTAGTCCGTTATTGGCCAAGTAAGAAGAATGCAAGTTCTTCAAAACGCCCACCATGCTCCGCACTTAACCTTC
The DNA here is from genome assembly GCA_963768775.1 of Methanomassiliicoccaceae archaeon. GTDB lineage: Archaea > Thermoplasmatota > Thermoplasmata > Methanomassiliicoccales > UBA472 > FEN-33. The sequence goes on from CAVYIY010000008.1 coordinate 478,245, forward strand.
AAGGGATGTCTGTGCAACCAAGGATGCTTGGAATATTCAATCTTCAAGGTATTCGATGCAGATTGAACCGCGACTCTTGGCTAGATTCTTGGAAAGCAGACCGGCTTCCAGCCAACCCGCATTCAGGATTGCAGCTGGTGTCAGACAGGTCGAACTCATCTTCGCTTGCTTCACGCACTCCCAAATCTTGCTGCTCTTCTTGTCCGTTAGGTCAACAATCGAGAGAGTTCCGAGCATGTTCACAAATTCCTTTACATTATCACATTGAGTCTCAACCTTAACCTCAAAATCTCCGTCCTCCCTTTGGCTAACTTCGATGATATGCTCCCGGTCGCAGACAGACATCCTGACCTTTACACGTGAAGGCAAAACATCACTTCCATATCGAATCATCATTTCAAACATATTTAAAATGGTTCGTGCATTAACCTTAGCATCGTTAAGAAAAGATGATGATAATTGCCGTTATCATTGCTAAGGCGATCAGGAGATAGAACGATGAACCTCGGACTTGGGATTGATACTGGTGGAACATATACTCACGCTGCAATCGTGGATTTCGAGAAGGGGTCGGTCATAAGCAGAGCCACAGCTTTGACGACGAGAGATAATCTATATGTTGGCATTGCGAATGCAATGGGCAGGCTTGAAGGCGTTGACCTCAAAAGCATCAGGTTGGTATCGCTTTCTTCCACGCTGGCCACCAATTCGGTAGTGGAAGGAAAAGGGTTCAGGGTAGGCCTGATGATGGTCGGTGGGGAGTACAACCCGACCATTCCAGTGGACGAGGTCGTCGAGATAAAAGGTGGTCACAATCTTGAAGGGGAGGAAGCTCAACCGCTTGACGTGAAATCAGCAAGAGAGTTCATAATCACTGTAAAAGATAAGGTCGATTCTTTCGCGATCTCGAGCTTTCTGAGCGTAAGGAACCCCAGCCATGAACTTGAGCTGAAGAAGGTCGTGCAGGAGGAGTGCGACCACCCCGTCATATGTGGTCACGAGCTGTCGTCGAAGCTAGGCCTCTATGAAAGGACCATAACCGCGGTCTTGAATGCTAGGTTAATACCAATAATCTCCGATCTTATCGCATCGATGAAGAAGGGGCTCATGGACAGGGGCATCGAAGCCCCCTTGATGATCGTAAAAGGAGACGGCTCACTGATGGGGGAGGAGATGGCGAGGCTTAGGCCTGTAGAGACAATTCTGTCTGGGCCAGCGGCCAGTCTTATCGGCGCTAAATATATGACTGGATTGAACGACGCCGTGGTCATAGATGTGGGAGGCACTACGACCGACATCGGGATACTCCGAGGTGGCAGACCGAGACTGGATCCAGAAGGGGCGATGATCGGAGGCTGGAGAACAAGGGTGAAGGCTGCAGATATATCTACATCTGGAATTGGAGGAGATAGCAGGATTATAGTCAATCGCGGCGAGATAATCCTCGCTCCGCAAAGAGTAATACCCCTCTGCATCGCCTCATCGATGTTCCCGTCACTGCGACAAAGATTGGAAGAGGCCAGGTATGAGAGTATAAGATCGGTGTCAGGATACATCGCCTTAGAGAGCATCCTCCAGACAACTGAGTTCTTCGTTTTCTCGCGGGAGTCCAAGGGAATGAGCCTCACGGAAGAAGAAGCGAAGTTCGTCGAACTGGTCAAAGTGGGACCGAGATCGGTCCAAGACGCGTGTAGATCGATTGGAATTTACCCCTACTCCCTGAATCTCAGAAAGCTTGAGGAACGCGGAGTCATCCAGAGGATAGGGCTTACACCTACTGATGTGCTCCATGTGGATGGTAGCTATCGAGAATACGATTTGGAGGCCTCAAAGATTGGGGTCGAGGTGCAGGCTGAAGCAACGCATATGAGCCTGGATAATTTCTGCGCCGAAGTGAAAGAAATGGTGATCCGAAAGATCGCCAAGGAGTTGGTCCATAAATTGATCTATGAGGAAACTGGAAAGATGGATACGTGCGATAGCAGCGAACACATCTACGACATGATGATATCCCCGACAGCAGGAGTGGATTGTACTTATATTTTGAAGCTCAACAAAAAGATCATCGGAGTCGGCGCTCCGGTCGGAGTATACCTTCCACCGATTGCAGACCGACTGCATACCGAGCTGGTAATCCCAGATCATCCCGAGCTTGGAAACGCGGTAGGAGCGATAACTGGCAGCATATTCGAATCCGTTGAAGCTTTGATCAGACCGAAGGATGGGTTCGCGACGGTGACCAATCCGCCATGCAAGCTTTTCACTTCTGAAGGCACCAAGGAATTCAACAGTGTAGAGGAGGCAGTCAGTTATGCCACTTCATGGGGGAGCGCATTATCCCGGGAGAGGGCTCTCCATGCTGGTGCGAAAGATGTGGAGATAGTCATAGATAGGACGGACAACATCTTCTCTTTGACAAAAGAGAAAACTGTAGGGGGCCTGCTCATCGATATTAAGATTACGATTACCGCCATTGGAAAACCGCAGCTCTTTTTCGAGGAGAAAAGATAATGCTGGAGGAGTCCTCCTTCGAGGTTCAGTTGGCCGACCTGCTTCGTGAAAGGGACAAGACCATCGCCGTGGCAGAGACGTTCACTGGAGGATTGGTGACGGACATCATTACCAACGTGCCAGGAGCCTCCCGTTACTTTCTGGGTGGCATTGTGACCTACAGCGACCGGTCCAAGGTGAAATCATTAGGGGTCCGGGAATCGACTCTCAGGGTCAGCGGGCCGGTGAGCGAGCAGACCGCCTCGGAGATGGCAGTAGGGGTACGGGAGCACTTCGGAGCGGACTACGGGGTTGCGGTCACTGGCCTCGCCGGCCCCGGAGGGGCGAGCTTCGGCAAGCCCATCGGGTTGGTCTACTTCGCTTTCGCCAACGGAAGAACAACGCTGGTCAACAAGATGGAATTCGGCGGCGACAGGCTGAACATCAAGAGGGCGGCGGCATCTCAGGTCCTCAGGATGACTGTGGAATGCATAACCGAGGATTGAGACTGAGAATAAGTCTTGTATCTAGAAGAATCAGCGCTGAGGATGGCACGCAACTTCAAATTCTATTAGTTGATTATCGTCGCAGATAACAGACCGAAGTGCCAATTCATCTGGATGGGCATCAGGGGAAGATAATGGCCACTCGCATCGCGATAATCGGAGGATTCCTGGGAGCGGGCAAGACGACCTTGCTGATCAATCTCGCCAAGCGCTACAAGCAGGAGGGCAAGTCGGTCGCCATCATCATGAACGACCAGGGCGAGGTGCTGGTCGACACTCAGTTCGCCAAGCAGCTGGGCTTCGACACCGCCGAGGTGCTCAGGGGCTGCTTCTGCTGCAAGTTCCCGGAGCTGATCGACAACGCGCGCAGGCTGGTCCAGTCGAATCGCCCGGACATCATCCTGGCCGAACCGGTGGGCAGCTGCACCGACCTCCTGGCGACAGTCGTCGCTCCGCTGAAATTTCGCTTCCCGGAGGAGTTCAACGTGGCGCCTCTGGCGGTGCTCCTCGACAGCACCAGGATCTCGGACGAAGTCGAGGACGAGGGGTCGCTGGGAGCCTACCTCCGCAAGCATCAGGTGCAGGAGGCCGAGGTGATCGTCCTCTCGAAGACGGACCTCGTCGCGTCAGAGGAGATGGATGGGCTGCTGAAAATCATCAAGGACATGAATCCCGGCGCAAGGGTGATCCCCTACTCCGGGATTAACAAGCAAGGCGTGGCCGAGATTGCGGAACTGCTGGTGTCGAACGACAAGAGCCTGAAGCGGCCGGTCGATGTCGACTACGAGCTTTACGCGCAGGCCGAGGCCGAGCTGGGCTGGTACAATGGGTCGTTCCAGTTCGAGCTGCCCAGCGAGACCGACACCTACGACCTCGCCACCAAGATCCTCCGCAACGTCGCGCAGAGCTTCGAGAATGGTCAAATCGCGCATGTGAAATTGCTCCTCGACTCGCCCACTAGCGCCATGAAGATGAGCCTGGTCTTCTCCGACATCGGCGTGGACGGGGTGAAAGGAGGAAGGAAAGCGAAGGGGAAAGTGGTGCTGAACATGAACGCCCGGGTGGTATCCTCGCCGGACCAGCTGAGGGAGATTATGCGCCGATCGGTGATGGGCGTGCTGGAGTGGTCCGGGGCGATCGGCGTATCATTCGAAGACGACTGCTTCTCGCCCGGTCGGCCGAACCCCACCTATCGCATGAGGGAAGATTCGGGCGCATAGACGAGGATGCAGCAGGCGCCCGCATTTTCAATCAAGAGTTAAATATTTGAGTGAAGCTAGCTTGGAGCATGGTCGCCTCGACTAGATGTAGGATGGAGATCGCCTATATCGATCCAGAGACCTATAGCGCGATAGTTAACCACGAGATGCGCAAGGACATCCTGAGGATGCTTTATCGGATGGCCCGGAACGGCCCGGTGTCCAAGCAGGCCTTGGCTGAGGAGATGGGGATCGACTATCATCAATTGGTCTATCAGCTCAACAATCATCTTCGAGAGTTCTGGACGGTCATGGAAGAGTTGAAGAAAAGAGGCACCCGCATGGAGCTCATCGCGCCCTCGAGGCCCGACGTCATCTTCATTTCGATAGGGAAGGAGCAGAAGATCTACGTCTTCGATCCGTTGGCCAACCTCTTCGGACCGCTGTCGAAGGTCGGGGTGCGCTGCGACATCTGTTCCGCCGCGGAGGCGCAGCGATGCTTGAAGTTCGTGCAGTCCGAAAGCTTGTGCGCGGCTGCCCCGACATCGGCGGAGAGGTCCATATTGGCAGCGAACGGGCGGAAGCCCAACCAGAGACCGGTGGACACGGCCATCCTCTGCGCGCTTCGAGGGATACCCACGGGCAAGAGCTGCGTGATCAACATACCCTGCAACACGTGCGCGTTCCTCAAACGAACGATCAATATCGCGTGAGCCAATTCCAGCATGATGTCCTGTTGAATTCTCGTGCGACTATTATTCAAGGAGGAGATGCTTCAGTGGCATCATCCATTATCATCGAACAGCTGAATTCCGCAGAGGCACTACGCTATCTCAGCGGAGAATCAGCACAATGCTTATGAATCAGGGCCATTCATATCAGCGTCTTGCTTTGAGAGGAGCAGAGAGGAAGTCATAGCCATGGTCGACGAGATGAACCGCAAGATCCTGAAGCTCCTCATGACAGATGGCAAGATGACGTACAACGACGTGGCGCAACGTCTGAGGCGATCACCCTCTACCGTCAGGGACAGGATCAGGCGGCTGGAGGACGATCAGATAATCCTGGGCTACGTTGCAGTAATCAACGGCGAGCAATTGGGAATGAAGGCAGAAGGGCTGGTGTTCGCCAATTTGGAGGACGGGGTCACCGCGGACAAGCTAAAATCTTTGTCGAATGTCCCAGGCGTGATGGAGGTGCTCCAGGTGAGCGGCAGGCGACGGGTGATGATACGCCTTCATGCGCCCAACAATCGCAACCTGGAGGAGATTATCCAGAGGGACATAGTCCCCCTCGGCCTGGTCGACCTGGAATTGCGCATAGTATTGGATTCCCTAATGCGATTCCCTGGGGTCTGAGCTCATTCAAGTGGCTGTGGCATCTTCAGCTGAACCGCGAGCGGTTTTTTCAGTGCCTCCTTGAACTTGGCCACGTCGTCATCCAATTCATTATGACGTTGCTGCGTCCACCTCGGGGAAAGAATATTCTGAATCCGAAAGGAATTTAACGGAATCAGCAATCGCAGGCGATTTCCGCATATCGCCTCCGTTCAATTTGATATTCAAGAGAAGATCATGCGAACTATGCATGAACTCTGCTGGAAACGCAAAGGGAAGTAATCAATCATGCTATGTGAATTCCCATCGGAATATTATTTATCCAGGGACAGGCATCGTCAACTCCGTATCTGGTCAAGGTTAGGTTCTCATGTCCACTCAGAGGATGGCATTAATACCCCAGCTCCCAGACCTGGACAAGGTCAGGCAAATGAGAAAGAGGCTTGACCTATCCCAAAGGGAATTGGCCACCTTGGCAGGCGTCAGCCAGTCTCTAATCGCCAAGATAGAGAGAGGCAGCATCGATCCATCTTATAGCAATGTCCGCAAGATCCTGATGGCGTTCGAAGAGGTCCTCAGGCGTCGAAAAGTGGAGGGCATGAAGCTAGGCGGGCAGTTGTCCGTTGGGGATCTGGCTACCAGAGGAGTAGTTTTCGTCACCCCAGATCAAACGCTGGGGGAGAGCGTCGAGCGCATGATGAAAGGTAGATTCACTCAGTTACCGGTGTTGCATGGCGAACGAGTCGTTGGAGGAGTGACGGACGATTGCATTCGCGATTACACCATCGAAGAGACCAGGAACGGAAGGAAAAGCTACGATGAGGTCATGCAGACAAAGGTAGAGGAGATCATGTCCGAGCCGTTCCCGATATTGAGCGAGGACACGCCGATACAACTGGCGTCCGTGCACCTGCAGAGAGACGAGGCGGTCCTGGTTTCCCGCAAAGGTCAGATCGTCGGGATCCTCACCAGTGCCGATTTCTTGAATCTCGGCCTGAATCAATGACGCTTGGAAGGAAGAATCATTCTCATGAGCGGATTTGAAGGATGGAAAACGATTAATGCTTAGATGAACTGGTCATCTGGTCCATTCAACACGGAACGTGAAATTGCAGAGGGCGGCGATGAAGAAGAAGGATTTGGAAATCGCATTGCAGAAGGTCAGGCCGTTCCAGGACCCCAAGGCGGACCTGGAGCAGTATGCCACACCAGCAATCATTGCTGCCGACGTCCTTTATTCCGCGTACGTCCAGGGAGACATCGCGGATCGGAAGGTCCTCGATCTGGGATGTGGGACCGGTATGCTTGCGATCGGCGCTTCGCTGCTCGGCGCGAAGGAGGCGATCGGCGTCGATGTCGATGAGCAGGCGCTTAGCGTCGCCGATGATAACGTTCGCGTGCTCGGGGCTGATGTCCGCCTGCTCCAGATGAAAGTGCAGGATTTCGGGGAGAAGGCCGACACAGTGATCATGAACCCCCCCTTCGGGTCGCAGCGGCGCCATGCCGACCGGCCCTTCCTGGAAAAGGCGCTGGAATTGTCATCGGTCAGCTATTCCCTGCATTTGGCAGAGACTCAAGAGTTCGTGGAGAGCCTCATCCGGTCGCGCGGTGCGTCGGGTGAGGTCCAGAAAAGGTATAAATTCGAGATTCCTCATACATTCGCGTTCCATAAAAAGGCAAAGAAGGACGTGGAGGTCATCTTGTTCCGCGTCCAGACGTCTCAACATTAGGTGAAACACAATGAAAGAAAAGAGGTCCGTCCTTCCGGGAGAGGAAGTCGCGGTGGTGGAGGAGTTCCTGCCCGCCGACGGTACGTTCGAGGAAGACGGCAAGGTATTCGCGGCGCTAATGGGCGAGCTGGAGCTCGACCTTGACGAGAAGACAGCAACAGTGAAAGCGATCAACCCCATGGTGGAGCTCGAGCAGGGCGATCTGGTGTTCTGCGCGGTGACCGACGTGCGCAATTGCATGGCCATCTGCGAGGTCGTCGCCAAAGAGGGAAAGGAGCGCAACATCACCGGCGATACCAATGGCACAATCCATATCTCGAAGCTCTCGACCGAATACGTGCAGGACGTAGGCAGGGAGCTCCGCCCCAGCGACATCATCCGGGCTAAGGTCACCCAGCCGCGTCCGTCTGTGCAATTGACGACCGCTGGGCCGCACCTAGGCGTCGTCAAGGCGCTCTGCCGCAGATGCCGCGCGCCCTTGGTCCGCAAGGACAAGGGCCTGTGGTGCAACAACTGCGAGCGCTCGGAGATGCGAAAGATATCCGACGACTATGGCGAAGTGCAGTTCTGAGCTGGCTGGAGCCAAGAACAAAGCCAGTCGGACGCGAGCACACATCGCCGAAACGCCCGGAACGAAAGGAAGTATGATATATAGCGATTAGAATGAGTGCGGAGGCGAAAAGCAATGGCAAAGACCAACGAAGATCTCTCCCGGGAGATCACCGAACTCAGGAATGAAGTGAAACAAATGAAGGAGATCGTAAACATGCTTTTCACCATAATCGTCGAGTCAGAGGAGGACGAGGAGGAAGCCGTCTTCCCTGGGGTGAGCGGGAACGATGCGCCAAGGCTGAATAACTGATTGAAACGCCCGCCGTCATGATTATCTCTGAACTTGACGCATACAGCGATCATCAATGAGGTCTGCTCACGTGAAGGTCGTCTGTCTCATCTCAGGTGGCATCGATTCCCCGGTCGCAGCCTACACCATGACGATGCGCGGGGTCGAAACGGTCCTGCTGCACATGGACAACCGCCCCTATTCCGACGACACCGGAATCGAAAAGGTCCAGGATTTGCGGGACCGCCTGGAGTTGGTGACTGGGCAAACGATCCCCCTGTTCGTCGCCCCCCATGGCCGCAACCAGGAGATAATATCCGCTTCCTGTCGCACGGGCTTCCAATGCGTCCTGTGCAAGCGCACCATGCTCCGCACCGCAAGCTTGTTCGCGCAGAAGATCGGCGCCGAAGCGATAGTGACGGGCGACTCCCTGGGGCAGGTGGCGTCGCAGACGGTCCAGAACATCCGGGCCGAGAGCCTCGACCTGGAGCTTCCCGTGCTTCGGCCGTTGATCGGGCTGGACAAGATCGAGATAGAGAACATCGCCAAGCGCATCTGCACCTTCGAGATATCGACCCGGACGCCCTCTAGCTGCACCATCGTCCCGAAGCGACCGGTGACGATGGCTCGGATCGACATGGTGTTCGATGAGCTGAAGCGCATCGATCACGCCGAGATGACCGCATACGCTGCGGAGCACATCGAAGAGATCACTCATCGTAAATGAAGCAGCCGATCGCCCGGCCAGGCACATACAGCATGTCCATGGTGACCCGGTCAATGTATCGGGCCTGCACCCTGGAGATGTACAGCATGTTCTTGCCTACGGGGACCTTGATGTCGGAACTCTTTGGGGGTTTCATGTCCGTGGGCATGAGCACGGGTCCGGAGCAATCGGTGGAAACGCGATAATCCTTCCCCTCCTTCTTGATGAAATCCAAGACCTGCTGGTCTACGGAGATTTCGCTCATCGCGGGCGTTGGAACGAGCTTTCCGTATATAACGTTAATCAATTCCCCCGCTTCCTGGCGGTAAGCGGATCAGTTTGGCCTTCCCCCATTGCTGCGATCACTTGCCACACTAATGGTCGGTCAAGGGGTATCTATTGGAGCAATGCACTATTATCCAGGAAAGGACATGGTGCCTTGCTTGATATGGGGAAGAAGCTAGTTCTGGACACCTCGGCGTTATTCTCGATGGAGCAGCTGCCGGAGGATTCCGAGGCGTTCGTCACGCCCAGCGTGCTTAAAGAACTGGAGCGGTACAAGGACCGTCGCGCATCTTTGTGGGGCGAGACTGCTGCACGTGTCCGAGGCGTCCAAGGCCAGCCTGGCCAAGGTGAGGCGAGCGGCATCCGAGACCGGGGATAGCACCAGGATTTCTCCGACTGACACGGAGGTGATCGCACTTGCCTTGGACCTCGAGGCCGAGCTCCTGACCGACGATTACTCCGTCCAGAATGTCGCATCCCATCTAGGAATGCCCTTCCGGCCGGTGGGGATGAAGGCCATCAGGGAAGTGCGCAAGTGGCGCTGGCGATGCGTCGGTTGCGGGAAGGTTTTCGACAAGGAGTTGCCAGAGTGCTCGATCTGCGGCAGCAAGCTGAAGAGCACGCTCTCAAGGAAACACTGATTTGCAGCGGATGGCCTTGCCCATGCGCTTCACGCCCAGCATGCGCATCGCCATCTCCAGCCGCCATTGGCTGCCGAAAGCCATCATAGCCAGTCTCTTCGTCTTCACCGCGACGGCCAGCGGCCCCCCGAGCTGGCGGCGCCACTCTCTTTCGTACTCAGCCAGTTCCGCGCCTTTCTTGATGCGGTTCGCGGCCGCCCTCCCGGCGATGCGTCCGCAGATCATGGCGATTGGTATGCCGCCCCCGTTCACCGGCATGACCTGGCCGGCGGCATCGCCCACGACCAGCGCATCGCCCACCACCGTCCTGCTGATCGGTCCGGACATGGGTATCATCTTGCCGCTGAGATGACCGGTCTTATGGCCGACCATGTCCCGGAACGGCACCCAGAAATCGTGCAGCCTGCGGTCGGTGAACAATCTCGAGTATCCCAGCCCGATGTTCGCGCCCTCGTCCTTCGGAATGACCCAGGCATAGCCGCCGGGCGCAATGCTGCCGAAGTACATCTTGGGCATCGGCTCGAACTTCCCCTCTGCGATGGTGGACATGGCGGGGCAGAGGTCCGCCGGTCTCTCCAGCCTCAATGCCTTCGCCACGACCGACAGCGGTCCATCGGCGCCGATGACGACCTCGGCCTCGATGACACCATGGTCCGTGGTCACCTGGTTGGCCTTCAAATCCAAGCAGCGGATGCCGGTGAGTACCGTGGCGCCGGCATTCTCTGTCTTTGCGGCCAGGAACTGGTCGAACCGGTCCCGATAGGTGGTCCAGCCTTGGAAGGGGAGCTCGTAAAACCGCATGCTCGGTGAATAGATGCGCATGATGTCGCAGCTTATCGACCGCAGATTCGCAGGGAACTCGAACAGGCCAGGTAGGTCAATGGCATCGGGAAATATCGAATGGATCTCCTCGATGTGTGGCATGTACTCGCCGCAGCGGACTGGGACGCCAATCACGGGACGGCGCTCAATCACCAGGGTCTCCGCTCCTCCCAGCGCGCTATGCTCTGCGGCGCTGCTTCCGGCCGGACCGCTCCCTATCACCAGGACCTCGACCTTCTTCGGTACGTCCATGGAAAACTCCTTGATGGCAGCCTACTTCCTGCGATCGACGACCATTCCCGCCAGCTGGATCAGGCTCTGCTTGTAGACCGAGTCCGCCAGTCCCTCCAGGCTATGGAGCGCCTTGGCCTTGAATTCCACCGCGACCTTGCGGGAGCGGGCGATGGCGTCGGTCTTCCGCACCAATTGCAGTGCCTCCTCGACCTCCCGCTTGGTCTTCTTCTTCTTGACGAACGTCCGCGCCAGTTCCTCCTTGTATCGGGAATCTTGCATAGCGAACATCAATGGCAAGGTCGGCTTCCCGTCGATGAAATCCACTCCCTTGGACTTGCCCAATTGGGATTCGTTGCCGTCGATGTCCAGTATGTCATCGACGATCTGGAACGCCATCCCCAGGTTGAGACCGTACCTTCCGAGCATCTGCACTTGCTCCTCGCTGCCCTTTCCCAGATAAGACCCGACCATCGCCGCTGCCTCGATTATCTTCGCGGTCTTCCCCTCGATGATCTTCTCGCAGATTTCCTGCGTGACGGTAGGGTCGAACTCATGCGAACTCTGCACGATCTCCGATTCGGCGATCGCTGTCGCGGCGTCCGCCACGATTTGCACCACCCGGCTGTCCCAGGTTCCGCCCAGGCGGAATGAGCGCACGAAGAGGAAGTCACCGGCGATCAGTGCCTTCTGCACGCCGTACTTTCTTGTAAGCCGCCTCCCTGCCCCGGCGGATCTCTCCCAGGTCGTTGATGTCATCGTGAATCAGAGTGGCGGAATGGATGAGCTCGAACGAAGCCGCTAGGTTGATGATCGTCTCGTCGTCCTTGCCCCCGACCGCCTTGTGCGAAAGGAGCGCCACCCCAGGACGGATCCGTTTCCCGCCTGCCCCGATCACATGGAGGCAGATGTCGGTGAGCAGGCTCTCTTCGCAATAGATGCTGCTGCGGATGCGAGCGTCGACCTGCTCCAGCTCATTCGATATCGGGGTGTCCCAGGGCAATTTATCGCCATCATAATAGTGCGTTGCTACTTAACCCTTAGCGATGAGGCCGGGGGCATTTTCCACCCCGAGCCAGTGGCATTCATGGAGCGCCTCCAGGGCGCGGTATCCAAACAGCGGCGGCTGACCGTTCAAGAATCGCAGCGGACCAAAAAAGGAGGTCAGCCTACGGAGTGAAGAATGCCTTCGCCGCTTCTTGGCAGGCCTGGATGAACGGATCCGGGAAGATACCGATCAATATCACGGCGACGAAGCATATCGCCACCGCCACGCCGAACGCCGGCGCGATCTTGAGCTTGTCCTTCGGTCCTTCGTCCAGGTACATGTACTTCACCACCCTGGCATAATAGTACAGGGAGATGGCGCTGTTGATGATCGCCGCCACGGCCAGCCAGAGCAGCCATTGCTCTCCCGCCATGGTCGATGCGTTTATCGCCCCGGAGAACAGGACGAACTTGGAGGCGAACCCTGCTAATGGCGGGATGCCTGCCAAAGAGAACAGCATGATGGTCATGGCGAACGCCATCAGGGGAGCTCGGCGGTACAATCCCTTGTAGTCGCTGATGCTCTCCCCCAGCGCCGCCGTAGCCAGCCCGGCAACGATGATGAACGCTCCGCCCTTCATGAAGGCGTGGGTGATCATGTGGAATATGCCTCCGGCGAGGCCGTACTGCGCCACCGTGGGATCGCCCACCACTGCTATCGGCAGCACGATGAGTATGTAGCCAGCCTGGGCGATGGACGAGTATGCCAGCATCCGCTTGATGCTCGTCTGCGAGATGGCGATCAGGTTCCCCAGGGTCATGGTCGCGATGGCGATTATGCCGATCATCAGGCTCCAATCCGCCTTGATGGCGAATAGCCCGATGATGAAGACCTTGAACAAGGCGATGAATCCCATCTTCTTCGAGCCGGCCGCCAGCATCGCCGTGATCGTGGTCGGGGCACCTTCGTACACGTCGGGCGCCCACATATGGAACGGTACGATGGCGACTTTGAAACCGAATCCAGCCGACGACCATAACGATTGCCAGTAGCAGGACCGGGTCCATACCATGCAGCCCCGCCACCGCCGACCCGACGGCCTGGAAGTTCACCTGCCCCGTCGCACCGTAGATCAGGGAGATGCCGAAGAGCGTCAGTGCCGACGACAGTGCGCCGATGATGAAGTACTTGGTCGCCGCCTCCGCTCCCAGCTTGTCCTTCTTCTTGAATGCCACGAGGGCGTAGGACGAGAGCGAGGTGATTTCGATGCCGACGAACAGGGTGATCAGGTCCATGGACATGGCCACGACCATCATTCCCGCCGTGGCAAGCATCACCAGTGTGTAGTACTCGCCGGTGTGCTTCTGCCCGTCCACGAAGCGCAGCGAGGCGATGACCACGTAGAGCGCGACGGAGAGGAAGAGCAGCATGAATAGGGCGCTGAACGCGTCTATGCGGAGCACGCCCTGGAACACGGCCATCTGCGAGCCCTGGTAGAACCAGTTGAGCACGAAGAGCATGGAGGCGACTATCCCCGCCAAAGACGCTATCCCGGTGGCCTTGTCCGATTTGGTCAGCAGGCGTACGGCAGGTATCAGAAGGGCAACCCCTCCCAACGTCATCGCAGGCAGAACGGGAGTAAAGTCGACCATCTCAGATCACCCCTAGCAGCGCCCGCCAATCCGCTGGCGGCGTGCTGCATGAAGTCAAAGATGAGGCTCGGATAGAGACCGAAGAGTATGATCGCCACGCACAGTACTGCGAGCGGCGCAGCCTCGTACCAGTTGACGTCGCGCAGGTGCGAGACATCGATGCGATCGGTCAGCGGCCCGAATATCGTCCGCTGCATCGCCCAGATGTAATAGGCGGCGGTGATGGCGACGCTGATGATCGGTATCAGGAGCAGGTAGTTCCAGGTCTGCCAGGTGGCGAAGAAGATGGCGAACTCCGCCGCGAAGCCGATGAGACCGGGCAATCCCAGGGAGGCCATGAAGCCGATCATGATGAAGGTGGCGAGCCACGGTGCCTTCACCGCCAATCCTCCCAGTTTCGCTATCTCCCTCGTGCCTGCCTTGTGCTGGACCACGCCGCAGACCATGAAGAGGACTGCGGTGATCAGGCCGTGCGAGAACATCTGGAATGCGCCGGCGGCGATGCCGATGGTGCCCAGCGTGGCCAGGCCCAACAGCACCATGCCCATGTGGCTGATGGAGGAGAACGCCACCATCTTCTTCAGGTCCTTCTGCGCCAGGGAGGCGAACGCCCCATAGAGTATGGAAAGGATCGCTATCGCAAGGAGCAGCCACTGCCATCCGGTCGCTCCCTGCGGCAGGGTAGGCATGGCTATCCTGATTATACCGTACGCCCCCATCTTCAGGAGCAGGCCGGCCAGAAGAACGGACCCGGCAGTCGGCGCTTCGACGTGGGCATCGGGCAACCAGGTATGGAACGGCACGATCGGCATCTTAACCCCGAAGCCGAAGAACAGCGCCAGGAAGATGCCCATCTGGAATCCGTTGGGGAACAGGGCGCCCGCGGTCTGGATGGCGCGCATGTCGAACGTCCCCAGGTTCGCCTGGAAGTACATGGCGAAGATGGCCAGTAGCATGACCAGCGAGGCTATGTGAGTGTATATGAAGAACTTGATCGCCGCGTATTCCCTTCTCGGCCCGCCCCAGATGCCGATGAGGAAGAACATCGGGATGAGGACGATCTCCCAGAATACGTAGAACATGAAGTAATCGAGGGACATGAAGACGCCCATGACCCCGACCTCGAGCACCAGCATTAGGCCCATGTACTGCTTGGTGCGGTCCTTCACGTCCCAGGAGAACAGGATGGCGAGGAAGCAGAGCAGCGCGGTGAGGAAGACCATCGGGGCGCTGATGCCGTCGACGCCGACGATCCAGCTGATGCCCAGCGACTTGGCCCATTGGTACTGCTCCGTGAACTGGTAGTTCTGACCGAATATGCCGCCGGCGCTGAGATTGAAGCTGAGCAGCAGCACTAGGGACAGCGCTAATGTAATGCCGGAGAAGGCCAAGGCCAAATACTTGGCGACCTTGGGATTCTGGCCGCTGAGGAGGGTCACGATCGCCCCGACCAACGGCAGGAGGATGAGCAGTGTCAGGATTGGTACGCCTTCTAGCATGGTATCACCTCAGCCCTCCCAGAAGATACATCAGGATCAGGATGACCGACAGCGCCGCGATTATCACCGTGGCATAGGTCTGCACGATCCCGGTCTGGACCTTCCTCAATACGCCGCTGCCAAGGACCAGCAACCGGCTGATGATGTTGACGACCCCGTCGATCACCTTGCGGTCGAAGAAGTCTATCGCCAAAGAGAACCCGTAAACCACCTTCATCCCGATCCAGTCATAGGCCTTCGGGAAACCGTAGCGGGCAAGCAGGAGATCATATGCCCTCTTGTACCCGCCGGTGGCGAAGCGGTCGACGCTGATGCTCTTCTTGAAGTATGCCATATAGGCGAGCCCGACGCCTCCGAAGGCGGCCAAGATCGACAGCCAGGTCTGCCACTCGGTGAACAGCTTCTCTATCCATCCCAGTCCGAGCGTCTCCCCCGCGATCAGGTGGCCGTCGACGTTGACGGTCCTGATAACTGCTGGTAGCCCGCCGTCCGGGCCCATCAGGATGAAGCCGGTGCCGATTGCGAAGATGGCCAGTATCATCAGGGGAACGGCCATCGACTTCGGCGCTTCGTGCGCGTGGTGCGTCGCCTCCTTCCCTTCGCCCTTGAAGGTCATGAACCAGAGGCGGAACATGTAGAAGGCGGTGAGGAACGCGGTCACTATGCCCATGATGTAGAGCAGGTAGAACCAGACGTTGGCGCTGCCTGCGTTGTAGACCGCGGCGAGCACCTCGTCCTTGGACCAGAATCCGCTGAGAGGCGGAATCCCGGCTATGGACAGGGCGCCGATGAGCATTACGAACGAAGTGATCTTCAATTTCTTCGAGAGCCCGCCCATGAGCCGCATGTCCTCCGTATGCACGGCATGGATGACAGCGCCCGCGCTGAGGAATAGCAGAGCTTTGAAGAACGCGTGATTGAGCAGATGGAACATTCCGGCCATGTAGCCGGCATTTCCCAGCTCGGCCGCCGCCTCGTTCAGGTTGGCCGTGGCGATCATGTAGCCGCCTGCGCCGAGAGCCAGGAACATGTAACCCAGCTGCGAGATGGTTGAGTACGCCAAAACGCGCTTGATGTTGGGATTATTGAGCGCCATGGTCGCCGCGAACAAAGCGGTGAAGCCGCCGATGCAGGCGACGATCAGCAAGACATCGGGCGTTTGGACCATGAGCGGGAACGAACGGGCCACCAGGTAGACACCGGCCTTGACCATCGTGGCCGCATGGATGAGCGCTGAGACTGTCGTCGGGCCTTCCATGGCGTCCGGCAACCAGTCATGCAACGGGAACTGGGCGCTCTTGCCCACCGCGCCCCCGAAGACGCAGAAGAGCCCGAAGCCGAGCAGGTTCATGTCGATGCTCGGGTTGGTGAAGTCCATGGCGAACAGGTCGCGGTAGTTCAGCGTCCCCAAGGAGGCGAAGATGGTGATGATGCCCGTCATGAACAGTATGTCGCCGATGCGGGTGACCAGGAAAGCCTTCTTCGCGGCGGCGGCCGCTGACGGCTTGTAATACCAGAAGCCAATGAGCAGGTACGAGCACAGGCCCATGATCTCCCAGAAGACGAACATCTCCAGGTAGTTGCTCGCCACAACGAGCCCTTCCATGCCGCAGACGAAGAGGGAGATCTCCACGTAGTAGCGGCGCTTCCTCTCGCCCTCCTCGTGCATGTAGCCGAGCGAGTAGACCAGGATGAGCGTGCAGAGGATGGTGACGACGATGAGCATGACTGCCGACAGAGCATCGATGTAGTAGCCCATCTCCAGCTTCAGGGTGCTGTTGAGCTGCAGCCAGGTCATTGTGCCTTGGATCGGCTCCGAGCTACCTGACATGAGGTATTCGAAGGCGACCATCAGGCCCAGGACGCAGGAGGCGGCGATGCCGCCGACCGCTAAATAGCCGCCTCCCTCGGGCGTCTTCTTACCGAAGAGGGCGACCAGCAGCAGACCGATGATAGGCATGATCGGGATCAGCCATGCGAACTCAGCGTAGACCATGTCTTCACCACCTCAACAGCTTGATGTCCTCGAGATTGGTCGTGTCCAGCGTCTTCTGCAGGTTGAGCAGGATGGCCAATCCGACCGCGACCTCCGCCGCGGCTATTGCGATCGAGAATAGCGCGAACACTTGTCCAGCGGCGTCGTTGCGGAACGCCGAGAACGTGACGAAGTTGATGTTTGCAGCATTGAGCATCAGCTCGATGCACATCAGGACGATAATGGCGTTCTTTCGCGTCAGCACACCGTAGGCGCCGATGACGAAGAGGATGCTTGCCAGGGCCAGGAAGTACTCTTGCGGGATCATTCCTTGTCCTCCTGCGCGATGAAGACTCCGCCCAGCATCGCGGCGAACATGAGCACTCCGACCAGAATCAGGGTCGGCCCCCAGGTGTTGAATATCGCCGTGCCGACGTCATTGGTCGGTATCTGATGCAGATCGCCCTGCCACGTGACCGTGAGTATCGTGCCGACAATCACCAGGAAGAGCGCCAGGCAGGCGAGGAAGGCGACGATCGCTTTCTTAGTATTCACACTTGCCACCTCCGTTCAGGCGACGCTTGGTGAGCATGACACCGAACAGTATCAGCACCGAGACGGCTCCTACGTACACCAGGATTTGGATGATTGCGAGATATTCAGCGTTAAGGAAGAGGAAGATCATGGCCACGCCGATGAACGTCATCGCCAACCAGACCACATTGCGCACGATGTCCTTAGCGAACACGACCATCAGGGCGGAGACGATTGTGAAACCAGCGAATATGAGGAAGACTATCAAAACCCAGTCGAGCGGCAATTACTTCGCCTCCTTCATTGTTATCGCGTCCTTGGGGCAGTTCTCCAGGCACTGCTCGCAGGATACGCACTTGTCCTCGTCGAACATCGGCCGTTTGATCGGTTTGCCCTTCTCGTTGACGCCTTTCTGGACCATCTTGACCGCATCTACCGGGCAGACCTTCTCGCATTTTGAGCAGCCGATGCACTTCTTGTCCTCGACCATGGGGGTGTCCTTCAGCTCCTTCCCGGTCTTGGCGTCGAAGCCCTTAAGCTCAGGGTTGTTCGCGTCCTCCGGCTTGACCTGTATGATATCAATATGGCATCCCGGCCTGTCCTCGTACTGTAGCTTGAACGGGTCGTAGATCAGGTCCTTCCTGGAATAGGCGGCCAGCTCGTATTCCGGGGCGATGATCATGGCGTTCTTGGGGCAGTACTCGGCGCAGTAGCCGCAGATCATGCAGCGTCCCAGGTTCACCTGCGGGCGCCGCACCTTGCCCTTCTCGCCGTAGTCGATCTCGACCAGCTCGATGCACCGGGTCGGGCAGATCCTGACGCAGATGCCGCATTCGATGCACTTGTCCATGACCAGTCCGGGACGTCCGCGGTAGCCGTCCTTGATGACGAGCTTTTCCCAGGGATACAAAACCGTGTTCGGCGAATGCCTGGTATGGTTGATCGTCTCCCTGAGGGTGACGGCCATGGGGCGGAGCATGAACGCCCTCGGCTTCAGCTTCTTTCTCTTTGGAGCGCTTGAAGCCATTTAGATCCACCCCGCCATCTTGATGGCGATCGCAATCGCCAGGTTGATCAATGCCAGCGGCATTAACCGCTTCCAGCCTATCCCGAGTATTTGCTTGGTGGTGACGCGCATCAATGCGCCGCGCACCCAGATCCAGATGGCGAAGAGGATGAACACCTTTATGATGAACCAGATCTCGGGCCAGATGAAGCTGGGACCGTCCCAGCCCCCGAGGAACAGTATCACTGCGACCATCGACGCGGCGTAGCCGCGGATGTACTCCGAGAGCATGATCAGCCCGAACCTCATGCCGCCGTACTCCGTCTGCCACCCTTCCACCAGCTCCGCCTCCGCCTCAGGCAAATCGAACGGGATGCGCTCTACCTCGGCTATGGCCGCGACCATGAATACCAGGCAGCCCAGGAACTGGGGTATGATGAACCATATCCCGGCATGCTGCTGCGCCTGTACGATGTCCATGAGGTTGAAGGAGCCGGCCAGGACGACGACGCCGACCAGCGAGAGAAGCAATGGCACCTCATAGGAGATCAGCTGCGCCGCCGCTCTCATTCCCCCCATGACGGTGTATTTGTTATTGGAAGCCCAACCGCCGATGAGGATGGCGAAGGGCGCGATCGAGAATACCGCGAAGATCAGAAGCAGTCCGCCGTTCAGGTTCGCCAAGGCGAAGTCAGGCGACAGCGGGATCAGACCGATCATCAGGGCGGAGATGCCGATGAGTATGACCGGCGCGGCGTTGTAGAGCCAGGTATCGACCTCATCCGGTATGATGATCTCCTTGATGAACGCCTTGAGGCCATCGGCGAAATTCTGGAACAGCCCCAGCACACCGACCTGCGTGCCTCTCCGGTCCATCAACCGGCCCAGGATCTTCCTCTCCTCCCAGATGAACGTGATGGATATCAGGAAGCCGACGATGAAGACGACCAATGCAGCCAGGAAGTTGGTGACGAAGAACGTGACCCCGGGGCTGCGGAACCAGTCCGCGAAGCCATGCAGGGTTATGAAATCGAATATCCAGCCGACGATACCCATCAGCCAGACGGATATTCCCTGAATGAAGAGGAAGAGGCCGTTCATTACATCACCGGTCCGTCTCCCCGAGGCACATGTCCACCGACCCCATGATCGCCGGCACGTCCGCGACCTTATAGCCCCTGAGCATCCAGGGCGCCGCGGAAACGGTGACGAAGATTGGGCTCCTGACCTTCAGGCGGTAGGGGTGGTCGTCCCCGTTGCCGATGATGTACATGAAGGCCTCGCCGCGAGGGTCCTCGGTATGCGCCCATGCGCTCTTGCCCTTCGGCGCGTTGCGGGGCGGCTTGATCCGGACCGGTCCCTTGGGCATGTCCTTGATCGCCTGCCTGATGATATTGACCGATTCATAGAGTTCGTCCATTCTGACGCGATAGCGAGAGAAGGCGTCGCCCTCCTTCTGAACGCAGACGTTGAAGTCGACCTGCGAGTAAGCGTCGTAAGGATCGTCGCGGCGGATGTCGTAGTCGACGCCGCTGCCCCTCAGGTTCGGGCCGGTTACGCCCAGGTTCATCGCCTGCTCCGAGGTGAGCTTCCCCACGCCGTCCATCCTCATGTGGAAGACCGTGCTTTCGTCGCACAGCGCTTCGTAGTCAGGGATCTTCTTCTCAAAGTGGTTGAGCACCCGGGTGAAATCGCGCTCGAAGTTGGCGGGGACGTCGTTCCTCACGCCACCGATGCGTGGGTAATTATAAGTCATGCGCGCGCCGCACAAATCCTGCATCAGGTCGAGGAAGAGCTCCCTCTCCCTCATCGGATAGAGGAAGACCGTGTATGATCCGAGGTCAGTGCCCAGCGCCGCCAGCCACATCAAGTGAGACCCGATCCGCTGCGCTTCCAGGACGATGGTACGGATGTACTTGGCTCGCTCCGGCACCTCGATGTCCAGAAGTTTCTCGGCGGTCAAACAGTAACAGTGGCTCCAGCTGAGCGATGCCCCGTAGCATAGCCGGTCCGCCATTGGGATGATCTGCGGGAACGTCCTCGTTTCCGTCAACTTCTCCCAACCGCGGTGGAGGTAGCCGATGACTGGCTCCGCCTCGGTAATGGTCTCGCCGTCTATCTTGACCCGGAGGTTCCACAGGCCGTGCGTCATCGGGTGCTGCGGCCCCATGTTCAGCCACATCTCGGCCATCTATACCCGCCTCCCGCCGGCGAAGTCCTTGCGATAGGGGAAGTAGTCCGAGCCTGGTGCGGTAAGAATGCGCTCCAAACGAGGATGACCCTTGAAGATGATGCCGAACATATCGTAGGTCTCGCGCTCGTTCCAGTTCGCCCCGCCCCAGAGCGGGGAGATGCTGTCGACCTCCGGTGCGTCGCGCGGCAGGTCCACGACGATCTCCGCCGTGACCCGGTTCGAATATGAAGTGATATGGAACACCACCTGCATCCTGTTCTCCGGGAACCAGTCCACCCCGGAGACGGAGGTCACGTGCTCGAAGTCCATCTCGTTCTTGAGGAACTCGGCGACCTTGTAGAACACGCTTCGGTCGACCGTGGCGAAGACCCGGTTCGCGGCGGTCGCGGTGATCTTGACTCCGTTGGGGAACTTCTCCAGCATCGATTTGGCAATCGTTTCGCCGGTCTTTCCCCCGGCGGCTAATCCTTGTCTTTGCTCCACCTTCCCCACCTCAGTCCTCAAGGAACGTGCCCTTCATTTCCTTGTGAATCTTCTTGTGCAGTTTCATGAAGCCGTCGATCATGGCCTCGGGCCTGGGCGGGCAGCCCGGGATGTAGACATCGACCGGAATGAACGTGTCTACACCCTGAACGGTGTTATAGGAATCATACCAAGGTCCACCGGAGATTGCGCATTCACCCATGGCGACGACCCAGCGGGGCTCGGCCATCTGCTCGTACAGTCTCCTCAGGTCCGGACGCAGCTTGGCGGTGACCCATCCGTTGACGAGCAGACACGTCCGTCTGCCGAGGCGAGGAACGATAGATCATTCCCAGGCGTTCCGCATCGAACCTCGGCGCCGAAGCTGCGGCCATTTCCAGGGCGCAGCAGGCTATGCCGAAGTGCAGAGGATAGTTGGCGTTCCGGAGGGCCCAGCTCCAGATGGGGGCGGAGATCTTGTCGATCGCCTTCTTCATCCCCGTGGCGCGCATCAGCTCCGCCATGACGTCGGTCGACCAGGCGATGAACTCCTTGCTGGTCATCGCGACGGCGTTGGGGGCGAGCCTTAGATCCAAAGCACTTCCCCCTTCTTCAACGCATAGGCGACGCCGATCAGGAGAAGCCCCAGGAAGACGATCATGTAGAGCTTGGCAGTGTCATCGAGCGCCGAGAAGACCAAAGCCCAGATCATGAGAAAAACGGTGACGATGTCAAAAACGACGAAGATGATGGCATAGAGATAGAATTGGACATGGAATTGGATCTGCCCGTGCCCGATCGGTTGCTCGCCGCACTCATAGGTCATTCGCTTCTGCGGTTGGAACCTGGTAGGTCGGAAGAACCGGGAAGCCCAAAAAGCGAGCGCCGGGAATAGTATCGCTATAAGCGCAAAGACGGCCACGGGACCATAGTCTTCTACGAGCATTAGGAAGGCAATAGACTACCATTATTTATACTTTCGATTGTCCTGCTGGACAGGCCAGCTTTAAGCTTCATTTAGCTCTCAGAGAGTTAACAATCCCGTCATGGGATTACGGTGTTAAGGCGTCTGCCTAATATTAGATACAATACCTAGAAACCGGGGCATCGCTTCGTCTATTCTTGCGGCCCGTCGATAGACATTTGACCCGCGCAGCTTCGGTAAGTCTGTAAGAATCACCTTATCTAATGAACTTTCAAATTATTCATCTCGGCAGAGCCGAGCATGGGCGTAGCTGGCCAAGCGTGACAGAGATTCGCAAACTGTTTATATACTTACCTAGCAATAGGTGCAATCCGCAACCAGAATGGTCAGTCTGGGGGGGCTGCAAATGAAGGTCGGTTTTATTGGTGCGGGGAACATGGCCGAGGCGCTCATCAAGGGCATCACATCCGTTGGTCTCGCCTCGAAGGATGAGATAATCGCCAGCGATACGTCCAGCGAAAGAAGGGAGTTCATCGCCCGCGCACACGGCGTCAGGGTCACCAGCGATAACGTCGAGGTGGTCAGGAACGCCAACCTGATCATCCTGGCCGTGAAGCCGAACAACGTATCCCTGGTGATGGACGAGCTTAAGCCGTACCTCACCATCGATCATCTTCTCATCTCCATTGCCGCCGGCGTGCGCATCTCGCAGATCGAGTCAAAGCTGAACTATGGCGTCAGAGTGGTGCGCGTAATGCCGAACCAGCCCGCCTTGGTCGGCGCTTCGGCTTCGGCGTTCGCGCTCGGCAAATCGGCCAAGCCCGAAGACAAGGAGACGGTGATGAAGATACTGCAGTCGGTCGGCATCGCGTTCACAGTGGAGGAAAAGCTCCTTGATGCGGTCACGGGGCTGAGCGGCTCCGGACCGGCCTTCGTTTACGTGGTCATCGAGGCGATGGCCGATGGCGGG
This sequence comes from Methanomassiliicoccaceae archaeon, assembly GCA_963768775.1. Lineage (GTDB taxonomy): Archaea > Thermoplasmatota > Thermoplasmata > Methanomassiliicoccales > UBA472 > FEN-33. The sequence continues at coordinate 501,238 of CAVYIY010000008.1, forward strand.
GTGTTGGCAGGCCTTCCGCGGAACATCGCGGTCAAGCTTGCCGCCCAGACCGTATTGGGCGCAGCCAAGACAGTGCTGGACCTGGACGCGCATCCCGCGGCGATGAAGGATATGGTGGCCTCCCCGGCGGGAACGACCATCGAGGGTTTGTTGGTATTGGAGCAGTCCGGCGTGAGGGGCGCGTTCATCGAAGCGGTGGAAGCGGCGGCAAAGAAGTCGAAGGAGCTAGGCGAGAAGAATTAAGCCAAGCCGACCGGTTAGAAAAAGAGAGGGAGGGGAGGGGCATTGCCCTGCACCCTCTAGGAATGTTTTGGGGTTTAGACAACCAGGCAGGAGCCGTCCTTGAGGCGGTCCTGGGTCATCTGCTTTGTCACGAGTTGGTTGCAGATCCGGTCCTGAGTCATATTCTGCGCGCCCGATTGGGCCCCGGTCCCGTCGCAGGTGCAGTTCTCCGAGTGGAGCCTGTCCATCGTCCTATTGCAATCACCGCTGCCGTTTGCTGAGAGGTCGACTCCCTGTCCCGCCATTGCCGCCGAGGCGCCAATTGCGATTAGGGAGGCCACCGCCAGCGTTGCGAACGCCGCAATCATTATTACGCCTATTTTGTGGGCCATTTTTACCACTTGGACCTCGATGCCCCGCCTTGGGTCAAGGCGTTTATGGTGCAAGGGTCGAACCCGGTGGTGCAACTCTCGAACGGACTCTCTGCGGTGGGAATTCGCCTGCCTACTTTTGTTTCCTCTCACCCAATCTGTTCCAGATGTCGGCGAATCGGTCTACGGCGTCGGAGGAGAGGCTCTCCTGGATGCCGATAAGGAGGTCCGCCACACGGTCGGCGTCGCCCACTCGGTAGACCATCTCCTTCTCGATCTTGGTGACGTCGATCACCTTGATTCCCCGCAACCGCTTCAGGTGGTACGATAGAGTGGATTTGGCCACGCCCATCTCCGCCTGTAATGCCTGGAAGCTGGTCGGGCCCTTCACTAGCAGGTGTATCAGTATCTTGCGCGGTGATTCCTGACGAAGGGCCCCAACGGTCCGCCGGTCCTTCTCGATGAACCGGTCCATGAGGAAGTACATCTTGCGGTGCCCGTCGTCCTCTGATCGGACCAGTTTCCTTTTCTCCAGATAGTCGAGGTGATATGAGAGCAGGCCGGGCTGCATGTCCAAACCCCGCTCCATCTCCCGGACGTGGGTGCCTGGATTGGCCGCGATGAACTCGTATATGTGACGGCGGTTCTCCAGGTTCAGCGCCTCATCCATCTGGTTCATCTCTTAAGCAGCGCAAAGTAGAGGGAGAGCAGGATCGCTAGGTTCAGGATCACCAGGTACGGGCTCATTTGCAGGTCGCTCCAGCCGAGGAAAGGCGCCAGGAGGACGAGCAAGGCGAAAAGGGAGTAGAGGCTGAAGGCCAGGGCGACAATGGCCAGTCTTTGCTCGCCATGCCGACGGTACGCCTTGAGGGAGATGGCCGCGAGCATCAGGGCGAATCCAGCCAAGCAGGCATCGAGGAAGAGGTCCAATGGGGTCATAACGCCTCTTAAGACCACCTAGGGGTTGAAAATCATTTGCCTCATTGAGCCGGTGACCTGCTCGATCGGCCCACCCGCGAAAATTGTTCGATGCACGGACCACGCTGTTCGATGTTTGCACCATAAAGCGAATATGCTTGGTCGCAGGTGATTAGCGATGATATTCATGAGAACAGGTTATCAAATCGCTCGCAATGGTCGCAGTCTCCCTATTGGTATTGAGCGCGCTGACGACTGCGGCATTGGCCGCGGGCGGTGTCAATCAGGGTGGCAACACCGATTCGATGGGCATGATGGGGAAGCATGGGGGCGATTCATCGGGGCTCATTCCTCAGAGCGGCGGGGCGATTAACCAGACCCAAGAGAGGGCGCGCATGAACCAGATGATGAGCGAATCGGCTCGGCTCGGGCTCTTCGGGGGCTTCGACCAGAATGGCTCCCTTTACCAGGGGCGATTCCTCTCCTTCGTCCTGAATCAATCCTCCGGGTCGCTTGAGAACTACACCGTCGTGACAACCGGCGGGAATGTGGTCATATACGAGGCGATCAGCCTCGGGGACTTCGCGCCAGGGAACGTCAGTTTGATGGGTTCCCTGTTCGTCGAACGCGATTCCAATGTCACGATTGTCGCGCACGATAATCCCGTAGCATTATTGCACATGACTTCGAACCGCTCCTTCGAGATCATGAACTTCTCCCTCGGGCCAGGGATCTCGGCAGTCGTTATTCCTAGAATCGGCAACGACACCAACGACTCGTTCGCATTGGTCAGCGGAGCCGGCATCCAAGGGATACTGAAAGCCGAGAACGGAACGTTGTCGATCGAATCCGACGGTCTTGGCAACAAATCGATCTTATCGAACGCCTCGGACGTCATGTTCCGTATGAAGCCCGCCTTCGCCAAGGGGCACATGGCGCAGGATGATGCGGTCCAGAATGCCATTGCCAACGGGAAGGTGGCCGGGGAGCTGTCCTTGACCGTCCGGAACGGCAGCGCCATGTTCGACCTGATGCAGTACCGGATGAGCTTTGCGCTCGAGGTGCAGCAGGCAGCCCAGAACCACATCCGTCTGGCGGTCTCATCGACCGAGCACGAGGGAAGAGTGGCGATAATCAATCTTGACCAGACTACCTTCGAAACCCTGACCGGGAACGAGATAATCGTCACCTTGGACGGAAGAGGCATCAGGCAGACCCAGAATCCGCTGGATGTCCTAAGCGCGTCCGGTTCCCAGGACAGCGACGCGGTATTCTGCATCGAGAGCGCCGCGAATGGTTCGCAGATGATGATCTACATCCCGAGCTTCTCCGCGCACGTGCTGGATCTGACAAGTGCATCGCCTTTGGCGAGCGTGCTGAGCTTCACAGGCCTGCTGGCCGTCCTCGGAGCGATGGCCGCGGTCGGGGTGGCGGCTTTCTTGTTGCTGAGGCGCAAAGGCTGATCCGCAAACCCCTTATTCTCATTTGTTCAAATCAGATGATCCATCTTGAGCCTCCAGAACCCTTTAACTCCTCGAATCGGATATTAGACGAGGTGTTCGTTTGATTTGTCCTAGGTGCGGGTTCCAGGCCGCCGAAGATGTCACTTTCTGTGGAAATTGCGGGAATCGAATCGGAGGAGAGCCTCAAGGAGCCCAGCAAGTCCCTTACAACGGAGCTCCGCCGAACCTCTGGTTCGAGAACTACTATAAGATAACCAAAAAGGTCCTGGCGTTGACCAATCAATACTGGATAACAGACAAGCAAGGAAGGAATCTGGGATACACCAAACAGAAGATGTTCCGCCTCAAGGAGGACATTCGCATCTTCACGGACGACAGCATGACAAATGAGGTCTTCAAGATCATGCAGGCCCAGATATTCGATGGCTGGGGGACGTTCGACGTCATCGATTCGAGGACCAACATCTGCGTCGGCAAGATCAAACGAAAGTACCTGATGTCCGGGTTCGTCTCGGACGAGTACTTCATCCTGGATCCGAATGGGCAGCAGATCGGAAGGATCGCAGAAGGCGTCGGAAGGGGCTTGGCTAGGAAGTACATGCCCCTGGGCGGCCTGGTGCCGGAGCACGTTGGCATCGAGTTCTACGGTCAAGAGGTTGCTCGCATCAACCAGCAGTTCAAGATCATCGGGGATAGCTGGGAGGTCGACTGCAATCGCGTCCCGCCGCAATTCGACCGGCGGACGTTGCTGGGTTGCATGATAATGATGGGAATGATCGAGCGCGACCGGAAGTGATCGGGAATCTCGTCTGATTTGATGCAAAAGGAGGCAGTCACGCCTTCGGTCTTCGCTTCCTGCGCTTGGAACGTGCCAATCCCAGCATTGCCCGGGGCACGCTTTTGAAGATGCTGGCCGACTCCCATTCCAGGTCCCTCTTCTCGCAAATGGTGGATTCCATCAGCTCCACCCCCTCCTGTCTTAGTCGATCGAAGGCCAGCTGCCTCTGCTTCGCATCCTTGATCGTCAGGGCGGCGTCGATCTCTCGCATCATGCCTCTTGCCATGTCGGTGCGCGCCATTCGAATCGCCAGCTCCTTGGCTTCGATCAGGCCGCACTCCGCGCGCACCTGATTGAGGATGTCCGCGGCATCATAGGACGAATTCACGATTTCGTCTCGCGTCATCCACTTGGTCTCGTAGGAAAGGACGTACTTCCAGGAGGGACTGGTCAGCCTGGCTCGATGTTCCTCGAGCGTCTGGGCGAACAGCCTAAAGCCGACTTCGTCAGCGTTCTCGAAAGCATAGCTACCCGGGTCCAAGAACGGCGCCAAGGGGGAGATGAAAGTGAAGAGCCTCGGGTCGTTGTCGACCAAGGAGTACAACCTCTTGGAATACCGCGCGCTGTCCAGTGCGCTCTGCCTATCCTGCTTGGGAAGGCCGATCATGAAGAACAGATCGAACCGGCGGCAGTCATTCTGGAGCGCCTGTACCACGCTCTTCTCCATTGATGCGGTATCGAATCTCCTTCCCAGCGCGTTGCGGACATCCTGGCTATGGGAGTCGGGAGAGAATTCGATGGAGTAGCTAGGGACCGAGCGGGAGATAAGGGAGAAAAATTCCTCGTTGGCGGGAGTGAAGAGCTCGAGGACCAGTGGATTGTCCACCCCCAATCTCTTCGCCTCGCCTAGGAGTCGTTCGGCGTAGTCCTTCCCTCCCTGCCTGATGTCCCCGACCACGAAGGTCGGCGCCTTCAGATAGGCCTGGATATCGTAGATGTCATGTGCCACCTTCTCTGGACTGCGGAATGCAGCTCGCTTCTTCTGCAGGAAACCGCTCATGGCAGAACAGGATCCACCGCAAACGGTGCACTGCTGGTAGCAGCCCCGCACGGTGAACGCGACCGTCAGCGGGTAGCGGTCCCAGTCCTTGAAGGGCTTGTTGCCCTCTAGGTCGCGATGGCGGATGACCGAACGGATGATCCAGCCATAGTCGATCTCCAAGTAATCGAGGTCCTCTGGCATGAACGACATCGGATTCACGCGGACCTTGCCCTTCTCCTTCCAGGTGAGGTTCTGCACCTTGTCGAGGCCCCGGCCATTCTGCAGTGCGCCCATGAGCTCGCTCACCGGGACCTCAGTGGAATCCCCTCGGATCACGAGGTCGACCTGGGGATACTGGATCAACTCCTTCTGATAATACGTGGAAGAATAACCGCCGAACAAGATCTTCGAATCGGGATGCTGTCGCTTGAGGATCTCGGCGATGGCCAGCGAACCATGCGCATGAGGCAGCCAATGGAGGTCTATGCCAAAGACGTCCGCCTGCAGCTTCGACAGAAGGGCCTCGACGTTCAGCTTCCGGTCATTCAGCATCATGCTGGCGAGGTTTAGGATGCGGACCCGGTACCCGTCCTTATGGAGCTGGGCGGCGATGGTCATGAAGCCGAAGGGGTACATCTCGAAGACAGGCGTTGATGGCACCAGGTCGCTGACTGGGCCGTAGAACAGGAACTCCTTTCTGAAGTCGTACACGCTCGGTGCGTGGATGAGGATGAGGTCTTCTCTTGCCATCCGTCTTCTCCGTTTCAGCGCGTTGAGAATATGCTATCGTTATAAGAGCTTTGATTCTCCGCCCCATCATTTGCCGAAGCGGCGTTGCCTCAGCTGATAGGAGCGGATGGCGCGGAGGAAATCGACTTTGCGGAATCCGGGCCAGTATACGTCAGTGAAGTACAATTCGGAGTAGGCGATCTGCCAGAGCAAGAAGTTGCTCACCCGCTCCTCGCCCGACGTACGCAGGATGAGGTCCGGATCTGGAAATGGTGCGGTGTAGAGGTAATTCGAGAACGCCTTCTCATCGATGTCCTCCACATTCATCTCGCCGTCCTTGACTTTCTGGGCGATCACTCTGATGGCCTGCACGATCTCCTGTCTGCTGCCGTAGGCCAGAGCGATGTTGTAGAAGTAGTTGTGATAGTTGGCTGTCTTCTCCTCGGCATAGGCAATCGCTTTTTGGACCTTTTGCGGAAGCAGCTCTCTTTGCCCGAGGACCGTGACCCGAATCCCGTTCTCATGAAGCCTTTTATCGTCTCCCAGCTTGTAGAAGTTCTCCTCGAACATGCTCATGAGGTATTCCACTTCGTCTGGGTCGCGGTTGAGGTTCTCGGTCGAGAAGGCGTAGACCGTGAGGATCTTGATGCCAAGGTCCAGGCACCATTGCATCATCTCCTCTAATTTGTCCTTGCCTTTGGAATGCCCCTCGGTCGTCGTGAGGCCGATCTCCTGGGCAAAGCGACGATTGCCGTCCATTATTATCGCCACGTGCTTGGGGACTTCGCCTTCCATGACCTCTTTCAACAAACGCTTCTCGTAGGTCTGATAGGCAGTGTTCGCTATCACCCTCGAGATCTCGTTCTTGATGCAACATCCCCCATGTTCGGGCTTCGCTAATATCGGCGTCAGCGATATCTATCTTTCTAATGTCGGAGGGAGTCTAGGTTGGAATTCGAATACCTGCATCACGTCTTCAAGCCAAGTGCTGCACATCGGCAACCTTGGCGAAATAATAAATAATAATCTTTGGCTTCCTAATCTGGCAAAACCCGAAAGTGCGAGGAACAAAGCAGAACACCTTGTTGGGTGAGGCTACCGTACAAACAAAGGCTGCTGCCCAGAAACATCGAGAGATGCCAATGGGTAGAATAGGCGCTGCCGGACTAAGGCTTCGCCCGAAGCAGCTGAGTGACCGGTCCCCGGCCATTCACTCTACGTTCTACGGTGCCAAAACTGAACGAGGAGCGTGTTCGGTCACCAAGCGGCCGCCGGCTGTCGCTTCATGTTCCGAAAAGCTCCTTCACCCAGATAGATTCTGTTTTTACCAAGCTCAGAGGTGGAATGATGAATGACGGGGAAGGGGGTAATGATACCACCAATCAAGCAGCTTCAGCTCCCCCCGCGGTCCAACCCTCGAACAATCAGAACAACAATTCCGCGAAGAGGGCAACCGGCAAATCCTCATTGAGCCTCGGAGCCCGCTTCTATTACCGATACCGGAAACTCTGGAAGACCCTGAAGATCTACCTTATCATGGCAGGGCCAGGCATCATCGTTATGGTCGCGGACAACGATGCCGGCGGCATAACCACCTATACCGTCACCGGCTCCACCTATGGCTATAATTTGATTTGGTTCCTGATCTTACTTGGTCCGATCGCCTATTTCGTGCAAGAGATGACCGTGAGACTCGGCGCGGTCACAAAACGAGGCCACGCGGAAGCGATCTTCGATGCGTTCGGAGCCTTCTGGGGTTGGTTCTCCTTAGGCGATCTCGCATTGACGGACTGGTTGACTTTGATCAGCGAGTTCATCGGCATGACGGCCGCCCTAAGCATCTTTGGCATGCCGCCACTGATTACAGTCATTCTGGTGTGCATCTTCACGATGGCACTGGTGCTGAATGGCAAGTACTGGACCTGGGAGAAGATTGTCTTGGTTTTCTGCGCGCTCAATTTGATCTATATCCCAGCGGCCATCATGGTGCATCCAAGCTGGAACCAGGTGGTTGGAGGGATCATCCCCAGCCTACCTGCTTCCAAAGGTCTGGGGGCGCTTGTCTTTCTGCTAATGGCCAACATCGGCACGACCATCGCGCCCTGGATGCTATTCTTCCAGCAGAGCTCCGTAGTTGACAAAGGAATGAAACCCAAGGACATTCCCTTTGGGAAGATAGACACCGCGGTCGGAGCTGTCCTCACCATCCTGGTCGCGGTATTCTTGGTTGTGGTGACCGGCACGTTATTGTTCGGGCAGCCGGTCAACAGTGCTGCAGAAGCTGCTAAAGCGCTGCAGAAGCAGGACTACCTGGTAGGCACCATGGTGGCCATCGGCCTCTTCGACGCTGGCCTGCTAGGTGCTATCTGCATCTCTCTGGCCAGTTCCTGGGCGATTGGGGAGGTGTTCGGATGGGCCCACTCTCTGAACAGCAGCCGCAAAGCAGCTCGCGGTTTCCATCTCTTCTACTTCACCATGTTGGTGAGCGCGGGGGCCATGGTTCTCATATCTTCAGAACAGGTGCTGGTCATTGTGACCCTATTCGTGCAGGTGATCGCCGTCACCCTTCTTCCCGCGGCGCTGGTCTTCCTCCTATTGTTGCTCAATAACGAGGAACTCATGGGCAAGTACAAGAACAACCGGATGCAGAACGTCATCGGTTTCAGCATCGTCACGGTAATAATTCTGCTTTCCTCGGTATATGCGATCACTGTGCTGTTTCCAAATCTGCTGGGGGTATAAGGTGATGGGAAATGACTGAAAAAAGGAAGAGAGGAAGTCTGCGAATATGGCTGAGCGGCAAGTTCCAACCATTCGTTGACATCACGAGGAAATATAAGGAGCCAAGGATCAAGATGACCAGGCTCGTGCGAATTGCTCTCCTCCTGCTCAGAATCTATCTCATCCTGATTATCGGCATCCTCGTCTTCAAATTCGCCATGTCCATCGGTTGATTGGCGACGTTACTATTCGATGAAGTGGTGGGTCAGCTTCATGACGTCGCGATAGGTGACCACGCCGATGATGCGATGATCGTCGTCCGTCACGGGGATTGCCCTGAACTCGTAGCGGTTGAAAAGCTCCGAAGCCTCCTTAAGTGTGCTGGAGGGTTTGAGCGAGATGACATTCTCGATCATGAAGTCCCTGAGGCGCGAGGTGTCTGCAGCGGCCAGCAGCTCCTTAATGTCGATAACGCCTTGAAGATGACCGCTATCGTCGACCACATAAAGGTACATCACTACGTCCTTGTGCTTTGCGATCAGGTGATACTCGTTCTGGGCCTGCTCGGCGGTGATGTCAGGCGGAACGGTGACGAATAATGAGGTTGCATAGTTGGTGACATGTTCTTCCTGCTTCTCAAGAATTGAGCGCACCTTGTTCGCCGTTTCCTCATCCAGCTCGTTGATGTAGGTGAGCATATCGGAGTGCGGCAATGCGGCAAGAATGTCCGCAGCCTGCCCAGGCGTCATTTGCCTGATGAGTAGAGCCACCTTGTCCTTCGCCAGCGAGGAGACCAGCTCCCGCTGAACGTTGGGCTCGATCTCCTCGAGGGTGTCGGAGGCATGCGCCGTGTCCAGTTGGTTGAATACCATTACCCGGTGCTCGTGGTCCAAATCCTCCAGTATGTCCGCCAGATCGACTGGCTTGACGTCGGAAAGGTTCTCCTTGAGGATCTTGAGCTTGACATCCCCCTTGAAGCTCGTGATGTTCGGCGGCAACGGTTGCACGTAGAACCAAGGAATCACATCCCCGTTGGCGTTTCCATGGCTGATTGCCCGATTGTCCGCCGTTTTCCTCAAACCAATCCTGCGCATCCTGCCATAGCGGCTGGAATCCACTGCGGTGACGTAGAGCTTGTCATTACGCAGCACCAAGGTCAGGTCATAGACCACCTCGATCTCGGTGTCGTTGATATCCAGTACCTTCTTGTCCATTATATGGTCGCCGATCAGGAGCGCATTCTCAGACGGCTCGCCCTCATAAGTGTGGATATCGGTGAAGTTGAAGATCAATTGCGACTTGCTAATGGAAGAGACGAATTCCCAAGGCACTACAAGCATGGGATTCCCGAAAGGGCGCGAGACTACAATCTGAGTCACCTCGGCATACTTGTCAAAATCGACGATGACCATGTCAGCCAGTTTCCCTATCTTCTTGTCGCGCCAGAGGACTCTTATGCCAAGGAGATCGCTCAGATGAAAGGTCTCGCCCGGGCTGGCTTTGGCATTGGTAGCAGTCGCCGCCATATTATCCCTCCCGTCTCATCGGTCGGAAATTTGATGATGGAATGCGAAGCACACTAGCCATCTATAAACCGTCCGCTAATCGGTGTGGCATTCGGCTCACCAATCGTCCGGCAGACCTGCCGCCTTGATGCCCAAATCATGACAGCCTAGTCCGGCCAATGCGCCGATGAGCCCTCTTCTGCCGGTTATCTCCACCACCTCTGCGCCTCCCGCTTCCGCGGCTTTTTCGGCGTCCTGGATGGTGAGGACTTCCATTTTAGCCCTCAGCCCATAATCAGCCAGCACCTGAGGAATTCGCAGCCCCTTCAAGATAACGAGCGAAGTGTTGCTGGACACGGTGTTCTCACGAACGAACTTGACGACATGCTCCTTTAGCGCATCGTACTCCGCAGGTCGGACGGCAAAAGAGGCGCTGACCGCCGTGCACTGCGTCGTCTTATCCTTCACATTCGGATTGAGCTGGACGATCTTGTGTTGCAGGAAATGCCCTACCGGCGCGGAGCGGGCGCATTTGAGCATGAGCACCCACGACGCCCCCCTCTCTTTGGTGTCGGTGTCGTCTAGTCCGAAGACCACGCGGGTCATTTTCGGCGTTGAAACCGTGACCTCAATCCTGTGCGCCCCACCGACCTTGGCGTCCTCGGGGTACTCGGCCTCAATCGTCCCCGGTCCTTGTGGCATGCAGGCGCCCACTCCGACGCTCGCGCCTGCAAGGCCCACCCAGGTGCTCTTGACCACATCGCCTTCGATCCTTATCGACTTCAATCCCTGCCCGCCAAGGTCCTTGGAGGCAGGGCCGAAATGGATCTCGCGTTCCCCGATGACCGCATCCATGACCAGGGTGGTCCCGTCCACTCGGATGTCCGTGAGGACTCCTCCGGCCCTTCTCCGGTTCACCGCGTCCCATTCCACTGGGCCTTTGGCCGAGCATTCCTCGATTATCTGAGCTATTCCCGCCTGCTCGTCGACCATGGTGTAGATGCCACGGCAGAACAGCTTCCCGTATTTGCGCTCGATCTCCGCTGGTGAAAGTGTGATGCTCATCTGAACTTCCGGTCCCATGCTATGCTTTGATGAAGTTAAATATGTCGGTGGTCAGCTCCCCTTACCGGTCCTGTAGATGCCGGGAAGGCAGGTCGGAAAGGTCGAGCATCCTGACCGCTCCGTCGTCTTCGTCCTCAAAGAAGAGGTAGCGGCCCTTCTTGCCCCTGACCTTGCCCCGATGCGTGCCATGCGCCAGCGTTTCCGCCGGAACCTCTTCCAGCCTGAGATTCATCGGATATTCGTTCAGCATCGTCAGCCCATCGCCCCGAAGGAAGTATCGGTCGCGCAGAGACTCCTGGATTTTCGAATAACTATCTTCCAGCTCGTTCTTCGAGAGATTGCTGGCGAGCTGCTCGACGATGTCGCTCCGGGTCATGCGCTGCGGCAGGAGAAGCAACCTGGATATCTCCTTCTCCATCTCCCTGGCCCGGAACCGGTTCTCGCAGTCCACCAATGCCACGATGGCGTCCGCCCCCTGCTCGATCGCCCGTTCCGCCATCCTGCTCCCGCTGGTCATGCCGATCTTGACCTTTCTGCCGTAGAACGCCGCGTACACCAGATGCGGCCTCTTGCAGAAATGGCAGTCGCACAGCTCCCCTTCGCACCTCGGCTCGAAGACGCATTCCTGTCTCGGTATCCAGCTTTCCGCGCAGCTGTCGCATTGGTCGAACGAACCGCGGACGGTCTTCTGTTGGGGGCAGGGACGGTATTCCTCTTCGAAGCGGCCGACGCAGGTCCTCGCCTCCGACACCGTCATGTCCAGCCGGGACAGGTCGATCTCCATGGCCCGCTCATTGGCGCCGTCGTAAGCGATCAGGTGAGGGACGAAGCCCTCCCAGTGGAAGCTTATGGCATGCTTGGGGAATAGTCCCTCATCAACGTGCGTCAGCAAGCGGTCCGCCCTTACGAACATCGGTCATCCTTTGCCGTAGGGCTAAATCAAGCTTGCGGCAAGGTGCGCGAAAATGAGCCCTCTACTGGTTCTCCGGCAGGATCTCTTCCGTTTCCTCGACGACCTCAGGCAGCTCGGCCTTGCGCAAGTACTCCGCCGGGATCTCCAGAGTCAGGAAGACCGTGCGGCCGGCGCGCTGGATCACTATACCGTCCTCGATCGCCTTCTTCGCATCAATGGCGAGGATGATCGGTTCTTCCGTGCGCACCTTGCCGGCGGTCTTGGCGTCGTTGTACGTCTTGGAAAGGTGCACCTGCTTGCGGTCTGATGGCTTCAATCCTGTCTCGAGCAGGATGTCGCACTCTTCCGGTGTCGTAGGATAATATAGGGTATCGGGGATGTTGTCCGTCGGCAGGTTAAGGTTCAACGGGAGCGAGTGGCCGTAAGTGGCACGGATCAAATCGTTGCTCACCTGATAGCGTCCCTTCGGATCGGTCTCGATGATGGCGATGATGTGATGGGGCCTGAGCCAGTGATACCGCTCCCTTTGCCTCTTGAGGGCGGCGATGAACTCCTTCAGGCTGACGAATCCCTGTTCGTCCATCTGTAGCTCGAACTTCTCTGGGAAGTGCCTAAGGGCGCCTGCCATGGTGCGGCCGATCTGTTCCAGTTCCTGCTCGTTCATGAGGAAGCGTCCAGGCTCGCCGCAGATAGGGCAAGTTTCGCCTCTGAAATAACCGTGGTCGGCGCACTCTCGCAGCATTCGCCGGGAAATAAGTGGGGTGCTTAAAAACCCTTTGTCTAATGGAAATCAGACCGTAAAAGTTTCGTTTACTGGCTTACTCAGCAGCTTTATTTTCAGTCCTTCCATTAGGCTGGCAAACTCCATTGTACCCATCTTCCCATTTAGGTACTGGTCCACCAGTGCATGGGCTTCGGGATTTCTGTCCTCCACCTCTATCTTCGGAGATAGCACAGCGGCCAGCGGCCCATTCGGGAAGGCACTCCTTTGAGCCTTCAGGATTTCCTCCAGCCCCTCATTGTCGTAGTAAGCGCCCATCGAAGACTTGTAGCTCGTCGCATCATGGCCCTGCATGTATGCTCTGGCATTATCATTGATGCCAGTCTTCCTGCACTGAGTGGCTACCCAGTGTCTTAAGGCATTGGGCGTCAGCTTCGGCAGCCATACTTCTTCTGCAGCTTATTCCAGTACTTCTCATACTGACGTGTTTTCATCCTCTTGGCAGGACTGAGTTTTCCTGATGCCACAGTGCTTCTATGGGAAAGTATCCAGTCTTTGCTGTCAGGGTTCGGATGGATATGTCGCCATTCTTCAAGCACCTTAGCGACATCTGGAGGTAGCCAGACCAGAACAGGGGCATAGGTTTTGAATACCCTATCCTTCCCACTGGCATAGATGGCATATGGATGACCTTCCTGATCATATTTCACATTTGACCACCTTACACCAGTGGAATGGCTGGGCCTCCAGCCGAATTGGGCGATAAGAGCCAGATGAGCTTGAGATAGACATCCATCTTCCTACTCATGACTTCGGCCCACTCTTTAATGATGGAATCAGGGAGAGTGAACCTTCTCTCGGTCTTTGGGAGCTTCCCGAAGTCGTTTTTCAGGTCCAATGGCCATGGAAGCCCGATTCCCTTCTCCCACACCAAGCATAGAGCCGCATTGGTCATTGCCACTGATGGCCTTGTGATGTGGTTATTCAGATGATCCAGTATCAGCTCTTTTCCTTTCGGGCTAGCCAGCTGCCGTCTGGAATACTTCTCCAACCTTTCCTCATAGAAGAGCCGCCTGAAGTTGGTCTTATACTGGTTCTGCACATTCTTTTTGTACCTATTCTGAGTCTGCTGGGTGAATCGCTCTTCTATCTCCTCCAGGTTCATCGACGCATCTTCTTTGATGATGCTGATGGTCTGAAGGGATTGAGCTTCCTCTTTGCCCGTCCCAAGAGGGATATCCTCACCGTTGAGGTCTTGGGATTCATTTACTTCGTGTCCTGGTCGTAAGTGGTTCCTTTCCTCACGACCAGTGGACGTATTTGTTCGGGGTATGATAAGGCCGCCCACTCATCGGAAGGTCCTGAAGCCCCACACATGGCCTCAAGAGGGAGGTTGGTTGGACTCGTTCCATCTTTCCTGCCGATTCTCGGACTCTGGCATGGCAAAGGCGCTGTTTCACCAATTGGTGCTTTATCCTCAACTGCGCCTTGATCCGACGAAGTCTCAAACCTTTGGATGGAAGCCGCAGGTTTCCCTTCTTTTGGATTTCTACTGCTGGCAGCCATACCCGGGGCTCATTCACCCCCGAGCTGCTCATGCGAATGGTCGATATTTTCCCGCGGAGATTCGCTCTGTTCGCCATTGTCCGATCCCTCGATCCCTTGTCCCTGGCCTTCCATATGTCCCAGGCCATTGCGTGGTTGTTCTTGGATTCGACATATTTTCCTGTCATCTCCGAGGACGAAGGAAGGCATCAGGCCATTCTTGATTGCATTTTCATTGTCTTGTCCTCCATCTATTATAGGCCTTGAACTTCAAATTGGGCAAGGGCACGAGCTTCCTCATTAAATCTTCCGAGGCTTGGAGATGGTGCCGAAAGTGCGAAAACAATCAGCGAACTCACCCAGTGCGCACTGACTTTGGTCAATCTGCTTCTAAGTACTGATGTGGTGCAAATGTATTCCTTGGAGCTTGCATCGACATGTGGTTCGTCTTGACTTTATCTCCGTCCAGTGATCTATTTCACTGCCAATTTATGTTTCTTTGGCGGTGGTGATGGTGTCTTCTTTAAACGTTTAGGAGGCCAGTGACTATGAAAATGAGTAAAAATCCCAGCAAACTCATGATTAGAGTCATAATTGACTGACTTCGCTCATGTGCTTCCGGCAGAAGGTCGCTCGCACCAAGGTAAAGGAATCCACCAGCGAAGAAGGGCAATAAAAGGATAAGGACGTTCTCGGAGAAGACGAAGAATAAAGTAGTCACAACACCGAGAATTGGTGCTGTGGCATCAAGCAGGAGCATTTTCAGCGAATCTCGCGACTTTATACCACATCTTTGCATTAATGTGACAGTGTTTAGACCATCGGAGAAATCATGAAAAACGACCGCAGCGGCGACGATCAGACCAACCTGGGTTCCGAACTGGAATCCGACCCCGATGGCGAATCCATCTAAATAGGAATGGATGGACAGTTCTCCGGCAGCGACCCATCCACCGAGCTGGTGACGCTTGTTGGGGCACTCGTTCTCCTCCTCGTGAGGGTGAACAAAAATATAGCGTTCTAGGACGAGAAGGGTGATGAAGCCGATCGCTACAACATACATCACCTGGATTACAGGCACGTTCTGTTGAAAGGCAAGTTTCAAGGATTCCGGCAGAAGATCGAACAATGGAACAGCGATCAGCACTCCGGCCGCAAAGGCCGTGATTACATGATAACGTTCCAAATAGCGAAGGGCGAAGAGGCCCCCACCCATGGTGCTGAAGAATGTGATGAAGGTCACGAAAAGGGGTGTTAAATCCACAATGCTTTATTATTATTAACATTTAAAGAGATTTCTATTAACAATTTAAGAATCACTCATATAATAGCTATTAACTAGATTCGGCGAGGCGAGCATGACTGTCATTAGTGTTTCCTTAACCGAGAAGAACCTGGAAGATTTAGATAAATTGCAAAAGATACTTGGGCTGACGGGAATAAGCGAGTCCATCCAGGTATGTCTGAAATCGGCGAAGCGGGGATACGTGAAAGAGAGAACCTTAAAGGGGATCTGGAAGGAATTCTCATTGTCGTAAATGAATTCGATAATGGTCGTGGGTTAGATGAAATTCGTCATCAGTATCAAGGAAACATAACGACACGAGTTCATTCTCATATGAATACAGGAAAGTGCCTTGATCTATTTCTTGTCGGTGGTGATGCTTTGGTAATCTCGGAAATATAACTGACTTCCAGAAGGACGAATCTCTTGAGTACATCAAGTTCGTTCATTCGTAGGAAGACGCTCTTGGGTCACGATGAATCACTTCTTTTATTGTCACTCATTCGATAACGTTATCTAGAATAGCTGTATTGCTGGAAACGCATGGTATTGGGTGAGAGTCCAGCACAAAGATGCAAGATAACATTGCTAATCATTTTCTCAATTTGGCTCGCTGTGGTCATAATAGCCCCCTACACAATTACATCCAACTCCGTCAACAACCTATCTGGTAAGGTAAGCCAAATTGACAATTGGAAAGCAATCGAAAAGATGAACCCTTTCGCTGGTGCCATCTATTTCTTGGGCGACATGTTTTGCACAGAAATATCCGATCACTCCTTTTACCTGAACGGTAACCAGATGCCATTTTGTGCTAGATGCACCAGCATCTTCGCTGGCCTTGTTATGGGATTGCTGATTGCCGTCATCTTTGATCCCAAGGTAAATCTTCTCTTGATAGGCCTAGCCTTATTACCAATTGCAATCGACGGAGGGTTACAGTTGGTGACCTCTTACCAATCCACGAACCCGCTGAGAGTTGCCACTGGGTTGCTGGCGGGGGTGGCGATTTCCCTTTATTTCTCCAATATAGCAAATATCATGCTAGCACCGAAAAGTGTCGAAAAGACGAACTCTTAGATGGAACAATGGCATCGGATCATCAGTTGAAATGCGCGGTGACACGAAATGAACGTGGTCGCCAAAAAGGGGGTAATATTGATTCAATGCAACCCTTTGTGAAAAATTCACGCCCCTAAGTCCTTAACCGTTACGATATAACGATAATTTCCTCTAATTTCTAAAAGGAAATAAGAAAGGAAGATTGCGGACGCTTCGGACGAATTCTCTACGCACTGGTTCAAAATCGAAAAAATAGTACTAGAAGGTTTCAACCCTCTCTGATCATGCTGCATGCTGCCTTCTTTCCTCCATCTTTGCCTTCCTCTCTGCGAGACGCTGCTCGGAGAGGTAATACTTACCATTGATTTCAACGAAGATGCCCGACTGTCCCAGCCGCTTTTTCATTCCCTCTTCGAACCTAGGCGGAAGTCCCAGATCCTTAGCAGTCATCGCCGTTTCGGCAGACAAGGCCCTTTTAGCTTTGAACAATTGAACTAGCTCCTTGATTCTTTCCCTTATCTCTTCCCTCTTCGCCTTTCCCTCGGCTAGACGCTGCTCGGAGAGATAGTATTTGCCATCGACCTCGACGAAGATGCCTGTGCTGCCTAATCTATGACGCATTCCCTCTTCGAATCGAGGAGGGAGCCCCAAATCTATGGCTGTCATCGCTGTCTCAGGAGACAAAGCCCCCTTGGCTTTGAATATCCCAATGAGTTCCTTCAGCTTCGCCCATACTTCTTGCTTCTCGCCTTCCATCCGCTTCACCTTCATTTTGGAAATGTGAATGATCCATATATTACTGGTGGGACCAATGAACCCGAATTCACGTGGCAGAGGTTCGACGAAGATTTTATCGACTTTGAAGCCTCCATTTTCAAGAACGGTCAACATTCCTTCGACTCGTTCCGGCGAGGCCAATTTTGGATGCATCTCGATAAAGAGCGTCAGGTCATCGCCATTAGAAATTGTGTCCTTAGCCCCATCAATGACCTGACATCCCCAACCTTCTAAGTCTATCCTGACTATGCTTGGCCTTTATTTTATATTGGTCTGGATAAATGAATCGAGAGTCATCGTCTTCGTTTCAGCTTCCTCGATGATCTCACTTTGATCATGTTTCACGAATGAGGAAAGGTTGGATGCCTTGTACACGTATAGGAAATTATTATCCTCGGATTCACCGAGAGCCATTGTGAAGGGAAAGACATTCTTAACGCCATTCAGCTTAACATTATCGCACAGCGTTTGCATGCTTCGCTTAACAGGCTCGATGACATATATCTTGCCGACCTTCGCCGCAAACGACTCCAGAATTACATAATGGCCAATGTTGGCTCCTATATCAATGATGATATCATTGTCTCTTATTAACGAGCCAATATATTCTGTCGAGATTGGTTCCCTGGTCTTATGAATCCACAAATCCCTCACAATGCCGTTCCCACTAATTGGCAAGATCATCTTGTAATTATTGACCACGTGCCAGTCTTCTCGGCGCCACTTCCCCTTAACCTAACAAAACGCCATCTGATGCCTTTAAGAATATTAAGAGCGATGATAAACAGATAATAGAAAATAATCCCCACAAACACTTTCGCCTTTCTTGATTTCAATGAAACAACTAGTTCATCAATGACATCTCGGTAGCGTTTCTTCAACACCCTTTTCTTCATTAGTGAAATCAACATCCTACTGGGCGCTGAATAATGCTTGTTCTTAAAGAATCATTCGGGATGATTCATGCATAATCGCTTTGATCTGAGAGAATATGCCTTACACTCCGAGGAGCTAAAAGAAAAATAGAAGAAAGGGTTACAACTCATCTGTCAAGGCTAGAACCTCACGCGTCTATACGGATAACTTGACTATTTCACCCAATTTGTAATCCTATACCAGCGAATGCCAATTCTTGCGACATATTTAGGGAGGATTTATATATAAGTAGACGTCTACCGGCGATAATTAAGCGTTTGATAATGAAGCGAGGTTAGGATTTGTTCGGAAAAGGTCAATGCTATGATGGGAATCATATCAGTCTGTCCCAATTCATGATGCTGGTGATACTCAGACGGAAGCCCATGTACGGCTATGAGGTAATAAAGAACCTGAGAGCGGAGTTCAAGGGGCTCTGGGTACCGCAAACTGGGTCGATATATCCAGCCCTCAAGAGACTGAACGAGCACGGAATGATCAGTAGCGAGTTCAGGGACGACAAGGAGTACTATTCCCTGACAAAGGAAGGGTCTGCCTGGGTCCAAGAGCGCTTGAATTCTATGTCTATCGAGATTCTTTTCATGGCCCGCTATTTCGACCTAATCAATAAGGCAGCAATGGACGCGAATGGTGGAAAGGAGAGAGCCCCGAATACAAGTCATGATCTACCAATCGGCCTCAGGTTCATAGTGGGAGAGGAGATGAAACCGAAGGAGCGTCTGGAATATCTCCGCAATGTCAGGGATATGCTTTGCAAAAGCCTGGAGAACGTCGATATGGGAATAGCTGAGTTAGAAAAGAAGAATATGGAGGAGTGAAATGGCAGCGATAGTTGAAGTGAAGGACCTGGTCAAGGTTTTCGACAAGACCATCCGAGCGGTGGATGGCATCAACTTCGAGGTCCAGGAGGGCGAAATCTTCGGGTTCCTCGGCCCGAACGGTGCGGGCAAGAGCACCACCATAAATATGCTGGTGACCTTGCTCAAACCGTCCAGTGGGACCGCCCTGATAATGGGCCATGATGTGGCGAAAGAGCCCGATAAGATCCGTCATATCATCGGTCTGGTACCTCAGGACCTGACGGTGGACGATGACCTCTCCGGACGGGAGAATATGATTCTACAGTCCGATTTGTACAACGTCCCGAGAAAAGAGGCGAAAGAAAGGATAGACAATCTGCTCGGTCTCGTCAAGCTTGACGATGCGGCTGACCGCATGGTGAAAACCTATTCAGGCGGCATGAGGAAAAGGCTCGAATTGGCTGAGGGGCTGATCCACAGGCCAAGAATCCTCTTCCTCGACGAACCTACCCTCGGTCTTGACATTCAGACCAGAGCGATCATGTGGACGCACATCAGGGAGCTGAAGGAGAAGAATGACATGACGGTCTTCATGACCACCCACTATCTTGAGGAGGCCGACTCCCTTTGCGATCGCATCGGCATTATCGACCACGGTAGGATAATGGCTCTGGACAAACCATCTTCGTTAAAAAATTCAATCGGAGGGGATGTCCTGCAGATAAGCATCGATGGAGAAAAGGACTTCACACCCATCCTCAGCGCAGTTACGAATGTGGTAGAAGTGAAAAAGGAGGGCAGCGAGTACCGGGTCAAAGTGCTGAAAGGAGAGAGGGAAATGTCCCACGTGCTCAAGTCCATCAGTGACAATGGCGGAGAGGTCAGCAGCGTCAGTCTGCAACGCCCCAACTTGGACCAGGTTTTCCTGGAATATACCGGCAAGTCCCTTAGGGACGCGGAGCAGTCGGGCTCCATGGATCGTGCCGCGCGCATGGCTCAGGCTCGGCAGAGCCGAAGGAGGCAGTAACGTGATCCGCGAGACTTATGCCCTGACGGTCAGGGAACTCAAGCACTGGTATCGGATCAAGATCCAGATATTCATGACTCTGGTCCAGCCCATCATTTGGCTTGGGCTGTTCGGGCAGGCATTCAACCTTAGCGCCCTGATCCCTCCGGCTTTGGTACCCTCATATTTTGCTGGAGCTCCTAACTACTTCTCGTTCCTGGCGGTCGGAATGCTGGCTGTGATCACGCTCTTCACATGCATGTTCGGAGGCATGTCCCTGATATGGGATCGCAGGTTCGGTTTCCTGACCAAGCTCAGGGTCGCACCGATTCCTCGGGGATCGGTTCCGGTGTCTAGGATAATATCCACGATGCTTCGTGCTGTCTTCCAGGGAATCGTAGTTCTCCTGATCGCATTGGCATTTGGTTTCGTCTCCGGACTGACTGGACTGACAGTAGCATCGTCTTTCAATGGACTGGACCTAATCGGACTGCTCGTCACGATGATACTCTTGGCCCTTGGTTTCGCGGGCGTCTTTATCTCGATTGGCTTATTGATTGAGAATCAGGAGACAATGTTCGCGGTGGTCAACGTGCTGAACTTGCCGGTCATGTTCGCATCGGCGGCCATGTTCCCGCTTAACTTTATGCCAAATTGGTTGCAGGACGTAGCGAGATACAACCCCTTGACCTGGGCCGTGGACGCTGCAAGGGTGTTCGTATTCCACAACCCCAACCCCCTCGCTCCGGTGTGGTTGAACATGACGGCTTTGGCCCTGTTCGCACTTGCGATGGTCGGCTTAAGCATATTTGCGGCCAGGAAGAAATTGAGCGCCACTTAGGAAAATGTCCAAAGAGGGCGGGAAGAGGTTCCCCGACCCTCCTTTTCTACATTTTTATGATATTGCACAGCTTGAGTGCACGGGTTCAGGTTGATTGCCGATGACTCACTCGACGTGAGTTAAGAACTGTGATACGGCATCAGAAAACGGTTTGAATGCCCAGAAGAAGAACGCGTGGTCTCCATCAAACATAGTTATCTTTGAGCCTCCCATCCTAGCGTGCAGCTCTTCGGCCATTAAGGAGGGAACGAGCTTGTCTTGCCTGCCGTGCAAGATGAGAGTCGGCACATGTATCTCACCTAGTCTGGAGCTACAGTCATGGTGTTGCGACGCTCCCAGCTGTCGAACAAAGGTCGTAGTACGGTTGAGGCTCTTTCCAAGCAGTCTAACGCTCTTTAGTCTTTTGACGAGCTTGAACCGAAGCGGAAAGGTTTTGCTCCTCGGCCTAGCGGTGGTCGAGACCGTGACAAGGCCTCTTACGATCTCTGGGTGCTGCAAGGCCAGCGCCATAGCGATGCGCCTGCCCCTAGAGAAAACCCAATACATAGGCCCTTTCGATGCCAACCCCTTTCATGAGCGCTGTGGTGTCTTCTGCCATCATCTCGATTGTATATGGGGTACCAGGTTTGTCTGTGCACCCCACTCCACGATTGTCAAACGCCAACACCTTGAACTTCGGGGAAAACTTGTCGACGATCCGCGCATAGACAGTCAGATCAGTCCCCAACCCTGCTATGAGTGCGAGGGGTTCGCCCTCGCCTTGCACCTCATAATTGATAGTTATGTCATTGACTCTGATTGTGAACATGGAAAGGCATCACATGATCATGGTCGAAATAATAAATGCGTAACATCAAGAAAAGGTAAATTGCGGACCCATCGGACGAATCGGACCGGTGATTTCTGGTTGAAGATAAGAAAAATAAGAAAAGTTGAAAGGGGTTTATGGGACAGGCAAAGAAGCGATTAAGCGACACATCCAGCACTCCTTTATGTCCTTTTTTCGAGACTGAAAAACCCTTTGCTGGTGACAGAGCGTTCAGGCGGTGAATTGAAAATGTAGAGAAATGTGGAAAGGGTTTCCGCACGCGACTCTAGCTCTTCCTTCTCGGCCTGGATGGCAGGTTCAGGCGGAAGAGGCCGCGCCTTCTCTTCTGCTCGGCGCTCTTCACCCTCCCGGTCAGCAGGATGTCCATCTTGAACAGCTTGACCGCGATGAACATGGTCACCAGGCCGAAGGCCGCATTGTAGATGATGCCAGCGATGACGATAGTGTAGTCATCGAACATCAAAGCCCGAGCGGCTATGGTCGGCTGCGAGAACGGGATGGCGAAGATCAGCGCCTGCCCGATGGCCGGCAGCGAGTCGAAGTCGGTGAACATGAGCACGAACATGGGGATCAGTGCCAGCATGGTGATGGGCAGGGTCATGCTCTGGGCGGCCTTGTAGTTCTTGGTGAAGATGCCCAGGATCAGGCACATCGCAAGGGCGCACATCAGCGCCAGGAAGAGCGAGATTCCGATCAGAATGTACTTAGGTAGGTCGAGGGCAATGCCGTATTTGGCCAGGTCGACCGGGGCGCTCAGCGTGAAGGACGTCATGTAGTAGCCCAGGCCGACCATGTAGATCACGGCCATGATCAGGCCGACGATGGTGGCTCCGACCAGCTTCCCCATGACGATGGAGTTGCGGCTCACCGGCAGAGTGAGTAGTGTCTCCAGGGTCTTGTTCTCCTTCTCATTGCCCATGGAGTTGATGACCATGCTCCCCCCGTAGATGATGACCATCATGACGATCAGGGGCATGATCAATCCCTGATTGGAGACCACAGTGGCGATCGTGCTAGGACTGATGCCCAGCATCAGCTTCCCCTTGAAGTCAGTGCTGTCCGCCCTGATAAACGGCTGCAGGATGACCGAGGAATTGCTAGAAAGGGACTGGTCGATCAAATGACGGGAAAGCTTCTGGGATGTCTGGCTCAGTACGCCTTCGATTGGCGCTGTGCTCAACGCATCGGCTATTCCCGCCCCGCGCATGATCCAATAGATGCTGATGCTCCCGGAATGATTCGAAGTGATGTTGGAATCGAACGACGAATTGATGACAATGAGACAGATGCCGCCCTGGTCCTTCACTGCGTTGATGCCAGCGGCGATGTCGCTTTGATTGTAGATGACCTTCGATTGAGAGGAGATGCTATCGTTCACGAACTGCGATAACTGCCCGTTCCCTTGGTTGATGAGTCCGATTGTAGGCTTTTCGCTCAGGACGCTGGTCGAGCCGCTTATGGCCGAGCCGATGGATCCGAAGACCAAGGCGATGATGATGATCGGTATCAACGACGCCGGGGTCAATAGCTCCTTGACCTCCTTTATGATTAGCTTCGAGGTGTTGCTCATTTTACCACCTGCACGAAGACCTCTTCGATGTTCGGGGCGTTGTACTTCTGCTTCAGCTCCTGGGGCGTTCCCATTTCAACGATCCTGCCGTCGTCGATGAGGGCGATGCGGTCGCACATGAGCTCCACTTCGAGCATGTTATGCGAGGACAGCAGCACGGTCGTTCCCTGGCTAGTGCCGCGTTTGACCACCTTGCGCATCTCCTGAGCGTTCAGGACGTCGAGGCCAGAGGTCAGCTCATCCAGTATTGCCAGTTTTGGCTTGATCATGAGCGCCCTGGCGACCAGAAGGCGCCGTGCCATGCCCTTGCTGTACGTGTCGACGCGATCGTCGATCCTCTCGTTCAGGTTGGCGATCTGCAGACCGCGCTCGATCATGTCGCGCTCCGCTTGACCGGATTCGAAGAACCCAGCGATGAATTCGATATATGCCCTTCCTGTGAGGTTCTTATAGGCGCCGGCATCCTCTGGAAGATAAGAGATTATCTTGCGGATCTGGGCCGGTTCCTTCACGAGGTCATGCCCGAATATCTTCACATCTCCTGAGGAGACGCTGAGCAAGGTCGCAAGGATCCTCAACGTGGTAGTCTTACCAGCACCGTTTGGGCCGATCAGTCCGAAGACCTCCCCTTCGTTCACGTTGAAGGAGATGCCTTTCAGTGCGTGCAGTTCTCCATACTTCTTGGTCAGATTGTTGACTTCAATGACGGCCACTGGCCTTCCCCCTCGAAGATGAATTCCACTTGCTAGGGTGATTTGAATTAGATAAATAAAGCTCTTCTAAGCCCCCCCTCCGATCGAGCTCCAAAGATCAGGTTCGCTTCGTTTGCGACCGGTGCGTCTGCTCTTCCGCCGCTGTGACGGTGTTCACCATCAACATCGCCACAGTCATCGGCCCTACGCCGCCAGGAACCGGCGTGATCGCCTTGGCCTTCATCGATAAATTTTCGAAATCCACATCCCCGACCAATCGGTACCCCTTCTTGGCCAATGGATCTTCCTCCCTGGTCATGCCGACGTCGATGACGACGACACCCTCCTTCACCATGTCCGCCTTGATGAACCGGGGCTTGCCCATCGCCACGATCAGTATGTCCGCCTGCCGGGTATGCTTGGCAAGGTCGACCGTCCCGGAATGGCATATGGTGACCGTGGCGTTGGCCCCCTTTGCTTTCTGCACGAGGATGGCCGCTATCGGTTTTCCCACTAGGTTGCTCCTCCCGACCACGACCACGTGCTTCCCCCCTGGGTCGTTCCCGGTCCGCAACAGAAGCTCCTGGATGCCATGAGGAGTCGCGGGCAGCAGGCCTGGGACCCCTATCAACATCTTGCCGACGTTCATGGGATGGAATCCGTCGACGTCCTTCGCCGGGTCGATTCGCAGGACCACTTTGTTCTCATCCAGATGTGACGGCAAGGGGGATTGGACTAGGATGCCATGGATCTTCGGGTCCGCGTTGAGGTAGTCCACCTGGCGCATCAACTCCTCCTCTGAGATGGTCTCAGGCAGATTGATCTGGCGAGAATAGATGCCTAGCTCCTTGGCCGCCCGCCCTTTTCCCCGCACGTATGACTCGGAGGCAGGGTCGTTGCCGACAAGGATCACTGCAAGACCGGGCGTGGTCCCGCTCATCATCAGTCCGGATATCTTGAGTGCGAGCTGTTCCTGGATTTGCGCCGCGATTTTCGCGCCATCAATTATCTGAGCCAACATGCGATTCCCATTTCCATGAGAAGTTAGGTGGCGTATGTACTTTACCTTGCGGGCCAGTGTTGATTGCGGTCATGATATGCGTTTTATACAATCAGTTTCATAGGCGGTTCCACCCGAGGAATGACGGTGAGGACGAACATCGAGATCGCTCAGACGGCCAAGTGTAAACCGATTGAGGAAGTGACGGGCAAGATCGGCCTCAGCAGAGACGATATCCAGCATTACGGCAAATACATGGCCAAGATCCCGCTGGATGTCCTGAAGCGGTTCGACGACCGACCGAACGGCAAGCTCATAGTCACCAGCGCGATAACGCCGACTCCAGCGGGAGAGGGTAAGACCGTGACCACCATCGGACTGGTGGAAGCATTGGGCAAGCTCGGGCTGAGCGCGTGTGGGGCCCTCAGGCAACCTTCGCTCGGGCCGATCTTCGGCACGAAGGGAGGAGCGACCGGAGGAGGGCTGGCGCAGGTCTACCCCATGTGGGACATCGACCTCCATTTTACTGGTGACATCCATGCGGTCGCGGCCGCTCACAATCTGCTTTCGGCGATCATCGAGAACCTGGTGCAACGGGGAAACGAGCTGAACATCGATCCCACCCGCATCGTATGGAAGAAGGCGATCGACATGAACTGCCGCGAGCTGAGGCACATCGTCGTCGGCCTCGGCGGACGGGGCAACGGGGGCGTGCCGCACGAGAGCGGCTTCATCATCGCGGCCGCTTCGGAGATCAGTGCCATCATGGCCCTGGCAACGTCGATGACCGATCTGAAGAAACGCTTGGGGAAGATGATCGTCGCCTATACCTATGATAAGGCACCGGTCACGGCCAGCCAACTGAATTGCGTCGGTGCGATGGCATTGGTCCTTAAGGAGGCAATGAAGCCGAACGTGGTGCAGACGCTGGAAGGCCAGCCGATGTTCATCCACGGCTTCCCGTTCGCCAATATCGCGCACGGCAACAACTCCATCCTGGCCACGAAGTACGCTTTGAAGATGGCCGATTACGTCGTCACCGAGTCCGGGTTCGCCACGGAGCTGGGTGCGGAGAAGTTCTTCGACATAGTCTGCCGGGAAGCTAAACTGCGGCCGGACTGCGCTGTGCTGGTCGCCTCAGTACGCGCGCTCAAGATGCACGGTGGCTGTCCGTTCGAAAAGTGCGACGTCAAGAACCTGGAGGCCCTAGAGAAAGGCCTGGCGAACCTGGAGAGGCATGTGCTGAACTTGCGCAAATTCGGCATACCTGTCGTTGTGGCCATCAATCATTTCACGACGGACACGGTCGAGGAAGAGGACCTGATCATGGAGCATTGCAGAGAGCTCGGGGTCAGGTCGGCCGTCTCGCATGTATTCGAAAAGGGCGGAGAGGGCGGCCAGGCCCTGGCGAAAGAGGTGCTCGCTGCCATCAAAGGGAACAACAACCAGTTCAAGTTGCTTTACGATCTGGACATGCCGATCAAGAATAAGATCACCACCATTGCCACAGAGCTCTATGGGGCGATGGAGGTCAAGTTCCACGCCGAGGCGGAGAAGGACATCAAGGAACTGGTTGCGGCGGGATACCAGGGATTGCCGGTCTGCATCGCGAAGACCCAGCACTCGATAACCGATGATCCGAGGGTGAAGGGCGCGCCCATTGGCTGGACGCTGACGGTAAAAGAACTTCAGGTCTCAGCCGGTGCGGAGTTCATCGTGGCGATCTGTGGTGACATCATGCTGATCCCAGGGCTTCCTGGGTCACCGGGCGCGACTGGCATGGACATCTTCGATGATGGCAAGATAATCGGTCTCTACTGATTGCTTTGCATGGCCTTCCCGAGACTCGCGACGACGCTGGAAGCAATCACTGCTAGGTCCTCGGTGGCGAGTATTCGCACCGCAGATTCATCGAAGAGTATGTTCGCGGCCGGCGCCACCTCGTCATCACCTTGCCAGATCAGGACCACGATTGGCAACATTGGATAGAATGACAGCTTGACGGCGGCAGTAGCCATCTCAAGGGACTCGCCGCCCAGGAGCGATCCGGTCTTCATGAGTCTCTCTGAATCCTCGCCGAACACCTCCGTCAATCGATCGATGGAGCGTTTCTTGAAGGCGGAATAATAGACCTCGCCTCCGGGGGCCTGCGCGAACGAAATCAGATTGCCAGTGGGTCTATGGCGGTCGCAACCGAGCAGGTAATGGAGCGCCAGTATCCGATCGAATATGGCCAGATCGTCAGACCCGATCCGCATGCTCCCGATGGTAATGTCGATGATGATCCGCCGGTTGAAATGCGGGAGCGAGATCTCGCCGTTGTGGAAGGTGGCTCCGGCGCCTTCAGCCAGCTCTTGGATATTCGAGTCGGTGAGCTTCTTCCAAGCGAGCTCAAGGGCCGTCCTGGACCTCTCTTCCGACGCGCTGCTCTGACTCAATTCAAACGCCCCCGAGGAATTCCTCAATCGTCTGGAATCTGATGCCTTGGTCCAGCATCCCTTCCAATACCATCCTGGTCTTCTCGACCTCTGAAGTGCTTTGCCTGGAATCGAGCGGCCCCTGTTTGAACGTCTCCGCCAAATGCCAGGAATGTGTGGCCAATACCAGGTAGCCCGAGCGGAAGGAGGATGCCAATTCGACGTAGTCTTCTGCGGCCCTTTTGCCCTCGTGCATCGGCCAGAGATAGGAAACGATCTTCCTACCCTGCTTGTCCTTCCAGCAGGCGAGCGGCACCTCCATTATCCCGCTATCCAGCACTCTCGGTCCGATCTTGCCATCGACCATGACTTCTGTTTTTGAGGAGTCATAGGAGAAACCGTTTTTCACCAAGGCGCTGAGTCCAATCTCATCTATATGCTGGTAAGGAGCTCGGAATCCGGTAGGGACGCGCCCGATGATGTCCTGGACTATCGACCTGCTCTCGATGGCCACATCGCCGATCTGCTCGCCGCCCAAGCAGATGCCGGTGCTTTCCCCCGTGAGATCCTCGTGGCATATGCCATGGCATGCGACCTCGTGTTTCTGCAGCAGCGCTCGGACGTCGTAATGGCGGGCGATGTCCCTGAGCGCATCTCCCTCTAAGAAGAAGGTGCCACGTATGCCCAGTTCCTCGAGCAGCTCCGCTATCATTCGCAATCCCTTTCCGGAGGAGGCGAATCGCGGTTTGGTGTCCGATCCGTCTATTGCCTTCGAGCCAGCCTCATAGCGTCCTTTCTCCGCTAGGTTGGCATCTCGATCGACATCGACGGTGAACGCTGCGTAGCGCATCGTACGATTATGACCCGCTTCGCTAATAACGGTTGGCTGTTGCCTTTTGTTCCCCAACCTGGAAGGCACGGCGAACGCGTCTTCCGGCAACCTATATATAACGCAGGAGTGGTCGCAAACCTGGCATGCCCAATGTGGTGCAAATGAAGAAGGTGCTGATAATCGGCGGAGGGACAGCGGGTATCAGCGCCGCCCTGAGCTTGGCTGAAAGGGGAGTTCCTTCAACGATAATCGAGAAGAAGGATTTCGGCGGGATGGCAGAGACCCTCGCCTGCAAGGGGAAGGTCGAATGCGTCCGCTGCGACGTTTGCCTGGCACATGATAATGTAGCCGGAATGAGGAAGTCTTCGATGATCGAAAGGGTCGGGCCCGCCGAGCTTGCGAGGCTGAAGGGGGTACCGGGTTCTTACAAGGCGAAGGTAGCTTTGCAATCTGGCAGGCGGTATGATATCGCCGCTGCTTCGATCATAGTGAGCATAGGCATGGAGCCTTTCGATCCAAGTCTCGACAAGCGCCTCGGTTATGGGGCGGTGGCAGGAGTGATCACGGCCCATGAGGCAGAGAAGCAGTTGCTCCATGAAGGTGGCCTCGCTCTTCTCGGAAGCAAGAAGGAAGGGAGTAGTATCGGATTCGTCCAATGCGTCGGCTCGCGCGACCTCCGTTTCGGGATTGATTACTGTTCTAGAGTGTGCTGCAAGTACTCGCTCAAGCTCGCCCAGCTGATGAAATTGCTGGACGCGGAGGCTAGGATATCATATTACTTCATGGACTGGAGGCCGTGCAGCGCGCAGGACGACATCTATGCTTGGGCGATGAGCGCGGGCAATGTGGAGCTGGTCCGGTCTCGGCCATCGGAAATCGTGCCCGGAGATGATGGGAGGCCGGAGGTTCGCTTCACATCACCGTCGGGCGAGAAAGTGGAATCGAGGCAGCATGACATCGTGATCCTTTCTCAAGGAATCCGTCCTGCTCTCGATGTCAATTCCATTAGCGACTTGCTCGGATTGGAAAGGGACCAGAGCGGCTTCATCAAAAGCCGAGAGAGCGATCCCTGCAGAACCAACCGGCCAGGTATCTTTGTCGCTGGCTGCGCCCGTGCCCCTATGGATTTGGTCGATGCCGCCAGGGATGGCGCCATCGCAGCTTGCAAGGCGTATTCGTTCATTGAGGGGATTAGATGAGACCCCCTCGACACCAGCCGCCGGCAGCTCTGATCAAGACAAAGGTCGTCAAAAGCGCGATAGTGCTAGGGAATGGGCTCAGCGCCATCGTAATCTCCCTCGAGCTTGCGAGGCAAGGGCGCAATGTCGATTTACTGATGCCTGAAAACGAGCCGATTGCTCTATCTCTATATGCGTTCCCCAATGAACAAAGCCGAAAATTCGCGTCTGCATTGATGAAGAGCCTCAGTTCCTCGCCAAGAATGAGAGTGCACCGAGGCTGCAATATATCGTCCATCATTGGATGCGCTGGTGACTTCGAGATTAGGTTCACCGAAGCCAACGGCGATGGCAGCGTCAAAGGAGGGGCCATCGTGCTCGCTCAAGACCCAGGTTTGGTGGGCTGGGATCTTGGCGCATCCACCGTGTCGAATTCCGAGCTAAGGGGCATGATCGACGCAGATGCCACGATTCCAAGAGTCGTGGCTTTCATTGAGGGCTCAGGCGCGAAGAGGAATTGCCCCGTCCGAGGAACTAGCGCCTCCATCGAGAACGCTTTGGCCGTCAAGGAGAAAAGACCAGACGCGCAGATCTATGTTCTGGCAAAGGATGTCGGCGCGCCGGGCACTTTCGAACGGACCTACCAGACCGCTCAGGAAAAGGGGATAGTCTTCTTCCGAGGCGATAGCTCCTATCGTTCAATACAGGGGGAGTCAGACAGCCTAATTATCAGGGATCCAGTGATAGGTGAGGTGAAGATCCGCCCGGATCTCATCGTGAGGGATGAGACCTTCGACCTGAGTGGCAATTCACATCTGGCCAGGAAGCTTGGCCTCGGTCTGAGCCGGGAAGGCCAAGTCCTTGGCTTCAGTGCCCGGCTGCATCCGGGCGAGACCACCAGGGAAGGCGTTTTCGTCTGCCTCGGGCTTGGCGCCAGTATCCTCGCCTCGGACAACATCTCAGAGGCATGCGCCGTCGCCTCCTCTGTCTCGGAAATGCTTTCAAAGGATTCCCTTGAGCACGGAGCAGAGGTTGCCTTCGTCGACAAGGAGAAGTGCTCCACCTGCCTGGCCTGCGTGCGCATCTGTCCCTACGACGCACCATTCATAGATGACAAGGGAAAGGCGGAGATTAGGGTCACAAGCTGTCAAGGTTGCGGCATGTGCGTCAGCCTTTGCCCAAGCAAGGCCATCGATCAGAGGAATTGCGCCGACGCTCAGCTCAGCGCTGAGATCGCGATCGCCTCAAAGGGGGCAAGCGGATGAGCCAGACGAATCGCATCGTCGCCTATTGCTGCGAGCACGGTGGCCTGGGGGCGGCGGAAAGGGCCAAGGAGGAGGGTAGATGCTCTTCTGAGGTGCAGATACTCCCGGTCCCGTGCATCGGCAGGGTCGATGTCCTCCATCTGCTCCAGGCATTCCGGGAGGGCGCCGACGCTGTGTTCTTGGCCGGATGCCTGGAGAAGAACTGCCACCACCTCTATGGCAATCTGGAAGCAAGGAAGAAGGTCGATCAGGCGAAGCGCATCCTCGAATCCCTCGGGATTGACGGAGAGAGACTGGAGCTGTTCAATGTTGCATCGAACCAAGGCCGAGAGTTCAAGGAGTCAGTGGACATCATGGTCGAACGCTTGGAAAGATTAGGGCCGAATCCGTTGGGGGTGCTGCGATGATAATCGGGGAGCAGAAGCCGCTGAAGGAGATATGTGACATCCTCGAGGGGCACCGCCGGATCCTGGTGGCCGGCTGCCGCTCCTGCGTGGCCATCTGCCTGGCCGGCGGCGAGAAGGAAGTGGGAATACTGGCCGAATCGCTGCGCATCCATTCTGACCTGGCCGGCAAGGGCTGGGAGATTGAGGAAGTCACGGTCGAAAGGCAATGCGAGAAGGAGTGGGTGCATGACATCGCCGCTCGCATCGAAGGCAAGGACGCCGTCCTCTCCATCGCCTGCGGGGTGGGCGCCCAGACCATCCAGGCCATGTACCCGAAGGTGAGGGCGCTGCCCGGGCTGAACACTTCCAACATGGGTGCTCCCGTGGAGCCTGGGATCTTTCTGGAGAGGTGCGGCGGATGCGGCGACTGCGTAATCCATCTGACCGGTGGCATCTGTCCCATCGTCCGCTGTGCCAAGAGCCTGCTGAACGGCCCGTGCGGCGGCTCGCAGAACGGGAAATGCGAGATAGGGAGGGAGACGCCCTGCGCCTGGGAGGAGATCTACCAGAGCTTGAAGGAACTGGACCGTCTAGATTTGCTGGAAGTGAACATCCCGCCAAAGGACTGGACTCCGAGCCGGAGCGGTGGGCCGAGAAAGATCGTTCGTCCAGAAGCGGTGATGAGCGAGACCGAGAAGCAGATGAGGGGAGAAAGATGAAGGCCGACAGCAACCTGGAGAGAGTGCTATCCTCCGGTAAGTTCGCGGTCACCGCGGAGATCGGCCCGCCACGGTCGGCCAGCGCGAACCTGGTTCGGAAGCGAGCGGGGGACATGCGCGGCAGCGCCGACGCCTTCAACCTCACTGACAACCAGACAGCCATGTCGCGCATGTCCTCCATCGCCTGCGCCGTCGTTCTCATCCAAGAGGGGCTTGAGCCAGTGGTCCAGATGACCTGTCGCGATCGCAATCGCATCGCTATGCAGTCGGACATCCTGGGGGCGAGCGCACTGGGCGTTCGCAACGTCCTCTGCCTGTCAGGCGACCATCAGAGCTTCGGAAACATGAAGGAAGCGAAGAACGTCTACGATGTCGACAGCATCCAGGAGCTAATGATACTGCGCAAGATGCGGGACGAGGGCAAGTTGTGGAACGGCGACAAGCTGGACGTGGCGCCGAGACTGTTCCTGGGCGCTGCCGCGAACCCGTTCGCCGATCCCTTCGAGTTCCGCGTGACCCGATTGGGCAAGAAGGTTGCGGCCGGAGCCGGCTTCATCCAGACGCAGTCGGTCTATGACTTGGAGCGATTCGAGAGATGGATGGCACTGGTGCGCGCCCGAGGGCTACACGAGAAAGTGCATATCCTTGCTGGAGTGATGCCTCTGAAATCCGTCAAGATCGCGCTCCATATGAAGAACAAGGTATCTGGCATGATAGTGCCGGACGCGATTTTGGAGCGGATGAGGGACGCGAAGGACCCGAAGGAGGAGGGTGTCCGCATCTGCGAGGAGCAGATCGCCCATCTGATGAGCATCGAGGGCGTTCACGGCGTGCACATCATGGCGGTAAATTGGGAAGGGGTCGTTCCCCGGATTGTCAGTGAGGCTGGCTTAGGCCAAAGGTGAATCTTACGGTGATAGACCTACCTTGCTTCTGGTATATCGCTCGATGGAACCCACCTCAGTCTTGAGTTGCCGCCAGTCCTCAACCGCCCAGTAGTATGGTAATGAAGACGATGACCACTCCCAGCACCGTGATCGTTAGGGCCCATCTCAGCCGCCTCCTTCCTCCCAAGTCCGCGCATTGGCATGACATGTAGCCAACGATGAACATCATCGCAACGGCGATGACATTGAACAGTCTGATGGCAAGGTCCACCGGCAGATTGAGAACGAATGGCAGCATCGGAGGCAACACGATGATGAAGGTCACCAGGAAACTGGCAATGCCCCTCAATAGGTCATCTTTCGTGACGCGTTGTCGTTTCGGAGCGGCACGAGGCAGGGCCATGTAGATCTGCTCCGCGATTCTATCCTTCTCATCTTCGTTCAGGACATCTATCAAGGTGTCGTCCAGCTCAACTTCGATCTGGCGAATCGCATCGTCCTTCGGCCTGCTCTTCGCCAGCGACGCGACCCTTTGGTGATGGCTTCTTTCGTGCACCCCGGTTAGTACATAGATCACCGCATCCACCACCCCCCAGGCCACGCTCGTTCCCAATGCAGCGAAAAGAAGGGTGTTGGCGCTCTGTTGATTCCGGGAAACGGTGATGCCTATCGCACTGACCACGGTCAGCACCAGAATCAGGCCATACAACGCCTGGGAAAGGCGCTCTGACGGTGTCAGATAGGAGCTGATGAACGCTTTCATGGGGTTCCGTGCCATTTCTATCGCCGGTGCTTCCCCGTTAGGCACTCGGCCTATCATCAATCCTTCTCATGCCGAGGAAGAACGCCACGGCGCCTGCCAGCAGCAGTATGGCTGCCAGACCGAATCCCAATTGGAATGAAACCAGGGTGACGATCGCTCCAGTGACCAATGGCCCGAGGGAATGCCCGATGTCCATGATCGAGCTGAGCACGCCGATGGCGGAGCCATGGGCGCTGCAACCGGCCATCTCGCAGACCAGAGCAGAGGTGGAGGCCGTCACCATGGCGACGGTGATCCCGAAGAGGATCGAGAAGAGGGCTAAGAGAACGGGGTCGACGGAGAACGGCATCAAGAAGATCACCGCCGAGCCGGCCAGGAGCCCAGCGATGATGCTCGGCTTCCTGCCCTTCCTATCGGAGAAGCGGCCCATGAACGGCTTGGTCAGGAGCATGCTGATGACCTGAACTCCCATGATTGCCCCGATCTCCAGCCCGTTGATGCCGAGCGAAAAACAGTAGAGGGGGAGGAACGCCTCGAAGGCGCCCATTGCGAAATACTGCACCCCCTCCATGGATGAGGTCAGCAGGATTCCCCGATCCTGCACTACTTCTCTGACAGCAGAGAGCATGCTTCCTGTCGGTTTGCTCACAACCTCTCTCCTCGATGGTTCGTCCCAACGGACCAGGAGCACCAGGAACAGGGCGATGCCGGCCGTTATGCCACAGGTCAGGTAGAGGAAGCCGAAGTTGGCGAAGTAGATTAGCGCGCCGCCTGCGAATGGTGCCGAGAACCTTCCGACCATGGTGAACGATGAGTAGGTGCCCAGCGCTTCCCCGCGAATCGCAGCTGGATAGTGGTCCGCAATAGCGGCCATCGCCACCGGCATGAAGATCGCGGTGGCGAATCCATGATAGAAGCGGATCAGCGCCAGCTGCCACAACTCCGTCACGAACAGGTAGGCGAACGGTGCGCTGGCGAAGATCAACAGCGAGGCCAGCACGACCCGGTTCCGACCATACTTGTCCGAATAGGCTCCGGCAAAGGAGCTGATCAAGATGCCGGGAATAGGGCTGATAGCCGAGATCAATCCCACCTGCGCCGCGTCCGCCCCGATGCTCTCCGCCAATAGCGGCAACGCCGGATTCTTGGACATGGTAGAGGTGAAGATGGCCAGGGCCGCCACGGTGCCGACGATGATGAGCAGCGAGATTCCGCCCTCGCTCGATGGCTTGCGCACAGTTTTGGATGCCATAGGGTCCTAATTACCATTCCCTTCGAGATCGACGGTTGTGCGAAGAATGCCCGGCCCTCCTCGATCGTGCGAGATCAAGCGCGGATGAAATCATCGCAATAGAGCTTCTGGTCGAGAAGCACTTGCGCCGATTTCAGGGTCTTCATGAGCTCCTCATCCTCTGGATCCAATATGGCCGCGCTCAGGCCGGCGCCCATAAGCATCGCCAGGTAGGTCCGGTTCAGCAAGCTGCGGTCCTTCGCTCCGTTGGAGACGTTGCTCAGTCCCACCACCGTCCGGGGAGCAGGGTCGTTCAAAGTGCGGAAGAGCATGAGCGCCTCGATGACCTTGATGCTCTGGTCCTGCGCCGCCTTGGTCGGAAGGACCAGCGGGTCGAGCATGAGCCGCTCGGGCATGATGTCGTGCTCCAACGCAGTGGTGATCATGAGCATGGCCATCTCCGCCCTGGCCTCAGCCGAGTTCGGGATGCCCCGCTCGTCCATGGTGAGGCAGATCACTTCGGCGTTGTACTCCTTGGCCAAGGGGAACAGCTTCTCCATTCTGGCCTTCTCCGCCGTCGTCGAGTTGATGATCGTCCGGTTCTTCGCCGCTTTCAACCCCGCGGTCATTGTCTTTATGCCGGGCGTGTCGATGCAAAGGGGGACGTCCGTCACCTCCTGGACGGTCCTGACCAGCCATTCCATCACCGCCGGTCCATCCTCACGCCCCGGACCAGTATTAATGTCCAGGGCCTGACTGCCGCATTCCAGCTGCCTGATCGCGTGGTCCTGGATCCATTTGGCGTCGCGGCTGTCTATCGCCCTGGAAACGGAAGCGAAAAGGCCGTTGATCCGTTCGGAAATGATATACGTTCGTCCCACCAGATGGGCTCGTACGTAAGGCAAGGATAAAACGATTACTCCCCGGGATCTTCACGTCCTGAGCGACCCTCGTACGCTTGGACGAATGCTGTCGCATTTCAGTGGGGTGAGGTTTATCTGCACGGCCGCAATATCCCTCTGGCATACTGTTCTACGGTGTGTCTCGTTTCGACAGGTTGGGAGGAATATCATTTGGTCAAAATCGAAACAGCGCTGATTAGCGTCTCCAACAAAGATGGCATCACCGATTTCGCGCGCGGCCTGAAGGAGCTGGGCGTTGAAATCATTTCCACTGGCGGCACTGCCACATTGCTCGAGCGACATGGAATCAATAGCACCGGGATCTCGGAGCTAACCGGATGGCCGGAGATGCTGGACGGCCGGGTGAAGACACTGCATCCGGTCGTGCATGCCGGCATACTCGCCAGGCGCGATTCCGCCGAGCACATGCTCACTCTGGAGAAGATGAAGATCAGGCGCATCGACATGGTCGTCGTGAACCTCTACCCTTTCAAGGAGACGGTGATGAGGGGCGCCCCTCTGGATGAGATCGTGGAGAATATCGACATCGGCGGCCCGAGCATGCTCCGCGCGGCCGCGAAGAACTACCAATCCGTAGCTGTGGTCACCAATCCCGCCAGGTACCAGTCGATTCTCGAGGAGATGCGCGCCAAGGGCGAGCTGGGAGAGAACACGCTGAAGGAGCTGATGCTGGAAGCGTTCCGTTCCACGGCCGTCTACGATGCTATAATCGCTTCCTACCTTAGCAGGACGTTCCCGGGCGAGATGTTCCCAGCGACCTATACCCTGGGGATGGAGAAGGCCTACGACCTTCGATACGGCGAGAATCCGCAGCAGACCGCCGCCTTCTATACCGATCCGTTCTCTATGGGTGTGACAGTGGGTAATAGCGAGAAGCTGCATGGGAAAGAGATATCGTATAATAACATCCTCGACCTGGAGTCCGCTCTGGAGCTGCTGCGCGAGTTCCCTGACGAGCCGACCGCGGCGGTGATCAAGCACACCAATCCCTGTGGAATCGCTTCGGCCGATTCTATCAAGGAGGCGTTCGTCATCGCGTACGACGTCGATCCCCTGGCTGCCTACGGTTGCGTGATCGGCCTGAACCGCGAGGTCGACATCCAGACGGCGGAGCAGATTGCCGGGCATTTCGTGGAATGTGTCATCGCTCCAAGCTATTCCGCTCAGGCGCTCGCCATCCTGACCAAGAAGAAGAATATACGCCTTTTGCGGACGAAGGGAGAGCTGAGGCAGGACGAGATTCCCGAACTAAAGATGAAGAAAGTCAAGGGCGGACTGCTGGTCCAGACCGCCGACACCAAACCCCTCGATCCCGGCACCTTGAAGGTCGTGAGCAAGAGGGCGCCGACGGCAGAGGAGACAAAGAGCATGCTCTTCGCCTGGAAGGTCTGCAAGCATGTCTGGTCCAATGCCATCATCTTGGCGAAGGGGAGGCAGGTGGTGGGGATTGGCGCGGGCCAGATGAGCCGAGTCGACTCCTCCATGATCGCCGGGCACAAGGCCGGTGAAAAGGCGCGTGGCTCGGTCATGGCCTCGGATGCCTTCTTCCCCTTCCGGGACGGAGTGGACGAGGCAGCGAAGGTCGGCGTAACCGCCGTCATCCAGCCAGGCGGGTCGATCCGGGACGAGGAAGTGATCAAGGCGGCCGACGAGCACAACATGGCCATGGTCTTTACCGGCGTGCGCATCTTCAGGCACTGAGCACAGCGACAGCTTCATTTCCCGGGGGAGTCCATTCCGGACTGGTGAGCGAAACGAAGCGATCGATGGGCGCGAAGAGCCTGGTCTATCCGACTCCCGTTTTCGTGATCGGCAGCTATGATGAGAAGGGCGAAGCGAACGTCATGACGGCCGCCTGGGCAGGGATATGCTGCTCCAAGCCGCCGGCGATCGCGGTTTCGTTGCGCAAGGCCACATGCACCTATGGCAACCTCATGAATCGGAAGGCGTTCACTGTCAACGTGCCATCTGAGGACATGGTGGTCGAGGTGGACTACTTCGGATTGACGACTGGAAGGGACGAGGATAAGCTCGCTGCGGTCGGTTTCACCCCGGTCCGATCGGAGGTGGTGGACGCTCCCTACATCGAGGAATGCCCTATGGTGCTGGAGTGTCGACTGATGAAGACCGTAGAGATCGGCCTCCACACTCAGTTCATCGGCGAGATCGTCGATGTGAAGGTCGACGAGGACGTGATCGATGAGGAGGGCATCTGTCGCATCTCCAAGGTCAAGCCCTTCATCTACGCCCCGGACGACCACAACTACTATCGCGTCGGTGGGATGCTGGCCAGAGGGTTCAACGTCGGAAAGGCGGTCAAGGGGATGAAGCGTAAGGTCTGAGTCGGACTGCTGCCTAATTCCCCAGCCGCTGGACCAGCGGGCAGGGCTCGTCCTTGCATCCCTCGTATTCCAGCTGGAGGGTGGAATGGGAGATGTTGAAACGGGTCCGGAGCATCTCCTCGCATTCCTTGACGATGCAGGAGCAGGCGCTGACCGGCATGTCCGCGACGAGGACATGAGCGCTCATGGCATAGATGCCCGAGCCAAGCGTCCAGATATGGACGTCCTCTACCTCCCGCACCCCGGGGACTTTCCTCATCTCCTCCATGACCTTGTTGCGGTCGACGCCCCGCGGCGCGAACTCCAGCAGGACGTAAGCGGCCTGGGAGATGACCTTGTAGGCGGAATACAGGATCATCAGGCTGATCAGGATGGAGATGATCGGGTCAGCAATCCTGAGGTCGAAGAGAAAGATGAGCAGCGCCCCGATTATCACGCCGAACGAGGAAAGCATGTCCCCGAAGATGTGCAGCGACGCTCCCTTCACATTGAGGTTCTCCTCCGCCCTCTCCCGCAGAATCAATACCCCTGCCACGTTGGCCAGCAGGCCGATCACGGCGACCAACAGCATCAAGGGCGCCTCGATCCCCACCGGGTTCTGGATCCGCTGGACCGCTTCGAACATTATGATGAACGACGTCGCCGCCAGAACGATGCCGTTCACCAAGGCGATCAGGATCTCGACCCGGAC
The DNA here is from genome assembly GCA_963768775.1 of Methanomassiliicoccaceae archaeon. GTDB lineage: Archaea > Thermoplasmatota > Thermoplasmata > Methanomassiliicoccales > UBA472 > FEN-33. The sequence goes on from CAVYIY010000008.1 coordinate 539,663, forward strand.
GAATCCGAACGTTTGTCTTTCGTTGGGCAGCCGCAGGACGACGTAGGATGCCCAAACGCTAAGGGAGAGCGCCACCACATCCGTGAACATGTGCCCTGCATCCGATACCAGCGCCAGGCTGCCGCTGACCAATCCTCCGATCAGCTCGACGAAGGCGAAGCTGAGGGTGATGCCGAGGGCCAGGAACAAGGCCTTCGACGTCGATCTTCCGTGCCGGTTCAGGTCCGCATCGTCAGGCATTCGAAGGCTCAACGCACTCGGTCGCTTGAGTATTTTACGCTGCGAACCGTGATGCACGACGGGCTGAGGAGAGGATTAAGTATCGATAAGCGAATCCTTTCGACTGGATGAAGTTCAAGATACGATTTTTGCCCATGAGCGTCGAGGTGAGCGCCGACGGAGGAACGAGCATCCTGGACGCCGCCTCCGATGCCGGGGTCGACATCAACAGCTCCTGTGGCGGAAAGGGCACCTGCCACAAATGCAAAGTGCTGGTCGAAGGCGCTTCCGAGACCAAGAGTAGCGAAGGGATCGATGCGCGCTCGCTGAAAGAGGGATACCGCCTCGCCTGCCAGACCCGCGCTTTGGCCGACCTGAGCGTCTTCGTGCCGGAGGAAGCGAGGGTGGGGGCGCACAAGATACTGGAGCATCACCGGGCCGCGGCGGTCAAGAAGCTGAGCCCGATGACTCGCTTGACCGCAGTCGTCGTGGCGGAGCCGACCCTGGAGGACAGCGTTGGCGATTTCGAGCGCATCCTCAGAGCGCTCAAGGTCAGCGAAGCTGCTGTGCCGCTTTCCGAGCTCAGGAAGCTCCCCGGGATTCTCCGGGGCAATAAATGGAAGGTCAACGTGGTGATGGCCTCCGACGATCTGGGAAGGGGCATCGTGAGCTTCTCCGATCCCGGCAGCCACAACATCGGTGCGGCGGTGGACATCGGAACGACTACGGTCGTGCTCTCGCTCATCGACCTCAGCTCAGGGGATCTGCTCAGCACCGCTTCCGAGTACAACCGGCAGATGAAGGCGGGCGACGACGTGATCTCCCGGATCGCGTACGCGGAGGAGGGCGGCCAGGCGGAGCTGAAGGACCTCGTCGTCAGCACCATCAACCTGCTGCTGAAGCAGGCAATAGACTCCTCGGAATCGCCAATGGACAAGAGCGAGGTCACCAGCTTCGCGATCGCCGGCAACACGACCATGATACACCTTCTTCTCGGACTGGACCCCAAGCTCATTCGCTACGAGCCGTACGTGCCGGTGACCAACGTGCCCCCACTGCTCGTCTCTGGGCAGCTCGGCCTGGACGGCCATGGACAGGCCTTGGTCTACTGCGTCCCGGGGCGAGCGGGCTTCGTCGGTGGCGACATCACCGCCGACGTGGTCGCGTCCGGCCTTCACAAGCATGACTCCCTCTCCCTCCTCATCGACGTTGGCACGAATGGAGAAGTGGTGCTCGGCAATAAGGAATTCATGGTGGCCTGCTCAACTTCGGCCGGGCCGGCCTTCGAAGGCGGGGAGGTGGCCTGTGGCATGAGGGCCATGAACGGCGCCATCGAGCGGGTAAGTGTATTACGAGAGAAAGTGGCGAGCTACGAGGTGATCGGCGGCAATCGGCCGCTAGGACTGTGCGGGTCCGGCCTGATCGATCTGGTGGCCCAGCTGTTCAAGGAGGGAACGATCGACAAGAAGGGCCGCATCCAGGATTTCGACGATGAGAGGGTGAGGCGGACGGACCAGGGAGTGGAGTATGTGCTCGTCCCCGCCTCCAACGGAGCGAAGGAGATCAAGCTGAGCGACGATGATCTGGCGAACATCCTACGTACCAAGGCTGCTGTGTTCGCCGGCTGCCGGGTGCTGCTGCGCTCACTAGAGCGGAAGCTGGAGGATGTGGACAAGGTGTACGTGGCGGGTGGCTTTGGCAATTACATCGACATCGAGAACGCCATAACGATTGGACTATTGCCAGATATCCCTAGGAAGCGCTTCAAGTTCATTGGCAACGCCGCCCTAGGCGGAACGGTGCAATGCTTGCTGTCGGCGGAGAAGAGGAAGGAGGCCCAAGAGGTCTACGAGGCGATGACCTACCTCGAGCTATCCAACTCCAGCGCATTCTTCGATGAATTCTCCTCCGCGAGCTTCCTGCCCCATACCGACATGGAGCTGTTCCCCAGCGTCCGGAAGAGCCTGAAGAAGTGAGAGCCGAAGGAACCGGAAAGCTTTATTTGCAGCAGTTGGGATGGAGACGCAATGGATTGGAACTGCGTGCCAGCATGCATCGGGTCGTTGCCGAATAAAGACCCAGCGGAAGCGGTGGACCTGGTCCTCCGCTGTCTCAAGCATATCCCCTATTGGCCGCAGCTCCCCGCCTTGGGCTTCGGCGAGAACATGTACGCGCAGTACTCGACCAAGCTCCCCGGGATCGAAATCGATGCCAAGGCGAAGCGCATCAGCGTCGATCTGACTGCTTACGAACCGGAGGAATTCTATCAGGCGGTGCTCTCCGAGGACCTGGATTATTTCGCTTACCCGAAGGAGAACTTCCACGGCCTCTACGAGCTGCTCTCGCGCCGGCTGCCCACCGGCCTGAAAGCGATAAAGGGCCAAGTGACTGGCCCGGTCAGCCTGGGCCTGCAGATATTCGATTCCAGCGGGAAGAGCGTGATCTACGACGAGGCATATTCCGAGATCATCCGCAAGAACCTCAATCTCATGCTGCGCTGGCAGGAGAGGGAGCTGCAGAAGAGCTGCACCATGGCCTTGCTCTTCCTCGACGAGCCTTCGCTATCCCTCGTGGGGACTCCGTTCGCCGCCGTATCACTGGAGAATGTGACGACCTGGATCAACGAGGTTTTCGAGAACGTCAACTGCAGCAAGGGGCTGCACTGCTGCGGCAACACTGACTGGCCGACCGTGCTCAACACCAATGTCGACGTGCTCTCCTTCGACGCCTACAATTACGGCCATACGATTTCCTTGTATCCGGACGATGTGAAACGCTTCCTGGAGCGGGGAGGCGCTATCGCCTGGGGCATCATCCCTAACCAAGAGGATAGCCTCCATCTCGCGTCAGTCGCCGGCCTGATTGAGAAGCTGGAGCGGACAATGGCCTCGCTAGTGGCGAAAGGGGTCGATCAGGAGATTCTTTACCGGACCTCGCTCCTCACCCCGCAGTGTGGGCTCGGCTCGTTGGACGAGGCGCTGGCATCCGAAGCACTGCTGCTTCTCAATCAGGTGTCGAACGAGTTCCGCAAGCGGCACTCATTGGAGGATTAATGAGCACCCATATCGCCATTGCGGGGAAAGGCGGTGTGGGCAAGACCACCATCGCCGCCCTGCTCATCCGAGCGCTGCATGAGAGGACCGGTAAGGTCATCATGGCGGTGGACGCCGACCCGAACTCCAATCTCGGAGAGAAGCTGGGAATGGGGGTGGAGAAGACCATCGGCGACCTGCGCGAGGACCTTCTGATGAAGGCCGACGAGGTGCCGGTGGGCCAGAGCAAGCAGGACTTCGTCCGCTACCAAATGCAGCTCGCCACCGTGGAGGGAAGCTCCTTCGACCTGCTGACGATGGGCAGACCAGAGGGGCCGGGCTGTTATTGCTTCATCAACAACATCCTGCGAACCTTCATCGACCAGGCGATGGAGAAGTACGACCACGTGGTGATCGACAACGAGGCGGGCATGGAGCATCTATCGCGCCGGACGACGAAGCGCATGGATGCCTTTCTGGTGGTCAGCGACGACACCAAGGTCGGCGTCGAGACCGCAGTGCGCATTCTCAAGCTGGCGCAGGAAATGGGGATAGAGGTCGGACGAACCACGCTGGTTTTGAACAAGGTGAGGGGCGATGTTCATCTTGCCGTCAAGGACAGGGTGCAGGCATCGCCATTCGGTCACGTGGTCGTGCTTCCCTACGACCGCGATGTGGAAAGGACCTCAATTGAGGGGAAGTCGGTCATGGAATTGGCGGGCACGAACCCGCTCTATGCGAAGATAAGAGCCCTTGCCTCTGAGTTGTAATCATTTGGTCGAGCGATATGTTATACGTGCTCAAAGAGGGATTTTGTCGTAGAATTTACTAGTATCTTTCAGCATAACCAGGTCAGATTTATTGCAGGTGAATAAAATCGATACCAGGCATCATGTTGAAAAAAAGCTATGCCAGACCAGGAACCAGCATGAAAGTCGAATATTATCACGCTTCTAAGTATGGCAACGGTGCCATGGTCGCTGAGGAATTCAGGAAGCTCATGGCTGCCAAGGGGTTTCTTTAAAAAAGTGGAGAAATTGTCGTTATATCGTTACGAGAAAGGATTTGGGAAAATCTGGCTCAACCCTTAACGATTGACTTGAATTATTTGAAGTGCGAATTGCTACCAACCAAGGCCTAAGCAGGTATCTATTGATGAAGACATTGCCAGGCTCAAAGGCTTCATCAATGCTTTCTTTCTAATCTGAAAGGTTATCAAACCAATCTTTGAATCTCAGTCAAGCATGCGATAATATTGAGCCTGCTGCGAAATAATTTTGTCGTTGATCTCGACGAGTGACATTATCTATCCTCCGACAGGCTGGCGATTATGCACCGGTGCATAATGCCGAACATGATCTGCAGGAGATCCAACAACGAGCCAGCGCGTTATTCGTTGACGATCTCGATGTTAGTCGACTAACATCCTTAGAATTTAAGTACTGCGTCATTGACTTAAACGAAGCGATTCAAATGAAAGTCGTCATCCAATGCAGCCAATGTGAGAAGACAAGCGCCATCGAAGTGAAGCATCCGAACGGTCCTGTTATCAAAGCAAGGCGATGTCGCCATTGCGGATCGTTCTACGATGACGAAGCCGCCAAGGAAGCTTTGTCAAGCACCAAGTAAGGCCAAGGTTAAGTCGATTATTTCTCAAGAAAAAATGACAGAATCTCGAAAGATGGCGGGCCGGGTGAATGGAACCATGCATTGGGTCTTCCGCACCAGCGCATGGAGGGTCCCGGCCCACCGTCGGATGACAAAGAATCACCGCTATAAGAACCGGATGGTGATGGCCGCATTGCGCTTTGTACGCACCTATATCTCAATGCAGCAACGTGATTCCCTGTCATGGCTCGGATAGGAACGGATGAGAGCATCAAGAGAGCGAACTTCGGAAGAACGTCGATCAATGACATCAGCAGGCTCAAAGGCTTCGTCGATGCGTCGATCGAGGATTTCTCATCGCTCCCGAAAGAAGATTACATCCTGCTTCTTGAATCATATAAAAGGGAGACTCGGAATATTGTCCAGTCATTCGACATGGAGATCAAGCGCTTACAAGAGGAATCATAACCAGGATGTGGTGAGGTTCGGGCTGTGGGACACCATAGGTTAATTATTTGGTCGCGAAATTGGTTTAGTATTTGACACTTAGATAATCCAGGTAATACGGAGAGAAAACCATGGGAGAAACGAAAGCGTGGGAATACAAGAAGGCGGTAAAGCAGTATGCAATGGAGGCAGATGTTGTAATCCCAGACCGCAAGGAGATACTATCAACCATTTCGAAACTGGCAACCGAGGGGACTTCCGATGCTCCGATTATTGCGGACCTTGGTTGTGGCTTTGGAGATGTCACGGCGGCGATACTCGCATTAAGATCAGGGGCAAATATTCAGATGGTTGATTTCTCCGACGAGATGATAAGGTTAAGTGGAATCAGATTCAGGGACAATCCGAAAATAAAGATCATAAAACATGACCTGAACTTAGGATTACCAGCTTCATTGAGGAGCTTGAAGTTCGATTCCATTGTCTCGTGTTTGACTTTGCATTATATTGAGTCAGAGAATCGGATAAGGTTATACAAGGATATTTTGAACCAGCTGAAAGAAGGCGCTCTTTTCCTTAATGGTGACCTTTTCAAATGCGATTCGCCATTTGTCGATCGATGGGAGTTTGATAATCGAATAAAGTGGATGATGCTGGAGATGAAGCAGAAAATGAGTGAAGAGAAATCCTTCGAGGAACTGAAGAAGGATAGGTTGGGGTACCGAAAGAGGATGGGTGAAAAACCTGGAACCATCTGGGAGATGCACGACGATATGATGCGTGCTGGATTTCGACAGGTCGATTGCTTATGGAAGAATCAGTGTTTTGCCGTCTTGGCAGCGACAAGATAATCGAGAACTTCCAAACTCAGGCTACGGATAATGAACCTTAAGCCTACTTTAACGAACATTACCATCGACTGTAACTTCGTGATGCTCGTAAGCAGGTAAAAGTGGAAGATAATGGTAATCAAGGCATTGGTCAAGTCATATCAGATGCGGCGAGGTTCGGGCGCATCTTAAATACTGACGGATTGATTGTTTCGGAGACAGCTTGGAATATAACAGATTAGATACGGATATCTCCAAGAGTATCGTTACTCGACCTTGGAGATATAAGGCAGCTACAATCCTTTTCGTCACCTTACTTCTAGCGCTGTACTCATTAGCAATGACTGCACCAGAACTTCTCTTCTTTGTCCCGCTCGGCATCGTTTGGTGTTTAATCTATTCCTCACCTGGAACTTGGTTGACGAGGAAGGGATCAGGAGTTATAGCATATGGCGACCACGTGTCTTCGTTCGATGGGAGGACATCGACCGGATAGAGGCAAAGTGGACACTTGAAACCGGATGTGCATATATGAACATTGCAAACGGTGGAAATACTAAGTTCAAAATTAAGCGACGCAGGACCGAAATGCCGCAGTTCGCCATTCTTGTAAAGAAGCATCTTTCCGAGGAGAAGTGGAAGGGAGCGATCGGCGGATAATCGATTATTGCCGTATCCAAGCCATTCAATAATGCAATGTGCTGAATCTCGATAGTTTGGCACTGCAGTAGTAAGAAGCGGTGGACCGGGGAAACCTAGCTACGTGAGGTAGGAAATCCATATCCCGGGGATGATATGGAGTGATAGGGTCCCAGCCCACCGAAAAAGGGAATAAATTGCATGTTATTAAAGAATAGTATTGATATAAGCTTGCTAATTTCATTAATTAATATTATCTATTATTAATTACAAGTGACAAAGTATATTATTTAAGTCAACAATATCCCGGTGCCAACTAGTGCCCAGTTCTGTCTCGACCGCGAGTCTGCAAACGGAGGTCAGGAATGAGGATTGCTAGACAAGCTTTGAGAACGAAAACCAGGAAAGCAAGGTTGTAGATTAATTGATCATTGCCGCCGCCTTCGTATTCATTGGTCTTATGATTCTATTCATATTGAGCTGGCGATCATAGTGCCTATTTATCTACGGTATTTTGGGTACGCAGACGGAGACCTGGAATGACAGCCCCCAAGCGAGCATCAAGAACCGGATCGAGGAGAAGAATCTCGCAGCCCGGTCAATCGTGGCTGTTGCAATCATCTTCCGAGGTATAACGCTTCATTGACAGCTTGCCGGTTGGTCCTAGTATCTAACTCAATACCGATCGACTGGACCTTGCGGCCGGTGAAGGTTGGACACCCAATCGATTATGCTCTATCAACGGACATTGGAAGAGTTCCATTGATCATTCTCGCGCGACTCGAGGCGCATCAGGCCTTGGAAGGCTTAAAGAGGGGGTTCATCCACTTGCCCAATTGAAGGTTCAAAGCCGATCATGGACTAGGGATGAAGATTATGAAGAAAGAGATCAAGAATGGATTCGTGGGCAAGATCGAGAAGGAGACCATCAAGAACAAGGACTTCCGCCGGGTGCTCTACACCGGCAAGTTCAGCCAGCTGGTGCTCATGAGCCTCGCGCCCGGAGAGGAGATAGGGGAGGAGACGCATGATGATGTGGACCAGTTCTTCCGCTTCGAGAGCGGGAAGGGGCTTGTTGTCATCGACGACGTCGAGCACGAGATCAAGGACGGCCACGCGGTCATTGTTCCATCCGGGGCAAAGCACAACGTCATCAACACCTCGAAGAAGAACGACCTTAAACTGTACACCCTATACTCGCCACCGGAGCATCAGGACGCGGTGGTACGCCATACGAAAGAAGAGGCGCTGGCAAACGAGGAGCACTACGACGGGAAGCCGACGGAGTGAAGCTCCATCAATCATAGCCAGCGATAAGACAGAAAATTCTGATATTGGCGGCAATGACGGCAATCAGGCCTTTCTTCCTAGCTTCTCGATGGGACACCAGGCCAATCCAAGAAATTCATATCTGCTTCGCCACCTCTAAGATCCCGTTGATGATGAACTGAACCGCGATAGCTAGAACGATTATTGCCATTAACGCAGTTACCACCCTTAACCCGTCATTTTTGAGCCATTTGAAAAGCGAAGTAGAATATCTCAGTCCGACGTAGGAAATCAGAACGGCGATTACGACGCCAATGAAGACGAAGGCGGACTCGAGGATGTCCGTCGCTTGTGAGGTCAGGAGTACTACCGTGGTGATTGCGCCAGGCCCCGCAGTCAATGGAAATGCTATCGGAATGATAGCTATGTCCCCTTCGCTATTCGAGTACTCACCCTTTCTCGTTCTGAGCATATCCAAGGCCACAGTGATGAGAAGTATACCACCTGCGATCTCAAATGCGGCGACGGTGATGTTGAAGAGTTTGAACACCAAGTTGCCCGTGATCACAAAGAAGATGAGGACAACGATCGAGATTTTCATCGATTTGGATATTACTCTCTTCTTTGCCTCGGCGTCCATGTCTCTCGCCAAGGCTGCAAACACGGCTACGGTGCTGAACGGCTCCATGACGGCCACGATGGAGCTGATGGCAATCAAAGCGAATGCCGCGACAGTCAAGGTCTGCCACCTATTGTCGCAATGCCACGCCGGATATAAGAATTACAGTACCTCACGCCTGGAATCGCACTTCCGAATCATTTATTCCTAGCTTCGAAGCAAACCAGAGTAATAGTGGGCTGTAGGATTCGAATCTTTGAAATGTCGGAAGAAATCAAACGAGATGACGTAAGTATCACGGAAATTAAACAGTCGATCCAGAAACGGAGAGAATTAATACTCAAGCCAGGATACATTGAGATTCATACTATGAGCCCTAATTGGTCCCATGAAACTCTCAATATTATCAAATCGGATAATGATAAATAGATAAGAAAATGTGGTAGATCGAATTGGAAAGATAAGCTGAGACCTTTCCCTTCTACACGCAATCCGACTTGGCTGGATTCTGAATAGGAAGGGTTAATACTCTGCCAGTTACTTGCGAGGGAGAATAGAGGATCACACCTGGACTGGAGACATGATCAAGTCAAGCTCAAAATCCAAGATCGAGTCACTTTCAGATCTTATTTTTGGGCTTGCATTATCCATTGGGGCAATCTCACTTTTTCTTAACCCTCCAGGCACGGTCTTGGCGCTTCAATCCGACGTCATTGAATTTGGATTCAGCTTCTTGATTCTGATTTCGGTTTGGACACGATTTACGAACCTCATGGAAGTGCTTCCAATCGAGACGCGGGGCACTCTCATTCTCAATCTGGTCTTGCTTTTCTGTGTCTCGTTGGAGCCTTATCTACTCAACCAAATTGACACGAATTTGATGGCGAATGTTCCTAGCCTTCTCGATTACTCGAGCTTTCTGTATGCGATAGACATGGCAGCGATGATGTTCATTCTAGCAGTTCTGACGCATCAGTTGACAACGGAGGAACGAGGATTGACCCCATCAGAATCGATGCGGAAGTACAAAAGGCTCAGGAACTACTCTTTGATCTGGTCCGCATTATTCTTGCTCACTGCACTCCCGCCATTCTGGGCGATCCGCTTTTTTGACACACCGATTCGATTCTATTTCTGGATAATTCCGCTGATTGCTTCTATGGTCTTTGGAACACGCCGTTTGACATGATAGACAAGTCATCTAACTCATCTAATCCGAAGTAATGACTTCCAAGATCCAGATTGCGATGATCGTTAACTTCAAGTTTCCTAGACTCCGAACAAAACTGTATCTAGCAAGCTAGCCAAATGTAAGGGCTCCTCAATGCTTGATCATCCAATCATCATTTTGAACAACGCCCAAAATGTCAGGATGAAACCAATTACAACTGTGGCAAATCCAACCCATCCAAAGATATTTGGTGAGACAATCGTTAAGCCCACATATTCGGAGGAATTAACAACCGTGGTGAATCCGAAAAAATAGGTGAACAGCCCGCCTCCTAGCATGAGAATCAGTCCAATCGCCAGAATGTTCTTTTTTTCCATTGGTCCCAAAGGGTATACCAATCACGGAGGCTTATAATTATCAACCCAGGTAAAGGTAATTGGCAAGACTTGTCGTTCCGATATCGCTTGCCTTAGTTTGCATCGAAAGGCATATCGAATTCGGCGGCTTCAGAGCCAATCATTCAATGGCGATTTCTATACGATTCTCTAAGTGAGGGACGTTGCTCTATTCACCCATAGCATTGATGGCTTCACTTCTTAGGCCATTCGGTTTCCTCACGTCTTTTATTATCCCGATACTTATTAATCTGCTGAAACCCAGGGATCGGAGAGGAAAAGCAAGCCGGGACTCTCGGTACGCAGATTGCTGGCATCCTTCAATTTTGGTCATTTTAATGCAAAATTGTGAATGGCGGCAGGTTGGGGTAAAGGTGGCGACCTGCTTTCTCCAGGAGGAAAACTCCTGCCGCCGCTCCTCAATTCTTCTCTTGTTATTTGATTAAAACAGCTATAATCTATATTGTCTATGATTGTGTAATTCTAATAAGGACCATTCGTCCAGACCAGGCAATATATTAATACAGAACCCACAATCATGCAATCAAGGGTATCCTGAAATGGACCAAGGAGCGCGCACTGATGACGCTTGAGAATAGCAAAGTATTAGGAGAGATCGGGGCGCTTCTCATGATAATAGGCCCATTCACTGGAACCTATTCCGCTATTCCGGGATTAATCGGTTTTGTGCTATTGATTGTTGCCTTCAATGGCTTGGCAGATCACTACAAAGATCGAAGTATTTTCAATATCGCGCTATATGGTGGTGTAATCTTCATCGTGGGGGTCGCCATTGCTGTTTTCATTGTAGTTATTGCAGCTGCTGGCATGTTCTCTGCATTAGGCATTCCAATGTCCAGCTGGTCTAACCCGGTTGCTTGGCAGAGTATAGACTGGAGAAGCATCACGAATTGGACTGCATTGGCGCCTTTTATTGCGGCTATGATCGGAGCCTTGGTCATTCTGGTCGCGTTTGCCGTCGTAGCGTCATACCTGATCAGAAAGTCCTTAAAAACCCTTGCTCAAAAATCTGGAATCCCGATGTTTGCCACCTGCGGAACAACTCTATTAATTGGAGCTATTCTAACAATAATCGTTATAGGCATCGTTATACTGTGGATAGCTTTGATACTGCTGGCGGTAGCGTTCTTCCGATTGAGAATCGAGCAAACTCAATACCCTGGCGTAAATGCATAGAGAGCTACATCATTATTGATTGAAGGAAGAAGAATATGAGTAGATTACGGAAGAAGGGCATCTTGTTTATATGCACGCATAATTCAGCGAGGTCGCAGATGGCAGAGGGGCTAGTGAATCACTATCTTGCAGGTGATTATAAGGCCAGGAGCGCTGGCACAAAGCCCGATGGAGTGCATCCAATGGCTATCAAGGTCATGGCGGAAATCGGAATCGACATATCTAGCCATCGCTCCAAACATTTGGACGAGTTCAAGGGTCAGGAATTTGACTATGTTGTGACCCTTTGCAGTGATGCTGAGGAAATATGCCCCTTCTTCCCGGGCAAGGAGCACTCGCACCAAGGTTTCCAAGACCCGGCGGCAGCAAAGGGCGACGAGAAGGAGAGGTTGGAAGCATTTCGTCATTCTCGCGATGAGATTCGTACGTGGATTGAAGCAACATTCAAAGGCTGATTCGCCACTGACTCATAGATTCCTTGAGTGCAACATGACGGTCTTGATTTTCGGTGTAATACGAGCTCATCCCCGACAAGATAATAATTCAATGTGGCCTTACTCGTCGCTAAGATGGAAGAGAAGGAGGCGCCTATGCATGATGACGGTATCCCAGAAGGTCTTACGCCGTAGACTCGAGTTGATCCAGGACCTGATATAATGGCATTCTCCAGTAAGGTGGTATCGTTCATCGACATTGGCACCAACTCCATCCGAACCGAGGTGGTCCGACTCAACCCCAATTTCTCCTATTCCATCCTTACCAGACAGAAGCAGGTGGTGCGTTTGGGGCAGAATGAGTTTCTGGACTACATTCTTATTTCCCAGGCCATGGAACGCTGCGTTGTGGTTTGCAAGCGATTCGTGGAGATAGGCAGGGCTTTCGGCGCGCAGGAATTCGTAGCGGTGGCCACATCCGCTGTCCGCGAGGCCAAGAACCAGAGTGTGCTCCTCAAACGCCTTAGCGAGGAGTCAGGTTTGGAAGTAAGGGTCATCTCAGGCAAGGAAGAGGCTCGTCTGATATTCCTCGGTGTCTCGACCGCCTTCCACTTAGAAAATCGACTTGGCATCTTCATCGATATCGGGGGCGGAAGCACGGAGATTTCGGTAGGCAATCAGTCCGATTACGTCTACCTGGATACGCTTAAGTTGGGCGCTATCCGACTAAGCGAATTGTTCATCCCTGTCAGTGATGCCGGACCAGTAAGCTCGGAGAAGTATTCCCTGATGAAGAAATCGATCCGCAGCGAGGTTGTATTAACGGTAAAGAGGGTGAAGCATTTCAAGATCGACATTGCCGTTGGCACTTCCGGGACCGTAATCAATCTCAGCGAAGTGATGGCCCGTTATCTCAATAGTGGCGAGAGTAGAGATACGATTCTTACGCTAGCCAAGCTTAAGAAGGTCATTGCCATGCTATGTTCACTAAACCTGGAGGAGCGGCGGCAAGTTCCAGGAATCAATCCCGAAAGAGCGGACATAATCATTGCGGGAGCAGCCATCCTTGAGACTCTTATGGAAGAGATAGGCTTAGAGGAGATCAAGATTTCAGAGCGTGGCCTTCTAGACGGTTTGCTAGTCGACTACCTCTCGCAGATAGATGGGTTCCCCAGTCATCAGCTAATGTCAGTCAGAGAAAGGAGCGTGCTCCAGCTTGGTCGCTCATTCAACCTAGACGAGCTACACGCGAACACCGTAGTACAACTCACCTTGGAGATGTTCGACACTGCCAAGGAGAGGGGACTGCATCATTTAGGGGCCGAGGAGAGGGAGCTTCTCGAGTACGCTGCGTTCTTACACGACATTGGAGAATTTATCAACTTCAGCAACCACCACCAACATTCTTATTATGTCATCCGCAACGCAGAACTCCTTGGTTTCGACCAACGCGAGATCGAGATCATGGCCAACCTGGCCAAGTACCACCGAAAAAGATTACCGAGAAAGAGAAGTGATGTGCTGGATGAACTCGACGAGGATTCGAAAGGTAAACTGCTAATGCTCGCACCGTTTCTGAGAATCGCAGAGAGTCTGGATAGTTCGCATTACGGTCTGGTCAAGCACGCTCGTTTTATTGATGCGGATTCGGAGCAAGTTTTATTGGAGTTAGCGACAAAGGGCGATTGTCAGTTGGAGGTTTGGGGAGTCGAAGAGCAATCGAAGATATTCCGGAAGGCATTCGATCGAGACCTCATATTGAAGGTCAACCCAGTTTGCGAACCGACTGGTTCAAGGCAATAATAAGAAGGGCACAGAGACAATCATCGTAATCGAACTAGACACAATCCAGACTTGCGCAAACAATACCGGGGTAAGGGCATAACCACGACGCGTTGTTTTCCATCGATCGAGTCACAATTATTCCAACTGCCGACCGTACTTTTATTTATTTTCTCCTTACAAAACAAAGAGCAATGAAATGGCTTACATTGCTCTTTTGAGGGCGCTTCTCCTTTATCAAGAAGGATTCATGATTTGGTCTGCGAACGCTTCCACTTTATTTTGCCAACCCTCTTCCAGCGGTCCTTTCATTGCTGTCACGATAACGTGCCCTTCAGCGACTTTCTTCAGTCCTTTTTCCTGCAATAGCTCGTTCATTATCGGCAGGACGCGCTCCCATCGAGCCAATTCCTCCTCGCTAGGCATCTTGCCGGTCTTCTTATTTGGTCGAGCAGAGCTCTGAGTGGTGAATACTGCATACTTCGTCCCTGATGGTAGTTGTATCTTCCTCAGGAAGCGGCGCATGCCACCAATCGGCTTTCCGATGCGACCAGGCGAGCTGAAGACATACAGGTCAGCCGAAGGTAGCACCCTCGGTTTTGCATCCCGAATGTGATGAACGTTCACTGAAACCCCTTTATTGGCCATTATTCTCTTGAACTCCTCTGCAACCAATGCGCCATTGCCATACTTTGAGGCGTGATAATATTCAATCTTCATATAGGATCCCAGGTTCAATATCATTCACGTATTATTAAGTCTGGGTTGGTCATATGTTGCAGGAAAAGTGACCCGGAAAGCATAAGAGCGGATGATAACATAGGAATTGCGAATCCTAAACTTCATCATTCAAACGATAGGGCAAGCCTGGTGAAAGATGCGACGATATGAAATCGCTATCACATAAGGAGACCCGCTCCTTGAGATCATTCATCGCGTCATATAACTGTTGGAGAACATCGAACCAATCTTCCGCTTCTTCAATTGTCATCTCCACGCGGGCGCATCTCACGAGTTCGTTGATTGCATCGATAACGTCATTGCTTCTTTCTCTCATTTTGGACATCATTCGTATCAATCAATGATGTTTGGATTGCATTCTTAAGGCTAGCGCATATTCAATATTGACGTATATTGCCCAACCATTCCATTATGGACCCTGCCATTGCGGGCGCTTCATGAATAGGAGAAATTCCCTTTTTATGATTCCGATCTCCTTTCAGCCACCTCGATATGTTCAATGACGATGGTGGCCCCAATAACCAGGTGGTGGTCAACGTTCCCTAGAATTGATATGCCATACTGGTCCCGAATGGTGACCCATTGCCGGTGTACTTTGGCAACAATCTTTCCGTCAATCTCCATGTTATAATCATGCTCCAGAAAGTTACCATATATGCGCATCAGCTCTCTTCCATCCTTTTCTATCCAGAACTCTTGACCGATTAGCTTTATCAGCTTTTTCCTTATGGTCCCGAGCTCGACGCCCAAGCTGTCGGTGAATGTGAATTGATTATTAATTGTGAGGACCTTTCCCCCTATCTTCATGATCAGTTGGTCGGACCTCGTATCGACGACCTCAAAGATCGCAGGGATTTGGATGAAATTTCCCTCCCCCTTCGCAAGGATATTGCCAGATCGATCAGCGATTTCGTAGCGCTCTCTCAAAGAAAGAATCTTCTTTGTCAACAGCAGTTCGTTTGCTTCAAGAATGCCAGAGCCGCCAGAAGTGTTTGGGGCTTGGTATTGGTCAGACCAGGTCATGTTAGGTTCACTTGATTCCATGACAATAATTCTATCCCTGGTGTTATTCAGGACGCTAGCAAGTTATGTGCAAAAGGGCCACGGTCTTCTCCTCAGCTGTTGCCAGTTCTCCAGGGCCATCGGGGTCTTGTCAACGAAGGAAGGGTATTCGGCTAGAAACCTCTCGGCCTTGGGGGTCAGAGGCATAGAGCCGCTGCGCTCTGTTCCGATGATGATCATAGCTGGAGCTTCTTTCCCCAGTTCTTTCAGCTCTTTGCTAGTCAGGGGTGTATGGCCATATTTCTCCTTTTTTTTCTTGGAAAGCCCTTTTTCTCGCTTTGTTACAGTACCGTCCACATGCACGATTATGTCAAAATCGTATCGTTTACCATGGAGTTCGACCCAGCCGAAACCAGAATCGAATTCATTGTCCCTTTTTGCGGGCCCTCCATTTTTAGGTTTGTCCTTTTTGACTGGATGCGCTTCAGCACTATCATCAATCCTTCCAACGGCGGTCTCCTGCAAGGGATGGGATTGTCGGGAATCTCCGGCTTAGCCTTTTCCCTCTTTTCATCGACATTTTCTGCCACAAGAACACTCTTCCCTTTCTTCCCGTTGACTTTGACCATATGAGATATCGTCAAGATACTCCTGACTTTGGAACTTCCTTCCTATATTCTTTTTCAATTCCATTCGGCAACTTATCTAGCAATCGAAATAATTAAGTTTCAATTCCACCAAAAGTTATTGCCACTTTTCCTTTGGTGTGCCCCTCTTCATAATACTGGAGAGCCTCACCCACTTCACTTAATGAATAACGTCTGTCTATTACGGGTCTTACTTTACCGGCCTCAAGAAGCTCTTTGATAATAACCAAATCTTGTTGACTTGGTTTCAGCGTCAAAATGCCCATTTTCTTACTCCCGAACATTGAAATCAATGGTCCTAGAAGCAAGGCTTGAAAAACCTGAGCCATGGCCTTGGGACCTTTCATGGTACCTCCCGTCGCGAAATAAATTCCCTTAGGGCTCAATGCACGCTTGTAATCGAAAATAGAACGATAGCCAGTAGTAGCAAGAATCAGGTCATAATGTTGCCCGTTTCTAGTAAAATCTTCTTTGGTGTAATCAATGACATGATCGGCACCAAGTGAGCTCACCATGTCCATATTCCTGGTGCTGCATACACCAGTCACTTCAGCACCGAATGATTTGGCGATCTGGACTGCGAACGTACCATTACCACCGGACGCACCATAAATTAAAACCTTCTGCCGAGGCTAGATCTGTCCTCTATCACGAAGACCCTGCAGGGCCACCAGCGCCGCTTCAGGAACAGCTCCTGCATCCTCGAACGATGTATTGGTTGGTTTCAGAGCCAATTTGTTTTCAGGGACACACACATACTCGGCAAAAGCACCCCAAGCTAAGTGGCGCGAGCAATGCGATATGAACAATGTTCTTCTTGCATGCCAGTAGCGGATGCGCGGACATCTGTTATCTTCGGACATATCAATGTGCAACCGAAGAGAGAGGGGCGGCAGGACATGTTCGAATTTCGTTTGCGGGGGCACCAGTAGCTTATTTCCTGCCGCCAATCCGCAATTACACTTCATCGTATTTAATCGCGCCAGCCATAAACTACATTGTCTATTAATTGGCACTTTTCCTAAGGACCATGGCTTTAAGTTGGAGAATCTCGGTCAAGGTGTTTATTGCCAATTACGATGAAATGATTTGCTAGGTCTTGCCTAATTATTGCAAAGTACCTAATGCGGGCCGCGGGCTTGGGTCTGAATTTATCAGATTGGAGGTCAGCGGTACTTTAAGGGCAAGTTTACCAAGCTAAAGACGTAGCAATGGCTAATATCTATTCTGAATAGGTCAATCTGCCATTAATCTCAAAGGGAAGGCTTCAATGAATGAGATAGTAAGTACAATACTTACGATTCACTTAAATTGGAGTCCTGCTGCTTATTCTTCGATGGATGAGGACAGAAGGAATTTATATTTCGGATGGCTGATGTCGAGTGCCCTCATTACCACCTTACTATTCTTCTTACTGCCTCAATTATCATCAGAACCAGAGATTGGCTACACGATCATCATTGCTGTGTTGGTTTATTCCGGAGTTCTATTCGTTTGGATCATGCCTTTCATCTTCATCAGAGCCCTTCTGAGAGAGGTATTTGGCAAAGAAAAGGATGAGAAATCCGAACATTGACTTATATTATCGGATTGCTGAAGACTTGTAGGAGCTTTTGATTAATTCATCATGGTTCATGATGATTAGCTCTATAGAAGTCAATACCGAATGTAAAACCTATTCCCAATGGTTAATACTCACGCCGATTTCCAACTATTACAATGGCTGATAGTGAAAGGCTAAATGTTGAGAATCTAAGCCTGTGGTATGGCGAAAAACAGGCGCTGGACAGCATAAATATGTCCATTCTTGACAAGAATGTCACTGCCATAATCGGTCCTTCAGGATGTGGCAAATCGACTTTGATTCGCTGTTTCAATCGTATGAACGATCTGATAGATGATGTCAAAGTTCAGGGCCAAATCAGACTGGACGGAAGCGATGTGCTCGCGAAAGAAGCGGATGTGGTAGCCCTTCGGCGCAAAGTGGGAATGGTCTTCCAGAAGCCCAATCCTTTTCCGTTCTCAATCTTCGACAATGTGGCTTACGGGCCTCGTATGGCAGGAATAAAGGATAGGAGGCTGTTAGATGAAATAGTCGAGCGCTCATTGAAACGCGCCGCGCTCTATGATGAACTCGAAGGCCGATTAAAGGAAAAAGCTACTGATATCTCAGGAGGACAACAACAGCGTTTATGCATCGCAAGGACGATGGCTATGGAACCAGAAGTCATTTTAATGGATGAGCCCTGCTCAGCATTAGATCCAAGCGCCACCAACAAAATAGAAGACCTGATTCAAGAACTGAAGGAAGAGTTCACTGTAGTTATCGTCACTCACAACATGCAGCAAGCAGCACGAGTCAGTGATCATACTGCTTTCATGTACCTTGGTAAAATGGTAGAATACGGGCCCACGAAGCAGATATTCGAGACCCCGCACGAGGAGAGCACGGAACGATATGTCTCGGGTAAATTTGGATGAAATCTTATTGAAACAGTCTAATCGATGATATTCAACAAGCCAATTTTCCATATAGAGGTATTGTCAAAAATTTCCGAATATATCCGTCCTTTATGGTATTTGAAATACGACTGTGAGAGTTAAGTAATCTTTTACTGTTGATGAGGATGAATGGAAACCAGAAAAGTCCAGGTTACCGGGAAATCTACCTTTGTTGTCTCCTTGCCTAAGAACTGGGTGACCAGGGTTAGGATTCACAGTGGAGATAGCGTGGCGATGATCCCGTTGACTGATGGGACACTCTTGGTCAACCCGAATCTGACTCGCAAAGGATCCGAGGCGGTGAAGAAGGTCATCTCGTTGGATGTAGATGATCTTGAACAGGTGTTTCGCAGGTTCGTAGGGGCATACTTGGCGGGCTACAGCACCATTGAGTTCAGATCGCGGCACGCGATCGAGAAGGAGGTGAGGCAGACTATCCACCAGTTCTCGAAGAGCCTGATTGGCCCTGAGATAATCGAGGAAGGCCAGAACACCATCATCATGCGGAACCTATTGGATGCGAGCACGTTCTCGTTGGCCAAGGGAATCAGACGAATGCATGTCATCGCTCGCGACATGCTTCTAGAAGCGATCGAAGCGCTTCGCACTGGCAATATCGAAGTGGCCATTGAAGTCAAGGCAAGAGACGATGAGGTCGACAAGCTTTACTGGATGATAGCCAAGCAATACAATCTAGCGCTTAGAGACTTCTCCCTGGCCGAAAAGATGCAAATCCGTCCCCCGGAAGCTCTCGGATACCTCCTTGTGGCTCGATCTTTAGAAAGGATTGCAGACCATGCTTCGAGGATTGCTGCGAATTCGCAGGAGCTGCTGACAGAAGGCCCATTGTTGGAAGATCTAGTGCAGCTCAGCGAGGCGATCGTCGCCATCTTAGATGAAGCGGTCAATGCCTTCTACAAAACTCGTTTTGATTTGTCTCATGAAACTGTAGATAAGAGTAAGACGCTCAGAAAGACGTTGCAAGAAGTGAAGAATAATCTGCTGACGTTGCATAAGGAACCAACAACAATCATTTCTCTGGCATATGTCGTCGAGAGTCTGGAACGCACACTCGCCTATGCCACCGATATCGCCGAAATAGGAATCAACCATGAGTACTTGGTGGACTATGGTACAGACCTAGCAAGCACCATCGTGGTCCGAAACGAATCACAAGTTGCTGAACTTGCAAAGACGACAAATGAAACTGAAACCTCAGATCCAAAGTCCATATCAATGAACGGCTGATCGACTCTTCCCCGAATTCCCACTTTTTTCAAGATCGGTCTTGCCGTTGTGTTTTTTTCTTTTCTAAACGAAGGCGTGCCTCCTATCAAGCTCCAAAGCCATCAATGATTCTAGCTTATCTAGAGTAACGTTGACTGATTATTTTTCCCACGAGATTAAACGCGATTACAATGACTATCAGAAGAAACGCCGCAGCATAGACTTTTTGCATCAAAATGACATTGCCAACGGAAGTCTCAAAAAGATTGTAAATCAGATTCGTCAATGAAGCCACTGGCTCAGTGACTGATGTTGTTAAATACAAGGCGAACCCCGCTGTTATAAGAATGGCGGCTGTTTCACCGATTGCGCGTCCTATTGCCAAGAATGTCCCGCTAGTTATAGAGGGAATCGAAGTTGGGATGACAACGTTTGTTACAGTTTGCATTTTGGATGCACCAAGGGCAAGCGAAGCTTCCCGATAAGTGTTAGGAACCGTCTTGAGCCCTTCAATCGAGCTAATGTAGATCAATGGAATGATCATGATAGCTAAAGTCAGACCACCGGACAATAGCGAAAACCCGAAGTCCAGGATTAGGATGAATAGTATGAATCCGAAGGCGCCGAAAACGATAGATGGAACACTTGAAAGTGTACTAACCGAAATATATGCAATTTTAGAAAGCCAGCTGTTCGAGCGAGTGAACTCGTTGACATATATGGCTGCCATCAAAGCGATTGGGAGGGCGATGACTAGAGCCAGACCGACCAACATCAGCGAACCCGTAATAGCGTTAAGGAAACCTCCGCCACTCAATTGCGTTTCTGTTAGATACGTCAATTGGAATGCCAGACCGCCCCTCAGGATGATATCTATGATGATATAACCTATTATCACCAAAACGATAGCAGAAACGAAGTACAATGCACCTGTGGCGATCCGATCACTGCGACGCAAGGTCCTTGGGGATTTGAA
The DNA here is from genome assembly GCA_963768775.1 of Methanomassiliicoccaceae archaeon. Lineage (GTDB taxonomy): Archaea > Thermoplasmatota > Thermoplasmata > Methanomassiliicoccales > UBA472 > FEN-33. The sequence continues at coordinate 560,400 of CAVYIY010000008.1, forward strand.
CAAATTTTTGATAGATGGGATAGAGTCAACATCATGTTTGGTCGATGACCAAAAGATGTGCCGAATTTTTCGGCCATATTGCCTCATTGAACTCTTCATCTTGACAAATCGATTGCTCTTGCTGCTTTTTTCTCTAGTGACGAGTATCAATAAGGCGTCCAAGATTAGGACAAAAATGAATAATAATAAAGCAATCGCAAAAATACCATCCCTCGCTTGTGCAGTGGAGAATACGCTCAGTAGTATTGCTGCGATTGAACTAGTCATGGTTCCCGTGGCATTAAAAACGGAACTTGGGATGTTGGCGGTAAAGCCGAGAATCATCAATACTGCCATTGTTTCTCCTATTGCTCTCCCTGTTCCAAGTATGATCGACCCTAAAATGCCAGATTTTGCTTTTCTTAGAACAACTGTTTGGATACTTTGCCATTTTGTCACGCCCAATGCCCTCGACCCCTCGATCAACTCCGATGGAACTGCTGCTAGTGCCTCGTAAGAAAGGGCCATTATTATTGGAAATATCATTATGCCCAAGACAATCGAGGCGGTCATTATGGTCCCGCCAGATTGGTAATTCCCCCTAAAGAATGGCATGAAAGAACCAAGATAATCATTGATCAATGGATACAGGGTTTGAGCTAAGAACGGTCCGAAAGTTAACGCTCCCCAAAGCCCAAAAATAACGGAAGGAATTCCAGCAATTATTTCCATGGTTGGCTTTACGATACGTCGCAATCTACTTGGACAATAATAGGCAAGAAAGATGGCACTTCCCAATGCCAGAGGAATAGCTATTATCAACGCAATCGCTGAAAGTATAAAAGTTCCAGCCATTAGACCTAGTATACCAAATTGAAGCGGGCTACCTGGGGTTACGAATTGTACATCCAGTGAAGAGCCGTTAGTTAATGAGCTTTCTATCTGGTTCACCCTAAGAATTATTGTGGCCGTACCGTTCCCGTCTAGCCAGATCATAGAACCATTATGGATAGGTTGTATCGCACTTCCATTCAAGATTGAGGCCGAAGCGTTGAGGCCACTTGAAGGGATTATTGATTTAAAGATCACATATTTGACCCCACCCTGATTAATAGTAATGTTCCAATGGGTCGTATGACCGAGCGAAACAGGAATTGGACCTGAAATTTCAGGATATATAAATTGATCATTTATTATATTTAAGGTGATTATCAAGATAGCTAATTCACGATAGTCCACCAGTGAAGTCGCGGTCAAATTGATTTGGAAGATGCCATTAGATTGGCTCAGCATCCTTGGAATCAGACTGCAATTTAGAGTCTCCCCTGCCAATAGATGGATGATTGCACTATTGATTGTATAATTCCACTCAGGGACATTTAAGGATGGATGGAAAATCGATGATGAATTAATACTTATCAGGAAATCGCTATCTTTAATGCCAGTGTTCGTTAGGCCAATCGGAATGGAGATTTGCGAGGAGCCTGAATTTTGAACGTTCAGGAACATTTGGTTTTCAATGAAATCGAATCCGTCGTTGGCTACGATCAATTTGATGGCGTAATTCTTGACCTTGCCGACCTCGTCTCCAATAGTTATCGAAACCGAATAATTTCCAAGACTGTTCGACGTCAGAGTGGCCCTGATAGTTGCTGATCGCCCAGCTTCCAGATTAATTCGGTGCGAACTTAACATGAAATCGATACCAGCGTCGTGTGAAGATGTGATTTCATAAGAATCGTTCAAGGCACCATTGTTTGTAATAGTTAGATTGATCCACCTTTCACTACTCGGGGCCATATGCACTATTGTATTGAATATTGATAAATTGAAATCATAAGGATTAGATATTACCGTTAAATTGAGGGAGCCAACATTATCGGGTTGATTATAAGGTTCAAATTCGGAAGTAGTTAGCATGTGAATCGGATCGTTTTCATAGAGCCCGGCCGTTCCTTCGCTGCCCACAACGGCTATTAGCAGGATTACAACACAAATCAGCGCGATTGTTGATCCCTTAAAAATACCGATGAGACCTCTCTCATTGAATCTGAATATCGAGAGGATCGATATCTCCACCACTAACAAAATGGCAACCAGAAAGATCTGAACAGATTCACGGACAACCGAAGTATTCAGAAAGGATGATGGATTGAATATCAAGCCTGTAAAAGCCACTAGGAAGAATTGAAATTGCCATAGAACGACGGTTCTCCTAATTCCTTTCTTTATTTGAAAAAACAAGATCACCTCGGCAATGACCAATGGGAAGATTGAAACCAAGCTAAATCCGTTTTGAAGACAGAAGAAAATTAACAGCAAAAATGATGCGAATTGCAATCCAGAAATGTAGGTTCCTTTTCTAGTTACTTCATTCATGCTGTGGAGGGTTTAGGAAATTTGCCCTGGTTAATGTTAATCTATATAGAAAAGGTGAAATCTAGTCAGTAATTACCTGATGGATGCGACTTGCATAAGGCAATAAAGAAGGAGAATATGAAAAGGTTTGAAACTTAAGGAATTCACCGATTTACCCAGTCTGGAAGACGCTGGTGAACCCAGTGGCCTTGCAGCAGTTTATGTTGTTGGCAGGGTCGGTCACGTAACTAATGAAGGCCGCTGCCGATGCAGATGGTGCACCATTTGTGACCAGGAGCAAGGGGTGCCAGAGTGTGTATGCGCCTAAGCTAATCTGCCCGTTAACGGCGTGTATGATGTTCTTGGCGGTTGCCGCAAATTGGTGTGCCGCTACTGTTACATCGACACCCCAGCTGAACGGTATAGCTACGGACGTCCCAAGAGTGGTGACCATTCCCGCTGTGGCGAACCCGATACCATCCTTGTCTGCGGTAACTGCAGATATCATTGCTGGGTTGCCGTTTACACCGGTTGCCCCGGTTTTGAGAGGCAGGACCTTTGCAATTCCCAATCCGAGCTGGGAGAAGGCATCCTGAGTTCCAGAGCTATCAGCCCTTTGGTAGACGTTGAGCGGATCTGTGCGGTGGGAATCAGATGCATTGCTTCCCGTAATGGCGGACTCTAAATCTCCCCAGGTTGCGAACTTCGCGTGGCCGTTGACTCCATAGATTCCATCAGCTATGGCCATGTCCATGTAAGGGGTAGTATTAAACCCGTGGTAGGTGGCCGCGGCTTGTCCTATGAACACAGCAACACCATCATAGGCGACGGTCGTGACCTGCAGAGCCGGGTAGGCGGTGGATGTTCCAGCTGCAACCGCATCCAGCGGATCGGAGATCATGCCGATATCGCACTTCTTCTGTTCGATGGCAAGAAGACCTGCACCGGATCCGATGCCGTCAACGGTCACCTTATAGTTCGTGGTGTTGGCCATGTACCATTGGACCATCGTGTTCATGAAATCAGTTACGGTCGTGCTTCCTGCCAGCGTCAGCTGCGTTGGCTGGTTGTTGGTACCGATGCTATCGGTAATGCCATTCTGCCATCCGTTCTCCCAGACCCATAGTGCCGACACGGCGGTGACGGCGACTACGATCAATAGCAGAGTGGCGACGACAGGCGAGATGGCCTCGACGTCCTTCTTCATTTTTTTCCACATCTTCATTCGAATTACCTCCGTTTTTTGAAAATGGTTTAATCATGACCCAGGAACCCCAGGCCACACGAGGGGCAAATGCCTCCCCCGAGAATGTCAAGAGAACGAGCATATTTCTGGCTTGCACAAATGAAAAAAATAGCCGCTCCACCAGTAATTTCGATAATGACAACCGCTGCAAGAAATTCAAGACATTCCGTCTATATAGATATCATTCAATAATGTCCCAATTCTTTAATATTGCGTAACCGTCCAAGCGTATATGGCAAGTGTGCTGGACGGTATCTCAAGCAAGTTTCATTTTCGAGAAAAACCGGCAAGCGCAAATGAACCATTGTTTGATGATAAGAAACGCGAGTTAATAAAGAAAAAATCAAAGGAGCTTGATATCGTTTTCTTAGGTTCAACAGACGTCTCCGAGAAATTGGCACAGCAAGAGGCGATGTCGTTCATGCGCAGCGAGCGTGACCATGAACGTACCAAGGTCGACATTACCTATCCCATATCACCTCCATTCTCGTTTATCAACATCGTCTTCGACCGCAAGGTCGGAGAGTATCATTACATGGTAAAAGAGCCCCGCCTCACAGAAGAGGACAAGGCAACCTTGAAATTAGTCCGTGATAAAATCGAGGCCTCCATGGACCAGGACGAGATGCCCCAGATCGAAGGCAATATGTTCAATCGCTCGAGACAATTGAGCGAGTACCTTCGACAACGATTCGATAAGATCATCTATCTATTTGACATCAAGATCGATGAACGAAAGAAACCCATAATAATCTATTATCTGGAACGGGAACTTCTAGGCTTTGGCATGAGCGATGCCGTGCTCAATGATCCCTACATAGAAGATGCGAGCTGCAATGGTCCGAACGCACCGCTCTTCGTCTATCACCGCGTCTTCGGATCGATGAAGACCAATGTGAGCTACCAGAATGAGCTGGAGCTCAATAAGTATGTGATCAAGCTTGCCCAGATCTCAGGTAAGCATATCTCAGTCTATCAACCGATATTGGATGCCACTCTAACAGATGGTAGCAGGATTAACCTTACCTTGGGATCGGAAGTGACCAGGAAAGGCTCGACTTTTACCATACGTAAGTTCTCCTATGATCCCATATCGCCGATCGATTTGCTACGTTTGGGCTCGGTCTCCGCCTTAGAACTCGCCTACTTCTGGACACTTATTGAAAACAAGAGGTCTATTCTCATCTCCGGAGGAACGGCCAGCGGCAAGACCACTTTACTGAACGCGCTCTGCATGTTCATCAGGCCGGAAGACAAGATTGTCTCGATCGAGGACACGCCCGAGATTCATATAGACCATTCGAATTGGATTCAATCGATCTCAAGGACCGGATATGGAACAGCGAGTGGCATCGGAGGGGCTTCAGGGATTACTCAGCAGGGGCTATCTGCACCAGGCACAGTCAGCCTTTATGATCTTTTAGTGGCCGCTCTTCGACAAAGACCTGAATATGTTATCGTGGGAGAGGTTCGAGGCAAGGAGGCTTTCACACTGTTCCAAGCGATATCCGTTGGGCATGCCTCGATGAGCACGGTTCATGCGGGAAACATCGATGAATTGCTCCACCGCGTGGAGAACGAGCCTATGAACATCCCTCGAGTGCTATTCCAATCCCTTGACGTAGTCGCTTTCCAAGCCCAGGTAATGCTAGGAAATCAAAGGGTTCGTAGAATAAAAGGCATTTCTGAAATCCTTGCGGTCGAGAGCACCACCAATAACCTCCTGACCAATAGCGCCTTTACCTGGAATCCAAAAAATGATGACTTCACCTTTAGCGGCAGGAGCTTCTCTCTGGAGGAGATGGCTCGTGAAACGGGAAGAAACATTGACGAAGTGATCAAAGAGATGCATCGAAAGGAAAGCTACCTACGAATGATGAATGCAAAGAACATTAGCTATTATAAGGATGTTAGCAAAGCTATCAATGCTTATTATGTCGACCCAGAATTGGCGATTGCTGAGCTCGCATGCGCGAATAAGAGGCCAATGGGATGAAACCATTCGGCAAGAGATCTAAGTCCAAGAAAGAGACACTAAAAGAGTCCTCAGTGGAGAAGCGTTTCTGGAAATGGTTCGAGGCGTTTTCTTTCAGGGCTCTTGGTCGTCGCCTTGGTGAAAATAACAAGAACATGATATTGGCTGAAAAACTCCGCCGGGCGAATCTCTCTCTGACTCCTGGTCTTTATACGGCCATGATAATATTGGCAGCAGTAATAGCGGCTGCAGTAAGCATATTCGCTTCATTCATTTTATTCTTCTTGATACTGAATCTAAGTGCAGCACTCATCATAACGATAATAATAGTGATTATAGCAACTGGAATGGCAGCCGCGATCCTCCCGATGTCGGTGAGCATGCGCATTTCAAATCGGAAGGCCAAGATTGATCACGAATTGCCTTTCACGCTCTCTGAGCTTTCTATCATAGCTAGTACCGGCCTTTCACCTGTCCAGGTGATTAGGAGGATGGCCAATCGCTCGCAGAACGAAGCTATGATGAACGAGTTCCGCAAGATTGTTTATAAAATCGACATCGAGGGAAAGGACATAATCACATCACTAGGAGAGACTGCCAAGGAGACACCCTCTGAATCATTTCGGGAAACGCTTTGGGATCTATCCAACATGATACATCAGGGTGGCGACCTGGATGAGTACCTGCGCATCAAAGCTGATGAGATAATGTCGATGAAGAGGGACTTACAACGCGAGTTCATCGACAAGCTGTCCAACATTTCTGACATCTATATCACGTTGGTATTGGTCGGCGCACTCTTCGTGGTTATCGCTGCCTTCCTAATCGATGCCTTGAACAGTTCCTTCGATGGCATCGATTCAAATACGTTGCTAATTATGCTAACCTTCTTCATTATTCCAGTTGCCGCGATAGCGATCGGGTTGGTGGTTACCTCTGCATTCTCCAAGACAGACTGAAACGCGTAAAAGACCCTTCGCATCAATCGTAGCTCTCAGCTTGTTACTGATTGCAATAAATGTGCTGATGCCGATGGGACATGCCATGGGTGAAAGCCCTGAATTCTACGTTATCAGCGTCAGTCCTGGTGAGAATTCCACGATTCAGTCGTCAGCTCCTACAATAGTTGTCAATTTCCATTCCGATAGTGGAATCGACAGGAACTCGGTCAAATTGATTATCAATGGGACCGATGTGGGACAATGGGGGGAGACCAAGATTGGCGATTCTAATGTCACGTATACCGTGCCCAACATCCTTAGCTTAAACAACGGGATTAATAATATCACTTTCGAAGCCTCGGATCTTGCGGGCAACAAGGTGATCAAGCAATGGCAGTTCAACGTGAATCCCAATGCCAACAACGGAGGCGGCGGGTTGGTCATCGATATCGTTCAAATCGTAACATATATAGTAATAGGAGCGGCGATCTTGGGGCTGGGCTTTGGCGCTTACTTGCTTTACCTCAACCGGACTAAAGGGTTCAATTTTGAGAAATACTTCGCCCGCAAACCGCTGCAGAAGCACTATTTGATAATCTATGTGCCAGTTGTCATAGCTTTCATTTTCGTCATTCTGGCGATATTGCTGGTGGAGAATGGCGCGATAAATAGTCCGTACGCCTACGAATTGATATTCGTTGCGGCGTTCTTCATCAGTGCAACAGTCTATGCAGTCGATGTTCAATTGGAGAAGAGAAGGAAAGGCCGTCTCGAGACCGCTTTCGCGCAATTCCTTTTCGAATTGGCCGATGCTATCCGAGGAGGCATCGACCCTGCGAAAGCCGTCGTTGAATTCGCTGGTTTCAATAACAGCGTGCTTAAGAAGCGATTGAGGATCGCCGCGGAAGGCATTCGCATGGGCAGACCGTTCGAGGAGATGATGGAAGTGATGGTTGCACCAATTAAAAGCGATCTCATCCATCGATATGCCTCTTTGATAGGTGAGGCTGCCAAGACTGGAGGAGATATCTCAATCGTGCTCCATCGTGCGGCCAAGGACATGGATGATCTGATTAAGATAGATTATGAACGTCGCCGCCAGCTCAGCATGCAGGCGAGCACTATATACATCTCTTTTGCAGTGCTGATAGTAATCGTCTGGCAACTCATCGGGATTTATCCTACTATAGGCAATGGAATCAACATTTCATTGCTCGGACAAACAAGTCTGAATAGCGCGAACAATGCAGTGGCCATCAGCCATTTGAGCTTCGTTGCCGTTAAGCAACGATACTTCGAGCTCATTGCGGTCAACTCGATCACTGCAGGGCTGTTGATCGGCGCATTTACCGAAGGCAAAATAAGGTTCGGTCTAATGCACGCGCTCATAATGGTGGCAGCGTCCACAGTGTTCTTCCTTCTCTTCATATTCTAATCAAAGATTTGATATGAAAGGAGAGAGGGCCAGCATTCTAGGGCAATTGTTAGATAGATGATTGGTTGAATAAGACTCATTTCTTCTGTTCCACAGATATGCATTCGCCAGTCAGCACGGTCTCAGTCAATTCTTCTTCCTGGGCCTTTCCGGGAACAGATAGAACTCCTCTTACGGCATCATCGTTGATTTGGATCAATTTCTTCTTTGCGGCTCCATCAATTACCTTGTCCGCAACTTTTAGTAATTCCCTCGGATTTCCTTTCGCCGTTCTATTCATTTCTCTTACTGAACTATCAGTGAATGGATATAAGTCGGGCATATCCTCCACCACCCTCTTGGCCAGTAGACGCTTGGCAATCATTAGGCTAGCTTCCTGATCATTTAAGGGCTGGACTAAGAGGCGCTTATTGATGCGGGCCATCAGGGAATCCTGCCCAGTCATGAGGTAATCAAAGTAACTTTCAGATGATGTCAGCATTACCATGACCCCTTTATCGATGCGGTCGAACAATACGTGAAGTACCTGGAGGAAGCGAGCTGAGTCTTCTCCTTTCTCAAGGTTGTGCATATCGTTGAGCAAAAGGAATGCAGGTGCATTCTCGTTGAGGGCGTCTGCGATCGCCATCCCAATCTTCTCTGGATCATAACCTTTGTCGGCACTTTTGGCAATCTTCATCAGCCCTTTATACCAGCCTGGAGCTGTAAATATTCTAGAAAATGAACCAAGCTTGACCGATTCCATTATCCCCTCGGCGACGGTTACTACTACCCACCTGGTCTCGGCGGTGATGTTGCGCATGGTCCAGAGCGCATTTTCCTGTTTCGCCTGGTTCTTGAGCATGAGCAACCGTTCTGTTTTACCAGAACCAAGGCTTCCTAGAAGGACAATGACCGCTTTATTCTCTTTCGCCAAGACCTCGTCGGTCATTGATTGAAGGGCAGAATCAATCGCTTGCGCAACGTGGAAGATCTCGATGTTTTCGATGCTCTCACTGGATAGGTCTCTGAACGGATTGCCCGTCAAACCGTATCTCTCGTAACCAGTTTTCTCCACCTTCCCACTCCCTCAAACTACTCTATATCTAAGGTCAACATTGATTCGCCTTTCATCGAATGTATAAAATATGTTACTATCGAAAACCCTTCCGTCCATCCAGCGCAGAATGTGAATGAATCGCGTTACTCCTTCAGGAGCTTCCCTCGACGAAAACGATATGATGCCATCAGTAAGATGCCCGAGAATCAGTTCAAGTGTCTTGGGCAGCATCCCATCATCCGCGACCAGAATCAAGATAGAATCGGAATGTTTAATCCATCGCCGCAATTGCTCAAGTGTGGTTTTCAGAATCTCCGAAGACTGACCTTGCATTATAAAGGAAAAGGAATCGATGATAAGAACATTATCAGGTTTTACGTGACTCGACCATTTGGTCCAGGTAAGTTCTTCTTGCAAATCGAAGTTGGCCTGGTCACCGAAGAAGCCTTTGACGTCCTTGACTATGTCCTCCTCACCTCGAGATGTAATGAAGGTTACCTGTTTCCCAGCCATTTGTGCTTTCATGCCTAGGTATTCAGCGAAATAGCTCTTTACTCGGTCTGGTTCTCCCTTGATTAACAGGACATTCCCCGAAGGTATCGAGGAGATGAACTGGGTCAATCCTGGAATATCGATGGGAATATCCACGTCCGGAACTGCTGGGGATGACACATAAAGATATTGAAAATAAACCACTGTTTTAAAAGTTCGGTATATTCTTGAAAATAGACAATGGACATTCCATTCGGCAGGCTTATAATGATTTAGTAAATCATTGTATTTGATGCGACGGCTGTCGGACGATAAGAGGGGCTTATCGGAGATAGTGGGAGCACTGATGCTTACCTTGATCGTTGTAGTGGCAGCTGGATCGTTTGCCGTATTTATCAATCAGAAGCAACAATCAGCGCAACAACAACAATTGTACGATCAGCAAAAACAACAAGAGGCTCTCGAGATAACCGGATTGAACCCGAGAAGCTCAAGCGGCTATTTCGACCAACTTAACTTCTCGGTGGCCAGCAATCATAACCTAAGATCGATAGTGGCTAAATTAATGGTGAACAATTATACAGTAAGGAACTTCAACGCCTCGATTTTTGGCCACGCTCCAATTTCTTATAGCTATTTGTCAAATATTAGCATTGAACCGCACGAACAGTTGAACATCATGATTACGCCGAATGATTTGTTTGGGAATAATGTCAAATTCAAATCCAGTGATTATGTGGAACTTGCGATTTCTACTGACTATCAGAATACCTTCTCACGCGCGTTCATGCCCCCTTCTGCGGTGATTAAGCTGAGCACCGAGTCGCAATGGAACGCTTCGGCTAATCACAACACAGGTAATTATACCGATTACCTAATCCTGGATGGAAGTGGTTCCGCCGCCCAAAGCGGTTCATTCTTGGTATCTTACCAGTGGACAATCCAAAATGTCTCCCATCCGTCTGTAAGCATATCATTAAGCGGGATTAAAGTGCGAGCCAATTTTCCAACCATAGGGGCCAATTGGGTCAACCTGACTGTCCAGGACAATAATGGAATGATTAGCGTCGGTTCTGTAATTTATTATTACTGAGGTAAGATGCTATATCTTCATCTGTTTTTTACTGTCTATTCAATAGCGAAAGGGTTCAGGATATTCATAGCCTAATGGGAGGAAGAGCCATTTAGTTAGGGAGGACATCCAATGACGGAGGAACTTAGATTGGGGAGATGGTTCGATGGAGTGGCTGCTAAAGAGGCGTCAAAGGACAATATGCGCCCTTCAGAAAGAGTAGGACAATTGGCGGGTGCCGCAATATCGATCATTATCGCCACATATTTTACAGTTCTTTATACCTCTAGTTCTGGATTCTTCACATCGAAATTTACTGCAGCAGAAGCCGTGCTTTTCTTCGGGATTGCATTCTTTGGCATCATCCCTGGCTTCATCAAAGCATTACTTGGCCGAAAGAACGTCACAAGACCGTTAGATGTTATTTTATCTATATCCTTCCTAATCGCCGCGATTTGGTTCTTGTCCAACTTCCCATTCGATTTCTCTCATCTGCCAGATTTGCTCCCTTCATCACTCCAATTCCTGGCGTCTTGGATCAGCGATGGTCTCGTCAATGTGCTGATGGTCCTTGCTATCGTGGTTAGCATCTTCGTGATACCCTATACAATTTTGTTATATCTAGGCGTGCGAAAGAAGCTCTCAAAGCCGTCTGGAGGATGAGGAGAAGGAGAAGAAGACATCTTGAATGAATTTGCTTCGTGCCATCGTTCTACCAGTAAGATGGATGATATGCTAGATGTCAGATGCGGTCAAAGATCATTGTTTCGGAATTGGGCGAGGTTTCGAGGTTCGGTTTTCGGGTAGCTCTTTGTCGCAGAAAGCGCAGGTCTTCCAGTTAAATGGCACAATCTGACCGCAACCAGAACACTGATTAAATAGCTGGAATCCGCAGTTGGGCATTTCATGGTGTCCAACTTCACCGGGCCAGTGCATCGAGGGCAATAATGATATCTGAATGGGTCGGTCGTTTTTTCTCTTAGCATGGTATCGGAGTGTTTCAATGCCAGACCGATTGCCAATATCAAAATCCCCAAGAAGGCTAGTGTCGCGCCAAAAAGAAGCTGCCCGTTTCCTGATATATTATAGCCCATCAACGCTGATGTCGTTCCACCACAGAGTGCAATAAAGCCTATGAATGCGACTTCTATCCTTGCGATGATCTCACTGATATGTACTCCGAATTTCGTGACATAAAAGCAAGAGAGGCAATTTTCAATTTTGATTGTCAGGAAGGGTAAAGGCAGGTAGCAGTCTTTCAAAGATGACGAATTCGATTCTTCCTTGGTAATTGTTTCAACCTCAACCGATCTCCATCATGGATTTTAGAAAGGATTATTGGTATGAGTATTGGTATGAGTGCTTATTGCACCAGAAGATGCCGCGATGAAGAGCCTAGTAATTTACGTTTCGGTTGAGCATGGTAATACAGAGAAAGTGGCCAAAGCTATCTCTGAAGTCCTAGGTGCAGATTTGAAAGACGCGAAGGACGTCGATCCTCATGAAGTCCTAAGCTACGATTTAATAGGATTCGGCTCGGGAATATTCATGGGCAAATTCCATGTTCGTCTGCTCAAGCTGGTGTCTGAAATATCACATTCGCAATCGAAAGCCTTTGTTTTCTCAACCGGTGGTTATGGAAAGATTGACTATCATACCGAGTTGAAGAAAGAATTGGAAGGTAGGGGATATCGAATTGTCGGGGATTTTGCATGCAAAGGATGGGATACCTATGGTCCGTTCAAAATGGTAGGTGGAATAAACAAAGGACGGCCGAACGAAGCGGATTTGGAGAACGCAAGAAGATTCGCGAATAATCTCTTGACCTGATATCCTCCCCTACCCGGTTCCGCTATTTTCTAGCCCATCTACGCTGTTACGGTTGGATTTGTTCGGAATAATACTTTGGGATCGAATAAAAGCCAGCAGATTTCGCATGGCAATAAATCAATACCATATGTATGGACAGGATATGTAAGTGCTAGCATAGTATGTACTTCCGTTATGATTTTGAACATCCTCTCGCCTTTCTTTCGCTGGGATGGGACTGATATGGCTATCGAGAAGAAGGAGGGAGGTCATGGATATGGAATCGAGGAGAAAGATGGAAAGAACCGAAGGCGGTACAAATCCGGAAATCCTGCCTATCCGAACAATATCGAAAAGCATGGCTCTTCCACCGCTTTACATGGATTCATTAGCATACTATGATCAAACAGAGATTGGCAACTGGTCGTTTTCAGTTTCGATGGGTGGCCGGCCAGAAGGCGAAGCCCTAAGTCTTGCGCCAGTTGTAATTGATTTGGACTTTATCAGAACAAATATTTTTTATCGTCAGATTCGGAGGAGCACGCTCCTCCGTAGAAAGATGGCCGGGGATGACGAGCAAAAGATGCTTGGCTATCATGATTCTGTTGACTCAGTAAGGGAGTTTCTCGATAGTACATGAGATCAAACTCTAGATAGATAGACCGGCGTATGATCGGTAGTGGGGATAGGCTCTCATGACAGTGGAGAAAAGAATGAAGGGAAAAGAAAGAGAATTAGTACATAAATCCTAGATTTGTCAGTGAACGCTCCACTCTTTCTTCTTGCTAAGCCTCTCTATAGCAGTCCCCTGAGCTATTATCGATATCTTTTCCTCTCGCTGATATTGAGTTCTTGTTCGCGAAGCAACTCGAGTTGCTGCGCGATGAAGAGAACGTTGTTTCCTGAATGGATTACTTATCGTCCAGTCGCATGGCAGCATTGATAGCTATTTCAGCAATGTCCATAGCTAGCATGGTGGTTCTGTTGATGCTGTCAATGACGAATGTCTTGACCATCGCGGCTATGTTAGCAGGCATTCTGGTATTAGTATTGAGATCTTGCCCACGTTGCACTAGTTCCGTGCCCTGGTCAATTATCACGTTCGCAGTGTTAATATCCTTTAGGAAGAATGCCTCCATGGCCTTGTCTAAAAGTGATATCGCTGATGTGCTCAATTTGCCGATTTCATCCTGATTGCTTATTTCCACCTTCGCATTAATTGCGATTATGGTGTTGCTGGCTATCTTCTCTGCATGGTCGCCGATGCGTTCGATTCCTCTCGCGACCAGCATCAGGTTCATACCTTCGAAGATGTCGACGCCGATTTTTTCGCTCAATTTGCGGTCCTTCAGGATCATGTTGTATTGCTTTACAGCCATCCAATAGAGTCGGTCCACATCTGCATCTCGATCAATCACGTCTTCTGCTAATGAAAGATCGGCTTCTTTCAATGCCATAATGGCATCTTTATGCATGCTACTGACAATCAGATGCATCCTGCGCACGCATTTCTCTTGAGGGAGTTCAACTGGATCAGATAGGTCATGAAGCACGACCGTGTTGCTAGTCTCCTCGATTACCTCCGGTCCAATCACCATGCGAGAGATCTCCTTGACCGCATGCTTGAGTTCCAAGTCCAATCTATCTTTCGAGCGGACCTCAATGATGTTATATCCTGCAAGATAGGCGCCAATCAGCTTCCTCGTCAGGTGCTCTTTCGCTTCATCCGTCTCGACCCATATAACCTTACGAGATTCAGTTTTTGTCCTATCCATCTTCGGGTCGATTGAAATAGTCCCATCCGTCAGAACCCTGATCGCTAAAGCATCGCCCTGTTTTATTGAATTGCTCCTTATCCAATCTTTTGGCAACGAAATGGTCATGGTCGATGCGCCGGTCTTCTGGATTCTCCTTAACTCCGTTTCCATCACCTGGTTCATTTTCTAAAGGTATATCAGTATGTTTTGTATATACAATACATGCAGTATATATCTAAATATTCACAGATATATATGAATATATTCTATTTTGGTAAGACATATTAAGGTAGGTTCTTTTCCAAAACAAGGGACAACGGGAATGGATAATTTGTGTCAATACCGGAACGGAAGGCAAAGAGAAGAATGTGGCTTTCCTCCTTCAAAGGCATTCTGCGTCCGGAGTGATCAAGCTATTCCATCCCTTGCCCCATATTGAGGTGGCATTAAATGGAAAAGAAAAATATGTACCTGGCGGTTCTTGCCGTCATTGTGGTCATCATAGCTGCCATTGGGGCTGCATTGGTGCTCAGCAACCCGTCAGGAACTAAGCAAGATAACGCGAACATCATCCTTCTCAAGAAGACGAGCAGTTCCCCGGCATACTCTCCAGTGAATGAAGCTGCGGTCTTTAACGGAAGCTATCCGCTCGCCAGGTACCTCTATCTATACACAGATGGAGTCCCTTACATCAACAGTTCGATTCACACCTGGCTGGCGTTCGTCTTGAACACAAGCACTGGACAGACTTTAGTCTCGAATGCAGGTTTCTACCCACTGCAGACTGCGGATCTGATCGCCATGAAAGCCCAGCTCAACGATACCAACAAGAACGGCCCGACCGGTGACTTCAAGGAGGGGGGTTCCACAACCTTGGAGCAAGTCAGCAATCTCTGGGCCGCAGATTTTCTGAATGATACCGGGATAAAGGTCACTATCTCGTTGGGCGGCTCAGGCACAGGGATATCGAACTTCATCAACCACGCGGTTGACGTGGCTCAGGCTTCGCGGGCAATGACATCACAGGAACGCGCAAGTGCGGCAGCGAACGGAATCAATGTGACGGAGTGGAAGGTGGCAGTGGACGGCATCACTATCATAACTAACCATGACAACCCGGTCACCATGCTCACCATGTCCCAGCTCGAGGGCATCTTCAATGGCACCTACACCAACTGGCAGCAAGTGGGCGGGAACAATGTAGCCATCACCCTCTTCGGCCGTGACAGCGCCTCCGGGACCTACGGGTCCTTTCATGACTTGGTGCTGAAGAACAAGGATAACTACTCAGCATCCATGCAGCAGGCCAACTCGAATGCGTTGATCCCTCCAGAGGTGCTGAGC
Organism: Methanomassiliicoccaceae archaeon; assembly: GCA_963768775.1. GTDB lineage: Archaea > Thermoplasmatota > Thermoplasmata > Methanomassiliicoccales > UBA472 > FEN-33. The sequence continues at coordinate 575,847 of CAVYIY010000008.1, forward strand.
AATGTCGGAGGAATTGGATACGTAGGCCTAGGCTATGCCTTGGAAGCGAGCGGCGTATCGTCCGAGATCCCGGCTGTCATGATTACGGCGGCTCTTGCTGATCGGTAGGCAGTAAAATGGACCGACGATTGGCAGACGAACAAAACCCCTTTTATTTTCCCTTTTACTCTGAATATTCTCACATATAGGAGCTTAATATGGCTACTAAGATCGGAACCGAGAGGAGGAAAGGCTTCAAGAGGATCCTGGAGTCTGGCATTTGGGTTACACTGTTCTTTTGCTCTTTGGTTTCGATCATCGTCCTTCTCCTTGTATTCGCGTATCTCGTGGGCAGCGCTTTACCCTTCTTCAGCAAGTTCGGCATCTGGGGATTTCTGAGCGGCCTCAATTGGAACCCAACGGCAACTCCGCCGAGCTTTGGGGTACTCCCTCTTCTCATGGGGACGATCCTGGTCAGCTTCGTAGGTGCGTTGGTCGCCATCCCGATCGGACTAGGATGCACGATATACTTGTCAGAGATCGCTGGACCTAATGTGAGGAAGTACCTCAAACCTGCTATAGAGGTACTCGCGGGGATACCCTCTGTAGTTTACGGGCTATTCGCTGCGCTTGTACTCTCCGATTGGCTAAGTACCATTTTCCATCCGATTTCCAGATTAAATGCCCTGAACGGGGCGCTCATCCTGGCAGTGATGATGATCCCCATCTTGGTCTCTATCGCTGAGGAGGCGATGAACTCGGTCCCGAAGAGCCTCAAGGAAGCTTCAATGGCCCTGGGCGCCAATCGCTGGGAGACGATCAGGCGCACGATCGTCCCGGCCGCCCTTCCCGGGATTGTCGCAGCGATCGTGCTTTCCATCGGCCGGGCCGTGGGCGAGACAATGGCAGTCATAATGGCCACGGGCAATGCTACGCAATTCACTACGAACATCTTTGCTTCAGTCCGCACGATGACCGCAGGGTTAGCTATTGATATCCAAGAGACGAGCGCTGGATCCGACCACTATTACGCATTATTTGCAGTCGGGCTTTTACTGTTCGTGATCACCTTCGGGATCAATCTCGTTGCCGACTACGTTCTCGCTCGGTTCAAGGAGGCGTACAAGTGAACCGAAAGACCAAGGAGTCCATAATGTTTGGTCTGTTTCGGACATGCGCTCTGATCGTCGTATTTGTGTTGGTCGTAATCATCGGCTACATCTTCATCAGTGGCATCGGTAAATGGAGTATCGATTTCTTCACTCAGGATCCCAAACCAAACTTCCAAGGGGCTCTAGTCTTAGGTGGTATCTTCAGTCCGCTCATCGGGACATTAATGCTAATGCTCCTCGTCCTAATCATTGCAATCCCGGTAGGAGTGTTTGGGGCCTTGTTCTTAGTCGAATATTGGGGTGGCAGCCGAATCTCGCGAATATGGTGGATAGTAGTGAATAACCTGGCAGGGGTCCCTTCGATCGTATGGGGGCTGCTCGGTGTTGCACTGCTGGTGTACTATCTGCAGTTCGGGCTAAGCCTGATCGCCGCCGCCGTAACCCTCAGCCTCCTGGTCCTTCCGCTGATCATGGTGGCCACCAAGGAGGCAGTCGAGGCGGTCCCTTCCTCCCTCCGGGAGGCATCATATTCATTGGGGGCGACCAAGTGGCAAACCATCCGTCATCATGTTCTTCCCTACTCAGCTTCAGGGATAATGACCGGCGTCATTTTGTCGCTGGCGCGGGCCGGGGGAGAGACCGCTCCAATCCTCGTGACCGGTGTCGCTGTAAACGCTGGGATTCCTGGCTCGCTCAGCGATCAATTCCAGGCCCTACCATATTATATCTATCTCATGACCCAGACCACGAATCGCACTCAGGCATACGCAATGGCGTATGGAGCGGCCCTTGTTCTGATCGTGCTCATCGTTGGTCTGAGCCTTGGGGCAATTATTCTACGGGCTCGGTACCGGGAGAAATACAGGTGGTAATAAAATGTTGAAAATCGAGACCCAAGATCTGAATGTGCACTTCGACGACAATCATGCCTTGAAAGGGGTGAACATTGAGATTGAGGAACGGAAGATAACAGCCATCATAGGCCCTTCTGGATGTGGCAAATCCACCTTCATCCGCTGCATCAATCGCATGAACGATCTGGTCCCAAAATGCAGGGTGGAAGGCAAGGTTATCGTCGATGGCCATGACATCTACGACAAGGCTGTTGATCCGACCGAGATCCGCAAGTGCATCGGCATGGTCTTCCAGAAGCCCAATCCTTTCCCGAAATCGATCTTCGAGAACATCGCCTACGCGCCGAAGATACACGGTCGGCACGACGATCAAGATCAACATAAAACTCGAAAATTCTCAAAGAAAGAGTTGCAGGACATCGTCGAATGGAGTCTAAGAAGGGCGGCCCTTTGGGACGAGGTGAAGGACCGGCTTGGCAAATCTGCATACGACCTCTCAGGAGGACAGCAGCAGAGACTTTGCATTGCGAGGGCGCTATCCATCAAACCTGAGATCATTCTCTTTGACGAGCCCTGCTCTGCACTTGATCCGATAGCGACGGCAAAGATCGAGGATTTGCTTATAGACCTTAGGAAGGACTATACAGTGATCATAGTAACACACAACATGCAGCAGGCGGCCAGGGTTGCCGATAAAACGGCTTATTTCTACCTGGGTAGCCTGATTGAGTATGGAGACACGAAGCAGATCTTCGAGAAACCGAAGGAGAAGCTAACAGAGCAGTACATTACCGGAAGGATGGGATAAACATGACAACACGAATTGTTTTCCAGGAAGAACTTGAGAAATTGAACGCCGAGGTCAATGGGATGGCCCAGGCAGCTAAGGAGGCGATTGAGATGGCGGTGAGGAGCATCGCCATTCACGAAATCCAGTTGGTGGAGAATGTGGAGCGCCTTGATCGAGAGATCTATGAATATGATCAGTTGATCGAGCGCCATTGCCTCGATCTCATCGCCCTGCACACCCCTGTTGCAGGAGATCTTCGGACCATCTCCACATGTTTGAAGATAATCACGGACCTTAACAGGATTGGCCGTTATGCCAGGGATATCGCTGAGATTTCTTCGGATCTGAAGCAGAAGAATGGGTTCGGCAGGATGGTCAACATATCCCATATGGGAGAGCTGGTGATTCGTATGGTTGATGATTCCATCAACAGCTTCATCAATCGAGATGCTGAAGCAGCCAGGAGTCTTTACGAGCGGGACGATACGATTGATGCCCTCTACAATTCAATCTTCAGAGAGATACTAACCTATATGATGGAAGATCCAGCCAAGATAACCGACGGCACCAACTACGTCCTCGCGGCGCGCTATCTTGAGCGAATCGCTGATCACTCATGCAATATTGGGGAGAGGGTGGTATACATGGTAACTGGGGAGAGAATGGACCCCAGGAGACGGAAGCAAACAGGCCCCAAGCTTGATGGCGGCATCTCAAATCCAATCCCCAGCGGCTCGATGCACGAGCTTGAGGAAAAATAACCGTGGTCAAGCCTGGATGGAGCAAGGTTGGGATTACTAACATCCGCTATCTATTGGAATCGAGTTGATTTGGCCAAAAGGGCGTCTCTAAGAGTAATCCCTGACGCCTTATGGCAGTGTTGGGACTCCAATTCAAAATGGCATTCTTTATCCGGTCGGCACCTCACCATGACAATGGACTGAAGAGAAACGCGGTAAACTGTAATGCTGAGGGGATTGAATTTCAATCTTCATCATCTGGCTTTAGTGATGGGTGGTCCCGGACAGGCCCACCATTCATCCAAAACCAGTGATCTCGTTCTTGAATTGGATTCCTTGACGCAAATATTTCGTTAACTTACGTGATTTTCCTTACGGCAAAGCGATCATCGCGAGATGTTAAGTCTAGCGCTTCCTTAATGGTCAGATGTGAAGTGCCCACATTTCTGAGATGCTTCAGGCAAGCCTCCTTCACAACGCGGATCTGCTCGTCGGTCGGGGGTATATATTGTTGACCTGGAACGGGGATGTAGCCCATGATATGGAAGGGGATGTTTGGACTCAGCGCCGCAAGCCATGCAGCGACGGCCTCAATCTGGTCTGCATCAACCAATCCAGGAACGAACACGATGTTGGCTTTCATTTCCAAACCGGCGCGAACTCCAGCAGCGAAGTTGCTGAAGATTAGGCTCTTTGGCTTTCCGGTGTATCTTAGGTGAACTTGCTCGTCCCAGGCTTTGATGCCGACATTAGCCCCGTCAAGATTCGGTAATGGCAGATTACTGCCATTCGTGTGCCCAAGGAATGTCTTGGCCCCAAGGACGTTCTTTACGAAGTCCAGCATCTCTGGGAGTTCCTTCGAGATTGTTGGCTCACCACCCATGAAGTAGACTTTTTCAACCTCAACCGATTGGAGGGCCTTCTTCATTTCTGGAACGGTCAGATACCTCTCCGGTCGTGGATATGATTTACCTGGTGTGCCATCCGCTCCGCTACGGAGCTTGTAGCTACATATGTCACAACGGAAAGTGCAGCCAAAGTTGTGCAGTGTGGCGAAGCGGTATTTTTCATTATAGGTTATTTCGAAGAATGGCATGGTACACCTAGTCACACGAATTTGTGAATCGTGCTACTGTAATGCATACCTCATTAAGAATTTTATCGAGATCTTCCTGGAAACCATGCAATCAAGACGATTGAAACCTGGTATCACTTGAAATTTTGATTGTTCATTTTTTAAAAAGGAAAATGCAATGGATTCGTTCCATCTCCAAACCCGAACATCACCGCTTCTCGATAAGCACTGCATCAATGATCATGCCTAAGATGCTGATTTGGTCAATGTGCATGGCTATGAACCATAGGTTCGTGGGTATGCTCAGATGGATCCACACCCTTAGTCCGAACCTCACTTGCATCCTCGTAGGTGTGCTCTCTCAGCTCTCTTCCTTCTTGGTCATGCGATTGAAGGGGCGACATGAACCCATAATCAAAATTTAGGCACATCGGGTTTGGGTGTGAAGCAGCCGATCTTTCTATCTATCAAAGGGAGACATGCGTTGGCGTATGCCACCTCCAGCGCTCCCTCTATCGAGGTCTTTTGTGGCTCAAGCTACTTTCATCTCTCCGGCACTTCTGGGCGCTAATGCAACATTCGCTATACAGGAGAAATATAAAGAAATCGCCACCCCAGCCAACAGCCCTGTGGCAACTCTCAGCAGGTTCGTAGATTGGTAAGAGGTCATTAACTGCAGGCCTCCATCGAATGCAATTGGCAATAAGGCTAGGCCAATCAACAGTCGATTTACTTTGGGATCAAAGATGACGGCGATCAGCAATCCCAAAACCAGGCCAGCGAAGATGCTGGTGCATCTGGCACAAAATGGCATCTGGTTGCCGTTCAGGTAAAAAGAGTGGTCGGATATTTCAGTACAGAGAGTGTCGCCTAACAGGTAGATCGAAGCAGCGAAAGGGTTCATCTTATCGATTTCTTTCCAATTGTCAATTTGGCTTACCTTACCGGATAGGTTATCCACACTATGATATGGTATTGTGAATGGAGCTGTGATGACTAACGCAAGCCAGATCGAGGACAAGATGAGCAGGGTAATCTTGCATCTCTGCGCTGGGGTCTTTGTGCTGGCCATTTTGCTTTGGCAATCCATTAGTCGTTGATAACCGTTCGCATTCATAGGAGGATGTATTAGCAAGGTTTCAAAACGGCAAAGATACCATTGAGTCCCTTACCTAGATCAGCAATGAGTGACTGGAGCACTTTCGAAGACCATTCCTAGTCTTCTCATGATCAAGCGTTCCACCGTCCATCCTGCCAAAAAGGTGAATATTCCGATTACCGCGATCAACACTATTCCGGCGAACATTTGGGGGTATAGACTTAGCTGGCTAGACCAAAGCACGAATGCGCCGATGCCTGGAGTTCCCAATATCAGCTCCCCTTCGATGATGCAGATCCAGCCTATCCCGATTGCCACCTTCAGACCCGCCAGGATGTTGGGCGCGATCGAGGGCATTATCACCTTTCGGAAAAGGGTCCATCTATGAGCCCCCAATGTCTGGCCGGTGTCGAGCACCAGAGGGTCGATATGCTGGACTCCGAATTGGATTTGGGTGATAAGGGGGATGAAAACTCCTAAGAACACTATCATGAACACACCCTGAGCCTGCCCGAGGACTACTAGGAACAGTGGCCCGAACGCGATGGGGGCGATCGGACGAAAAACCTCTAAGAAAGGTCTTGAGATGTCACTTGCGATAGGATTGATTCCGATGAATATTCCCACTGGCAAAGCCACAAGAAAGGCGAGGATGAAAGCTGGAAAGTAATGCGAGAGTGTAAAATAAATAAGCTGTCCCATGGTCAACCCACTTATGGTGTCGTGCCCTCTAAAGAGATTGTAGAGAGTCATCGCCACGGTGTACGGTGTTGGCAGATAGGGGGTGTTTAACAAAATTGACAAAGCCCACCATATAGCAATCCCCAGAATGGTCCCAACGATGCCTAGCAGGAATGCTTGCTTCAGGTGAATGTGGTGATCGATATGAAAATATGGTTCTCCAATCGTCTTTCTATCAGTGGACCTATTCCGAAGTTCATCGACCATTATCTTCCATCATCTTATCTCGTGGGTTAAATAGATTCATTAACGAGTTCCAAAGGCCGCTCGCAAAGGCTGGAATTCCCTATAGGACCTCCTTCCTTACGATTGGACGAACTTGATGTATTCAAGTGTATCGTCTTTCTGGAAATCAGCGATTATCTCCCCGATCATCGCCGAATCCCCACCGATCAGGAAGACGTCCAAACATTTACCGCTCTTTAGATGTGAATGGACCTGGGTGGTTATGCTCTTCTGATATTTGTGACGAGCTTCGTCCAACCCGTGGCCATTCTCGACATTGTGAACGGCGATAATTATTCCTTCCAGATCTCCAACAAGTTTTTCCCGTTCTCTGATTTCCGCCTCGGCAGAACGCAAACATACTCTGATGGCTTCGCTCCTTCCTGCGAGACCAAGCAGTTTCTGAAACTTGTCCAGATCCTCTACGTTCTTCGCGGTCAAAGAAACACTAATAACAGTCATATTGCTCATAAATGAGTAATTGTTAATAATGTATTTATAAATGACCTTGATTTGTTAATAGGAATTAATATAATCATTATTAATATTATGGAATATTGGTGAGTCAAGTGCCTTTCACGAGGAATGCGAGAATAGGAATCGTGGCTGTTGTTTTGGCAGCCATTTTGTTGGTCGCGGGGGGAGCAGTTGTCCTGTTCAATTCCAATAACCAAAATAACAATTCAGGAAAGTTGCAAGTGGTGGCTAGCTTTTACCCCCTTTACTATTTCTCTTCTCAGATCGGGGGAGACAGGGCGGATGTTGGGCAGATCATACCTAATGGAATAGACCCCCATGCCTTTGAACCGACTCCATCGGACGTAGTGAAAGTGGACCAAGCAAAGCTACTTGTCTACAATGGTTTCTACTTCGAACCGTGGATGAGCGCCTTCCTTGGGACTGTTAGCAATAGCAATCTGGTAACAGTCGATTCAAGCGCGAACGTCCCGAGCTTGCTCTCTGACACAGCGGTGCAACTGTTCACCCTGGGAAGGGCTGCGCTGCAATCTGGGGTCAATGACACCATCACCGCTTCGCCGACGATCGGAGGCACGCCGACGGTTGAGTTCAACACGACCGTTTTGGACGTTCATCTATCTCCCATGGATGGAGCTTATGGTGGATACATAAACATCCACTATGCAGAAGAGGGAGACCACCAGATCTTCAGCACTAACAACACGAATTATCAATTGCTCAATCAGAACGGCACCGTCCAAGAAATCGAGCTGAATATAGGCTTCGTCCCACAATACCCGGAATTCAACTCGACCCAAAGGTACGATCTCAGCACTGGTATGTATGCACTTAAGATCGGAGCGACTTCGATCAATGAAACAACGATCGTATTGGTGAAGATACCGCCCGAAGTTACAGAGCCAGGCGCTCCTGAGCATCATCACGGTCTCTACGACCCGCATATCTGGATCGATCCGGTTGACGCCAAAATCCAGGTCCAGAACATCCTGAAAGGGTTCAAGCAAGCCGATCCAGGCAATGCCACATATTACCAGCAGAATGCGGACAACCTCGAGGCGAGGCTGGATGCTTTGAACCTTGAATATATCGCTGGACTGGCGAACCGCACAAAGAACGTCATCATAACCACCCACGAGGGATTCAATTACCTAGCCCAACAGTATGGCTTCCAGGCCTACGGAGCGACTGGTGTATTTGCAGATTCCGAGCCAAGCGCACAAGCAATCGCCAATTTGGCCCAGATGGTCGAAAGCTATCACCTCCATTATGTGTTCTCTGAACCGGTCTACAATGACGCGGTCATTCAGACAATCGCTAGCGAGACCGGGACGCAGGTCTTGGTACTCGATGGCATCCATGGAACGGTAGGCGTTCACGCTGGTTGGGATTATTTCCAGATCATGGAGGATAATCTCAAAAACCTGAAGAAGGGGTTAGAGGTGACCCCCTAGGCTCTTTTATTCCGTGAACCATGAAGGACATTGGTGAACTATCATGCCGGAGAATATCGTCGAAGTGAAAAACGTTAGTGTTCAATACGATGGCAACACGGTCCTGGACCATGTATCCCTCGACGTCATGAAAGGGGACGTTCTCGGAATAGTGGGACCGAACGGAGGCGGGAAGACGACCCTTTTGAATGCCGTTCTCGGCAATGTGAGATTGTCGTCCGGTTCGGTGAAGCTGTTCGGAGTGGAGCAAAGCAAGTTCAAAGAGTACCAGCGAATCGGGTTCGTTGCCCAGCATGCCATCCAGTTCGACCCCCTATTCCCCGCAACCGTGGAGGAGATCGTGGGGCTCGGGTGCTTATCAAGGGCGAAGATCGGCAGGAGACTGAACAAGACCGATAGGCAAGCCGTTAAAGAGGCCATGGATGCGGTGGACATTGCCTCCATAAGAAGGAAGAAGATCAGCGAACTGTCTGGTGGCCAGAAACAGCGAATATTCGTCGCCAAAGCGCTGGTCAGGAAACCCGACCTACTGATATTCGACGAAGCGACCAGTGGTCTCGACGCCTCCATCCAGGACAGATTCGTGCAAATGCTGAAGGACCTGAAACAGGAGCGGGGCGTGACGGTGATCACCGTTTCACACGACATCTCAAGCGTTATGTGCCAAGCAAACAAGCTCGCGATAGTGAACCGGAGACTGGAGTTCACGGAGATCGACCAAGGCACTGACCCTTCGAAGGCTCTGAGAGAAGCATACGGTGAGCATTTCACCTTCGTCTTCCACAATGAACGAGAAACCTGCGTCGCGCATCAGGACTAGGTGAGAACATGTCCCCAGCAATAGACCTCACCAGTATGTTCCAGTATGCTTTCTTCCAACGGGCGTTCATCGGGGGCATATGTGCCGCCACTCTCTGTTCTTTAATAGGAGTATTCATCGTCCTTAGAAGGCAAGCCTTGATAGGAGAAGGGGTGGCGCATCTTTCGTTCGGTGGCATCGCCCTCGGTCTGTTCTTGGCTCTTTATCCGCTCGACACTGCGTTGCTTCTCTCGGTAATTGGCATCTTCGTAATATCCTACCTGCAGCGAAGGAAGATCGTTTATTCGGAGATGGCAATCGGGATACTGATCTCCTTTGGCCTGGCTTTCGGTGCTGTGCTGGCAAGCCTGCATGGAGGTTTCGGTGTCGACCTCTTCTCTTACTTATTTGGGTCGATACTGACGATATCTCAAGAAGACCTCTTGCTGATAATCATCCTGTCTGCGGTGGTCATCGGCTTCGTGGCCATCTTCTTCAAAGAACTGATGCATCTGACATTCGATGAGCAGGGAACGCGCCTTTCAGGCGTTCCAGTATTTCCTTTCGAAGTCGCTTTCAACTTCGTCCTCGCCTTCTCCGTCGTGGTCTCGATCAAGATCGTCGGGACTCTTCTGATTTCCGCACTGCTGATCATTCCTGCGGCCTCGGCCATGCAGCTATCGAAATCGTTCCGCGGGACAGTCCTGATCAGTATGGTTATCGGGGTGATGACGGTCATGGCCGGTCTCGTTACTTCCTATTTGTATGACGTGGCCACTGGAGGCGCAATTGTGCTATTCGGAATAGGCGTCTTCATTCTGTGCGTTGGGATAAGAAGAGCTATTCGGTGGGTTGGAACAACGGACACTGACAAGAAAGAGAGGACAGAGGTTAAATCGGGATCTCAAACCGAATAAATCGACATATTCAAATGGTCGCCTGGGAGAGGGAGCATTGCCCCAGAAAATCTAGGCTTGAGCGATCTCCAAATGGAATCCATGAAACACTCTAACGGGAAAAAGAAGAATGTAAAGGGGTTTGTTGAGACGGCTCTGCATCACGTCGATAGAATTGATTTCGTATTTTTATCATCTGGCTTAAGTGACTGGTGGTCTCGGCTGAGCCCAGCATTATTTGCCTATAAAACCAGTTACAAATTCTCGATATCGACTTATTCGCCTGCATTAGATCTGGCCTGGCCTGGGCAAGCTGATAAATACAAGTAAATTCCACGCCAAAATCCCTCTATCGACGTAATTCAATTCAAAAGCACTTCGCTGGAGATACGAAGAATGCATGCAAGCTCCAAATTCGAATGCCTTCGCCTCTTCAGGTAGATATCATCGAGTGTTTTGAATCGACCTAGCCCAAAATCCCTGAATTCGACCGAAGGAGAGTCTGCCCAAGCCCAGTATGGCAGTTGCCAAGTCCTCCATTCATAATTTCAATTAGTGACAATAAGTCTAGTTCGTCCTGCACGAGAGCATGGAATCGCCTTTTTTATTTTCATTAAAACAGATATGACTTACTCCAACCCGGTTCAATCAGATCGCGAGCATCTCCCTTTTCCAATTACGGCAGCCAGCATTGCTATCATTCTCAATAATCTTACAATTACCTATAAACCCCCTCTCGCATGTTGCCATCCAAGATATCGAGAGTTCTCATGATGCGTGTGCTCTGCGTGGATGATGAAGAGGAGCTGCTCGACGTCGAGAAGGCTTTCCTCGAGAAGTCAAAAGAGCTCATTATTGAAAGAACCACATCGGCTTTAGAAGCGGTACGGCGGCTGAGAAGCGAGCCCTTCGACGCAATCATCTCCGATTACCAGATGCCGGAAATGGACGGCATCGAATTGCTGAGAGTCGTCCGTTCCTGGAGCCAAATTCCGTTCATCTTATTCACTGGTAAGGGATGCGAAGAGACGATCATTGAAGCCTTCAACCTTGGTGCTGACTTCTATGCCAAAAAGGAGGGCGATCCCAAGACCCAGTTCGCCAGGCTCGAGGATCTGGTAATTCAGGCAGTGGCCCGGCACCAGGCCGAGACGGGGTTGCGGAACGATCTTCGACGCTTCTCCGCACTGCTGGAAAATTCCTCCGACCTCATCATCCTCAGCGACCGAAACGGGGTGGTGCGCTTCGCAACGCCATCGGTGCGACGGGTCATCGGCTATGAGCCGTTGGAGGTCGTCGGCCGACCATTGTCTTATTTCATCGACCCGGAGCAAGCAGGGCTGTTGCATGAGGCAATGGTTCGCACCCTGGCCCGAGGCATCGAGCCGGGCATGATTCAGTTCCGGGTGCGGCACAAGGACGGAAGCTGGAGGGAGTTGGAGGCGATCGGCAGCGCGCGCCAACAGGGCGATGAGATGATGTTCGTCGCCAACGTCCGGGATGTGACGGAACGTAACCGCATGGAGGCGGAACTGCGGCTCAGCGAGGAACAGTTCCGCGCCACCATGGACCAGTCCCCTGTAGGAACGGTCACGGTGGACCTGCAGGGGAATTACCTGAGGGTCAACCATGCCTTCTGCCGCATGGTCGGGTATGCTGAAGAAGAACTGGTGGGACGGCCGTTCACTGACATCACTGTGCCGGAAGACGCCGATGAGGAAAGATGCGGATCCGTGGGGGTAATCCGGGGTGAGGTCGACGTCTTCCAGATGGAGAAGCGCTACCGGAAGAAGGATGGGCGCATAGTCTGGGCTGATGCACACGTCTCGCTCATCCGGGGCGCGGATAGGCAGCCACTATTCCTACTGGCGATCGTGGAGGATACGACAGAGCGGAAGATGGCGGAGAATGGTCTGCATCAGGCGAACGCCAAGTTGGGCATATTGAATAGCATCACTGGACACGATATTTACAACCAGATGATGGTGGTCAACGGCTTCCTGCAACTGTGCAAGCGGAGAGAAAAGGACGCTGATCTTATTGCGTACTTTGACAAGATGTCCCGGGCAACGGTAAATGTTCAGGAGCAGATCGCCTTCGCCAAGGACTATCAGGAATTGGGCATCCAGGCGCCAGCATGGGTGTCGTTCGGTCGCCATGCCGCAGACGCTTTCACCATGCTGCATCCCACCGGCCTCGTACTAGATGACAATACAGAGAGCGTGGAGATCCTGGCCGATCCACTGGTACGGATGGTGCCCTACAATTTGATCGACAATTCCATGAGTCACGGTGGACACGTCACTCAAGTGAAGATAAGCTCGAAGCAGATGGGGGACGCGATGCTGATCGTATACGAGGATGATGGCGTGGGCATCAATGCCGATGAAAAGAGGCACTTATTTGAGAAAGGCTTTGGCAAGAACACAGGTTACGGATTATTCCTTATTCGGGAGATCTTGGCCATCACTGGCATCACCATCGATGAGAGGGGCTGTGCTGGACAAGGAGTTCGCTTCGAGATGCTTGTCCCGGTGGGGGCATGGCGACGTGTTTCACCCTGATAAGTTCGAGGACCCATCATCAGTGAGGATTACATTGGATTGAAGGTCGCGGTAATATCAATAAGACGGATCTTGCAGCCAGTACGGAAGGGTAGTTGGATCTACCTGATCCAGCATTCCATTTTCTATTCAGCCTATAAATCTCCTGAGAATTTGCTCAAATGTTCATGACTGATCGGATGGTGGACCGGGGGATCGGTGGGAAACTAGGATGGTGGAACTTAACCCTGGTGTTCCTACTTCCGGGAAAGGCGAACATGAGCGAGGCGTCACATTCCCGATAGCTCCACGCCTGGTTGGTGTTATGAGCTCCGCACTTCGAACATTGCCTCATGACACACCGCTTCGCGACTAAATCATCCCTTTTTTAAAGCGGGGGCGCTCGGAATCAACTCTCGTAGGTTCAGGCTATAATATCCGGCCCTCAAACCCGGCTCTTGGCCAGTCGGCTCCATCGGAACCTCCCTCGCATTGATTATCAGCTCCACCCGGAGCTGTTCATCATTGAATCTGGTGATAGTAGTGTCCATAAGATGGACGGTTCCGTCGACATGCTTGGCCTTAACGAGCGCCTTCGCCTTTTCTAGTTTCCCTTCGATCAGCGAACGCAGGGGACCGTCGAGCCGCTCCTGCTCCTCCTTAGGGAGAGAAGAAAGCAATTTGGTCCCGATGATCTCCTCGGGTTTCTTCCCGAAATAGCGTTCCACCGCGGGATTGACATAGCGGACTATGCGATCGGAGTCAACGACCTCAATTATCTCTGAAGTGCTCTCCACTAGCATCCGGAATCGCTTGAGGTTGTGCTCAACGGCAGCCAACGCTCCGTGCCGATTGACAGCGTGGTCGATGAAATTGCCCAGCTCAGCATATTGCGCCTTCACGTCTGCTCCCTTCTTGAGATAGAAGTCAGCACCGGCGTTTAGCGCCGTAATTGCTACCTCTTCCCGACCCCTGCCGGTGAAGAGGATGAAGGGGACGTTTATGCCCAGCGCCCGCAGCTCTTTAAGGAACTCGATCCCGTCCATCCCCGGCATCTGGTAGTCGGAGATTAAGGCATCGTATCTCCCGAAGTCCTTGGCATTGAGCGCTTCCGTCGCGGACGCCAACGTGTCGACCTGGAAACGGCCATCCTCCTCAAGGAAGGCCTTGGAGACGTCGAGCAGGTCTGGCTCGTCGTCGACCATCAGAACCTGCGTCCTTTCGCTGAATGCCATGGGCACAAACCATCGCCATCGTGGTCATATATAGTCGGCAGGAGTGGCTTTCATCTCTGATAATATGGTGAGCCCTTGTGCGCAAATCGATAAGCATGCGATCAGGGACAACTGGAGGTTCATGTTCCTACAACCGAGCAATATCCAGAAAAGGGATGTTGGCCATTTCTGGCTAAGCTCACGCCTGGTGCCAGGCGCTTTATTTGGGGATTGCCCACCTCGGATATATTGGGTCAGAGGATTTGCAATAATGCTGATTTTACTATGTCAAGCCGATCGGTAACTCATTGGATCGTAATGGCTGAGCCGTCAACAATCCTTTCATAGAGAATTGCTCGACTGGTCCGGAAATTAGGAAGAATATGCCAAGCGTTGCACAACTGTTTATGTGAAATGGCATTTGAGCAACTTCGCATCATTCCTCTCTTGACGACTTTAAATTCATTCCTCAGCACCATTGCCGTGGGGTAGTATACAAATATCGCAAAATAATCCTGCTAAGAGTGTCACGGTTATTGCAAGTTGGGGACGCGGTGAGGTTCGGGCCCTGAGAAATGAACTAGAAATATCACTTCTATCTCATCTTGTAATATTCCTCATCCTTTTTCTGGTCCATTCTAGCTTCCTTCCTCGATTGTTCCCCGGAATTCCTGTTCTGAAACAGAAGGGCGGATGGTCCCAACAAGAAAGCGGTGCTAACGTTGCTCCATCCAGTTTTGGAGTAAGTAATGAAAGCGGCCGCGCTTAGTAAGAATATGACAACCAGAAGAATGACGACTATGCCATAAGAGCCATTGGACGATGCTTCCTCGAACTTAACGAGAAATAATATTGCTATGAAAGAGCCAATAAGTCCGATTCCTGACATCGCCTGTTTGATCTCTCTTTTCATCCAAACTCCCATAAATCACATTCGGGTCGAGGATATTAAGAATGCTGATGTAGGAGAAGAGGTGAAGTCTTGAACGACGGAGGAACCCGCGACTATGCCATTATCAACACCGGAGGTAAGTTAGTCTGTTTGTTCGTCTTCGAATGTAAAGAGGTCCTCGATTTTGACGTTGAGCTGCCTGGCGATCTTGTACGCCAGTCTCAGAGAGGGATTGTATTTTCCCTTTTCGAGAAAAAGTATTGTTTGTCTGGTCACGTCGACTTTCTCTGCCAGAGCTTCCTGCGTGAAACCGCGTTTCTCTCTGAACTCCTTCATCCTCGTCTTCATGGAAAGTCCTTCACTCCCCTCTTTCTTGATAGTACCAGTATGAAAGACTGAAAATCGTAATACCTTGAGATAGCAGAGCCACAAATAGCGGCATTGCATCAAAGGCCTTTGGCGAAGCGACAACATATGCCATGGAGACCGTTGCCACTATGGTGTCGAAGGCGAAGGCGTTCGTGCAAGCGCGACCGATATTTCTGTCGGATCTCTCATCTCCCCTCAAGAAGGCGAACAATGCAAAGAAGCTGAAAAAGAAAAACAGCCAAATGTTGATAAAGCCGAGTAACCCGGTTAGACCGAGGATGCCAAGGTATCCCAAGATTCTTCTTCTCATCCATTCAACTCCCGATGTAATATATTTATTACGTTAGAAATGTATTACGTAAGATATACTTAACATTTTCCCACACCATGTCAATGACAAAATAACATGATATCTACTACCCCTAGAATGTGGTGCGAGGAGCCGGGAGTAATTTCTGCAGAGAATCTAGAGTGTCGCAACTTGAAAAGAAGAAAATGGATAAGGGTTTAGCGAACTGGCTCTGCGTTATAGAGTAAGGATTGATTTTCAATATTAATAATCTGGCATGAGCATTGAGTAGTCTGGATAGACCCATCATCAACCGTATTAGGTGATCCCATTTTTAAAACCAATTCTAGGGAAACCCGCACGGCCAGGTGATTCAGAAAATAGAAAGAGAAGAGGTTTCCCGCCTATGCCGCCATTTCTCTCCTCTTGAAGAAGAAGTAGGACAGCGCCAAGGCCACCACAAAATAGCAGACCATCACCGCTATGGACACCCCGATATCTGGGATGAAGGTGGTCATGGTGATCGACTGCGCCCCTTTGCCGAATGTGGCTGAGCTGGTAACGGGGTAGGGCACCTGAGTGATGTAACCGACCGTCCCGCCGGCAAAGGTCAGGATGAACGATGGATTGACATTGGCCAAACTCAGCACTTCTTGAACGATGTTGAAGATGAACAGGAATAGGGCGAATGTGAGGATAAGTGCGCCCGTAGAACCTTTCATCACGGTGCTTGCCAGGTAACCCACCGCCAAAGCTGCCAATGCATACAGCATCGCCAATAGCAGCGACTCCACACCGAGCGTGGAGAAGCCGCCTGTGATGGCTAGTCCCAGTCCGAGCGCCACGCCATAATAGATGACCAGCACCAGGAACATTGCACCCGTCGATGCGATGAACTTGCCAGTCAGCAAGACCCACTTCTTCACTGGGTTAGGAAATAATAGAAATCCTGTGTGGCTCTGGTACTCGGAGACAATGGCATCCCCTGCGAAGAGCGTCGCACCAATGACCACCAATATGGTCACGAAGGTTGCATAATTATTGATGAAGCCATCGGCGTTGCTAGCATATGGTCGACCAAGCAGCGGAGGAAGCGCCGTTATGAGCAATAGAACCAGCGCCTCAATGGCGATTATGCCCAGCAATCGCCTGCTTCTTAAGTACTTCAGGAAGTCGTATCTGATGACAACACCGACCTGATCGAAATCAGATGGCGTTGTTGCGATGATCTTCACTTTGTTCTGAGTAACGATTTCGGTCATTTCAATCACCTCGATTCCTTGATGAGGGACATGTACAGGTTCTCCAGCGCCACGCCGGATTCCTTGAAAGAGATAATCCCCAGATTCAGCGCATAAAGCTCCTTCAACAGATTCGCCTGTGCCTCGTCGCCTCCGGTTAAAGAAAGCACGAATACATTCGGACCAGCCATTTCGAGTTCAGATACATCATGAAGGCTTGAGATTAGGCCCAACAATTCTTTCGACATGGGTTGGAGGGTCTTGACCTCTAGTCTCCTGACCTTGTCTGCGCCGGTCAGCTCATCGACTGGCCCATTTCTGAGCAGTCTTCCCTTGTTGATCAGCGCCACCTCGTCGCAGATCTCCTGCACTTCGTTCAGCAGGTGGGAGGACATGAAGACGGTGTAATCTTGTTTCTTCAGCTCCTCGAGAATCTCGCGCACCTCGAACATGCCTCTCGGGTCGAGTCCTGACGTCGGCTCATCCAGGATGAGAATTGGGGGTTCATGTAGCATCGCTTGCGCGATTGCAATGCGTTGCTTCATGCCCTTGGAGAACTTGCCAATGCGCTTGTTCGCCCATTCGGTCATGTGAACCGTTTCCAGGACTTCCTTTGTTCGTCGCTTCAAGTCCTTATCCGATATTCCGCGCAATTCACCCAGATAGGCCAAGGTTTCAATCGGCGTTAGGTACGGATAGAACTCAGGCGTCTCCACAACTGCCCCAATCTGTGCCAGGGCCTTCTTGGGGTCTTGCGTTACATTGACTCCCTCAAGGTAAGCTGTTCCTTGGCTGGCTGAAAGCAAGTTAGTTAGGACCTTTATGGTCGTGGTCTTGCCAGACCCGTTCGGGCCAAGGAATCCGACGAACGAGTTCCTCTTCACGATTAAGCTCAAGGAATCTACCGCCCTAAACCCGTTGAAATCCTTTGTCAGATTCTCGATTACAATTGGATCACTCATGAAAGTCAACCCCAGACCTAGCTTGGTTTTCGGTCTTCGAAGCAGGTATCCGCTTCTTTCTGCTAGGTAATCCTGCCAATCCAATGTTCATTTTTCTAATCATTTCCTGCACAGCCTCGGTCTTGATCAATGCAAAGCTATCTTTCATCGGAGTTCTGACGACGAGTAGAAAATCACCGGCTTTGATATCGAATTCCTTTCTGGTTTTAGCTGGGATCACGATTTGACCCCTTTCTCCCACTTTGACTGTACCGTAAACGCGAATATCACCTGGTTTCATTAAATCACATCTTTCATGTGTTTCATACAATTCCTGGTAATTCGCACTCAAACACTTATCTGATATAAGAACCATTGTCCATCAGAGAAAAATAGGTTATCGAGTTGGCTCTGCGCTTGTGGCTTAAAATGAATTATTGATTTTCTTCATCGGACATTAGTTATGAGTGGCCCCGGTTGGATTCATCACCTTTCCAACCATCAAAACGAAGAGAGCAAATGCTCAAGTTACAATTGGAACGGAATTGGAGTCAATTACTCTCGATTCATTAGGAAATTAGCAAATACTGCAATGCATGCGCTTAACTCATTTTCATCTTGAGATCGATCATTTTATGCTGTCACTACGGATCTTCCATTCGTCATTCTCAGTCCCTCCCCAGGTACCGTCAGGACGAATTTAGCTCCTTTACCCGTCTTCCCTTCCTCGGTGATTGCTATTCCAGTGATGGCGAGTATCTCACGTGAGAGGAAAAGACCAAAGCCATGGCCTTTCCCTGAGCCGTGAGTAAAGAATTCTCCTTTCCTATCCGGCATGATCCCGATGCCATCATCCTCACAGATGATGTTGATTCCGCCGTCATTGGCTTCGACGAAAAATCGAATAGTGGTAATTTTGCCGCCATGCCGTACCGCGTTGTCGATCAGATTATGAAATACCTTGGCGATAAGCGGGTCAGCGAATACCTCAGTGCCCTTTGGCACGTCATTCACCAATCTAATTGAACCAAGTGGGATGTCCTCGGAGCTTGATTCTACCAATCCCCGAACATCTTGCATTAATGGAGCCTGCACCCCGACGTCCTGGTAATCCTTGGTGAATTGAATCATAGCAGAGATGCGTTCAGCGGTGGCCTCCGCCTGCAACAGATGGTCATCGGATGCGAGATCTGGCCGTTTCCTTGCCAGCAATTTCAGATGCCCGGCAAGCACAATCAACTGGTTCTTAGTATCGTGCCATGTGATGCTTGATAACAGATAGAGCTTTCTGTTGACCTCCTGCAACGAGTATTCGATCTGTTTCCGTTCGGTGATGTCAATCGAGACAGCGATAAGTCCAGAAATATCTCCCTTTTTGTTGCGGCGTGGAGAGTAATGGGTTCTCCAATACCTGCCTTTGGCTTGGATTTCTGCGCTGAACTCTTCACCAGCTAAACCGCGCCGAATTAGCACAATCGTTTCGGGGTCTTTCTTGAAGAATTCAAAAGCGGACTGTCCAATGAGTTCTTCAGCTTTCAGCCCGAAATAGTTACAGGCGTCGCCTTTGATAAAAATGAATTTTGCCATCATGTCCAATTCCCAAAAGGCGAACGAATCTGCCGTGCCGTCGGAACGAATACGCTCTTTAGTCCTCAAGAGCGTTGCTTCTAACTTCTTGCTCCCGCGCATCTCTCTGATTACACCCAGTACGTTTGTCACA
Organism: Methanomassiliicoccaceae archaeon; assembly: GCA_963768775.1. Lineage (GTDB taxonomy): Archaea > Thermoplasmatota > Thermoplasmata > Methanomassiliicoccales > UBA472 > FEN-33. The sequence goes on from CAVYIY010000008.1 coordinate 595,297, forward strand.
TTGCCATTTTCGTCGTGCAACAGGGTTCCTTTATAACTGACTGGGATGCGCTCGCCGTTCTTAGCTATTACCTCCAATTCGAAGGGTTCCGTCACAACCTTTCCTTTCAAGCCACCATAGAATAGCCTCATCGCGGCGGGCCAGTATTTGATTGGGACGAGCTTTCTAAGCGCTATGGGCAGTTCGCTCTTGCTATAGCCAAGCAACTCGTGAGCATAATCATTCGCCCAGTTGATTTTAGCGCTTGGGTCGATTGTGAAGATTCCATCAGAAGAGGACTCCACCAACTGGCGATATTTCTCTTCGCTCTTCCTAAGTGCGACTTCGGCCCGCCTTCGATCGGTGACGTCGCGCCCAACGCTTAGGACCGCTGGTCGACCGGCGTATTCAATCCTTCGGGCGCTGATCTCGACTGGAATTGCTCTTCCATCTTTCGACACCCATTCGGAAGAGAACAGTGCAAATCCTTTCTCCATCACTTCCTTAATCCGATCCTGGATTTTGATGGCATAGTGTTCCGAATCGATGTCCTTCAGATTCTTCTGCAGCATCTCCTGTTTGCTGTAACCAAGCCAGTGGCACCCGATGTCGTTGATCTCGAGGATGCGCCCATCGAGGCCCAGGATGTGAATCGAATCGTTGGTTGAATTGAAGATATTCTTGAATTTCTCTTCGTTGACCTTCAGATCGAACTCTATCCGATGCTTTTCCGCTGACTTTGTTATCATGTTCTTCAATTCTGCGAACTGCGCTTTGGGGTCCCCGCCCTTTTGCAGATAGAAATCTGCCCCCGCGTTCAGAGCCTCGATGGCCACATCCTCCCTCCCTTTGCCTGTAAAGAGGATAAAAGGGGTCCTATTCCCGCTTGCGCGCAATTCATTCAGTAATTGGATGCCGTCCTTGTCAGGCATCTGATAATCTGAAACGATGACATCGAAATCCTGGTCCTTGATTAGTTCTAAAGCATCATCCGCTGTAGACACACCCTCGACGCAAAGGCTGCGATCAAGCTCAAGAAATTGCTTGGATACATCTAGAAGCGATGGTTCATCGTCTATCATTATTACTCTGACAGTTGATGATTCCATATTTGTGCTCTGCATCAATCATCTCGGAAAGGCGTATTTGAATGCTAATCGACAAATATCGCCAATGATAACATCCATGATTGGAGTCGTGCTCCTTTCTTTCAAGGATGCGAGGACGTGTCAGGAATGGGCCAAAATGCAATGATAAAAATCGCGATTACGGAATCGGAAAAAAGATCGATGCAATCATGACCGTTGAAAGTTGTTCTACTCTTTGTTTCTGGATAATCGGTTGTGTAGTCGCGATTACCATTTTCATCTCGAAAACCGTTTAGCGATTGATAAGTCGTGCTTAACTTACAACCCTAGCACTTCAAAATTGGATAAGACTTGACAATGGCTATGTTCGAGAGTTCATTTTTTCGACAATGCTTTTGGATCCCTGTCAGGTGTATTCTAGGGCATATCATGGCGAGGATTCTAAGGTTGGAAAACAGCCATTATAGTGATTATAGAATTGCCTTTTGGATTAGTGACCAGAACCCGAAAAGTCTAGAAAGCAGCTTGGAGCATTGAAGAGCGTGACTTATAAGGGCAAGGTTGTGGGGGAGAATATTTGCTTCCATGGATCGCGCCGCAACGCCATCGCGAAAGTAATAGAACAAATGCATTTGGGCGTTTGGAGATAACCCCCGTTTCATTTCTCGATGCCTTTCGATAGATGTAAAAATGACGAACGGAAGTCCGCCGTTTGCCGAGAAAGGCCATGCACTTCGTAAGACGGAATCGAAAAGGAATTCGAGGACCTCCTTGAATTGCTCGATCCATAAGAGAGGATATTGTTAGTAGGCAAATAGGGTTTAGAACGAGAAACCCTTAATGAAGCCGGATAGTCTGCAGGCTATCTTTTCTCCCAAAAATCATTAGCGCAGTTGCTCGCGGAATTGCGAATTAAGTATGATAAATGAACGGATTAAGCATCAAGCGAAAGTCATCCGAGCGGACCAAACAATAAAGGCGATTTGCGAACACGCATACATCGCAAAGTGCCCACCGAAATCCTTGAGCCGTTTACATTTACCTCGATCTCGTACACAAATCGTTTACCGACGGTTTGCTTGCCGTTTACGCCATAGTATACCATATATCGTTTACATCATCATATGCAGGCAGATATGACCGAAGAACATTCGGTCATGGAGATGAGATAATGCCAAAGAAAGTGGCTTCGGGCGCAAGAAAGCGGTACGATGAAAAGCATCCTATTATATCAATTCGGGTTTCAGCAGAGGTTCATGATCGACTAAAGACGGTTCTTACCAAGCAAAACAAGTCTTTCGGTGACTTTCTGCGAGAGTCTCTTCAAGTCGAGGAGCGGGACTATAAAGAAGCGAGGAAAAGAGGTTATAAGCAGGGGTATGAGGACGCCAAAAAGAAATATGCGATCCGGCTTTTTTGTTATGCCTGCCACGACCCCATTATCATCACTACCCCAAGGCTTAAGTCCGAGATTGCCGACAGCTACAACAAATTAGCTCTTCATTCGGATTGTCCTGTCCCCGAAGGTATCGACATTGAGAACTTTATCATCTTGAACGCAAAGAAAAGGCGATAGACGACTTAATCCCAAAATTGAGATATCCGAATGGAAAATCATCAAAGACCACCTCGAATGCATCTATTAGGTTGAAAATGAAATGCGAGCCTGATACCCACACAAGATGCGTGGCAAGAGAGATCGAGCTAATATTCTCGGTTCTCGAGTAATTATGCCATAATGGAAATAGAGTTTTCGTCGGGCTGAGGTTGGTAACTTCCTAATGATACTCAGAGTTCACATTCAATTAGGGCATTCTTGATATCCCTGACATCGTCCTCGCTGACTTTCAAATCAAAGAAGCCCAATTCCTCAGCGAAGTCCATAAACTTCAGAATCGCCTGGAGTGGCAGTATCGCAGCTAGTATTCCTCGGCTGGAATCCATTCTGAGTCTTACTCCGATGTGATTCGGGAACGCCACGATGAGCGAATTCCTATATCTTTTATGGAAGCCCACTATCACCTCATCCTTGCCAATGTTGCCTAGTTTCCTCTTTACTAGGTGGTCCTTGTTGAAGCGAATGAGAAAGTCCTTGATAAAATCCCCGATGTCTAAAGTATGGTCGCCCTCATCTGGCGCATAACGTGCTCTCATCTCCTCGAGGGAGGAGGTGTCGATCTGGAGGACGATATCCTTGTTCTTCCAGGTGATTGACTCATCGCGAATCGCCTCCAAGATGTCGTTCAGAACATCCTGTGGAGCCGCCTTTCTTTCCCAGAGGACCACACCGTTGTGCTTCACGTGGCAATTCATCATCCCAGATGGATCTATACAATAAGTCAAATGCAAGTCCTCACCCGACCGGTCCAATGCAATCACAAGGCCCGAGCTCGACTGAGCCGCGAGCACAGAGGCTATTTCGTCACGGTTCGTAGCCACCCTCAGCTGGCTTCTCTTCATTAGATCACTAGACCTGGGTTCACCATCGTCGTGGTGTAAGATATGGTTTCGCCTCGCACAGTTCTTAACCGGTCAGGCTTTTTGGGGAGTGAAGGGACGTATTTTTCCTTCGGTCCAGCACATCAAATCTCGTCGAAAATCTTTGAAACAGAATGCAAGCATTTTATCGTTCATTAATTCGAGATTCGAAAAAAGGAATCCGTTCGAAATCGAATATCGTGAAAGACTCGATAAATGAATGTGTAAATCGGCAAGTAGCGTTTACTCTATAAGCCCTCAAACATTCGACTACTGATATATTCTCTCGCCGCTGCATCAATCAAGCTACTCCAATCTGGAAAATCGGTGACCTTTGAAATCCATTCATTCCATTTCTCGCCGGGTATTACTTTAAATTCCTCTTTCGAAATCGCACCAGAACCTTGAGAGAAGCCACTGTTCCTTACAAGACCTTCGAAAGATGGAAACCTGCAATGCTTGGATAGGAACGACTCTGTAAGAAGTTCGTCTATCGGTACTTGGCGCTGACCATTTAGATCGCCCTGACGAGTCACGTATATTGGCCTGTAGAATTTAGTAGTTGCTCATACTGCACGTGGAGTCGTTTATTATCTTCGTTTCCTTGGCACTAGGAAAGCGACTCCCACTAAAGCTATGATCACGATCGCTCCAATGCCAACATAGAGCAAAGCGTTGTCTGCTTGGGGTGATGCGCTTACTGTCAAAGAGCTTGTACCATTTCCAACTGCATTCCACGCCACTACATGATAGGTGTAAGTCGTCCCGACTGTGCCTGTCGGGTCCACACATTCCATTGTGGAGGCGTTCACGTTTACGAAGGGGATTGAATCCCGGTAGATTGTGTACCATCTAATCGGGCTGCCACCGGTCGACAATGGAGCCTGCCATGTGATGGTCACCCTGTTTGGACCAGGGGTCGCAATTACACCTGTTGGCGCTCCAGGCATTGTCATGGGTGTTTCGGAGATGGAGTTGCTTTGAGTGCTATTTCCGGCGGCATTATGCGCCATGACCGTGAAATTGTATTCCTGTCCATTGTTCAGACTTGTGATTATCGCCATTGTCGTTGTAGAGTGTGCAACATCGAGGCTTTCCTGATAGACGATATAGTAATCAATAGTTCTGCCGCCGTTGAAACCGGGGGTTGTCCAATTCAGTGTAACCTGCGCATTGCCGGCAATACTCCGGAGTCCGATTGGGGCGTTTGGGATCGTGAAAGGGATAGCAGACGCGACTATGGACTGAGGGCCCAAACCAGCAAGGTTGTGCGCGGCCACGGTGAAGGAGTAGGTCTGACCATTGCTTAGGCCAACGATAATAGCAGATGTCTGATTAGCATTATCGGGCAAAGCAACTCCATCCTTGTAAATAACGTAGTAATCGACCATGACGCCACCATCGTACGATGGCTCATTCCAATTTAGCGTTACCTCTGCATTGCCAGGGATAGCATAAAGTCCGGTCGGAGCGTCAGAAACTGTGAATGGCGTTGATGATACTGGGTCTGTCAGCGCCCCCTCTCCAAGAGCATTGACTGCGCTGATCCTGTACCAGTAGGTTTGCCCATTGGTCAGGTTGGTGTCAGTAAAACTTGTTATGGAGGGTGAGGCAAGCGCAGAATAGGGTCCAGCCTCCGTGAAAGAACGATAGACCGTGTAATTCGTGATGGCGCTACCACCGTTATCAGAAGGGGCAATCCATGCCAACCTAATGCTTCCATCACCATGGGTCGCAGTGAAGTCTTGAGGGGAGGAGGGCTTGCTTACTTCCCATGCAGAATGAAGAATGTAGTCTGCGTAGAAACAGAGGATGGCACGACCTGATGGATGAATCTTCATTCCGACCAAGTCGTACTGAGATCCACCTGTTGGATCGAAGACTGAATATTGCTTCAATCCCGTTGAGGTAAAGTGGGCGAGGACAAACCTATCCGATAACACGGTTGCACCCGTTGCATTCAGGTGGCAATATGCTGCAAGATATGCCAGGGTTGGCCCAGATGGCCCAATAGTTACGAAGGACTGTTGCCCCACTCCGTAATCCGATGGTCCAGTTTGATCCTCTGGCTTTGGGATATCCATCGAATGCCAGGTAGAGCCATTCCCCCATGCAACCCTTATCCTTATGTTGTAAGCATCCAAATAGCTCGCATAGATGGTTCCGTTACCTGAAATCGCCATGGAAACATATCTTCCAGTATTGTCTGTAGGATCAACCCTGACTGGCTGGCTCCATGAACCCTGGCCTGTTTTGTTAATATAATAGAGGCGCTCTGTCCAGCCAGAGTCGGATATTACCGACACAAAGAGTATGTGGACTCTTCTGACCATTTGCTGCCCATCACTCGCAATCTCGACTGCAACCTGAGAATATGTTGACGGGTTGGATGGCGATTGAAGAGTTTCATTAGTCCAGTGGCCGCTCGCATTGGTCGCATATTTCAATGAGCCATTGGTACCATCATCATAGACGACGTGTATCACTCCGAGTGAATCAACGGCCATCGAGATTCTCCAGCCGACCGAATGACTATCTACCCCACCATTATCGATGACGTCGTAGGTCCAATTCCCTGCAATGTTACTTGCGCATTTCAGAATGCCGACATATTGTCTACCAGCATACTCGGCGTATTCCGCGTGGTAGGCTATGTGAACATTACCCTGGAGGTCGACGCATATCGCAACTTGGTTCCCCACCGGATAATCCGCATTGCCCGACTCTAGAAGCGTCGCATTCCACGTTCCAGTCTTATCTGTGGCATACTTAAGACCACAGCTATACGCGTCGTAGTAGGCAATATAACAGAACCCTTCCGAATCGTTTGTCATAGAGAAAGCGTCTGGACTTCCCCAATGGACATCAATTAAGCTCTCCTTCCAAGCTTGATTCTCTAGGGGTTGCGTCGATTCTGACTGAGCGGATAGCATATTCCAGGGCATCAAAATTAGAATAAGCAGAAGCGCGAAGACAACGCTCAGAATTTGTTTACTCAAGATTACCCGAATCATACTCAATGAAAAGTCTAGACGGAATTTGGCAATTTATGCTTATCTACCTTCTAGACTTCAGTTCAATTTAAAAACGCCTATTATTAATATATAATGGAGAGTGGGTGAAGTCTTAAGGCTTAATATTCAGGCTATACTGTAATTAATGGTAAGTTCGGTCTATTGTTTAGTTAACAAGTCACTAAGAATTATTCGCAGTTGGGCATTCTCTTCGAATAAGGCTAGAACAGTGCTGGGAGCGCTTGTATTACTTAATTAAAGGGCGTATACAAACTTGAAAACCAATAACTTGTAAGTTAGGAGGAGTTGCAAACAGCTATCCTCTCCTTGACCTTCCTGTAAACTTTGAACGGCTCCTCGCTCCTTACCTTCTTCTTGAGTTCATGCAGCGTGCCTTTGCTGAAGCCACTCTCCTTCAAATCGGAATAGGTTAGGTCAAGAATGTGCGATCTCGTTGCCTCCGAATCATCTCGAATGAGGTTGGGGGAAGGATTGGCAAAATCGATTGTCTTTCTATCTCCTTCAATGAATCTCGCCATCTCTCCGGCCTTTGATGCAATAACGTAACCCCATTCCCAATTCTTTCCTTTGTATCGTGTCTTGGAGGTGAATCTAGCATCAAGCAGCCCGATCAGCTTCTTCACTCCTTCGACATAACTCAATGCCAACTCATTTCGACTTGTCTCTTGTTGGTCTCTCCCCTTTCATGACCGTGCAGGGACTCGAACCGATTGGTGCACGGCAGCCATCGTGCAGCACCTGGGGACAGCAGTTCACCCTGAAATTGTCCTGAGCAACTTCCCTGAGTTGCTCATCCGAGACCGCCACCTCCTCGCCGCATGAAACACAATTCGCGTAGATAGCGAATTTCTTCTTCGCTATTTGATAACCTTTTAAGAGTCCTCGGCTGTGTGCCGATTGTAAATCCGTTTGCTCGACGTCGAAAGCTCTTCGAAGGAACTCTCCTATCGATTCGCCTTCAGCCGCTATTAGATCCTTGACCCTTTCATAATCTTCTCGCGGAACCCGAAAAGAAATCACCGGATTTGCCTCTTCGTACCGGCCTTTTCTCGCCGATGTCGGTTTTCCTTTCACCATGTTTGATCAACTCCGTCGATTCACACGAATTTTACCCTCATCCCCAACGATATCCAACGAGAATTGTCCCTGTATACTTCGCCGTATACGGGCCGTAAACAGCTTTGATGCGGCGATGATGTGCCACGTAAACGTTTCTTCGCGGTATTCCCGAGTGCATGTAAACGTATCATGTAAACGGAGTTCGATTCCATGCATAATTCCTTTGACTTAAGCGATTTCAACCGAGGCTTAAGCGCAGACCTTCCTTTGTCTTGAGGTCTCCGACTGCAATTCACCAAGGTTGGAACAGGCATCCCCCTAAAAGGAAGCGGTCTCAAGCTTCATCTTACCCCTAATTGTGGAATGCATTTCAGGTAGGCCATGCGTACTTGCTCCTCGTCCAAGTGGTAGTAGATATCGATGGCCTCCTTGCGCACATCTCCCCTCAGCTCTTGGACCATTTCCCTGGGCATGCCATTTCGCATTAGGTAGGTGGTATTCCAGTGCCTTAGGCAATGTGGCGTGAAGTGATCCTCCAGCCGATCCGAACTCTCATTATGCAACCCGATGCGCGCCGCATGCCTTGTCACTGCATAATAGACCCCGTTGCGGTCCAGCCTCCCGCCGGCTTCGGTAATGAAGAGTGAGTCAACGCCCTCTCGGGCATATCGTTTCCGTACTTCAAGCCACTCACAGAGCACCCGGGCACACTCCTCGTCAAAGAATACAATCCTATTGGAGCGCTTGGCCTTGTGTTTCAGTTCGATCTTGAGACCGACCAGGTCTACGTCACCAATGTCAATCGTGATCAACTCCCCTCTCCTGACGCCAGTTTTTGCCAGCAGAATGATTATAGCCCTATCTCGTGGGACCATGATGGAATCTATCAGCCCCCGCAGCTGTTCGGAATCGACGAGCTTGCGCTTCTGGGCATCAGAGTTATCGCTCTTATAGCGGCGTAGGTACCGTTTCCTCACCGATAGGGCGATGTTCGCCTCTATAAGACCTTCATATACCAGGTAGTCCAAGAAGGAGGAGACTGCCGACAGATGATTCTCGACAGTCGCCCTCCTATTGCCGCGTTCTTGGTTCAGGAGGCGAATATAGTCGCGGATGGCATCTCTATCAATCCCCTCGATGTCCTCGATTCCCATGCTCTTCAAGTGACACTGGAAGTCAAGGAGCATCGACCGATACGAACGGACTGTTCCCATCGTCATCGTCCGCAGGTCGCAATCCTCGAGAAATGCGTTTATGGCGTCTTGCATTCTTGGCTGCAATGATCGAGCGCTTTGAGATCTTCTTTTTTGCTCCAATTCTGCACCTCACCGTTTCGAAGTCTCCATCGATGATCCCCAGGTTTTTGAGTTGGTCCATTACGATCGCTAACCGTTTCATGTCTTCTGCGTTTGAAACACTTAATCCAAGCGCCGGGGGGATCTCTACCACTCTCCAAGCAACGCGATGGTGGAATAGGTCAATCAGACTGCGCTGAAGTTTCTCATCTCCACTGGACTCCACCACTGTATTTAGGGCATCTCTATAGTCTGCCAGCGATTTTTCTGACTTTGCCAACAGATGCTTCAGCGTCTCCTTCTCCTGGCTCTCGGCGGCCAGCTCCCTTATGGTTTGATCCAACCGAGCCTCAAGCTCCTTCTTCGGGCTGATCCCCATCGGATTCCGACGCATGGCATCATCGATAAGCTCGACGAGAAAGCGAGATAATGACATTTCATGACTCTCCGCCTCCTTCTTCCAATTGGCCAACATTTCCTCTGTTGGCGCATAGATCCAGACAGATCTCGCCTTGATTGTTTTGGTCTTCCCCAAATCGGGTCTTCCCTTACTCGGAGACACAACCCTTGATATTCATCTGGCTATTAAAAGTTTACTGGCAATTAAAGTGCGGGGGGAGGGATTTGAACCCTTGAACCACTAAGGACAGAATCTTAAGTCCTGCGCCGTTGGCCAGGCTTGGCTACCCCCGCCTAGAGACGCTCATGGCCTGAACGATATTTGCATTTTGCCATGAGTCCGGACGTTACCCGACTCAATTCTCCCGATCGCGGATCATCTTCCCCAGGCGCTGCTCGATGATCTCCTCGAGCGTCGGCCGACCGATCTCATCGAGCTCATAATACACTCGCACGATCGGAACCTTCACCTTGATGACCCGACGGAGGTCCACCGGGGTGCCGGACACGACCACGTCGCATCCCGAGAGATTGATGGTCTGCTCCAGCTCGCTCACCTGTTCCTTGCTGTAACCCATGGCCGGCAGCAGATTTCCGATGTGCCTGTACTTCGCGAAGGTAGCGGCGATGGAGCCAACGGCGTGGGGACGGGGGTCGATGATCTCGGCCGCCCCATAGTCCTGCGCCGCTATCGTGCCAGCGCCGTAAGCCATTCCGCCATGGGTCACGGTCGGCCCGTCCTCCACCACCAGCACCCTCTTCCCCTTGATCATCTTCGGGTCGTCGACCATGATCGGCGAGGCGGCCTCGATTATGAGCGCTCTCGGATTAAGCCGCGCGACGTTCTCCTTGACGGTCAGGATGTTCTGCCGATCTGCCGTCTGCACCTTGTTGATGATGATGACATCCGCCATGCGCACGTTCGTCTCCCCCGGATGGTAGGAGATCTCGTGGCCCGGCCGATGCGGGTCCGCCATCGTGATGTACAGGTCCGATCGATAGAACGACGTATCGTTGTTCCCGCCGTCCCAGACGATCACATCCGCCTCCTTCTCCGCTTCCCGCAGGATGCGCTCGTAGTCCACGCCAGCATAGACGACGATGCCCTTGTCGATGAGCGGCTCGTACTCCTCTCTCTCCTCGATGGTGCACTCGAACCGGTCCATGTCGGCGTAGGTAGCGAAGCGCTGCACCGTCTGCTTGACCAAGTCCCCGTAAGGCATCGGATGCCTCACCGCCACCACATCCAGCCCCTTGGCGCGGAGAATCTTGCAGATCTTCCTGGTGGTCTGGCTCTTGCCGGAGCCGGTGCGCACCGCGCATACCGATATCACGGGGACCTTGGAGCGGAGAACGATCTTCTGATTGCCCATGAGCCGGAAGTCGGCGCCGTTGGCCAGGACCAGCGAGGCCTTGTGCATCAGGTCCATGTGAGAGATGTCGCTGTAGGCGAAGACGACCTGCTCCACGCCAAGCTCGCGTATCAGATCCGGCAGCTGTTCCTCCGCCACGATCCGGATGCCATTGGGGTAGAGCTTGCCCGCCAGCTCGGGAGGGTATCTCCTTCCCTCGATGTTCGGTATCTGGGTGGCGGTGAACGCGACCACCTCGTGATGCTCGTCGTCCCGGAAATAGGTGTTGAAATTGTGGAAATCCCTTCCCGCCGCCCCCATGATGATGACCTTACTGCGCTTCATACGGACCACCAGCAAAACCATTGCCACTGGCTCTATATTTCAGTTATGTGTCGATGGTTAGCAATCGACGATATCTGCCAGAAGGCGCCTCAGAAAATTATCTATGCTAATATATCATTCAACCATCGATGGCCTACAAGATTCCCAAGGCCGACGTGCTCGCCGAAGCTATTCAAGCGGCCTTGAAGGAGCAGTCCACGGTCGTCTCACAAAACCGTTTTGCCCAGCTCGTCAACGAGAAGCTGAAGTTGATGGATCCGGAGTACACCGCCTCGGAGGAGCGCATCCGCCGCATGGCGTTATTTCGCAAGCTGGCAAAGGTGGAGATCCAGACACGGGAAGCGGAGGAGAAGAGCCGGAACGTTCGCTGCCCGGTGTGCGGCTCGAAGACCAGGCGCATCCAGAACGAGACGGTTTACGGGGGTAAGGTCACCCTGGGCTACAAGTGCCGCGCCTGCGGCTACTGGACCGGGATGAAGCGCCGCGTGCCGACGCGATACATCTTCTATGGGGATGGGACGAAGTTCCCCGCGCCTGACGAGTCCGTACGGCCGTTGGACCAGACACCGGCGCAGCAGTAGCCGTCGATGCGCCGCGGCCAGTTTTTATATACCTTCTGAAGGCTCGCATGATTCATGTGCGAATCGACTGTGTTCCTAGAGGACGAGGAAGGAGCTCACGAGGCCATGAAGGAGGTGGCACGCATCATCATGGAGGGCAAGAACGCCGTCTGCACCGACATCTTAGGCGAGCGCGTCGTCCTCAAGAACGTCAAGCTGAAAGAGGCGAACCTGCTCAGCCACGGCATCGTCTTCGTGAGGAATTGAGATGCCGTTGAAAATCGCCATCTCCGGCAAGGGCGGGGTGGGGAAGACCACCATTGCCGCGCTCCTGGCCAGGATGTATGCCAGGGAGGGCATGAAGGTCCTGGCGGTCGACGCGGACCCATCGCCGTCGCTCATGACCGCGGTGGGCATCCCAGAGAAGAAGCGGGAGAAGGCCAAGCCGCTGGCTTTGATGTACGACCTGATCGAGGAGCGGACCGGGGTCCGGCCCGGGCAGTGCGCCCGGAGGGCTGTTCCGGATGAACCCTCAGGTCGGCGACCTGATGGAGAACTATTCCGTGGAGGGGCCGGACAAGGTCGAGGTGCTGCTTCTCGGGACCATCAAGAGGGCGGGCGAGGGCTGCTTCTGCCCCGAATCGACGCTGCTCAAGAGGGTAATGGACCACCTGCTGCTGGAGGAGGACGAGGTCGTCATCATGGACATGGAGGCGGGCCTGGAGCACTTGGGTAGGGGAACGGCGCGCTCGGTCGACGTCATGCTCATCGTGGTTGAGCCCGGCACTCGCTCCTTGGACACAGCGGAGAACATCCAACGCATGGCGAAGGAGCTGGGCATTCTCAGGATATACGCGGTGGCGAACAAGGTCTCCAGCGATGACGAGAGGAAGAAGATTAAGGAGCGCCTGGACGCCATGGGATTGCCGCTGCTGGCCATCATCCCGAAGAACGAAGGATTGGTGACGGCCGACTTGAACGGGACGCCGGTGATCGACGCTCCCAACATCCAGCCGGTCATTGCCGCGGTAACGGAGCTAAAAGCCGATCTTTGTTGATTAAAACCACCCCTCCCTGACTGCTAGCGCCAGGTCTCATTGAATAATAAAAATAATGGGGGGCGTCCCCGCCCCTTTGGTGTTTACTTCTCTTTCAACGCCCGCATCGCCACCACGATTCCGATGATGACTAACACGAGCGAGAACGCCAGCAGGCCCAGGATGTCCACCCACAGCGGATAGATCCCGACCGAGCCAGAGAATAGCAGTTGCCTCATGCCATCCACTGCCAGTGTCAATGGGTTCACCTTCGCCACCGCCTGCAGCCAATCTGGCATCCTGTTTATCGGAAACAGTGCCGCCGATGCGAACATCAGGGGCAGGTTCAGCAGGTTGATCACGGCGAACAGCGTCTCCTGGGTCTTGATCGTCAACGCTATCGCCACGAATATCGCGGCGAACGCCGTCGCCAGCAGCACTAGTATCAGAAGCATTCCGAGCCCGGACAGGATATCGAAGTTCGACGTGACCGTCAGACCGGCAAGTCCTGGTATGTGCGTGAAGATCAAAGCTATCAGCAAGACCATCAGTGCTGATATGACCGCTCTGATCATCGCGGCCAAGATCCTCGACACCGGGATAGAGCCTCTTGGTATCGGCGCGGCTCTCAGCTTGTTCAGGAATCCGAACCGGCGGTCCCAGACAACCGACATGCCAGCGAACATGCAGGTGAACAGCGCGGTCACGGCCAGCATACCAACCGACATGTATGACATATAGTCCGGCGCACCATTGAGCATGGCCGGGGGCAATTTGAGGGGCAACGCCTGCCCGAACAGCCCCAGCCACACGATCGGTTGGATCAGCATCATGAATATCTGGACCTTGGCGCGGTACCAATGCTTCAGCTCGCGCACCATCAGCGCCGTCGTTTCACGAATCATCAGCTCGACCTCCTCATCTGTCTGGCAGCGGCCATCCTGTCGAAACTCCCAGACTGCTCGGCGTCCCTCAGCGAGCGTCCGGTATACTCTAGGAACACCTGGTCCATGTTCGGCCGCTCAAGGCTCACATAGGTGACCGAACCTCCCTTCTTCGATATCTCCTGCAGCAGCGGGGCGGTGACCGTCTCGCCGTTGAGCACCTTCACACGATACGATCCATCCTCCTTCTTCACGCTCAATACGCCCTCCACCGACTTTATCGACTCGGTGAAGTCCATTTCTCCGCTGATCTTGAGCGAGATGACATCGCCTCCCAGCGACTCCTTGAGCTTGTTCGGAGTGTCCAGCGCCATGATCTTCCCCTTGTCGATGATCCCGATCCTGTCGCACAGGGAGTCGGCCTCCTCTAGATAGTGGGTGGTCATGAAAACCGTCATGTTCGAGTTCTTCCGCAAATCCCGGATGTGTTCCCACATCGTCGTTCGGGTCTGTATGTCCAGCCCCAGCGTGGGCTCGTCCAGGAACAGTACCCGCGGCCGGTGGATGAGGCCCTCGGAAAGCTCCAGCCGCTTCCTCATGCCCCCGGAGTATGTCTTGACCATGCGGTCCGCCGCTTCCTCCAGCTTGACCAGCGCTAGCAGCTCGTCGATCCTTTCCTTGGCCACCTTCAGCTCCACGCCATAGAGCGTGGCCTGCAGCATCATGTTCTCTCGGCCGGTCAGATCGTCATCCACCGTCATCTCCTGTGGCACCAGCCCGATGGATCGGCGCACCTCGGTGGGGTGCTTGACCACATCAATGCCGCATACCTTGCACTCGCCACTGGTCGGCTGCAGCAAGGTCGTCAGCACCGCGATGGTGGTGGTCTTGCCCGCTCCGTTCGGACCTAGGAAACCGAAGACCTCGCCCTCGGCAACGTCGAACGTGATCCCATCCACTGCCCTGATGGAGCCGTTATAGACCTTGACCAGGTCCTTTACCTCAAACAATTACTGTCATTTTCTCTCACTCTTCCTTTTTCTCTTTCTTGTTTTCCTTCTCTTGCAACCTTTTCTCGATTTCTTCCAGTTCGGTCTGCATAAAAGCTAGCTTAGAGAGGTGTTTCTCCCTTGCCTTCTTCAGCAAGCTCATCTTCTCCTGGGGCGTCATCCGGTCCATCTCGAACATGTTCGAGAATCCTGGTCCCTCGACCACGAAGGATCCGATTTCGGCCAACGGACTAGATCCGTTGATCTCCTTCGCCGCCTTGTCCAGTATCTGGAAATAGCGGATCATGAACCCCAGGTCGCTCGGCGTCTGCTTCACGAATGCCTGAAACTCGCTCTCGCCCTTCTCAGTCAGTGAGTAGTAGTCGGTCCCATCCCGCTTCTCCACTAATACTAAGCCGCGCTCTTCCAGGCGCTTGACCGCAGGATAGATGGTTCCGGTCTGAGGGGATCATACGCCCTCGAACTCCTCCCGCAAGGCCTTGAGGAGTTCGTAGCCGTACATCGGCTTCTGGCGGAGCAGGATCAGTATGACCGATTGCAATGGGCTGACACGCCCGACCTTCTGCTGCGGTCCTTTCTTTTCCATATGATCGCTTTCTGAGTATAGTAGGTCTCTACTGAGTTAGTCTCCACTCAATGTCGAATTACTATTTCAACGTTGCCCGATGATTTTTCAGGAAGCAGGATAAGGAAGATGCGAGGTCCAGGGCCTCGAAACGGCAGGCATGACAAGGTTTATCAAGGCAGAACGTTTTTAGCGCCCGGTCTGAAAAATGCGCTATTACGATTTTGGAAGGCTGGAAGGCTCGAAGATCAAGATAAGCGAGAGGCTGGGCAGACCTTTGGGTTTGGTCGATGGCAGCCAGGTCTTCTCCATGATGTTCATGTACGAGCATGAGGGCAAGAGCAGCTACGAGCTCGTCCTCTCCACCCTTGGACCGGAGAATTACCGGCAGATATGCACCATCACCTTCAACATGATCGATACCCCAGGCGCCTGCGCGCAGGTGGCGAAGTTCCTGGGAGAGCGGAACATCGACATCCTAAACTCATCCTCTCTCAGCATGATATCCAACATCTGCATGGTCTGGAGGATGATGGCGGACCTCAGCTACTACGGGGATTCGGCCGGTCTGAAGGAGGAGTTCGACACCCTGAAGCGTCAGCGGGCCGCCTCGCTGAGCAAGGTCGATTCGATCGAAATCGAGGCATCCAACATCAGCGAACGCTACACCAAAGGCGTTGCAGCGCCTGGCTCGGACGTGAAGGTCCGCTCGATCAAGCAGTACCGCAAGGCGAACAGCACTATCAAGAACGGGACATTCCAGGTGCCGGAGGATTATCTGAGGGCGATCGACAATCTGGCTGAAGGGCAGCCGATCATGATGGTGGCAGACCAGGATTCCATGATACTCTCGATTACGCCGCTGGACCCGAAGTCCAAGCTTGTGGAGCTCGATTTCTCCATCCCGGACAAGCCAGGGGCGATTTATGAGATCACCAAGGTGCTGGCCGACCAGGACATCAACCTGCTTTCGGTGAGGACCAAGGTGCTGGTGTACTACGAGACCATGTCGATGAACATCGTTGCGGACGTGTCCAAATGCGAAAAGGACCTGGAAGCGCTGCGCATAACGACCGAAGCCCACCTGGCGAACCTGAAGGGCCGGTTCGCACTGGTGAGGATCGGGGCCATCGACCTCTAAGGATGAAGATGACGATCGGACGCCGGATCATCCGCTTGGACGAAGCAACGTCGACCAACGACGTTGCGAAGAGCCACGGCAAGAGCGGGGAGGCCGAGGGCCTGGTGGTCGTGGCGAAGCGCCAGACCCGGGGCAGGGGGCGTCAGGGCAGGGAATGGGTCTCGCCGGTAGGAGGATTGTACCTGTCGGTCCTGCTCAGGCCGGACGTCGATCCGAAGGAGCTGACGAGGCTGACGGTCTATTCCGCGGTGCCGGTGGCAAGAGCGATCGAGAAGGTAACCGGACTGAGGACCGGTCTGAAATGGCCCAACGACATCCAGATTGAAGGTCGCAAGGTCGCCGGCCTGCTGGTGGAAGGAACGGGGCAACAGGGAAAGGTCGCCTTCGTGGTGTTGGGCATCGGGATCAACGTCAACATCGCAGCGTCTGATCTCGGCATGGAAGGCGCAACGTCCCTGAGCGAGGAGCTGGGCCGTACAGTGGATCATGAAAGGCTCCTGGAGGAGATCCTGCTCGAACTTCGCCACTATTATGAGCGATTCCTGAAGCGGGAATCGCCCGAGGACGATTACATCGCGAGGTCTTCGGTCCTGGGACGCCAGATAGAGGCGGCGGTCGGACGGGAGACCTTCAGGGGGAAGGCGCTCTATCTGGCGCCGGACGGCGCTCTGGTCATCAAGAGCGAAGAGGGACTGGTGCTACGGCTCTCGTGGGTGAATGACACGAGCATCCGGGTGACCGATCCCATGCAGAACGCCAAGAATCCGACGAAGGATTAATAAGCGACAGACGATTCATTTCGAGAGCTGGGGGGCAACGGGTAAATGGCTGCCGAAGAGAACAACCGGGAACGTCGAGAGATCAAGGAGCTCAAGGACCTGAAGCGCAAGAGCCGGGTCGGCGGAGGGAGCGAGAGGATTGAGCGCCAGCACAAGCAGGGGAAGATGACAGCCCGCGAGCGCATCGAGGCGATCATGGACCCGGGCAGCTTCGTGGAGACGGACGCCTTCCTCACGCACCAGTGCAATAACTTCGGCATGGAGAAGAACAAGGTACCAGGCGACGGAGTCGTCACCGGCTACGGCACCATCGAGGGCAAGCAGGTCTACATCTTCGCCCAGGACTTCACCGTCTTCGGCGGCTCGGTCGGGAAGATGCACGCCTCCAAGATCTGCAAGGTCATGGACATGGCGCTGAAGAACGGTTGCCCGATCATCGGCGTCTTCGATTCGGGCGGAGCGCGCATCCAGGAGGGCATGGACTCGCTGGCTGGCTACTCTGAGATATTCTTCCGCAACTCCCTCGCTTCAGGCGTCGTCCCGCAGATAGCCCTGGTGATGGGGCCGTGCGCCGCCACCGCAATCTTCTCCCCCACGTTGATGGATTTCACTTTCATGGTAGAAGGGACGAGCCAGATGTTCGTGGTAGCACCGGACATTCTCAAGGCGGTGCAGAGCATCGAGATTAGCTACGAGGAGCTGGGCGGTTCGACCGTCCACACCACCAAGAGCGGCGTGGCGCACTTCTCCGCCGCGGACGAGGTCGATTGCATCAAGAAGCTGAAGAAGCTGATGAGCTTCCTGCCGTCCAACAACCTGGAGGGAAGCCCTCGCATCAAGCCGAAGGACGTTCCCGACCGGATGGAGGAGAGCCTCAATCTCATCGTGCCAGAGGACCCTATGAAGCCTTTGAGCATGCACGACATAATCAAGCAGGTCGTGGACGAAGGAGAGTTCCTGGAGGTCCACGAGACCTACGCCAAGAACCTGCTGGCCGGCTTCGCTCGCCTGGACGGCATCTCGGTCGGGATCGTTGCTAACAACCCGCCAGTGCTGGCCGGTACGCTTGATGGACCGTCGTCGATCAAGGCGGCGCGGTTCGTCCGCTTCTGCGACGCCTTCAACATTCCAATAATCACGCTCGTCGACGTGCCAGGCTACCTTCCGTCGGTCGAGCAGGAATCGAGCGGCATGATCCGCAACTCGACCAAACTGATGTACGCCTACTGCGAAGCGACCGTCCCCAAGATCACCGTCGTCGTCAGGAAGGCGATCGGCGGCAGCTACTGCGTCATGGCCTCCAAGCACATCCGCAGCGATGTCAACCTGGCCTGGCCGACCGCCGAAATCTCCATCATGGCGCCTGAGTCGGCGATAGATGTTGTCTTCAAGAAGGACCTAATTATGGCAGACGACCCGCAGGAGAAGCGCAAGGAGCTGGCCGCGGAATACCGCAAGGGCCATGCCAGCCCATTCGTTGCCGCGGAGAAGGGCTATATCGACGATGTCATCGAGCCGAAGGAGACCCGATTGAGGCTCATCACCGCCCTGAGGGCGCTGGACAACAAGCGCGAGTCGAGGCCAGCGAAGAAGCATGGGAACATACCCCTCTGAGGTGCAAAAGATGGTAAAGATCACCGACACGGTTCTGAGGGACGCGCACCAGTCGTTGCTAGCGACGCGCATGCGCACCGAGGACATGCTCCCCATCGCCCCATTGATCGACGAGATTGGCTACTGGTCCGTGGAGATGTGGGGCGGGGCCACCTTCGACAGCTGCCTGCGATTCCTGAAAGAGGACCCGTGGGAGCGGATCACCAAGCTGCGTAAGGCGATGCCCAACACCCATTTCCAGATGCTGCTCCGAGGCCAGAACATCGTGGGGTACAGGCATTACTCCGACGATATCGTCGAGAAGTTCGTGGAGAGGGCGCACGCCCGGGGCATCGATGTCTTCCGCATCTTCGACGCGCTGAACGACGTGAGGAACATGCAGATGGCCATGAAGACCGCGAGCAAGGTCGGTGCGGTGGTCGAAGCATCCATTTCGTACACCACCTCCCCGGTGCATTCCATCAAAGGGTTCGTGGAGATGGGCAAGAAGCTGGAGGAGATGGGGGCGAACACCATTTGCATCAAGGACATGGCCGGACTGCTCACGCCCCACGCGACCTACGATCTGGTGAAAGAGCTGAAGCAGGAGGTCTCCCTGCCGGTGCACGTGCATTCGCACATGACCTCCGGAATGGCACTTACGTCGTACCTGAAGGCCATCGAGGCCGGGGCGGACATCGTGGACACGGCCATCTCCTCCATGAGCATGGGCACTTCCCAGCCGCCGACGGAATCGCTGGTGGCCATGCTGAAGGACACCGAGTATGACACCGGACTGGACCTGAAGAAGCTGGCTGAGATCGCGGACTACTTCAAGGAGGTCAGGAAGAAGTACGGGGACTTCGAGAGCGAGCACACCGCCATCGATGTCGACATGCTGATCTACCAGATCCCCGGCGGGATGATTTCCAACCTCGCCACCCAATTGCGCGAGGCGAAGAAGATGGACAAGATCCACGAGGTGTACGAGGAAGTCCCCCGGGTCCGGGCAGACCTCGGCTACGTGCCATTGGTCACCCCGACCAGCCAGATAGTGGGAACACAAGCCACTTACAACATTATCACCGGCCAGAGGTACAAGACCTGCACCAATGAGACGAAGAATTTGGTGAGAGGGATGTACGGCAGGACGCCCGCCCCCATTTCGGCCGAGATCCGGAAGAAGATCATCGGAGACGAGAAGCCGATCACGGTGCGGCCGGCGGACCTGCTCCCTCCAGAATTCGAGCGGATGGCCAATGAGGCCAAGCCGTACGCACGCTCGGACGAGGATGTGCTGTCCTATGCACTCTTTCCCGCGGTCGCCTTGGAGTACTTCAAGGAAAGGATCATGATAGAGAAGGGAGCAAACGTCCGCGACCTGGCCGCCATCGCCGCAATGTTCGTCTTCCAAGTGGAGAGCAAGATGAAGGCGAAGCATTCGGCGGTCTGCGAAGAAGCCAACCATTGGAAGGTGGCCGCCAGGCGCGAGTCCCTAAACGGCGGAGGCTGGATCCTATGAAGGTCAAGGTCCACATGAACGGCCAGTCCTACGAGGTGACGGTGGAGAAGAATGGGGGAGATTATCGCGTCACCGTCGGAGAGACGACGTTCAAGGTGGTCCACAAGGAGGGCGGCATGATGATGAACGGCGAGTTCGTGCCGCTAAAGCTCGAAGGCTCCCTGGAGGACGGCACGACGCTCCAGATCGACAACCGCGCCGTGCAGACCAAGGTCGAGCCGATATTGGAGTTGGAGAAGGCCGGCGACGGCTACTCCGAGGAAGCGGAATCCGGGCTGGCCCACAAGGACTCCCAGAACGCCATTACTGCTCCGATGCCGGGCAAGGTGGTATCGATCAAAGTGAAGGTTGGCGAAGAGGTCAACCCGAACACTCTCGTCCTCGTGCTGGAGGCCATGAAGATGGAGAACGAGATCCTTGCTGGCATTTCCGGGAAGATCAAAGAGATCAAGGTAAAGCCGGGCGAGGCCATCGAAGGCGGCAAGGTGATGGCGGTCATCGAATAGGCGTGATCAGGCTCGCCACCTCTGAACCGCCCATGGAATGATTGGGCCAGTGGGAACCTTCCAAGCCTGAATCGTCTCTTGTCCCTAACTTTGATCACTGCGCTACGATGCGCGACAGCCCTTCCCCATCCACCAGCAGTTGCCCGCTCGGGACGAGGCGAGGCGCGAGCAGGCGCCAGTTCCCATTCCTCCGAAAGACGTCCTTGAACAGCGGCAGCGATTCCTCCAACAATCCGTTGCTGGCCAATGTCACCGCATGCCAGAAGCGCATCTCCTCGTTCTCCGGGAACAGCTGTTCCGCCGCTGAGTAATGCCCTCGGGCGAGAGCCATGTCTCCCTTTTCCAGGGCCACGTCCCCCTGGTTCATTTGCTCGTACGCTCGATGCACGTTCAGCAGCCGGCGCAGCTCGGCCAGCGGTTCCTTGCTGTCATCGACCCTTATGTCCACCAGGCGGTCCTCCCAGGAGTTGCCTGTGGACTTGCCTCTGACCACCAGCATAGCGGCGGACTGCCTTCCCCGGATGTCCCCTCCGGCGGCCTCGCCGGCCTCCAGCGCCGATCAGCATCCTTTCGGATAAGGTTCCGTCCGCCGATCGGAAAGCCCGGTCCATCGCCGGCCAGACCCGATCGTTGATCATCAGGTTCGCCTGGACGGAATGATCAGGACCGACGATGTGGCCAGCCGACGGGATGCATTTCTTTCCAGTGTGCGCCGCAACGCTCGCCCTGAGCATCGAGGATGGCTAGCTGCCTCATCTCTCTCGCTTCGTCCGAAGCGATCAAGGTGTCCAGTGCGACCTTGGCGCCCTTCCCTTGCTTGAGCAGTTGCAGCGCCCGAGGCCCGAAGGAGACATTGGCGAAGGCCTGGGTGGCCACCACGCCCACGCCCGCCTCTCCCCAAGTGACGACCGTCCCGACCGAGAACCAGTGGCTCTGGACCGCCACTCCCATGTCTCCGGTGCTGGGGTCCCTGGCGACGATCGAGTAGGTATGCGTCAAGGGCGCTCTCTCTTGCCTTGGCGACTTTGCGGGGGAAAGGTTGGATGGGCATGTGTCTCAACTCTTGGATATGCAAAGGGCGAAGGCGAAATAAAGAGGGTTCCTTTCGACCTAAGCGATTCTCCGTTGTCATCGAAGCCAAGAGTTTTATAATGGGATGCTGTACGAAATCTACCCTCGGTCCAGAGGGTATTTAGCAACCCAATGGAGCACAGTTGGATGCCTTCCGATAAGAGCGAGAAGACCGGGATTCCCGGCTCCGGAACTGAACCTCATCCAGGCACGGATACAAGCACGCGCGACAGAGAAATCTGGCATGACATTTTGGTGCTCAGGCCGAACGACCTCGCCTGCAGGACCGGAGACAGGTCCGACCTCGCCCCCGAGGATTCAGAGAGGGGCGTTGCACCTCGGCCCGCGAGCGATGCAGCTCTGGGAGAAGATAGGAATGTCATTGCCGCCAAGACACTAGCGCGGACGATTGCCGATGTCACGGCGGACCATTCGGAGCAGAGCCGCCGCCTGACCGAGACGTTGCTGAATGGACCGGCGCGGCGAACGGGTCCGTGCAAGGAATTTGACCTGGCCAAGATTCAAAGCTTGGCAGCCCGGATCGGCATCGACACCAAGCACATCGAAAGGGATGAGCTGGTAAGGCGGATTGCGAATGAGGCGCTCGGGGACCATTCCCGCATCGGCAAGGAGCCGCTCAGCTTCGCCGCCACCACGGTCACAAGACAGCGGCTCTCGGCCCTGCTCGATGCTGGCCTGATGCCAAACAACATTGACCGAGCGATAGAGAACGTCATGCACCGAACCTCCTCCGAGTGCAATGCCGACCCGATGCCGATCATCTTTGAGGGCATCACCTGCTGCGTCGCCGACTACGACAGCATGCGCATCATCACAGACCTCTCGGACATCATTCGCGGCACGCCGGAACTCACTGGAGGAGGCGACGCTCTGGCCACCATGCACGCCGATAGGGTCAACATCGCCATCAACGACCTCGTTCCCTCCCTGAGGGAGAGGATCGCGCAGGCAGCAAAGCTCATGAACGCTGATGCCAGAAAGGCAGGGGCCTCTGGCATCGACATCGTTCTTGTGGGCCCAGCAAAGAGCGGCTTGCCTGGAGAGGGGAAAGCGGAGATGCCGGGGTTGTCCCTGGACCAGGCGCTCGCTTCCGGGATGGTTGATGCGCTGGTGGCGGACCATCGTTGCCTGCCAATACCCTTGATCGATATCTGCGCCTGCGAGGAAAGCGAGACGAACGCCCGCCATCAGTTCGGCGATGAAGATGTCGAGGAGAGCGCCAGGATGATCGTAAGAACGGCGATAGAGGCGTTCAAGGCCCGCGCCCACGTGGCGGTCGGCGCGCACAAAGCACTCGAGGTCATCACCGGATTCTCCCTGGAGCAGATCGAAGCGCTCCTTGCGAAGCTCGCTCCCGCCGATCCCTTGGCGTTTCTTATCGAAGCGATCCAGTCAGGCAGGATTAGGGGCATTGCTCTGATGACAGGCTGCAATTGCCCTGGATCGCATGACTCAGGGAATCTCTCAATTGCCAAGGAGTTGCTAAGGAACGACGTCCTCGTCCTCTCTGCCGGATGCCTGCAGACCGGATTCGCTAATGAAGGATTGTACTCCAGTGCGGCGGTCAAGGAATTTGCAGGAGAGGGCTTGAGATCATTCATCGATGACGTATCAGAGGCAAGCGGGATCTCATTGCCAGCTGTCTGGCACATTGGTTCTTGTTCGGAAATAACACGCGGAACGGACCTCGCCATGAGAATCGCCCGACACCTTGGAACGGATGTGAGCTCGGTCCCCTTGGCGGTCAGCGCCCCCGGTGCGAACCGCGAGAAGATCGTGGGCATCGGCGCATGGAGCGTGGCCCTCGGCGCGCCGGTGCATATCGATGGCATCGATTTCCTGAAGGGAGCGTCTCTTGTTGCCGAAGTCCTCACCAACACGGCGCGGGACGTCCTCGGGGGCAATTTCATCGTCGAGGCGGATCCAGGTCGCGCAGCCAAGCTGATCCTCAACGAGATCGAGCGCCGGCGCTGGCATCTAAAGTTGAATCATACGTATCAGGTTCCGAGAGACCAGGGAATAAGCCAGGAGCGACTGTACCGAAAGGCGACCGAGGGCGCGCTCATCGCCACCGGTTACGCCAGCCAGCTGCTCTCCAGTGCGATCGCAAGATACGGCCCTGATGAGGAAGTCGAGTTCCCCGAGACCGCCTATGCGCTCCCTGCGATCTTGGCATGGGAGGGCAGGGAGATCCATAAGCTGGGCGACATGCCCATCGCCCTGGAGCAGGCGCGCTCCCTGATAAAGGCAACGGCAGACCTTGAGGGGGCATTGTCGGCGGGCGAGTCAGTCATGATTGCCGCTGAGATCATCGAGGCACTGAAGTACGTCAGGAACGAGAGGCCATACGAGGGCACTCCATTTTGCGGGTTCATACCGGACAAGGTGATTCGCGAGCTCGGAATCGCCATTGTCGACGATACCATCCCAGGCTGCGCCGTCCTGGTCGGAGCGGCCAAGGACCCGAAGCAGCTGGTGAAGATCGTGCGCGATTGCCAGTCCAAGGGCATGCTGATCATGGCATCGTACGACACCATCCGCCAGCTGCAGGACGAAGGCATCAAGACCGGTCTGGACATGAGGCTGTACCCGATCGGCGAGTTCACCCAGGTGGTGCACGCCCTGAACTTCGCCATCCGCGTCGCCCTGACCTTCGGCGGGGTGCAGAGGGGAGACAGGGAGAGGCTGGCAGGCTACCTGGTCAAGCGGCCGAAGGTCTTCGTACTGCAGCTGGGCCCGATGGACGCGATCAAGATCGCAGCCGAGTTCGCGGTGCTGCTGAACGGCTCACCCACCATCACCGACCAGGATGTCGAGGGCATCCCCGACAAGTTCGTCTCGCAGCCTTCATATGAACACATGGTGCAGACGGCGATAGAACTGCGCGGGATCCAGGTTAAGCTGGCCCCGGTCGCTCTCCCGGTCGCCTACGGACCGGCGTTCGAGGGCGAGACCGTCCGCAGGCCGGACACTTATGTCGAGGCAGGCGGCGCCGCCCATACCCTAGCATTCGAGATGCTCCGCCAAAGACCGGAATCAGAGGTGGAGGATGGCAAGATCACGGTCATCGGTGAGGACCTGGATCGTCTTCCCGAAGGAAGCAAGACGCCGCTCGCGATCGTCGTCGATGTCTACGGCAAGAAGATGCAGAGCGACTTCGAATCGGTGCTGGAGAGGCGCATCCACCAGTTCCTCAACTTCGCCGAGGGCGTCTGGCATACCGGGCAGAGGAATACCATCTGGGTCCGCATCAGCAAGACCTCGGTGAAATCGGGCTTCCGCTTCAAGCATTTCGGAGACATCCTGGTCGCGAAGATCAAGGGGGAGTTCGGCAACATCGTCTCGCGGGTCCAGGTCACCATAATCACCGATGAAGAAGAAGCGGGGAAGCTGCTACCGGTGGCGCTGGAGAAATACCGGGTGCGCGATCAGCGTCTGGCCGGATTGACCGACGAGAGCGTGAACGAATTCTATTCGTGCCAGCTCTGCCAGTCGCTTCGCCCCAGATCACATCTGCATCGTCACCCCAGAGCGGTTGGGCCTGTGCGGAGCAATCAACTGGCTCGACGCCAAGGCGAGCCGGGAGATCGCACCCACTGGCCCCAATCAGCCGATCAGGAAGGGCGAGGCGATCGACGAGAAGAGGGGGCAATGGGCCGGGGTGAACCGGGCGGTTAGTCGAGCTCAGCCACGGGAAGCTGGAGCGGTTCAACGCCTACAGCCTGATGGAATACCCGATGACCTCCTGCGGTTGCTTCGAGGTCATCGTGGCCATGACCGCTGACGCCCAGGCGGTTATCGCGGTCAATCGTGAATACCCTGGCATGACCCCAGTGGGAATGAAGTTCTCCACCTTGGCGGGTAACATCGGCGGAGGGAGACAGACACCTGGCTTCATCGGGATCGGCAGGAAGTACCTGCTGAGCAAAAAGTTCATCTCGGCGGATGGAGGTCTGCTCCGCGTGGCCTGGATGCCAAAGGACCTCAAGAACGCATTGGCCGATGGCATCAGGAAGCGGGCAGAGGAATT
Source organism: Methanomassiliicoccaceae archaeon (assembly GCA_963768775.1). Classification (GTDB taxonomy): domain Archaea; phylum Thermoplasmatota; class Thermoplasmata; order Methanomassiliicoccales; family UBA472; genus FEN-33. Next base: position 621,046 of record CAVYIY010000008.1, read on the forward strand.
GGGCGTTCCGGACTTCCTGGACAAGATCGCGGACGAGACGATAACCACGGACGCGGAAGGCCTGGCGAATTGGATGGTCAAGGTGGATCATCCCGCCCTGAAGATGCCATCGTTGTTGCAATAAGAGGTCGTGCAATGGTCGAGGTTCCAATACCGAAGGAGAAATGGTCTGGCAAGATCGGCGAGGTCGCTCTGGGAGCTACGGCCAAGGAAGGTGGCACGCGAGCGATTGCTCTCAAAACGGGCGGGGAGAGCGGCATGCCCTTCCTTTCCTATGAGGGCGCAATGCCGAACCGCCCGCTCATCGCCGGCGAGGTGATGGACTCGACCTCCGATCTTCCCGATCCGGTGAAGGCCGAGTTCGGGGAGGCGACGGACGACCCAGTCGCACTGGGCACGCGCATGGGTTGAGAGGTTCGATGCGGACCTCATCTGCATCAAGTTGATCTCCACTAGCCCGGATGAAGCGAACCGCTCGCCCCAGGAGGCCGCTGAGACGGTGAAGCGCATATTGGAGGCGGTCGAGGTCCCTATCATCGTCTACGGATGCGGGAACGAGGAGAGGGACGCGAAGACCTTCGAGTTGGTGAGCAACATCGCGTCGAAGGAAAGGCTACTAATCGGCCACGCAGAGGAACGGCATACAAGAGCATCGCGGCCGCCACCATGGCCAATCGACCATGCGATCATCTCATTCTCCAACCTGGACATCAACCTGGCAAAGCAGATCAACATCCTGCTCACCGACTTCGGGGTGAAGAAGGACAACATCGTCATGGACCCGCTGATGGCCGCTCTGGGCATGGGGCTGGAGTATTCGTACTCGGTCATGGAGCGCATCCGATTGGCGGCGTTGATGGGCGATGGCATGCTGCAGGTCCCCTTGATCTGCGACACCTCCGTTTCCTGGAAAGCAAAGGAGGCCGCGGAGGACATCCCCGGCCCCGACGGAGTGGCTGAAAGGGCGGTCTGGTGGGAAGCGACCACCGCTATGGCCGCGCTCTTGTCCGGAGCGGACATCCTGATCATGCGCAGCCCGGGGGCGGCGGCGATCGTGAAGCGGGCCATAGACGACCTGACGGGAGGTGATTGACATGCCGACCGCCATCGAGATATTCAAGCTCCTGCCCAAGAAGAACTGCGGCAAGTGCAACTACCCGACCTGCCTGGCCTTCGCGATGCAGATCGCCAATTCCAAGGCCAAGCTGGAGGATTGCCCATTCATCTCACCGGAAGCGCTTGCTGCCCTAGCCGCGTCTGCCGCGCCGCCGATACGACTGGTGAAGTTCGGCGCTGGCAGTAGGATCATCGAGATGGGCGACGAGACCGAGCTGTACCGGCACGAGAAGCGCTTCTTCCATCCCACCGCCTTTGCGCTGACCGTTTCCGATGCACTCGATGAAGCCTCGATCGCCCAGAGGATAGAACATGTATCGAATATCAGGTTCGACCGGGTCGGCCAGGTCCTGCGCTTCGACGCGATAGCGGTGAGGAACGACAGCTCCGCCGAGATGAGTTTCGCTTCGGCGGCAGAGGCGGTCGCTTCAAGGACCGACCTGCCCGTCGTGCTGGTATCACATTCGCCCGAGGCGATGAGAAGTGCTGCAAGCGCAATCGCCGCAAGGCGACCACTCCTGTATGGCGCCAATGCAAGCAATCATGCCCAGATGACAGCAGTGGCGAAGGAGCTGAACTGCCCGTTGGTCGTCAGCGAAGGCAAAGGGCTCGACCAGCTGGCCGATCTGGTCCAGAAGGTGAAGGCGGCTGGGGTCGAGGACATCGTACTGGACTTCGAAGCGGGGAGCATGAAGCAGTTGCTGGAACGCGCCAGTATCGTTCGCAAGGTCTCGGTGAAGAAGACATTCCGCGGCCTGGGATATCCCATACTGGTCAACGCTGGCTCTGGAGAGGAGGGCTTGCTCAAGGGCCTGACGGCGACGATGAAGTACGGAAGCATCGTGCTCTTCGACGATCTCGAGCGAAGAGAAGGCGCTCCCGCTCTTCGTGCTCCGGCAGAACATCTACACCGACCCGCAGGTCCCGATACAAGTGAAGCCAGGCATCTATCCGGTGAACGGCCCGAACGAGACATCGCCCATCCTCTTCACCACCAACTTCTCCCTCACCTACTTCACTGTGCTCTCGGACGTGGAAAAGTCTAAGATGCCGATCTGGCTCCTGGTAATCGATACCGAGGGATTGAGCGTTATGACGGCGTTCTCCGCCGGGAAGCTGACGCCGGAGTCGGTGCAGACCGGGCTGGATGCCTCGGGAGCAAGGGAGAAGTCTAAGCGCGGCGAGATCATCATCCCCGGAATGGTCTCCAGGATGAGCGGAAAGCTTTCTGAATTGACTGGGCTGAAAGTCATTGTTGGCCCCAAGGAATCATCGGGGATCCCCAAATTCCTGAAGAGCCAATATTGAGATCGAAGATTTTGCCATAAGCCATCCAACCATTCTGTCAATCGCTTCAATCCAAGGTTGAGCTGATTCTTCCGATTGCCTATTATGTTTAAACCCCAATTTGAGCATTGAAGAATAATCTGGATAGATTGTTACCGTCAGGATGTAACCTCAGCTACCCAGATTATTAATTTGTTCCAATCAAAACCAAAAATGCGCTTTGACCTTTCCGATGAGAGATTCTCCGCTTCCATTATTTTACAGAATTTCTTCCCCTGATTGTCCAATAAATACGGTTATTGGTACAAGTAGGAAAATATTAACCCAAAATGGAAAATAGCCCCGACTCTTTCACGTGAATGGTTCCGATGGGTAAGTATGTCGTGAATTGCACCGGCTGCTCTGCTGAGTATGGAGGAGTAACGACCAGATGCAATGAAGATGAGGCACTACTCAGGACGGTGTATGCGCAGAAGCGTCTGAAGGTATCGGACCATCCTGGCATCTGGAAGTTCATCGAATGGCTTCCAGTGGAAAATATCATCGATCGATTTACGGGAGGCTCGATAACCTATAAAAGCAAGGGGCTTGCCAGGGAACTCGGTCTGCATGAACTCTACGTCTCATTTAACGGATATTGGCCGGAAAGAGGAGCCGATCTGATCACGTGCAGTTTCAAAGATCTCGAGGCTCCTCCGACAATCCAAGCCTTAAAGGAAGAAGGGCGGGGTAATATTATCGTTGTCGCCTCGGCCGGCAATACTGCCCGGGCCTTCGCCCACATTTCAGCCATCACCGGTTATCCATTGGTCTTAGTAGTCCCTATGTCGGCGTTGGGGAAGCTGTGGCTTCCTGATGATGCTTCTGATGCGGAATCCATTTATACCGTTTCGGTGGAAGGGGATTACAGCGATGCGATTGACATAGGTGATCGCTTGGCTAGCCATCATGGCTTCATCCCAGAAGGAGGATGCCGGAATGTCGCTCGCAGAGACGGCATGGGAACGGTCATGCTTGAGGCTACTCTATTCATGAGGGAGCTCCCCGCTCACTATTTTCAAGCGGTCGGGAGCGGGACCGGAGGGATAGCTGCCTGGGAGGCCTCCTTGAGGCTTATTGAAGACGGCCGATATGGTAACAAGTTACCGATCCTTCATCTCTCCCAAAACCTGCCCTGTGCACCCATTTATTCCGCAGTCCATGGCGGAACTTACAATCCGATATGCCCAAAAGGCATGTTTGATCAAGTCCTCTTTAACCGAAAACCACCTTACTCGGTAGTCGGCGGAGTGGCGGATGCCCTGAGGGCGACCAAAGGGTCTGTATGGGGAATCACCAACGCGGAGGCGGCAAAGGCGAAAAATTCCTTCGAGCTCAAGGAAGGCATCGATATCATGCCTGCGGCGGGCGTGGCGGTCGCTGCACTAATGAAGGCTGTGAATCAAGGTTATGTTGGCGCTGATGAGAAGATACTTCTAAACATAACCGGTGGCGGCGAAGCACGCCTCAGAAAGGAGCGTGCCACCTTTCAATTGTTGTCGGACCTGAACGTTCCGGCCAAAATGCTGGATGTAGACGACATCGTTAAGCGAGCCATTGATAAGTTGAGGAAGGTCGAGTAGTATGGAAAAAAGAATGACTCTCACGGTCCAAGGCGGGATCGATAAAGGCGGAGTCGACGAACCAGTAAGGTCCGTAACCATCGTGGGCGGAGAGATCGTCGGAATCGTTGGTCCTACCGGATCGGGTAAATCAACGCTGATCAGCGACATCGAGCAGCTGGCACAGGCCGATACCTCTTCGCATAGGATCATCTTGATAAACGGGGAGCGGCCAGAGATGTCAATAAGGACCGATCCCAGGCGCAAGTTGGTCGCCCAGCTGTCCCAGAATATGCATTTCCTTGCGGACATGGATGTCGGGGACTTCCTAAGAATGCACGCAAAGAGCCGAGGCAAGCCTCCTTCCTTGGCCTTGGAGACCGTAGAGCTGGCAAACACACTATGCGGCGAACCGTTGGGCGTGAATGACCACCTGACCATCCTAAGTGGGGGGCAGTCAAGAGCACTCATGACAGCGGACATCGCGCTGATAAGCGATTCTCCAATCGTGCTCATCGATGAGATAGAGAACGCGGGTATCCGCAAGCAGGAGGCTTTGCATCTGCTCTCCGGTGAAGGCAAGATCGTCATTGTTGTGACTCATGACCCGATACTGGCACTGCTAACGACGAGGAGAATAATCATGAGAAATGGCGGAATGTCCAAGATAATCGAACGTTCCGAAAACGAGAGGTTGATGTGCTCTCGATTGGCCGAAGTCGATAACATGCTCATCTCCCTTCGCGAGGTCATCCGAAATGGCCAGACGGTGGGAGAGCTGCCATGAAGTATGTGGTATTCGCAGGAACGCCAGGCTCCGGCAAGACGTCAGTTCTGATATCCCTGGCTAATGCAATCAGAGAAAAGGGATTCCGACCATCTATTGTCAAGATCGACTGCCTGTGGACAGAAGATGATAAAAGGTTTCTGCGTCTCGGCATTCCGGTTCGGATTGCTCTATCTAAGGACATGTGCCCGGATCATTTCGCTATTTACAATATCGAAGAGATGATCGCCTGGGCTGAGGAGAGTGATTCCGATCTTCTACTCAACGAGACCGCCGGCCTTTGCTTGAGATGCGCACCATTCACCGAATCTTGTCTGGCAATATGTGTAATCGACGTGACCTCAGGACCGAATACACCCCTTAAGGTCGGTCCACTCCTGACCTCAGCTGATGTAGTGATGATGACCAAAGGGGATATGGTATCTCAGGCTGAGCGAGAGGTGTTTCGAGAAAGGGTGCTAGAAGCAAACCCGACATGCCAGGCAATCGAGGCCAACGGTCTTACCGGCAAGGGCTCGGCAGAGCTGGCGGATATCATAATGCGATGGGGCCATGCGACGAAGAGGATGAAGTTACGCAATAATCCCCCTTTTTCCATCTGCACCCTCTGCGCTGGGGAGACCCGCGTGGAGAAGGAGTATCATAGAGGCATTCTTCGCCATATGGATAGCTTCGTGGAGTACCAAGGAGAATGAGAATGAGTAGCATTGTCGAACTTCTGCCTGGCTTCAATTGTGGAAAATGCGGCAGAAAGGACTGCGCGAAGTTCGCGGAAGCTTTGGTTAAAGGGGAACGGATCGAACTCTGTACGTTCTTAGACCAGGATCGTTTCTCATCGAGCAAATCGAAAATCCTGGTTTTATTATCTGAAGGCGTTGAAGAGGAGGAGATCCAAGGGGTAGTGGACGGGCTGAAAGCGCAGTTCTCCCTTCTCCCCCTGGACGGAGAGCGTTCCTGCCGGGAGGACCTCTTCCCTTTCAACCAAAAGGTGGATCTGAAGATGGACGATTTCATTCGCTACCGCCCATTAGGATGCCCCATCACCCATTTCGCGAAGGTCCTCAAAGCGTCTAACGGCATCTTGACCGTTCACATAATCGGTCCACGCAACCTTGTAGGAGAAGGTGCCTTCGAACCGCTGGACATCGGAATTTGCATGGTGGCAGCGTTCGAGGGACTCCTTGGCAAGGGGAAAATGCCCAAGGTCTGCCAGACTGTCACGTTCCTTCCGCACCACTGCATGATGGGCAAGGTGCATTCCGGCGTAGTGGTGAGCGTCGAGGGCAGAAAGATAAGAATAGAGGGTATAGACCTCAAGGTCTGGTCTGTGAGCGAATGAGCGGGACGGACGAAATCTTCACGGGGCTGAAGAGTTGCGGCGTAGACTTCATCGCCAGTGTGCCTTGCATCTATCTAAGTGAGCTCATCCTCCAGGTTCAAGAAGATCAAGAGATAAAACATGTCCCCGTTGCCAGGGAAGAGGAAGGCATCGGTATCTGTGCCGGAGCCTTCATGGGTGGCATGAGACCCACCATTCTCATGCAGAACTCTGGGCTGGGCAACTCGATTAACGCATTGGCCTCATTGGACTTGCTTTATGGTATCCCCCTGTTGATGATCATCAGTCATAGAGGAATGGAGGGCGAGGAGATTATGGCCCAGGTCCCAATGGGGAAGCTGACCGAACCATTGTTGAGGGCGATGGATATCTCCGCATATGTCCTGAGCAAAAGCGGGAAGGGGAAAGATACGGTGATGAAGGCCTGGGACGAGGCTTTCCGAACTCGAAGGCCAGCGGCGGTGCTTATTAAGCCATCTTTTTGGAGGAAGAAATGAACCGGCTGGCGGCTATCAGGCTTGTTGCCAAAAGCGCTGGGGACTCTCTTATTGTTTGCAATTTGGGCTACCCGAGCCGAGAACTCTACTCCGTCAGGGATAGGCAAGAGAACTTCTACATGCTAGGTTCGATGGGGCTTGCCTCATCGATAGGCCTGGGCATTGCCCTGGCAAGGCCAGACAGAAGGGTGATTGCCATCGACGGGGACGGTTCGATAATCATGAACTTGGGCAGCCTGAGCACTATCGCCTCTCAGGCCCCTGGCAACCTTCTCTTGGTGATCATGGACAATGGAGCATACGGGTCGACCGGCGGACAGGCGAGTGCCACATCAGGCAAGACGAATCTCGCCAGATTGGCGAAGGCCGCGGGAATTGGAGAGGTCCGAGAGGTATCCTCTATTAGAGCCCTAAATGATAGATTACGGAATATGCACGCAGGCGTCCTAGTTGTCAAAGTGGAAATCGGCAATGCTGACGCCCCGATCATTGATTTAGAACCGAAGGAGATACTGGAGAGGTTCATGAGAGCGGCTCGAGCATCTCGGTCATCCTAAAAGAACCATCGAGGATTTGTTTCTTCAATTCTCTTGCGACCTTCAGGGCTCTTAGCCTATCAGATTGTCTGCACACTACTGGAACGTTCCAATCTGTACCAAAGGCCGAGAAGGTCACCCTACCCAGACGCCCCTTAAATACTTTCATTTCGCAGAGGGTGGTACAGAAGCCGCAGTTGAAGCACTTCTTTCGATCAATCGAAGGGATGCCGAGCTTGAAGTGGATCGCATTTGTGGGGCATTTCTTCTCAGCATCACATTCGCCGCAATCCTTGCATGCTTTCGCGTCAATATGGACAACAAGATCGACGTCATCCCACACCTGGCCATAATCAGCGAGTCCGATCGGCATCCTATCCTTGATGTCAACTATGGGCAGCGGGATGTTCCGGTCCATTCTCAGAATCGCCTCCCGAACCGAGTCGTCAATTACAGGAATAGGAACTGCCCAGGAAATTGCGCACTCCGGTCCTGCTGATGTGGCAAATCCGCCCATATATTCCGCCTGCATCCTCTTCATATCTGCCATCATCATCAGGTTCGGGGACTGGGATGAGCTGCGAGTCCCTAACCCAGTCACGTACCCTCTAGCGCCATTTACAAGAATGCTCGTGCCTATACCAATTGTTCGAAGCAGCGGGTCGTTCTGAATCGGATTAAGTTGCCCACAGCCAGAGAAAGTCAATTCCTGCATTCCGGGTTTGAATTCGGAGGGGTGGAAGATGGTTCTGAAGGTCTCTCTTCCGGGATTGGTAAATGCTACATAATTTCGGAAAGCCTGGCGAGTGGCCATCAATTTGGCCATTAGCATGTCATCGATTGTCACCTCTGATGCAAGTTCGGTACCTTCATTCGTAACAAGTTCGACGCGAAGCTTCTTCTTCTCTACCATATCCCGGAATAGATGACCCGCTCCATAATTTCCTTCTAATGGGCTCAATGAATGACCAAGCACGATTAGATCGAGGATTCCCAGTCTTTCGTTGGGACATGGACCAACAACAACCGGCACATCATTGATGGTCACTCTTATTGCTCTCTCGAAGACCCCGTGCGCAGCTACAGGGAAGGAGAGGATAGCATATGTGCCACTCATCAGCCCCCTTGTGCCCGTTGTGACAACATCCACATTGCGCACAACAGACGTATCCCCCTTCACCAGGCTCTCGCGCACTTCCTGGGCCGTAAGGACTACTGCATCACCAGCCTTCAATTTCTCATTAATCTCTGCAACCGAGTGAGCCATTACGCATATCGTATTGAGTGTCTCATTGATGTTCCTTTTGTCAGAAAGGACGCAAGAAGGCTTCCGCATCGAAGAATTTCTCATCCGGGAATAAACCTTGACTGATCCAGACTTCTGTCCTTTTTCATCAATAATGAACCATTTGAGTTCTTCCGGCGAAGCTATCTGCATCCCTACTTGACGTGAGGGCTTTCGTAATATTATACTACTTAATCTTATAATTTAACAGCCTAAAATGTACGTATATGTCTTATAAAGTACAATTTAGTCTATAGTCTGTTAAGTGCAATCTGGCTTAAGCATTCAAACAGGTTATTTGCCGGTGAAAACCAAGTGCAAATCCCTCCCCCCGCACCATCACGCATAGCCAGTCACCTCATTTTTAAAATCAATTATAGGGGTTTTTACACCTGGCAGGCTCTTTCCTTGCATCCAGATTTCTGAGCCTCCCTTATCGCAGTCTCCGGCCTCTTACGACAATAGTAGGTCTCCGTGGTCTTAGTCGTATTATGTCCCATTAGAACCGAGACAGTATCAAGGTCCAATCCTTCGTCAATTGCCATCTGTCCGTACGTCCTTCTACAGGCTCTTAGATCGAACTCAATTCCTATCTCCTTCTCAACAATGGATTTCATCATGCGAATACCATTGGATGAGTAGTACCCATCGCCACATCCCTCAAGGCTGGAAAGAGGGCCAGATTGTAAGGGCACTTCTCCGCTACTTTCATGCTCCGCACTTTGAGATACCTTTTCATGGTCCCAATAGCTTCTGGCCTGATGGCTATGGTCCTTGCCTGTCCATACGTTGCCTCGCCCTTGACGTGCTCGGCAACTATTGCCCGTTTAGACAGGTCAAGGTCCATCACCTTACAGGCACGAATCTCCTTGTTCCGCAAACCAGTGCTCAATGCTAGGAGCACCAAAGCATACGCTTTCAGTCTTTTCCAATCGCTCTCCTGCACCTGCTCAGCTTCATCGAGTATCATTCTGATGACATTCTCCTCCAATGCAGGATACCTCATGGTTCTCTTTTTTGGCACAGAAGAACGATATTTCTGTTTAAACACGGTCACCGCAGGATTGCCCGAATAAGCCAGTAATCCATTCAACGGACCAAGGTTATGAAGTATGCCACTCTCTCTCATTCCTTTCTTCTTAAGGTCGGTGACATAAGCCAGGATATCATCAGCAGTAATCTTCTCAGGATTAGTCGTGCTGAGCTTACCGGAATCGAATAATGATCTGAGATCCTGGTCCATCCTTCGATACCTTCTTTCCAATTCGGCAACAGTGGTTGGGGCGTAGCCATTCCCGACTTTATCGATATACTTTCTAGCCCAGGTCAAGAAGGGATATCGGCCCATGCTCCTCCCCCTTCTCTTCCTGCCAGCCTTATGTTTGACCACAGAGGATTCATTGTCGCCAGGCTTTCGCTTAGCATCTAAACCCTCAGAGAAAGAATAGCAATTCTGACTTATTACCATTGAGGAATCGTTATCCGAGGTGCATCGATTCGTTGCACCCTTTTCTCCTGGTTCGTTGCCATCAACCATCTTTCACATTTCCTTGATGACTACAACGGTCAGGATTTCAAGTGAATTGCTCCTATCCATAGACTCATCAAATGCTCTCCATATGAAAACTCGAATAGAAACACGATAATGAATTATGAAGATACAATAAAAACAAGAAAAACAAGCTAGAAAATCAATCACCACATAACTAATGAAACAAAGCCAAGCATTTTGAAGTGTTTCTAGCTGAACGTGCATCTATCGAATCAAGAATGCCAGTAAGCTCATGAGACAGACATTCTCAGCGACGGATGCTCTATTTTCATTTATCCATTCTAATACTTTAAATAATGAATGTCGCTCTTAACATTAGCTTCCTATAGCGGGGAGGAATAGAATGGATTCAAACACAGGAGTTCAAAACCTTAAATGCAAGTTCCAATTTGGAAATGCAAGTATAGAACTTGAGGGCGTAGACCCTAAAGATGACATTATAAGAAAGAAAATAGCGGAACTCATGGACGCTATTATTGACTCTGTATCGGAGATCGGCATTCAGTCAACAGAAGATTCCTTGGAGGGCGATGCCGAGAAAGACAAGGAATCTGACGATTCTGGTGATGTCGACAAACCCGAGAAGAAAGAAAACAGAGGCGGAAAGAGAATCCCTTGGGTTGCAAAAGGCGTTAAAGAACTGTGCAAGGCTGGTAAAATTACGAATGTAACGCCCGAGGATGTAATGAAAATATTCAAAGACGATTTAGCAATGAACCCTGACAGAGCAGCGGTAATAAAGGCATTAAGCAGGCGCCTCGGAACCGATATGGTCCGGACTGTGGACCCTGCCAATCCAGCAATATATAGGTATACCTACAAACCCAAGGAAACCAAGGAAGAACCCAAAGCACCTTAGGTTTTTGATAGGAAAGTGTCCACGACTTCGTCAATATAGACAAGCACCGTTGATTCGGTAGGTCTAAAATTCTGCGAGACGTGGGCGCTCATATTTCTGATTTTCAAATTCCTTTCCAATATCTCCTTTTGCTGTTTGTCAATAATATAGGGCGTAATCGACTTGCTCGCAGCAATCCCAATGGTCTTACTGTCAGAAATATCATAAAAATCACTCAGAGCATTCAAAGTTATCTTCGTATTAGGATAAGCCAGAGCGAACGCTGAAACGAATTGACAAAAACCCCTATTCCGAATTAGTTGATATAATCGATACATCACTACACTCCAGCTACAAACGATAAAAGCTCTATTGAGTCCATTTTCCAGGCACTTTTCAGCTTCTTCGAAGTATTCCTTTTCCAAAGAGTCTTTCAACGAGCCTTCAAACTTCTTCATTGCTTCTCTGATATCGGCATGAAGTATTGTTTGACTGCTGACAGAGAGATTTAGAATGACTTCTCTTTTCAAGATCGTATTGAAATCATTCAATATCCTGACGATTTTTATCCGCATCGGATTTTCAAGCGATGTCTCCTTAACGCATTTGGCGATTTCATCGTCTAGGGTCTTTTTAACATCACCCTCAAGTTTAATGCAACGCGAAATGGCACCCCATTTTAGTATAATATGATGTAATGAATTCAAATCTTCTTTAGATTTAATAGCCGTAATTTTCTTCGGCCTAAGTAGTCTCACCAAATCGTCAACATTTCTGGATAATTCCTTAATTTCATCCGAAATCATTCAAATCGCATCACTATTCAAAACAGGAAAGATAATTTTTTTGATAAGATTCCATTCAAATAAACGAGGACTTGCCAAGTCAAACTGACGTACATGAGCTTTCGCTAAGACAAATCGTCGTACGAAGCCTCTGGGGGAGAATATCTCGCGAATCGGCTCAAAGTCTAAGCAAATAACTGAAGATGCCCCACAGGGCTGGACAAACGGCCTCCCTGACATTGAGATTCCTCCCAGACAAATAACCTGACGCCTGAATGAGTCGCACATCCTGATAAGCGTCATAATCAAATCTCGTTGCCGGTGAAGAATGGACTATTAATCAGTTTCAAATGTCCACCAATCATAACTTTCCATAGCTTCCGCTAGAGGATAACGATGGCATTCATTGAAGCCCCTGGTCTTATCGAATGCCCGAATAGAAGGTTCAAGCTCAATTTCTACCGATAAATAAGAATTGATTGCGCCACACCTACGGCAGATCGTCTTATGTTTCTCAATCCGTGCATGAATGCCATTACCAAATCGTTGAATAAGCCTCGAACCCTTAAGAACCGCATTAATGAAGTTTCGTTCTGGTTCGGCCATATCCCTATTCATTTCAATTGGCTTTCCAACATATTTGGTGAGATACCACGTTGCATAGCGATAGCTTCGCACCTGCTGGATATCCACAACCATTGAATCTCGAGTCGATTCAAGCCATGCCCCAGATATCCAGCTTTGAGGCATATATTCAGAGCCCATCACGGCGTGAATATGTATATTCCAAGGCCCTGTTTCCTTCAACGATCCTAATTCAATAACGTAGAATCCGCCCTTCGCAAGCCACTTCTTTCGATGCGTCAACTTGGTAAATGCCCGCCTTATCCGCTTGAGCAGGTCCCCTGACAATTCTTGCGACTTAAGAGTTAATGTTAGAAATTTCGGATGTTTCATCTTCTCGATTTCTAATCCCTCATCAACCGCTTGCGTCTTCTTTCGTTACATATGCTACAGAATATATCCGAACATGATTTTTGGAATGAGATCACATCACCGCATTCAGTACATAGCACACCAACCATTCTTCCCGAATGCCGAGATGTTACTATGACCGGAACAAGTGAAGACTCGGACGACGCATCCAAGGGGACAGTACGCCTATCTTCGACCAGGCTCTCGCCCCCAAACTCTCTTTTCTGATCCCTCGAAAAAGGGAAAAGAAAGAGGTTTGTGCAAAAGCCCTTTAATTGAAATCAAAAAATTAATGTCTGGATAGAGGATGGTTCGAGGACCTCCCACCCGGCACAATTAGAAGGAAGTATAGGATAGAATCGACAAACTAGTAGCCTACCCATTCCTGTAACGAATGTCGTGGTCAACGCACAATAATATGTGGTGAAGTTCGGGCTATGAGTCTTGACTGGCCGAATATAATTCTCAATGCCATCTAATTGGATAATTTAAAAGGGAGAAAGTAAAGGATCTTTCAATAGGTTTCTGGCGACTCTACTTCCCTATCTTCTCCCGGCGACCCTCGCGCTGCAACCTGCCCGGCGCCCACCAGGCCCACTTGCCCATGAGCGACATGGCCGCCGGGACGATGTAGGTCCTCACCACCATCGCATCGATCAGGATGGCCACGGTCAGCGCGAACCCGAACACTGACCAGCATGTTGTTGCTGGAGAGCATCATGGAACCGAAGGCGCCAGCCATGATCAGGGCCAGGGCGGTGATGATGCCTCCGGTCCAGTCGACCGCGTCCACGATCGCATGGTTGAACGCCTTGCCCTTGTGCACCTCCTCCCGTATGCGGGTCAGGATGAACACGTTGTAGTCCATGCCTATGCCCATCAGCATGACGAACAGGATCAGCGGCACGATGAACAGGATCGGCATGCCCAGCCAGGTACCGAACACCAGGTAGGTGACGGCGAAGGACCAGACGATGCTCATGGCGATGGAGAGCACCGCGAACAGGGGCAGCAGCAGCGAGCCCAGCACGATCATCAGCACGATGAAGATGCCGATGACCACGATGATCTCGATGATGTTGAACTGCTGGCTGATGCTGGTGCTCAGGTCATAGAGGGACGGCGGTGCTCCCACCCACCAGGATGGTCGACCCGGCCAATGCCGGCTCGGCCGCCTGTGCATCCGCGACCATCTCCCTCAAGGTGGATATGTAGTTGACCGCCTCGTTGCTCTGCGGCTCTGGCTTCAGCACCACGGTCAGCAGAACGGTCTTGTTGCTGCTGCCCAACGCTCTGCAGCATGCTGCTGACGAGCAGAGCCCGTTGCTCCACTGGCATGTGAGAGATGTTGTGATAGTCGACCAGGGTGCCGTACGGCCGGGTCACGCCGGTGACCTGTTGCACCATGGAAGTATCAGCGGCTATCGAGGCCGTGAGGTTCTCGATCGCATCGAGATATGCGATGTTGAACTCGCCGTTGTGATAGACGTAGGTCTCGCCAGTGATCACGACCTGGGTCGGCATGATGCGCCCGGCTCCGAAGTCCTCGGACATGGCATTCATCCCTTCGATGCTCTCCGAATTGCCCATGGCTCCGATGAAGTCGAAGCTCGGTCTCTGCCGTCAGGTAGATGTAGGTGGCCGGTACCGACACCAGCATGGCGACGACCACGACGACCTTGGCGTGCTTCACGGCGAACGAGGCCGCCTGGTGGAAGTAACCGTGGTTGCCCTCCCTCTTCTTCTGGACGATGTTGGCGGCGAACTTCTTCCACCTCTCGCCGGTGGTCGGCCAGAATATCCTGTTACCGAGCAGCATCAGGACTGCCGGGACGAGGGTCAGCGCGACCATCAGGGCGACCACGATGGCCATGCCCATGACCAGGCCCATGGTCTGGACGAAGGAGAATGAGGCCAGGGCCATGGCGAAGAAGGCAATGATGACCGTCAGCCCGCTGGTCACGATGGACTCCCCGGCCCAGGTCACGGAGGTGTGCACCGCCTGCTCCCTGGTGGCGCCCTTGATCCGCTCCTCGCGGTACCTGGTCATGATGAATATCGAATAGTCGGTCCCGACGCCCATCAGGAGGGCGAAGAGCATGGTCGTGATGGTGGAATCGATCTGGGCCACGGTCGAGCCGATGACGAACACCAGCGCCTGGCTCACGCCCAAGGCCACCCCCACCGCGCCCAGCGGCAGGAACTCTGCGACTACCGAGCGGAACAGTATGCCCATGAGGACGATGATGATGATGATGGTGATCGGCTCGATCATCGCCATGTCCTTCATGGAGCTGCTCATCATGTCCGCGGATATGGCTGCGTCGCCGGTGACGTAGGCGGTCATCGCATTGCTCGGTCTGGGAGTTGACATCGCCGATGATGCCCCTTACCACGTCGATATTATCGTACATGGGCCGGACCCGGTCTTAGTCACATAGTCCGCAGCCACGCTGAACGACAGGGTGACGAGCATGGTCCGATTGTTGGCTGAAACTAGGCTGGTAAGGTATTGCGTGGGGACATGCACAGGGTACGTGGCCAATGTCCCGTTCGATATCACCGAGCTCACGTAGGCATCAACGGCGTCCAGGCTGTAGGAGGGGCCAAGGTCATAGACCTCCTGCAGGAAGGTCATGTTGGTGATGGTCGATGCCTGGCTGATCATGCCCAGGGTGAAGGCATGTACCGCCGCTGGGTTGTTGAAGCTTGTCAGGTCGAAAGGAATTCAAGACCGCCATCATGAACTGCTTCTGCTCGGCCGCAACCGGTAGACTGGCAATGAAGGAGGGCGCCACCGCGTTCACGCTGAAGTCAGCGCGGGCCATGGGATTGGCCAATAGGGTAGGGTCTGCGCCGGAAGCGTTCCAGGCCGTTGCGAAGGCGTTGTAATAGCCCATGGTTAGCTGGATCTGGGTCTGGTTTGCACCTTGTTGGGTGAGATAATATGAGAGTTGGGCGCTAGTTGCGTTGTATGTCTCTTCGTCCGAATTAGAGACGGCCCAGTTCTGGACATGCAGTGCCGGGACTCCCCATAGCAGAAAGACCGTGCTGTTGACTTGTTGCTCCGCCGGCCTCATGGTCGGCCCAAGGGCCAGGATAGTCTGGGACATGACCAAACTGCTAATCGAATAGGCGCTGATGATTCCGGTGAAATTCTTTAGCTCGATGGAGGACAGTATCTTGTCCTGGAGGGAGAGCACGTAATCCCTGGATGCTGTATCGGTGACATCACCTGCCTGAAGGACAATCAGGATCGTGCCATTGGCCACGGAGCCCTGAAATTCGGAGGTGATGATCTCGGTTGCTTTCACGGACTCATAGTCCCCGGCGGTCACCCCTGTGCTCTCATACGACATGACCTCGCCTACCTTCATGATTGCTGGTACCGAGACTATCAGAATAATGATCCAAGCAACCAGGACTTTCTTGTAATGCTTGGTAATCACATTGGCAAGCTTATCGAATACCATGTTAACATCCCGAGCTTCTGGGGTAATGTAACAGACATGTTTATCATCTTATTGTTACTATAGTAGGAACATGAATACCCCTGTCGAAGGCCTTATTAAACTCGGACTCACCGAATATGAAGCCAGGGCATACGTAGCTGTGGTCGCTATCAATGAGGGTGGGATCACCGACATCAGCCAGCAAAGCGGGATACCAAGGTCTCGGGTATACGATATCATGGAGCGCTTGGCCATCAAGGGTTTCGTGGAGGTCGGGGCTATGAAGCCGCTTCGATACAGGGCCGTTGACCCTGACAAGGTCACAAATCAGATCAGGATGGAGTTCGCCACAACAACGGACACCGTGCAGAGCGGCTTGAAGGACCTCAAGAAGAAGAATGACAAGATGCCCACACCTCTGTGGTACGTCCAAGGGGAGGGAACGATCGACATGGAAATCGATGACTTCATAGTCAAGTCGCAATCGCCACTAGGCATGCTCGTGATGTCTAAGAGCCTTCTCCTCAAACATGCGAAGGCTATCACTGAGAAGTCTAAGAATTCGTAGGGTGGACGTAGTGTTGGAGAATGAGCCCGAGGGGTTCAGGGGGCTCCTTGGAAAAGCAAGGTTGCTGAAGATGCCAACCCTCCAACCCACGTCCCTAGATTGGCTGATCGGAGCCGGATTCCCCTCAAGCGAATGGGATAAGACGGTCAGGAATCGAACTCGTGCTCATCTCTGGAAGCAATTCCATGATCATCTACAGGGAGGAGGAAACGCGCCGGGCCATCAGGGTGGAAGGAACTATCATCGGCCGATTTATGTACTCCTTCGTCGACAGGATATTCCATGAGGCAGAGCCAATAGATTCAGTTAAGGGTTAGAGGGAGTATTTTTTATTTTCGTTGTTCTCGTTTCCAATTGGAACCAGACCAAAATTCCAATTATTATCTGATTAGATAATGATAACGAAATGAGCGACGAGTACCTGCGAGGCGTGGCTGGGAGAACCTAGAAATCAGCGAGTTCAACAAGTCTTATAATGCCATCATCGATAGGAGAGGTCGAAACGTATGGACTCATATTATGTGCATGGTTATACCGAAAGGGAGTCGGAAAGGCTCTACGATCAAGCCGGTGCCTTGGTAGATCTTCTCCACCACGACACTAGATATCCAGCAGGAAGTACGGTCTTAGAAGCTGGCTGTGGGGTCGGAGCGCAAACAAGAATCCTGGCGCGGAACAGCCCAGATGCCAGGATTACTTCCATTGACATCTCGCCGGAGTCAATCGAGATGGCAAGAGCGCTTATTGAGCAAGAAGGAAGAAAGAACGTCACTTTTCAAGTCGCTGATATTTTCCATCTGCCGTTTGAAGACTCATCCTTTGATCATATCTTCGTTTGCTTCGTCCTTGAGCATCTCAAGAATCCTGAGATTGTTCTGAGCAGCTTGAGGAGGGTGCTGAAGAAAAATGGAACGATCACGGTGATCGAGGGCGATCATGGATCCGCCTACTTCTATCCTGAAAGTAAGGAGGCTTGCCAGGCCATCGACTGTCTGGTCAGATTGCAGGCTGAGGCAGGGGGCGACTCCAAGATCGGACGCCAGCTGTATCCACTGCTTGTCGAATCTGGATATACGAATGTACGAGTGTCCCCTCGTGTGGTGTATGTTGATTCGAGTAAGCCAGGCTTAGCGGAAGGCTTTACGAAGCGGACATTCACGGCCATGGTCGAAGAGGTGGGAGAGCTGGTGATAGCGCGAAAGATGATCGACAGAAGAATTTGGAAGAAGGGGATTGCGGACCTTTATAGAACAGCGGAGGCTTACGGCACTTTCTCCTATTCATTCTTCAAGGCCATAGGAAGAAAATGATGGTTATGAATAAGCGGAATTGACTAGCATCATCTTCCGTTCCATATACTACTTTCCAGGACAGTAATGGCAGGGTTGTAATTTCAACTCTTTCATCTCTTACTTGAACCTATCAGAAGTAAGTCAGTCCAAAGCACCAGGCGTCCTATTCTAGATGAGTTTTGGTGTTGAGGAATGAATTTGAGCCTCTCCATTAGAGAAATGATGGAGAAGTTACTCGCAATGCTACTTCGACTGCAGATGTGCGCATTCTTCAATTCGGCATAATTAGATGTGTGACGGAACGCACTCTGCAAGTGTTCCAAGCGGTCAAGCAATTCTTTATGACAGGATTTGTCGATTGCCCGGCCGTCTCAATCCAAAGAGTTTGCCGAATAGGGATTGACAAAATGCATTCCGTTGTCTCGGGAGCGGTGGGTGTGAGGACGTAATGAACCAATTAAAAGGAGTCATGATTCAGGGCACGAGCAGCGATGCAGGCAAGAGTTTCATTGTGACAGGCCTTTGCCGCGTGCTCTCAGACATGGGATATAAGGTAGCCCCGTTCAAAAGCCAGAATATGTCCAACAATTCCTTCGTGACCTATGACGGAAGGGAGATTGGCCGGGCGCAGGGCGTGCAAGCCGAGGCGGCTCGCGCGCTGCCGACGGTTTACATGAACCCGATCCTCCTCAAGCCCATGATGGACTGCCGGAGTGAGGTCGTGCTGCTTGGTGAGGTTTACCGACCCATGGACGGCTGGAAATATCACAAGGAGTTCACAATGGAAAAGGGACTCGAGGTGATCAACAGGGCGCTAGAGGAATTGTCGAAGGATTATGATGTCCTGGTGATGGAGGGGGCCGGCTCTCCCGCCGAGGTCAACCTCAACGACAGGGAGATCGTCAACATGCGCATCGCGAACCTCACGCATTTGCCAGTGATTCTTGTCACCGACATCGACCGTGGCGGTTCCTTCGCGTCGCCTCGTCGGGACTATCGAGCTAGTCGGCGAATATAGGCGCTTCATCAAGGGCGTGATCTTCAACAAGTTCCGCGGCGACATGGCGCTGCTCCAGGACGGGCTCGACTGGTTCGAGCATTACACTGGCATACCGGTGATCGGCGTGCTGCCCTACCTTGACGATGTCAACATCGAGGCGGAAGATGCGCAGAGCACCTCAAGGCTGAATGGGTGCAAGACCGGTGAATTGCTGGACATCGCGATCGTCGGACTAGCGCGAGTCTCCAACAATACCGATGTTGAGCCTTTCATCTACGAACCTGATGTCCGCTTAAGGGTTGTGCACCATGCCCGGGAGTTCGGAAGGCCGGACGCCGTCATCATCCCTGGCACCAAGTCCACGATAGACGACCTTGGAGAGCTGCGCAAGAATGGAATGGACCAGGCTATCGGCGATTATGCCGGAAAAGGAGGCATCGTCTTCGGCATTTGCGGCGGATACCAGATGCTGGGAGAGGGCATCTCCGACGAGGCAGGTGTCGACCGGGAAGCCGGGGGCGAGGTGCCAGGCCTCGGGATCCTGCCGGTCAGGACTTGTTTCGAGGCGGAAAAGAGGGTACTCCGCGTTGAAGGGCGTCTCGTCTGCAATGGATTCCAGGATATCGCCGTCAACGGCTATGAGATCCATCTAGGGCGAACGACGAGAACGGGCCCTGCGGAAGACTTCATGCAAATCCAAGATGGTTTCGATGGTGCAGTCCAGAATAATGGGCACATCATAGGCTGCTACATGCATAACATCTTTCACAATGACCTGTTCAGGAATCGCTGGCTTAACATGGTCCGCCAAAGGGCAGGACTGCCGCAAAAGGAGCAGGTGAGCACACATGAGGCAAAAGAACGTTCTTTCGAGAGACTTGCCGAAGCCTGCAAGACGCACTTTAACATCGATGCAATCTTGAAAATGATGAACAACCCTATTTCCTAGACGCGCACGTCTTGCAATGCAGCGAACCCTCGGGCTTGACCGAGTGAAGAAGCGACCAGGGCAGTTAAGGAGGAACAAAATGAGAATAACAATCTTCGGAGCGACGGGGGAGACAGGCAAGCAATTGGTCAGGCGGGCGCTTGAAGCCGGAGACCAGGTCGTCGCATACGTTCGCAATCCATCCAAACTTGAGCAGAAGCATGAGCGCTTGACGGTCATTCACGGAGAGCTGACGGACCAGGAAGGGATCGAGCGAGCGGTTAACGGGGCGGACGCAGTCATCAGCGTTCTGGGTCCGAGAGGCAGCTCGAAGAGCAAGCCGATCACGACGGGAAGTCGTATAAGCCTTCCCCAGGCCCTCAGGAACGTTCCGGTACTCGCCTCATTAGGGGCATCATGCGCATCCCTTTGAGAGGCCTGAGAGGCTCCACGGCGTCCGAGAAGAGGTAAGATCACGACGAGTATAGCTCGGTCATTATGCACGGCAGGCGAACAAGCTCTTTGCGAGCGTGCGCTTAAGTTCGGTTGTTCCTTCAAGTATCGACCGTCTCTCCCCCGCTAAGCCGATGCTTCTTGCCCGGATCGTGTTCTCCGGGAATGTTCGACGGCGGTCGATGCCCTATCCTCCGGCACGGTCTATTCTGTTCGACGGAAATGCGAAAGCGTTCCCACGTTCGAATTGCAAGCCCGCTCTCTTTGGATCCGAATTACGGAGCTTGCTATGAGATCCTTCGTCCGTCTTTGCATATCATGTAAAGAATCCGTGAAAAGACGGACTTTGTTATGAGACGGAGCCAGATATTCCGTATAGTCCGTCTTTTCCGTTCCCAAGCAGAGAAGAGGGGTGAGACGGACTAGACGGGGTCATTTTTCGTCATTTTTCATTCATCCCGAGTCCGTCTCGGCAAGAGACGGATTCTCGTAAACGATTCACCGACGCACACTGCCTTCTCGTGGAGCTTGTTCGGGAGTCTTAAGTGGTCGCAAAAGGGGGAAAAAGAGTACGTACTCCAATCCTTCCGTTCTCCTTTGTTACCAATCAGGCGATTCGGGTTTTGTTCCCTTTTCCCTTTTTTGCCCTTCTACCTTAGTTCCACTTTCGCTTTCTTCCGATTGTACTGCCTTCGAACGAAGATATACGTTGCCAAGCGGCCGATTTCCAACGTTGGAAGAGTGGGCCACCTTCATAACTCAGGTCGTGTCCAGACCTCACGTCAGAAGTGTTCCCAATCTGAACGCTATTCCTCCAATGAGTATGGCTATGCCGACCTCGGCCGCCGCGATCATGACCGCGTTCTTCCATCCATACTCCTTGACTAGGGTGATTATCACTGCTATGCAGGGAATATAGATCATGCTCACCAGTGCCAAAACGATCAGCTGAAGCGGGGTCATGACCAAAGCGAAGTTAGTGGTCTGAAAGATGACCGCCAACATCAGTATGGTCAATTCCTTCCGGACAACTCCGAAGATGAGGAGGATGCCGGCTGCCGCAGGCAGGCCCAGCCACCACACGGTTATGGGGTTTAGAACGGCGTTTATGGGGTCCAGCACTCCAAACGAGTATAGGGCTTGCAGCGCCGCGCTCCCGATGATGTACGCTGGGAAGACGACCCACAGCAGGGACTTGGTGCGTGCCCAGGTCTGCTTCACTACCACCCGCAAAGAGGGGATGTGATACTTTGACATCTCCATGATGAGGCCAGCCGATTCACCAGGGATTATTTTGTACGCGATTCTGCCCACCACCAAAATTAAGACGATGTCAAAGGCATAGAGGGCCAGGGCCCACCAAATGTTGACGAATGCCGCCACTAGTCCGAGGATGACCACCGTCCGGGCGGTGCAAGGGACGAGCGTCACCAGAACGGTGCTGATTAGCTTCTGCTTGCGCGTCTCCATTATCCGGCACGCATAGCACGCCGGCACATTGCACCCGTATCCCAGGATGAGGGGGATGATCGCTTTCCCGTGCAAACCGATCTTGTGCATGCCCTTGTCTAACATGAACGAGATCCTGGTGAGGTAACCGGAGTCCTCTATCACCGCGAGGATAAGATAGAACGGGAGCACGTAAGGAATTATCAGAGTCACCCCGGCCACGAAGCCGGTGAAGGCCCCATTCCAAAGGATGCTCCACACCGGTCCTGAGATCACTGGTTCGTACCGCTCGATACCGGTCAAGAAATCCTGTATCAGGGCGGAAATCTGGGAGCCAAATAAGAATGTCCAGACGAGCAGGCCGCCAATGACCGCCACCACCATCAAGTATCCCAGCACAGGATGCAGGGCAATCGAGTCTAGCTTATCCGACCAGCTCTTCTTTTCGCTTAATTCGACCTGGTTGGTCTGAGTCATGATTTCGCTGGCTATGCGGTCCACCAGCTGATAGCGTTCAGCAGTGATGACAACGCCAGACGGTTCTCCGTGAATCTCCTCCAGCTCCTTCGCCAGCCGGCCACTGATGGTGACTATTTCGTTATTCGTCCGAGCCACCAGCTCCGAGAATTCCCGGTCCCTTTCCAAGAGCTTGATCGCCACCCATCTCGCCGGATACCCAGTCATAACATTACGGAGCAAGGGAAGGAGCTTGTCCATCCTCTCCTCGACCTCCTTCCCGTATTTTGCCACAGGCGGCTTTGCCTTCTTATCCGCAACTTCAAGGATCTTCTCGGTAAGCTCGGCTATTCCCTTGCCCTTGATGGCTATCATTGAGATCACGGGAAGCCCGATCCTCTGCTCCAATTTCGGGACGTCGATGATCATGCCCCGTTTCTGCAAGAGGTCCGTCTGGTTCAAGGCGATGACCATGGGGGCGCCGAACTCCATCAATTGGATGGTGAAGAAAAGGTTCCGCTCTAGAGCGTTGGCGTCGATGACGTTGATCACGGCGTCCGGCCTTTCCAATGCGATGAAGTCGCGAGAGACTACCTCCTCCATGGAATAGGTGGAGAAGGAGTAAATGCCAGGTAAATCGACAATCTCGATCCTCCGACCCTTGTGCTGCAGCAGGCCCACCGCCCTCTCAACGGTCTTGCCAGGCCAATTGCCGATGATCTGATCCACGCCGGTGAGTTGATTAAATATCACGCTCTTGCCCACGTTGGCGTTCCCGGCCAGGGCGATTACGGTGTCGGCGTCCTTAATCGCCACTGGTCTGGATGAGTGTTGGGGGCAGGCCTCGCAGCCTGCCATACTATGCCTCCACTCTGGTGACGAAGATGTTGTCGGCGATATCACTGGCGATGGCTAGCGTAGTCCTCCTAACGAGCAGTTCCACCGGTCCGTGCCTCGGCGCCTTCCGGACCAGTTTCACCCTGGTTTTCAGGGTGAGACCGAGATCGCAAAGCCGCTGGACGACCTTCTGGTTCCCCCGGATGAATGCGATCTCAGCTTCTCCGTCAGGCTCGAGGTCGGTCACCGGGATGATCCCTTTCTCTCCTGAGGTGCGTGTTAGCCTGGTAATATCGGCTCGTTCGCATTGCTGACAGCTCCCGACAGACTTCTGGCACGGGGCAATAAGCTTGTCATGGGGTGAACGTGCAGGGGCCTCAAGCCATCGACAGAGCGCGTCGGCGGTCTCATCCGACATATAGTGCTCCATCCGACACGCCTCGGCGTGGACCTTAGCCGGGTCGATCTTGAGCACGTCGAAGAGGAAGACCTCGAGCAACCGATGCCTCCGTTTGAGTCTTGTGACAATCTCCATGCCTTCATCGGTGAGCTTTGCTCCGGCGTACGGCTCGTAAGCGACTAACTTCTTTCCTGCCAAACTCTGGAGCGCCTCACTGACGCTCGCAGGCGATACATGGAGACTGCTGGCAATCTCGGTGGTCTTGGCCGTTCCGTTCGCCCCGACCAAATCGAAAATGGCCTCCAGATACTCATCCACCTGTTCCTGGGACATTAGCTCGCTATCGAAGTTAAGGGTGCCCTAATATTAAAATGTTAGGGTACCCTAAACATTTAATTGGAATATTTGAGTGGCCTTTGCTTCGCGATAACTCATTGCTCATGAGAATAAGGAAAAGAATGAAGTCCGTCGAGCTATGCTCTGCTTCATATCGAAAGATTGAATTTCGTTCTTTGTCATCTGGCTTCAATGATGGGCGGTCTCGGACAGACTCACCACCTTTCAAGCCCGAACCTCACCGCATCACCATGTCCATTCATGGTTTTGTTTTGAGTCTGTCGATTTGAAGCGAGATCAATAAGAACAATGAAATGAAGAACAGACCAATCGTCAAGAAAGTCAACAGCCCTTGAATAGTAGGATCTATAGGTGCTGTGGTGACAAAACTTCCATAGCCGTTGTCAAAATTATGAACCGTAGTAAATTGTCCATTTATTGACCAGACAGTTATCCCAGCAAACAATGCGGTCATTAGACAGACGAAAATTGTGGCTATTATCTTCTTCTCCCTCTTTGACCACATAACATCCGTCTGACCCCACATTCACCCACCAATCCGTCGTGTAACAATATGATTCAAAATAAATCCATGTTGCTATTGAATCATGCGTATTAGCAGGTTCATCTTCTATGTCCTGATTCACACCGCTTTGCCTATCACTTATTGTAGTTTCATTCAAGCCAATCGTAGGTGAATGAAGTACAGGCCGCCTCTCAGAGCCCGAACCTCACCGCATTCCTTGATGCTCATAAATGGTTTTGTGGTCAAGCTGATATTGCGAGACTGGGGGAGTCCGGTTTTCAT
Organism: Methanomassiliicoccaceae archaeon; assembly: GCA_963768775.1. Classification (GTDB taxonomy): domain Archaea; phylum Thermoplasmatota; class Thermoplasmata; order Methanomassiliicoccales; family UBA472; genus FEN-33. Next base: position 645,623 of record CAVYIY010000008.1, read on the forward strand.
AAGTTATACTATACCCCCGCACCATTGGTTTCGGGGGTAGTATACACTATCGAAAAATGATCCCTCACGATTCTGGACTTTGCTCTCACCTCAGTACACGAACGGGATGAGACGCTTGCTATGCTTTATGTAATCTTCATACTCGGCCCCGAACCGTTCGATGAGCATCTTCTCCTCAAGCTTGGTCCGGTGCAGTAGGTAGGGGACGAGCAGTAGCATCACCAGGAAGCCGAGCAAGCTGGAAAGCATTACTGGGATGCCTAGGAAGAGCACGATGGCTCCAAGATAGGCTGGGTGGCGGACCCACTTGTAAATACCGGTCTTGACGAGCGTGTGCCCCTCTCGGATGCGAAGGGCGCCGGAGAAGTTACTCTTCAATGTGGCGATGGCCACTAACCTGATGACCCCGCCTAGCAGGATCATTCCTAAGCCCACTATAAAAAGTGCCAGGTTAATGCCCGAGAGCGATTCGACCCTAATGACCTTGCCATTACTTCCCGCAATATCGGTTGGGTCCAATGCGCACGCCAAGAAGCCAAGTACTATGATGATGAACATCCCCAGTGTGAAGAGAGGACTCTCGTAGCGCTTCTTTTCCATCGCCTGGGAATTTTCGAGCGGGCTAATAATGATATCCCGCATATTGAAAAAGAATTCTCGTATTACTAGACGTGGCTGTGGTGGGTCTGCCCGGACTGGCAACATCACATATCCAGTAAGTCGCTAATAAGATTCAATAACGGCCTTTCGTGCGTCTATTGAGCTGAAACCATTTTCCTTCTTTTTCACTTTGCTCTTGATTGCATCTTTTCCTTCAATCTATGTTCCCATGCTCGACCCATCCATTCGCTCATAAAATCGCATATTTTCGATATTGCACGTCTTCTCCGCACCAATTACAGCGAACTGCTGTTCCAATCAGTATGGAAGTGAAAAGGACCTCTGCCGCATCAAATTGAATCTGCGCATTGGCCCATTGGTCGCATACTGCGCACTTGATTTCACAAGATGTCTCGTGGGGCATAAGCCTGGGAAATCTCAAAAATAAATATCAAACTGCTTGTTGTGGCGGGATGCGGTGAGGATTGGGATTTCCATTCAATCATTGATCTAACAGTTATCGGACGGACAGACCCGGAACTTAATCATCTATCATAAATAGGAGATGTTCCAAGGCAAACGCATGGATGAAAGCACGCCGAAAGCGGTCAGGATATTGGTTCCAGCATTACTGATCGCTGCATTCGTCATTGCGGCAATCTTAATTGTGATCATCCTGATGGCGGGTTACCCTCCCTCTTGGGCAATTGGTGTATTTTTAACAGTGTTAATCTTCTTGGTGATCGTCCGGATAATAGCATATGCTGGCTTTGGATATCCGCGATATAATTTCTCCCAACAATACTATCAAAGTAAATCATATCTGTTTGAGAAGGAGCCGGAGAAGGCCTTGGAAGCGAAGTACACCCGGGGCGAAATAACTGAGGAGCAGTATCGACAGATGCTGGATGATCTTCGGGGGAAGAAATAGTTGATGCAGACCACTTTGAGGGCTGGTGGTTCTGATATTGCCCCATTTGACTAAACCAATTGCGACTAGAAAAAGCAAAGAAAAGGTTTGATGCAATCCTAAGGAATTGAAATTAGAGAATGAATGTATGACTCGGACAGGTTCTAAATCCCGACGCCCGTACCATCTGGCTTATCCAGATTACTATCTTTTAGTTCCAATCAAAAGGGAAATGGAATTGCTATGCCAGTAATCAGAGAGTTCGTCCAATTCGAAACGACATTGAAGCCGCTTCGGAGGAATTGGTTCCTGAATTCCTCGATACGCCGTAATCAATATGAACCCCCCGATGACAATGATATTTGAGGGAACTTCATGGACGACAACACCAACCATGTCTATGTGCTCGTGGCCATCCAACCTGGGAAGGAGCAGGATTTTGCAGATGAGGTCGTGTCAATGGGGTTGATACGGGATCCGTTGGTTGACAAGATTGACTTCGTGCACGGTTCCTTTGATTTCATCATCACGTTCAGCGGAACGATCGACGATATCGACAACCGGATCTTGAAAATCAGGCTACTGAAGTACGTGGTTAGGACGGAAACGCTTATCCCATTCCAGCTTTTCAAATGGAAGGAAAGGGTCAATAAGGCGAAGAGGGTCAGCCGAGGCAAGAAGAGCAAGTAATATCGGCTGATAAGCAGACGGCGGAGGATGGTTTGCCTAGCGCGTTCCCTCTCTTTGTCATGGTTCTGCGCTAACCATGATCGCCAGTACTTTCAGTCAGTGAGGTGAAGTGTTTTCCCCACTCCATATCTTCTCATTAAGTAATCGATTAATTGGGCATTCCACCATTTTTCAGGTCCATGCAGGATGGAGCGGTGAAAGACTCGCCGTAGGCGCGTACCAATCTCGCTCGGGGCGCGACCGGTCCATTTTGGCAGGAATCATGGCTCTGGAGGCCGTTTCTCATCCTCCAATCCACTATCGGCCTTCGGGCTTTCCGCATCGCTATGGTTGCTGGTGGAGGTCATGACGATGGTGATAACGCCATCCTTGAGGCATCTGTGGGCATCTAGGTACATCAGCCTGGGGCCAAATCCCCCGTAGATCATCACCTCGCCTCCCCGCTGGACGTACTCGTGCAGGTCCTTCGCCTCCTTGTACCACCTCAGGATGCTGCCGTTGCTGAGCATCGCGAATCCGGATTCCATCTCGTTTCCGCAGATAGGGCACTTCATGGTCTCTCCCGAATTCAATTGGTGCCCGGAGTTCATAAGCTTGACTTTGCATGATGCTCATTGCCGAATCCATTTTCAGCAGGTCAGATGCAATATCGCTGCGAACCACCTTTCTTCTCGATTCATCATTTCGATTGCTTTGTCCGTCGTCAGCGCGAAGACCCGATATCCGCTCAACTTGTCCCTAGCACGAGGCGTCAGTTGCATCATTCCCTTGAACCCTGCCCCGATTATCACGACCTCTGGCCTTTCCTGGTCCAGAAAATCCAGCTCTTTTTCTGACAATGGGTGTGGAAGTAATCTCCGGAATCCGCAAGGGACAGCTCGACATGCGTCTCTCAACGCTTCCATCGCTGTGCACGATGACATTATATGTGAACCTCTCCCCGTCCTTCGAGAACCATCCATGCGCCCCTCGATATCGATCCATCATGCAATGCTCGCATCAGTTGAGCCTGCCTGGCCGATATTATGGCTTTGCATCATCGTTTGTTGAATCGGAATCGACCATGGTTCCAGATGCCACGGTCCCTTGACATCACGCATGCCTGATGTTCGTGTACTCAGATATCTCGGAGTTCACCGTGCACAAGTCCTCGTTGCTCATCTTATGCACGTCATCATGCCCGGTGAGCCTGGCGAACTCCTTCAGCTCCTCGGTCGAGACCCGGAGGAAGTTCTCCAGCCTCTTGGCCGAATAGTCTATGATCAGGCGCGCCCTGAGCTTCGGGTCCTGAGTGGTTATTCCCAGCGGGCATTTGTCGGTGTCGCATAATCGGTATTGTTGGCATCCGCAGGCGATGAGGGCAGCGTTTCCGATCGCCACCGCGTCCGCGCCCATGGCCAACGCCTTGGCGAAATCAGATGAGATCCTCAGGCCTCCGGTGATCACCAGGGAGACATTCTCCGCCCTCTCCCGGTCAAGCAGCCTGCGGGCACGGTGGAGGGCGAATATCGTGGGCACGCTGGTGGAGTCCTTCACGAACTTCAGGGCAGAACCGGTCGACCCAGGCCTACCATCGATGGTGATGAAGTCCGGCTCGGCGGAGAGCGCCATCATCATGTCGTCCTCGATCTTTCCTGCAGCCAACTTGATGCCGATCGGCCTTCCATCGGAGGTGGTGCGCAGCCAATCGACCGTCTTCTTCAGACCCGCCCTGTCCTTGATCTCGGGGAAGTGAGCGGGACTGATGATCTCCTGCCCCTCCGGCTTATTCCTAATCTTGGATATCTCCGCGGTGACCTTCGCCCCCGGGAGGTGTCCCCCCATGCCCGGTTTCGCCGACTGGCCTATCTTGATCTCGACGGCGCTGGCGCGCCGGAGATTAGACTCGGTGACGCTGTACTTGTTCGGCACATACTCGAAGATATACTTGCCCGCATTCTCCATAATCTCTTCAACGCACCCTCCCTCGCCCGACCCGACCGCTGTGTCGACCGCCGCACTCCCCTTCGCGAGCGCTATCTCGACTTCCATGGACAGGGAGCCGAATGACATGTGGGTCACGAACAAAGGGGTTTCGATGACCAACGGCCGCTTGGCGCTGGGACCAATGACAGTCCTGGTGTTCACCGCCTCGTCCTTATTCAAGGGGATGGCGGCCAGTTGAGCGCCGAGAATCAGGATGTCGTCCCAGGAGATCACCGGAACCTTGGTCCGCATCGGTTCATTCAATGATTTGTTGGTCTGCGAGATCTTCTCGATCTCGGCCATGTGAATCTCGGTTTCGTCGCTCTTGCGGCGCCAAGGTGCTTGATAGGTTACCATTTCCTGTTCCTGGAGGTAGGCCGCGAATGAATGGATGTTACCGCATATCGGGCAGGTGATCTCCTTCTTGAGTTCCTCGGGGGTCCTCTCCACCACCGTCATCAAGTGGTCTCTGTTTGCTCCGCAGACCCAGCATCGCCAGTCGTTGTCCAGGTCCTGGGGCTTGGATCCAGGCTTGATCCCGTTCTGGAGATCGCCTTTGGCGTCATCATACTCGAAAACATGACAGACATTGCATTTGAATCTGGACATAGGCTAGCCAAACTCCTGAAGCGTCGCAAAGGATTGGAAGAGACTGCGAACTACCTCGCTTTATAGATTTCCGATGACCGTATGGTTGGATTCGATACCAGGGTTTGCCCGCGCGATGATAATGGTCTCAACTCGATGACGGCTTATTGCTTCTTTCTTGAGCTTTGGCCGCTGCTCCGTATTGCTCGGAAAGTTGACGCAAGATTAGTCTAGCTTCCTTGATCTCCTCTTCTGGAACATTGTATTTCGAGGTCAGATTCCTGAGCCGCTCGTCAAGATAGACAAGCTTTTCATCGAATGTCATTCTTGAGACCTGATCCTGGGAGAATGTTGGCGTGAGATCCTTCACCGTTTCCTTTTCTTTCTTTAGGCAGTCATCGTGATAATACCGGTTGAGAATGTTCAGATATTTGTCTCGTCCTTTGACTACCTCTTTCCCGCAGATCTCGCATAACTTGATTTTTTCCATCTACCTTACCATATCGCCGAACAATCCATTAAAGGTCGGGGTCGCAGAACATCATCTGGGCCTTCTGCACCCGTGTTATCATGCCCTCTGCAATTCCTGAGACGAACCATTTCACGTTCGTTGCCACGATGAATCCCCTTTAATATGAGGTTAATTCGTGCCGTTCCGGCATGTAGTCTCCTTGGTATCTCAAAAGAAATGAAAAGGAAAGGGTTTTGGTTGTTTATCGGTCGCGGTCATCGGCTTACGGGAATCCGATGAACTTGCCGAAGTCGAACCACCCGATCAACCAGCCGAGGGCGCTTACCCATAGCACTAGGGTTGCGATCCAGGTAACGGCCAGCATGACCTTGAAGTATTTGGCCTTCTGAATGCCGAGGATTACCCAGAACATAAACCATGCCAGGCCCCACAATATCCAGTTGACGCCGAGGATCGGCAGATTCGCATTGAACGTGTAGTAGCCGAACGGTATGGTGTTGATCGCCACGAACAAGCAGTACCAGCCGAATGCTCTAGCATCCTGACGGCCAGTGTACCAGTTCCACCCGAGCCACCAATAGGTAAAGGCGAACAGTAGCGCTTGTGCAGCGGCCGTTGGGCTTCCCCCAATGAACCAATTGAACAGAGCGGTTATAGTCGCCAAGAATCCGACCAGGAAGTTAAATATGGCCGCATCCTTCGGGTCCCCTTTACCCATCATCACTAATAGATTCACAACCAGCACACCAGCAATATAAAGTGCTGGTAGCCCTAACACTAGTTCTCCTGCCATTTTTCACCCCTCTTTGCTTAACTTATCCTCTCTTTCTCCTCCTGAAAAAAGATTACAGTCATTTCTCATCATTTGGCCTTTGCTGACCAAACAACTTCTCCTCCCACGATGGTCATAAGGGCTTTGATGTTCTTAACCTCATCTCCTGGTACCTTGAACGGGTCCTCAGTTAGCATGGTCAAATCGGCGAGCTTCCCCACCTCGATCGAGCCCATTTTGTCTTCTTCGCCAGTAGCGTAAGCTCCTTCGATAGTCCCCATTTTGATTGCCTGTTCCATGGGAATCTTCTGCTCTGGATGCCATCCTCCCTCTGGAATGCCATTGGGATCCTTCCTGACCGTGGCGGCATAAAGATCCATCATCGGGTTCTCTGGCTCGATTGGTGAATCGGTGCCGTTTGCCATATGCACCCCTGCATCCATCAGCGATCGGTACACATGGGCCGTCTTTTCCCTTTCCGGGCCGACCAATTTCGGAATCCAGTTCTGCGCCTTCATGAGGAAGACCGGTTGGACATTTGCGATCACGTTGAGCTCCTTGAATTTCTTGATCGCTGCCTTGTCCAGAAGGAAACAGTGGCTGATCTTGAAGCGCGGGTCTTTCACCTTGCATTCCTTCTGCACTTCCTCGAAGATAGCCAAAACATCGGAGACTGCCCTGTCGCCCAGGGCATGGATGTCGCAATGCTTATAATGAAAAATAATGGAACAGTGTTGCTGGAGACGGATAGATTAAGATTACGTAGATTTACTACTAGTGATATAGAGCAAAGTTTTATTAATTGGGCATCTGATTTTAATTCTTCTAAATATATTGCTTATTATCCACATAAAAGCGAAAGTGATACAGAAAACGTAATAAATCAGTGGATTCAATCATATGAAAATAAATGCGCATATATATGGGCTATAGAAGTGAAAGAAACTGGAGAGGTAATTGGTAATATCTCTGCAAGTGTTCCGTTTGAAGCTTTAGAAACATGTGAAATTGCTTATATGCTTGGCTCTTTTTGGTGGCATAAGGGTTATGCTGTAGAGGCTTTGAAAAAAGTATTAGATTACTTATTTTCTCATGAAGGTTTTTATATGGTTGAGGCTAAATATAATATTACAAATAAGGCGTCTGGAAAGTTATTGCAGAAAATAGGGATGAAACAGGATGGAATTTTAAGGTGTAGGAGAATAGACAAAGAGTCTGGTGAAAGAAATGATTTAGCTATTTGCTCACTATTAAAAAGCGAATATACAAATAAAATTAAATCGCTCTAATAAATCTTCAAAGTGTTAATAGTATATCTATGATAAAAAAACTAACAAATGCGATACGTAACATTTTTGTTAGCTATAAATATTGATAAGCAAATATAAACGTAGTATAATACTGTTTAAATATGTAAATAATATGTGGAGGTGTAAGCGTGTGGCTTTTGTATATGGACCGCCTGTAAGGGGCGAGGATTTTGTAAATAGAACAAAAGATATATTTAAACTTATATCAGAAATCGAAACACGAACATATAATGTAGGAGATAAACCACATATTGAAGTAAGTGCACCAAGGAGAATTGGAAAGAGCAGCCTTTTATTAAAGGTTCAAGCAGAACTTAAGGATAAGGGATATACGCCAATTTATGTACAGCTTTTAGATATAGCAACGGTAGATGAATTTTTTATGAGACTTAGAAATGAAATATTAGAACATCTGCCACTTACATCAAATACTAGAGAAAAATTAAGCTGTATGTTTAGGAATATAGGATTTAATCCAACAAAGATGAAGGGCTCAGTTGATGATAAGGGAAAAATTACTGTAGATATTCAAGATGTATTTAATTTATGCAAGGGTAGTTGGAAGGAATGCGGAACCAATGTATTTAAGCTTCTTAGAAAATATAGAGAATTAAAATTTGTTTTATTTCTTGATGAAATGGGATTTGTAAGAAAATTAAAAGATACTAATGATGTCAGGCTTGAATTTCTTAATTTTTTAAATGTAGAGCTGAGTAATCCAGACACACCTGTTTTTGTATTATGTGGTTCTCAAAATTTTTTCTTGATTTTAAGAAATATTAAATCTGAAGTATTCCAATTATGGAGGCGGAATTTTATGAGAATGCCCATAAAAGGATTCGATAAAGAGGCAACTAAAAATAAACTTTTAATACCAAATTTTAAAAGAGAAACAATATATGAAAATGAATTTTTTACAGATGAAATATTAGATGGATTAGCTGAAATGATTTATTTTATATCGAAAGGTTATCCAAGTATAATTCAAATACTAGGTGGGGATTTGACCTTTGAACTAAAATATTATATATTCTATGGCAACCCCATAAATATGGAAACTCTAGAGCAAAAATTTATGGATATATTTAAAGAAAACATACTTCAAGATAAACAGTCTATATGCAGGGAGTTATTATCTGAAGAGGCGCTTGGAGATGACTTTGAAAAGTATAAATCACTGATATTTAAATTATATAATAACGAAACTTTAAATATAGAATCAATAGAAAGTGAATTGCCAAAGGAAGAACTCGATGAAGCACTTAGGGATTTGGAAGAACAGCAGTATATAGAGCTTAATGGCAGCAATTATTCTTTAGCCTATCCTTTTTTAAAGTATTTTATATGGCATCCTAGAAAAGATGCACAAAGTATAAAGGAGCTTGCGGTTCAATGGAAACAAATATTTCACTTATAAGTAGTTCACATATTAAAGAATTGAGGCTAATAGAAACCATGCTTGAAGCTTTTAAAAATGGACATAAAACTTCCGCAGCTTTAGTTGAGTCAAAAAGGTATGGGCAAGACCGCATTATTAAAGCTTATCTGCAATAAATTTGGAGATGAGTTCTCTTTTATTAACATTAAAGCTAATAGTATAGCAAATTCATATCATTTTTTTAAGAATATAGCACAGGAACTTGACTATTATCCTCTTGAAACAAAGGAATGGAAGGCTTATGCGGATAGTCTCTTTGCTTATATAGAAATGTCCAATAAGAAATATGTTTTAGCTATAGATGATTGTCATTATTTAGCATCAAGTAAGAGTGAAGTATTGTCTTACATAAGAAATAAATATCAAGAATTGGACAATCTGTTTATAATACTAACTCTTGATGAGGAGTATAAAAGAAAGCTATTTGCATATGATAAAGCATTTTTTGGACAACTAAAGATAATAGAATTAAGAGAATTATCTTATGAAGAAACAGAAAAAGTGGTAAAAGCTTTAGTGACTAATGTAAATAAGGAAACTATAGATACTATATATTGCTATAGCGAGGGAAATCCGCGTTTTATAGAAATGTTAAGTTTATTAGCTTTAGGAAATAAAAGCAGGGATAGTTTATTGCACGCCTTTAAAAAGTATTTTGAAACTGCATTTAATAATGAATTAAGCCCGCAAGTTAGGTCAATACTGAGGGTTATGGTTCAAAATGAAAATATAAATGTAGCTGAAATAACTAAATTGCTTTATTCAGATTCAGGGGTTATTTCTACTCAGTTAAAGAGATTAAATGCTAAGGGGCTTATAATAAAGGATGAGAAAACAAATAGGTATAGGGTTAAAAACTATTTTAAATTACTATTAGGGTAAGAGATTTGTTGTCGTGCCTTAGAAAAAGTTTTTTTTGCTAAATCAAATGAATTTCATCAAAGGACTACTGTGGGAGCGAAAAATTGTTACTTCGCAGCATATTGCTTTTCGTAGTCTCTTTTCATATTATGTTCAAATTTTTTAACATAAGCTTTTGAAAATTCTTCTGGAGATACTTTAAAGCGATTAAGGGTATCCATATAGTACATCATGACATCACAAAGTTCTTCAACAAAATGATCTCTTACGGCGGGATATGATAGATATTGAGAAAACGGTTGACTACGGGAAAGAATCTGGTTTCGGAACATCTGGTCGGTGAAAGCATATTGACCACCGGGCTTGCATTAAGCGCGAAGTACTTGACCATTCCTGCGGTGTTGTTTCCATCGGTCCGTTCAACTGTATGCCAAGCCGGCTGTCGGAAGCAATACTTAAATGAAGAGATGACGCTTGGAAGGGAAATATAAACACGGGAAATTTAAAGAAGAACGGATACCCGAATTCCATAACTACACTCCCCTTTTTATATATAGAATCGGACGGTAACCCGTTTCCACAGATAACACAATCAAAGCTTGAAATATTTATGCTTCAGTCCGAGAAGATATATAAAGTAATGAAGGAAATGAGTCATTGATGGGCTTAGCAGAAAAAGAAAAAGAATATTTATTCCATACATATAAACGCCTCCCGCTTGAAATAGAGTACGGAGAAGGTGTTTATCTTTTTTCCAAAGACGGAAAACGTTACCTCGACATGTTTGGAGGTTTAGCAGTCAATGCGCTGGGCTACGGGAATAAACGAATTATCGATGCGATAAATAAACAAAGCGGGAAATACATACATTTATCAAATTATTTTTTGCAAACACCCCAGATTGAGCTTGCAGAGCTTCTTGTAAAAAACACTGATTTCAAAAAAGTTTTTTTTACAAACAGCGGAACAGAATCTGTTGAAGGTGCAATAAAAATAGCACGGAAATGGGGAAACAACACCAGGAAAAGGAAAATCATTTCTTTTACAAATTCATTTCACGGCAGGACATTCGGCGCTCTTTCATTAATGGATAAAAAGGGATACAAAGATGGATTTGGTCCTTTTCTTGATAATATCGAAATTATTGAATACAATAATATCGAACAGCTAAAAAAATCTGTTGAAGAAACGACATGCGCTTTAATTCTTGAATTTATTCAGGGTGAAGGCGGGATACAGGAAGCCTCACAATGATTTTGTAAATGAAATACATTCACTTCAGCAAAAATACGGGTTTCTGCTTATAGCGGATGAAATTCAGAGCGGTATTGGAAGGACAGGAAAATTCTTTAGTTTTCAACATTTTAAAGTGAAACCCGATATTGTAGTTATAGCAAAACCGATTGGAGGAGGGTTGCCGCTGGGTGCAATTCTTGGAGCGGAAAAGATAGCAGATATTTTAGAGCCCGGTATGCACGGAACAACATTCGGAGGAAACCCGGTAGCCTGCGCTGCCGGTATTGCCGTTTTGCAGGAAATCTCGGAAAATAAATTGATAGAAAATGCGGAAAAGACAGGGAATATTTTAAAATCGGGGCTATTAGAATTACAGAAAAAGTATCCTGAAAAGATAAATGAAGTCAGGGGAAAAGGGCTGATGCTGGGAATGGAATTAAAACAAAATGGCGATACAGCAGTCGCTCAAATGAGAGAAAGAGGAATACTAATAAACTGTACAAATCAAAATGTCCTACGATTTTTACCGCCGCTCATTATTGATGAAGGGCATATTGACATATGTTTATCGGAGCTTGAATCTGTAATGTAAAGAGCTATAAAATTAGTTTTATAATTTTAAATTCTTTTTTTGTAAGACAGCTCGGTAAAATTTATATTATATTCTGTTCCGATTTCATTATTTATTTCTACTGTCCCGTCGAGCTGTTCCACCAGGGACTGGATAAGTTCGGTCCCTAAAGAATCCGGTTGTTTGAAATTAAAGTCCTTCGGCAAACCGACCCCATCATCGCGGAAAGACAGGTTATAATTACCATTGTCAATCGATGAAATCAAAATTGAAATTACCCCTCTCTTTTTGCCAGGAAACGCATGCTTTAAAGAATTTGACATTAACTCGCAAACCAGCAAACCGCACGGGATTGCCGTATCGATTCCGAAATAAATATTCCTTGCATTAATATTAATCATCAATATGTTTATCCCTGTGAGAATAAATATTCATAATGTCTTTTGAGAGAGCTGATAAATATTCCTGGAAATTGATATTATTAAGGTTTTCGAGACCTGTACAGCTGTTGATGGATGAGTGCCATAGAGCGAATCCGGTTCTGGCTTACATTAAAATACTCAATAATTTTGGGGTCTTTAATATAAGTGGATTGCAGCTTTAAAGAGACTGGAAATTATCTGTAAATTATTTTTTACCCGGTGGTGAATTTCCCTTAACATAATTTCTTTTTCTTTTAACGAATCTTTAAGCTGTTCGTCTTTTAGTTTCTTTTCGGTAATATCATCCAGAATACCAAGATAATGAGTGATTTCCCCATTTTCGTTTTTAACCGGTGATATGGATACATTTTCCCAGAAGAAATCACCTTTTTTGTTTTTATTTAACAGCTCGCCTTTCCACTCGTTTCCGTGTAAGTTATAGTTTTCCAGAGCTCCTCATATTTGGAAAATTCCGTTTTCCCGGATTTCTTAATGCGGGGGTTTTTCCCTATAACTTCATTGTAGTTATAACCTGTGACCTTTGTAAATTGCGGATTAACGTATTCTATATTTCCTTTTTTATCGGTGATAATTACAGAGGAAGAACTTTGCTGGACTGCACGGGATAGTTTACGCAGCTCATTCTCAGTTCTTTTTCTTTCCGTTATATCTTCTGAAATACCAAGGAGATACTGGGGATTCCCATCGAATCGCAGACAGGGATTTTTTTTGTATGCAAAATCCTTTCACCCATGTTCCCTGTTTTTATTTTTTCTTCAGGGATATCCTGCAGTTTTTTACTTTGAAGGACTTCATTATCCTTGTCGACATAAAAATCGGCATTTTCTTTTGGAAAAGAAATCATAATCATTTTTCCCGATGAGTTCTTCTTTTGAAAATCCAAACATATCCTGCGCTGCTTTATTAACCTTTAAAAACCGGTGCTCAATGGCATCTTTTACAAAAAGTGCATCCGGAATATTCTCGATAATACTATCCAAAAATCTTTCATTTTCTAATAATTTATTCTGAATTTTTTTTCGTTCGGTAATGTCACGGGCTATTCCCTGAACGGCATAAGGGTTTCCATCCTTCATTATCAGGGAGCTTTTTGTTTCAATATAAAAGTATCTACCATCTTTGCTTTTTGCATAAAACTCGAGCGGTTCTTTTTGAGAACCTGTTTTCAACAGCTCCTCCAGAGCAACAATATACTTTAGCAAGATATTCACCTTCCAGCAGGTCGGTAAAGTTAACGTTCGGTATATCATCTCTCGTATATCCGAATAATTCCAGACCGGTCTTATTGCAATCAACAAAATTTCCTTCAAAGTCGTGAATAAATACAATATCAAACGAACGGTCGAAAAGGGCATTGTAACGCTCTTCACTGTCTTTAAGGGCTTCCTGAATCTTTATTTTTTCCGTAACATCAGTATCAGCTCCGCGATAACCAAGCAAATTTCCATCTTTATCCAGTAATCGGAACACCATTTGTTTCCAGAACGACCAATCTTCCGGATTTATGTACATTAGTGTTTAATAGATTCTTTATGGGTTGTTTTTCCGAAAAAACCTGTAAAGCAGCGTTTTTTAAAGCATCCTTCGATTTAGGTTCAAATAAATCATAAAAATATTTTTTACCGACAATTTCTTCAGGCTTATACCCCAATATACCTTCGACGATAGGGCTGGAATAAGTATAAAGCCCTTCGGGATTAACTTCCCAAATCCATTCCCCTGCATTTTCAGATAATTGTTTAAACCTTTCTTCACTTATCACAAGTGCTTCTTCTGATATTTTCCTGTCCGTAACATCAGTAGTGATACCATCAAGCCGGATGATTATTCCCATATCATCCCTGTATACATTAATATTATTTTCAATCCAGCGGATTTCACCATTTTTAAAAACAATCCTGTATTTGTCCGAGTAAGCGTTTTCATTTGAGGTGAGATGTTCGTGAAGCTTAACCTTAGATTTATCTTCAGGGTGAATTATATCGAACCATAAATTGAAATTATCAAAAAATTCTTTCTGTGTTCTGCCGAATACTTTTTCACAAGACGGGGAAATTTGTAAGAGTTTTCTAATTTCCAGATCCGCACGACCATATCACATTATCAAGGTTATCAAAAATATTCTGTAACTGTACCTTTGTTTTGTTAATCTCTTCCTGAGCTGCTCTTTTTTCCGTCACATCATTTACAAAACTATCAGGACTTCATTCCCATCATAAATCATCGGATAGCTTGTTATCTCGGCATTACATCAAACTTCCATCTTTCTTCAGGTGGCGGGATTCTGTCTTATATATGGAACGAGTCTCCCTTAAAAGCTTGAGCAATTTCGGAACATCCTCTTTAGGTCTTATATCGGTCAGCTTAAGGCTCAGGAATTCTTCATATGAATATCCGTAATTTTTATATTGCTGCTTCATTTACGTTGTAATATTCCAGGGTTTTTCGTTCAACAATAAGAACAGGATTCGGGATTGATTCGGAACAGCTGCCTGTATTTATGTTCGGAAATCTGAAACGCGAGCAATACTTTTTTTCTTTCTGCAATCTCGCTTTGAGCCTGCTGATAAAGTATTGCGTTTTGCATAGCTACAGCAATCTGGGGGGATAATGCTTCAAGAAACTTCAAATCGTTATCTGTATAAGCATTTTTTTTAATGCTCATTATCTGAAGCACACCTATAACTTCATTTTTTATTTTTAATGCTACAAGTAAGGCAGAATTAATAATTTCAGATTCTTCCGGATGTATATCATCCAAAATCCCTTTTTCAGAATATGTAAATCTTGTGTTGCTGTTTTTTAGTTCAGCCAGATAATTATTCATTAACCTCGATTTACCGTCGCGAATAACCCGGCTTTGTGTACCTTTGCCTTCAGGTTCCAGAGGGATTTTAGGAAAATTTTTCACATCAACAAAAAATCCGTCATGGGTGGCATAAGCGCAGGAAATTAAATTGCTTGCCGGATCAAATGAAGACACAACAAAATCATTACACGGGATTCTGCTTTCAATAATTTCCTGTGTATTTTTAAATATCGTGTTCAGGTCAAGGGAATTTCCGAGTTTAACACCACTCTGATAGAGTGATTCAATTTCAGCAGATTTATTCCGGAGCGCGATTCAACGTTCTTTCTTTCGCTTATATCACGTGTGAAAGCAACTATATATTCATTGTTTTCGAAGACAAGATAATTTGCAAGGATTTCTATCGGGATAAATTTTCCATCCGGCTTTTTTTACCGTTTCTCCAAGGTCAATCCCCATTTCCTTTAATTTTTTCAGAAAAGCAGACCATGTTTTTTTAGTTGAAGAAATATCAAAATCCCATACATGCAGATTAAGGAAATCAGCTTTATTTGTGCCAAACAAATTGCAGGCAGCTTCGTTAACATCTGTAAACTTACCATCCATATTTACCCAGGTTATTGCATCAGCGGCTTTATCTACAGAAAATTGTGTTAACAAAAGAGCTTTTTCGGCTTTCTTTCTTTCCTCGATTTCTTTCTGAGCCTGCTCATAAAGCTTTGCATTCACAACAGCCGCGGCAATCTGCGGGGTGAATGCTTCGTAAATTTAAGATGATGTTCATTATAAGCATTTAGATTTGTACTTAACACCTGGATAACCCCAATC
This sequence comes from Methanomassiliicoccaceae archaeon, assembly GCA_963768775.1. Taxonomy (GTDB): domain Archaea; phylum Thermoplasmatota; class Thermoplasmata; order Methanomassiliicoccales; family UBA472; genus FEN-33. The sequence goes on from CAVYIY010000008.1 coordinate 661,116, forward strand.
ACTTATTATTGTATTTAATCGGAACCATTAAGGGCGGATTTTTCAAGGTCTCCTTTTCTGAGGCGTCTCATCGATAAACTTTGCCTTTGGAATCGACGAAAAATTTCCGCTTGCTCTTCTTAATTGTGGGTGCGAAATCCGGTATGAGCAATGATTTTCCTGACTTTATAACATCACTTTGAGTTCCAATCCCTTCAGGCATTATATAAAGTAAGAGGCGGTAATGTTGATACATCATAGAGCTCCCTTCCTGTAACCATAAACTCACATCTTATCAGATTATCGGCTTCGTTAAAGGTGGAAACTACAAACATGTCACACCCGTAAACTGCTTTACGATCTCATAAGTATTTGTAGCAGATGTAAGGAGGTCAAGATGAGTTCCCGAGCGTTATCCCTGCTTTATACAAACGGATATTTCAAGAGTTCTTCTGCTTAATTCCTCCCGGGTTTTGAGTCCGTTCTCTTTTGAGCTCTATATCTTTTAAAGCTTTTTTTATGATGAATATTAATCTGGCTATATTATGAATGTTAACAAAATCAATTGCTTCCGATCTTATTGCGTCGGTCACAATCTTTTCATTCACAACTTCGGATATGAGGATAATAGCGGAGTATCGGGCAATATTTTCCTGATATGTTCTAAATTGAAATCATCGTTGCGTGATATCAGACTCATTGTTGCAAATACAAGGTCCCACGTTTGCTTTTTTGCAACGGGTTCGAACTCTTCCTTATTATCTATCCTAAGCCATAAAGGTTCAAATTCTCCTTTCTGCAATTGATCTACTATGGAATAAGTTACTTCAGGAGAATCATCAATTATTAATAATTTCAGGGAGATCTTCATCGTTATATTTTAAAATTCATAAATATTCAGTCAAATTAAATTAGTTGTCTTCTAGTAGAGATTACTGCAATTTAAGTGCCAAAATCTGTGTTTAAAGGTTAATTTCCGGAAAGCATTCGAAAAATTAAGTGAAGAATAATATTGGTCAATAAATAGCTTTCAAAGATGCCAATTTGCTATATCAGGCGAAAAAGAAACATCTCTATAATTTAACTAAACTCCAATTCCTTGTATTTAAGTTACCAATATTTACGATTTTAAGATATACCTTAAAAGTGTAATTTTATTTAGTACATTATAATGAATTCTTTCATCCTTTTCTCATTTTTGAGAACTTAAATGTATTGAAAGATATCCTGTTAAATTTGAAAATCTTTGAATAAGTCATTAAATTTCGCTTTATTCAACAAAATTTTATAATCTTTTTATAATGAAAAATATCATATCCATTCTGTTTTTAATTACTCTGACAATTAATATAAATGCTCAATACAGTGTATCATCTTATCCGGCAACCAAAAGGACTCCAACTGTAGACGATTATTACGGAACAAAAATCACTGATAACTACCGCTGGCTTGAAAATATGCAAGACCCTGATGTTCAGCAATGGTTTAAGAATCAGGGGGATTATTCACAAAACATAATTGATAAAATTCCCGGAAGAGACAGTGTTGTTACAACGAATTCCTTCACCTTGATTCATTGAGGACTCGCTATAATCAAGTAATATTCAAAGAGAATGGATAAATAAGGCACAACATAACGCACGTTATTTTTATTTAAAAGAGCTTAAAGGAGAAAATGTTTTCAAGCTGTATTATCAGAGACGGATTGAACGGGAATGAGACTTTATTATATGACCCTTTGAAATTCAAACCCGGCAAAGTTTATTCGATACAATATTACAAACCATCCAATGACGGGAAGAGGCTGGCTCTGGGTTTATCGGAAGCGGGTTCGGAACAGGCAAGGATTCTGATATTGGACGTGGATACAAAAAAATTATATAACGAATCAATATTCCCGAGCTGGTTCGGGGTGAGCGACTGGCTGGATGATAATTCGGCTTTTATTTACACATCTCAAAAAAGCGGAAATACAAGCTCGCAGGATTTACTGCTTAACACAGTGGTAAAAATTCATGAGCCGGGAACAGACCCCGCTGAAGATAAAATAATCTTTTCAGGTAAAAAATATCCCGAACTTAAAATACAACCCGAAGACCTGCTCTTTGTCGGTTATTCGGACGACCGTAAATATATTCTGGCTTTTCGCGGAGGTGTCCAGCACCAGCTAATTTGTTTTTATGCTCCCGCTTCAGAGCTCGAATCAAAACATACAAACTGGATAAAATTATTTGCAAAAGATGATGAAGTTACAGGATTTGTTTTCGCTAATGACAGTATCTATTATACAACAGATATGAATACGCCAAACTCAAAAATTCTGGCAATACCTGAAGAAAATCCGGACTTATCAAAATCACGCGTTGTTGTCGCAGAAGCGAAAGACCATATCGAGTATATCACGCGCTCGGAGAATTACATGTACATAGGGTATTCCGACGGAATTAATTCACATGTAATGAAATACAGGTTTAAAAACGGAGCATTATCCGATGTGGATATTCCGAATGCGATAAGCGCAGCTCCATACGACATTTATGACGATAATTGCATCCTGACAACAACCTACTGGACAACTCCGACAAAACGTTATGATTACAATGCATCGGATAACAAAACAGCCTTAAGCGTTTTTAATACATCAATAGATTTTCCGGGCGAGGAAACACTGATTGCACGGGAAGTCGAGGTACCCGGCTATGACGGCACGCTGGTTCCCCTATCCATAATAATGGATAAAAGCACAAAGCTTGACGGAAACAACATTTGCTACTTATCCGGATATGGAGCATACGGCAGCTCAATAACTCCATTTTTCTCATTCATCAACCTTGACCTTATACAGCACGGTGTAATAATTGCATACGCCCATGTAAGAGGCGGAGGCGAAAAAGGGAATGGCTGGTACCTTGGAGGATTTAAGACAACCAAACCGAATACCTGGAAAGATTTTATCTCATGCGCTGAATACTTGATTAATGAAAAGTATACAAGTAACACACACCTGTTCGGTGAAGGAACAAGCGCAGGGGGAATTTTAATCGGTCAGCGCAATCACCGAACGACCCGACCTTTTTGCTGCAGCAATATGCAACGTCGGAGTAGTCAATGTACTCAGAGCCGAAGAGAGTCCTAACGGTCCTAATAATACAAGGGAATTCGGCACAGTGAAAAACGAGGAAGAATGCAAAGCGATGATTGAAATGGATGCTTTAAGCCATGTAAAGGATGGGGTGAAGTATCCCGCAGTTTTGTGCAATACCGGTATAAATGACCCGAGGGTCGCTCCCGTGGGAACCGGGGAAATTTGCAGCAGCATTGCAATTTTCTTCGACATCGGGCATGCCTGTGTTATTGAGAGTGGATTATAATTCAGGACATTTTTCGGAAGATAAGCTTGTATCGTTTAAACAGGAAGCAGATTTTATGGCGTTCTGTCTATGGCAAACAGGACATCCGGATTTCCAGATTAAATAAACCCCTCCCCCTACGGGTACTCCCCTTTAGGTAAAGGGGAGAATCTATGCCCGTTTTACACGAGAATATAAGCTCACTGATGATTTACCGATAAATTTTATGAGAACCATCGTCCACGACTTATGAACAAAGAGCGAATCGTAAAATTCAGGTGCAATCTTTCGCAGTTTTGGCAACCTGCTTCCGGGGACTCCGGGGAAATCATGATGTTCATTGTGGTATCCGACATTGAATGCAAGCTTATTCAACGGTCCGTAATATGAATAAGTCTCCTGCCCTTCATTGAATACATAGTGCTCGGAAATAAAATGCCCGGACATGGGATGCAAGCTCCCGCAAAGAAATCACATAGTAAAAGATACAAAAGCCCTATCCAACCGACGAAATAAATATAAACCGACATCACAACAACTTGAATAATCAAGTTGGTTACCTGCCATTTGTTAAGTTTTATCGGGTGAACCAATACGGGACGAAGGGCATAAAATAATATCTGGTTAAAAGCCCAGATGAATTTACCTATAAATCCGCGGAATATTTTCGCTTCGCGGACGGCTGGGAATATCGACATCGATTCCGTCCTTTCCCTGGTCACGGTGATGCATAGCATGATAAATCTTAAACGACATAGCATATGGAAATACTATCGGTAAATTGGCAAATAAAGAAAGCCAGTTGTTGCTTATGGTTTTCTTGAAAACAAGGTTATGTGTTATTTCGTGAATTGCAAGAAATAAAGAATGATTAATTGTTGCACCAAAAATATATAACTATCGCAAAGAAAACGAAGGATTGGATACGTATCTTGAGACAAATATTGATAAGGCAAATTGCAATAATGACCAGACCAATAGTTGCTAGCCCCTGCATGCTGTCATGCCCAATCAATTGTTTGATTTCCGGGTGTTTTTGGATGATTTCCTTGCGTCTTTGCACGTGTGGTTCAGGTTCGTTTGACCAAAAGAAATCGTTATTTTGTGATTCAATCAAAGTGTTAAATAAAATATTTAGAGAAAGATAATGAAAAATTCGGGGACAGCAAATAATAATTTGGGGATGACTTGAACCACCAAAAAAATAAAGAAAACCCACCAATTTTCAACGGTGGGTTTTTTTGCGGTTCCTGACGAGACTTCCCGATTCAATCGGGACGACTTTCTGAGTGCTAGTGGTTTTAACAATTCTCATTTAAAGTAAATAATTGTATTTTACTTAATCTGGACCTTTACTGTTTTCTTTTCAAAAGGTTAATTTTCTATGTATATTAAAATAAACCGAAGCCAAATCGTAACTGAATAAACTAACAACATTTTAATTAATAGTAAATAATTACCTCAATATTTACACGTTAGTGGCTATTCAATGAGAAGTCAGATGTATTCATATTAAACATTAAAAAAGGACCATATTATGGTTTCAAGTATTCAAAAAGAAAAAGCCGAACTGTTCTTGAAATATCATCAAGACAAAGAAATTCTGGTTCTGTTAAACTCGTGGGACATCGGAAGTTCTAAATTAATAGAAGCAAGCGGCTATAAAGCAATCGCAACAACAAGTATGGGAATAGCTGCCTCTTTAGGGTATCCTGACTGCCAGGTAATACAATTGTCAGAAATGATTGAAACTATTACGGGAATCGTAAATGGAGTACAAGTTCCGGTAACTGTGGATATAGAAGCCGGATATGGAAATAATCTAAATGAAATAATTGATTCTGTTAAAAAGATAATTGCAACAGGAATTGTTGGAATAAACATTGAAGACAGTATTGATTTAAATCCAATATTAATTGACGAGATGGAATTTTGTGAAAGAATATCAGCCATTCGTGCATTATCAGATTCACTGGGCTTTCATTTGGTAATTAATGCAAGAACGGATTCATTTTATACTTCGTCAGGTTCGCCACGGGAAAAATTATCTGAATCAATTAAGCGTGGCAATAAATACCGGGAAGCTGGTGCCGACTGCATATTTGTACAACCTGTATGGGAAAAAGAAACGATTTCAACATTGGTTAAGGAAATTAATGCCCCAATCAATATTCTTGCAAACCCTGGGATTGGGGGAGGAATACCGCCATCCGTACGTGAACTGCAGGATTTAGGTGTTGCCCGTTTAAGTCTTGGTTCAGGTTTGATGAAAGCTACTTTAGCTTTGATTAAAAAAGTTGCTGACGAACTGTCTGAAAAAGGGACTTACAATATTTTATTAGATACCTTAACACCGCTTCCCGACGCTGCAATGGCCTATAAAATGGCAATAGGGTTGAATAAATGAAGAACAGCCACTAACATTGACTATAAGTAATTGATTGTTATCGCCTACTCTGAAAACATTAAAGACACTTGATGTTCCGAGTGCCTTTTTGTTATAATCCGGGCAATGGAGCATTTCTGATTAAGTTTAAAAATTATTTTATTTGAAGTAGATTCCGGAGATAACAAATTCCGTGGAATTTTCAGTGAAATGCTCCATTGTCCTATGTTAATATCTTAATTGAATAAATACCATAATTTTATTAAATTTGTAATCTTAGTAAATTTGGAGCCGTAGTTCAGTTTGGTTAGAACGTCTGCCTGTCACGCAGAAGGTCGCGAGTTCGAGTCTCGTCGGTTCCGCAAATAAAATAAGGCACTTAGAAGAAATACTGGGTGTCTTTAATATTTTCAGAGCAGTCATGCTCAATCCCCCTCCAGCAAGAGAAATCCTAACTGACAATCACGAAAAAAATTTACACCCTTAACATTCCCCTGAAACCACGCACAGCATAATAGGATTCTGCCCCGTTGTGATATAAAAAGACGTGCTGTAGCGTCGATCGCAGAAGATAGCCCCGCCAAGTTTTCTGATATCGGAAGGTGTTTTCACCCAGCTCGATGTTTTCAAGTTAATTCACCAAGCTTCTGCAGATCCCGGTATTGTTCTTCGGTTAAAATCTCAATACCCATACCGGCTGCCATATCAATTGCACTGTTTTTTGGTTTATTTTCTTTCCTGAATCCAGCGCTTCACGGTCGTAACAAAGACTCCTGCGGTCTTTTGGACTTTCCACGGAACAATCACAAAAAATATATTCATGTGTCTTTTTATCCTGACCAACTGCATCCGGTTCGCTTCCGGTCCGTTCCATTTCGTTGAGCGACCAAAGTTTCTTGGAGTCTGGCTTCCAGCTTTGATTGTATTTTAGCCCAGTCAAGACCTTTATGGCGGTGCATATTCTTCTCAAAACGGGATTTCAATGAGATAAGGCAGTTCTTCAGATTGTTTTGGGGACAGTTCTTTTTTCTTACTTATATTGTTCATTCAATAATTCAAATTGATTTTTAAATTATTTTATTAAAAGAAAAATTTAATTAAATAATAGTATTTAGTCAGACTATAAACCGTTTGAACAAGTTATTTAACGTCCACTTGATTCTCAATCCAAGGCAAAAGCAATGGGCAGTATTTTTTCAATCCGTAACTTCCCGCAACCTGAAGGTTGTGCTACACATAAGACCAATTTTTGGAGTTATATCTTATATTTCATTTTTTAAATTTGCATTATGAAAAAGACCTATCATTGCGGTTGACATTCAACGAATTTGCTTACTTATATGATAAAGCGCGCCCTGCTTGCCCGGAATTGTTAATAGAAGAGCTTATTAAAGAAACAAAATTAAACACAGATTCGAAGCTGCTTGAAATCGGTCCCGGAACACGGTCAGGCAACAATGTCACTTGCAAAACACGGCTTTAATATCACTGCAATAGAGATTGGCAATAACCTCGCAGAGATATTGAAAACAAAGCTGAAAAATTATCCCGATGCAAATGTTATAACCGGAGCATTTGAAGATACAGAACTCCCTAACGAATATTACGACCTGGTCTATGCAGCCACATCTTTCCACTGGCTGAAACCGGAATCAAAGTTCATCAAGACACATCAAATATTAAAATCCGGTGGCAATCTTGCAATAATTAACGGTCAGCAAATATCGGGTGAAGGAGATGATTTCTTCGAAGCAAGCCAGCCTATTTATAATAAGTACTGGAAAAGCGACCCCGACAAAGCGTTCAGACTAAAAAAATTAAATGAAGTCAAACCATATGAGATTGATTCAAAATTATTTGAATTGACTTATTTTAAATGTTTTCCATGTACAATTGTGTATAGTGCGGATGAATACTGTGATTTACTCTTCACAGATTCGGAAAAAATAGCTCTCCCGCGTGAGAAAAGAATTAAATTCGTAAATGAAATCTGGCGATTGATATACAACAAGTTTGATAACAGAATAAAACGCAGTTATGCGAACTCACTAACAATAGCAAGAAAAATATAGTATACTGATCAATAGAATTCCCTCTCAAACTTTATTCATTATATTTACTTTTCAACAAACCACATAAAATGAATTCAAAACAAGAACAAGCACAAATTTCTTTGTTAAAATGGATGCTCGAAGATGTAAGGAGAGTTACTCTGGCCGGAGTTGAGCACCTGACAAAAGAGCAATTATTCACACCTCCGATTGAAGGCGAATTCCCCATCGGAGCTTATTTAATGCACCTGGGTGAAGCCGATATAGGATGGCTTCAGACAATTTCGGGAAAGCAGGAACCTGATGATATAAAAAAACGAAGCTATTACAGTAAATGGTATGATTGCGGTCCCGATTATGACCCTCCAAAAGCTCCAATCGAAATTAATGAATATCTTGATGTCTTAAAAACAACAAGGAATAACTTTTTATCCTATGTTTCAACCATTAAAGATAATGAGCTTGAGGATATTATTAAATGGGAATACGAAGGAAACAAAAGGGAGCGCTCAAAGAAATGGATAATTTATCATATACTAGAACATGAGGCGCACACACGGGGACAGATGTTTTTGTTAATTAGAAAAGCCGGCTGGAATAAAAATCCGGCTTAACATAAAACCGTTGAAACGGTACCGGTTCATTCATATACTTCCCAAACTGAAGTTACTATCATTAAAATTTATTTTTGTTTCTTTTCTATCTTTGCCCATGTATCGCGTAAGGAAACTGTGCGGTTGAACACAAGCTTATTTTCAGTTGATAGCGGGTCAACACAAAAATATCCGTGCCTTATGAACTGGAATTTATCTCCGGATTTTGCAGATGCAAGCGACGGCTCAACCAGACAATCATTTAAAATATCAAGTGAGTGGGGGTTAATAAACTCCTTAAAATCTTTATCGGTATCTGCATCCGGGTCTTCAACGGTGAATAAACGGTCGTACAGCCTCACTTCTGCATTTATTGCATGCTGAGCGGAAACCCAATGAATAGTACCTTTAACGCTGCGTGTGCTTGATGAGCCGCTTTTAGTCTCAGGGTCATATGTACAATGCAATTCTATAATTTCACCTTTATCATTTTTTATTGCTTCCTCGCATTTAATAATATATGCGCTTTTTAACCGCACTTCATTACCGGGATACAAACGGTGATATTTCTTTGGGGGGACTTCTTTGAAATCCTCCGCATCAATATAAATGGTTTTAGAAAACGGAACTGTTCTTTTCCCTGATGCAGTGTCTTCGGGATTTATTTCTGATTCCAGAAATTCAATTTTATCATCCGGGTAATTGGTAATCACAACCTTCAAAGGATTCAGAACAGCCATAACCCGCGGGGCGTGGAGATTTAAATCTTCACGTACGCAATATTCCAGCAAACCCACATCGGTTACTGCATAATTTTTTGCAACCCCAACTCTTTCGGAAAAATCACGTATCGAAGCCGGAGTATATCCTCTTCTCCGCAATCCCGATAAGAGTAGGCATGCGCGGGTCATCCCATCCAGATACATAACCTTCTTTCACGAGCTGTAATAATTTCCGCTTGCTCATTACTGTATAGTTTAAAATCAACCGCGCAAATTCAATTTGCTGCGGGCGGTTTTCAAGATGAAGCGCAATCAGGAACCAGTCGTATAACGGTCTGTGGATTTCAAACTCAAGCGTACAGATTGAGTGTGTTATACCCTCTATCCAGTCAGAAATCGGGTGCGCATAATCATACATGGGGTATATGCACCACACATCACCTGTATTATGATGGGTTGCTTTCTTTATCCTGTAAATAACAGGGTCACGCATATGCATATTTGGAGATGCCATATCGATTTTAGCTCTGAGCACATGTGCCCCATCGGCAAATTTACCGTTTTTCATCCCCTCAAACAGCTCAAGGTTTTCTTCAATTGTCCGGTTCCGGAATTTCGAGTTCACGCCGGCTTCTGTTGGTGTTCCTCTCATATTCTTTATTTCATCGGCACTCGATGAATCAACGAAAGCTTTTCCTTCTTTTATAAGCCGGAGAGCAAAATCATACATCTTCCCGAAATAATCGGATGCATAAAACAACCTGTCTTCCCAGTCGAAGCCAAGCCATTTAATATCCTCCTGAATTGAATCAACATATTCAATATCTTCCTTAGCCGGATTTGTATCGTCAAAACGAAGGTTGCATATCCCTTTGTAATCAAGAGCGATACCAAAATTAAGGCATATCGATTTTGCATGGCCTATATGCAGGTAGCCGTTCGGCTCGGGTGGGAAACGTGTATGAACTTTCCCGTTATGTTTATTTACCTTCAGGTCTTCATTTATTATGTCCCTGATGAAATTTGAAGCTGTATTTATGTTTTCTTCCATTCGATTTTTCTACAATAAGTGATTTTTAATAACTTCCGCTAAAAATATATTAATTACACTTTAAAAATAACGCAAAACAAATATCATAACAACGAAAAAAATCTGATAAATTTATATAACCTATCATTAAAATAAAATAGCTAAATCCACATTCAATGAATTTAGCTATAACTCCTATATATTTGACCGGGTGGTTAAGTTCCGATCAGTACAATAAAAACCAAAAGATTTGTAAATTATATCAGTTTATTATCGATTGCGTAATGAGTAAGATCCACATTACCGCGCAAACCGAGTTTCTCCAAGAATCCTGGCACGATAAGTGTTAATTGTTGATTTACTTAAATCAAGATCTTTTGCAATCTCAATAACTTTTTTGCCTGATGTTATCATAATCATCACCTGAAACTCCCGATCAGATAATTTATGATATCTTGGTCTGCCTGTTCCGTTTTCTTTTTTAATTTCGTTCGCCAGCTCTTCGGCAAAATCGGAGCTTATATATTTCCCACCAGAAATAATTTTTCGGATTGCTTTAACGAGTTCCTGTACTGTGTTTTCTTTAGTTAAATAACCCGATGCTCCATTTTTGAATGCTCTGAACGCGAAACGGTCTTCTTCATACATGGTAAGTATTAAAACCGCAGCCTTTTTGTTCATCCTTTTTATATCTTTGATAATATCCAGTCCGCTTTTACCCGGCATAGATATATCTAATAGCACCACATCGAACTGTTTCTTCTTACAAATATCCAGCACTTCTATTGTGTTTTTAGCTTCTGCTGTTATCTTAATATCGGCCTGGTCAGCCAATAGTTTTTTAATACCTTCTCTGAAGAGGGTATGGTCATCTGCTAATAAAATGTTTATCATGATTAATTTAATTTAGTTTTGGGGAAGGTTATTGTTCTTGTATTGGAAAAATCATAAAATATAGTCAGATAAAATTTTATTTTACCCTGTATTTAAACTTAGTAGATGGAGCATAACAAGAAACATTATAGTACTTACCTCTAACCCCTTAGATAATAAGATTTCCTATTATTTAACTAGTGAAAATTTAACGAATAAATAATACAATATCAACAGAATAAAATACCATTCAAACCAGTACTATCGGGCAGAATACGGCATTTTTGTAGTAAAAATCGAATTGTCGCAAATCCTGCTAAAACAGATGAACAAGGTTCTTAATTAAATTTAAAATTACTTTTAAATGTTACCGATAAAAAGAATTAATAAGAAATTACAAATTTTTACAAAAATTTACACATTTCTTTTTATACAAGGTGTATATTAATTTTATTTTAATCAACCAAAACAAAGCTTATAGTAATTTTTACATTGAAAAATAACTAAATCGGTATTAGTATTGCATTCTAATTAAATTTAATTTTGAAGGTTATCAACGTAAAAATTATCTTATTTTATCTCCTTTACTGTGTTATTCTGGTAATAGCACTGCCATCCTGTGACGGGATATTCCCGACGCAATCTAAAACCACAGTACCTGCTGACCACACAGATAATATCAGCGGCGCATTTCACAAACCTGACCCCAAAAGTGCAGACGGGTGTTCCGAATGCCACGGTAGTGACCTGCATGGAGGTCTTGCTGAAGTAAACGGTCAATTAGTATACGCAAACTCCTGCTACCAATGCCATAGAGCATTATGGGAAAACGGTGGCGGAGGAGGTTTAATCAAAGGAAAGAATATAAAATGAAGAAGACTCTTTTAATAACATTATTAATATTGTCAATCAAGGTAATGCTATCACAGGATATCAATACCACTGCCCCGGATTTTACGTGGAAAAGATATGAATAATAATTCAGTCAAATTATCTGATTTTAAGGGAAAAGTTGTATTGCTCGATTTCTGGGCAAGCTGGTGTGTTCCGTGTAAAAAATCAATTCCATATTTCATTGAATATTACAACAATAATAAAGATACAAACTTGATTATACGTTGCGGTAAATGTTGATACCGATCCTGAAAATTTCAAGAGCTTTCGGAATAAATTAACACAGGATTTCCCGTTTACAGTAATCCTTGATAACGAAAATAATATCATTAAAAAATACAACATCGATGCGATGCCGACAACTCTTTTTATAGATAAAAAAGGAACTATAAGAAAGATAACGACAGGTTTTACAAATGACTCACCCAAAGAATATTCTGAAGAAATTGAAAAATTATTAAATGAATAAGATGAAACTGTTAGCAATAACCTCAATTTTATTATTTATATTAATCTCTTCCGTGCTGGTTTCAGGGTGTCAGACTGTTCAACCCTGGGAACGGGAGCGGCTGTCAAATCCAAATATGATTTTTGATGATGACCCTGTACTTAAAGGGATAGAAAACCATTTTCTCTATATCAGGGAAGGTTCAGAAGGCGGCGATGGAGCTCAAAGCGGAGGATGCGGTTGTGGATAATAATAAATATGTTTTCATACCTTTATTTATTTTTATCTTTCTGAGCTTTCTTAATGTTCCTTTATTATTCTCACAGGATGTACCCGAAGACGAGCTTGACGTAAATATCAGCACCTACTTTGATAATTTCAGGGTTAATGTTGTTTACCCGTCCGTAAAGCTGACAAAAAAACTCGGTAACTCAACCAGTATTTACGGCAGATACCTTGCTGATATTATAAGTGCTGCTTCCATGAAGAGCACATTTCAGGTTGATGGGATTACGTCTGCAACCACAAAAAAAATAGGCGGCGGGGATAATACGCCTGACGAGCTCAGGAACGAATTCGGTTTCGGGCTAAGCCAAAAGATATTTTCCGGACTTTTCTCGCTGGCAACAAGCTACAGCATAGAACACGATTATTCCTCTAAAACACTTGCCGTAGACATATCATACCCGTTCGCAAAAAAGAATACCGAGATAAAAGTCGGATTCCTCGGCAGCTTTGACAAGGTTTTTCCGCAGATAAGAACGTGGACTAGGGACAGGAACACACTATCATTTAATTCCACTTTAACCCAGATACTGGGTAAATATATCATAGCACAGCTGGATGGTTCCTATATCTCATCAAGGGGCTTTCAACTGGACGGGTACCAGGTTGTTCATGTGATTACCGGGGATTCACTTCATACATTAGAGCCGATTGAGCCGGATGTTAGAATAAGGCGCGCTCTTGGAATACGAACGAATTTTTCACTCTCAAAATCAACTACACTGCTTCTGGGATACCGTTATTACTGGGATACATGGGATGTAAAATCACATACTGTGACAACCACGTTAAGCAGGATGTTTAACAAAAATTATTCACTTTCCTGTAGAGCTAAGAAATTATTTTCAATCAAGAGCATATTTCTTTAAACCTACGTATACACAGATAGAACAGTACATGACCGTTGACAGCTATCTTAACTCGGGGTATTCAAATGAAATTTCATTAAACCTGACAATAAACGGAAGCAAGAAATTCGATTTCCCGCTATTGAACAATGATAACATCCAGTTCAACGGTACAGTGGGTTTTTATCACCGTTATACCGATTCCCCTGACTGGTTCAGCCGTTACATGCATTTATATGCATATTTATTTAATATTGGAATACGTTACTTTTTATAAGAATTATAATTTTTTTAAAATGAACAGAAGAAATTTTATCAAAACCGGAACATTATTATTATCTTTACCGGCTATCGCAAAAATCACAAATTTTGGCTCACCCAGATTATTTGCGAGCGAAAAAACATCTAAAAATTTCTCAATCGAGCTGATTACGGATAATACCGAAGATGCTATTCCATTGGTTGAAAAACTGATAAATGAAAAATTTGCCTCGTCCGGACTTGTGAAGTATTCCGAATATAATATCGAAGGAGCGCAGAACAGCGATATCATTTATTTTGATAACGGAAAGCTTATCAATTATAAAACATCAAGTGATACCGTTTCGAAGAAAATAAGAGAAATTTCGAATACTTTAAATTTTCCGAAAGTTGTGGAAAATCCGCAGAAAATCCGTTTTTCATCGATAACACCTTCCGGAGCTGCCTCAAAATTTCTTGTTATTCATAATGGTACCATTATTGAAGAAATAGCACCTTCCGTTTCAACAAGGACTATCAATATAAAGGGAACGAACGGAAACCTGTCGCTTTTATCAAAGGATCGCAAGCTTAAGCGTTACAAAATCATCATGTAAACATAAAACATGCATTGAATCCGGCAGTATTTCAAAATCAGGCGAGTACCTGGTTTGCATTCCCAATGAAATAGTCATTATGGCAGAATAGATTTGAGCCTGAAACGACCAGCCTGCAGCATACTGCTGTTAATAATACCGCTCATTATATCACCTGTCAGAGCACAGGATGTTCTGTTCGAAGTAAGCGCAACAAAATTCTTAATGGGTACAAAGTTCGATATTGTTGCCCTGCATACCAGCATAGATTCATGTAAAAGAGTAATGTATTATGCTTTTAAAGAGGTTGAGCGGATTGAGAACCTGATGAGCTCCTATAAAGCATCGAGCGAAATATCCGATATTAATTCCCATGCAGGTGAACACCCAATCAAAGTGAGCACTGAGACGTTCTCGATTATCAGGAGATCTATAGAATATTCAAAAAAATACAATGGTTTGTTTGACATATCCATAGGACCAATCTCAGAATTATGGGGTTTGAATTCAGGACCATCCCGTAAGCACCGTACCTCAAAAATACATAATCGATTCTTTATTAAAATTTGTAGATTACCAAAAGATTGTATTAAATGAAAACGACACAACAGTTTTCCTTCCTTATTCAAGAATGAACCTTGACCTTGGTGGAATCGCAAAGGGATATGCTGTTGACAGGGCATCAAAAATCCTTCTCGATAGAGGAATTAAAAATTTTATGGTAAACGGAGGCGGTGACCTCTATGTCTCCGGCTTAAAGCAAGATTCATCCAAATGGGTAATAGGGATTGAACATCCCAGGGATAAAAGCAAAGTAATAGCAACGCTCGAGCTTACTAATTTTGCATTAGGCACCAGCGGCGATTATGAAAGATTCGTTATCATAGACGGGAAAAGATACCATCACATTTTTGACCCGAGAACAGGTTACCCTGCTCCCCTCTCACAAAGCGCAAGCGCACTTGCTCCGACAACCGAAGAAGCAGTCATATTATCAAAATATCTTTTCATCATCGGGACAGAGGCATATAAGGAATATTTAAAATCTTCCGGAGTCAGGGGTGTGATTGTTGATTCCAACGGAAATATTTTCTATGATGAACGTTTGGTTAAAGAATGTAATCTGCAGCTCCAAAAATAATTTTTAAGAACTTTAAATTTCCCCGATTATCCGAAATCAAAAACTCTGTCTAACCTATTAATAACAATAAAATTATTTTAATTTAAAAACTTTTCATTAATTAAAGTTCCAATTCTTTAATAATTTATTTCCCGTAAACCCGCATAATTACATTGTTTAGTCAATGAATTACAATTATTTTTTAAATCATAAAAATTAAATCATTTACCATCATGAATAAATTCATACCTTATTTATTATTACCTCTCTTTTTTTTATGTTACTCATTTATTCCGTTAAGCGATTCAGGGAATGCATCCATAAACAACATCATGGTGCAATTTATCACAACAAATGCTTACGGAAATAACCTGTACATAGATAATTTTTCAATCGGCAACCAGTTCAATTATGATATTGCCGCAATTTCAATAAACAATGTTGCCAAAGATACCAACTATTCGTTGTACGGCAGCGGGTCTTTTTCCCTTACGCCGAAAGTTTCTTTCACGAATGCCGGGAAAACAAATATTTCCACCCCTTTCAATGTATCGATGCAGATTAGCCCGGGAAGCTATATTTGCACAAAGCAAATAACTTCACTAAGCATTGGTCAATCTGTTGAGGTGACTTTCGATAACTGGACGGTTACACCTTCAACCGGCTACAACCTGAAAACATTTTCTTCCTTATCAAACGATGAGAACAGGGCAAATGACACGATTAATCAGTATACACTTTACCTGCCGGGAACTACGGAGAAATGTATTGTTCGAAGCATATACAAATTCCTCATGTGGGCCATGCGCAGAAAACAATCCCGTATCTTGATGCTTTTATAGCCGGTCATTTTGATACACTGGTGGCAATTAAATATCATACATGGTGGCCCGGTTCGGGTGACCCCATGTACCAGTTCAATATTACACAGAACACTTGGAGGACAAATTATTATAGTGTCAATGCTGTACCTGACCTTAACGTGGACGGTACATACCTGCACGTGTTCCCTTATTCACCTGAATCTCAGCTGTCAACTCCATATTATGCACGTCTTGGTAAAGGCTCTCCGCTCGGGCTCACTGTTGTCGATTCACGAATAGCAGGTGATTCGGTTAAAGCGGATATAACACTGAATATTTATTCGCCTTTAAGCGCCGGGGACTACAGAATGAGACTAAATGCAGTTGAAAGAAAAATACATTATTCATCTCCTCCGGGCTCAAACGGGGAAACCGATTTCTTCGATGTGTTCAGAAAATTTTATCCCGATTCTACCGCGGGAATTCCAATCCCGACAACGACCGGTACATATAACTATACAATTAAATACAAACATGATGCCGCGTGGATAGATTCTATGATTTACAGCGCAGTATATGTACAGAATGAAATAAACAAAGAAATAATCAACTGTGCCAAGTCAAGACATTA